>JAZLFN010000037.1:0-27051 GCA_045615805.1 Clostridia bacterium | reverse complement strand
ACTGTTTCCGACATTGAAACGGTGGAAACAATAACGGCTTACAGAGTAAAAGAGGAGGTACATAAAAATGAAGAATAAAACTTATCTTGGTATAGAGCTTGGTTCGACGAGAATAAAAGCATCCCTTGTGGGGGCGGATTTTGCTCCTGTTGCAAGCGGCAGCTTTGAATGGGAAAACAAGCTTGAAAACGGATATTGGACATATGACCTTTCGGAAATTCATGCCGGTATAAAAGGTTGTTTTTCTTCACTTGCGGACAATATGAACGGAAAATGCGAAGAGTGGACAAATGACATTGAGGCAATGGGAATCTCGGGAATGATGCATGGTTATCTTGCCTTTGATAAAGACGATAATCTTCTTGTGCCCTTCAGAACATGGAGAAACAACACCACCGGCGAGGCTGCGGAAAGTCTTTCAAAGCTGTTTAATTACAACATTCCCCAAAGATGGAGCATTGCCCACCTTTATCAGGCGATTTTAAACGGCGAAGACCATGTAAAAAATATTTCGTATATAACAACTCTTGCAGGATACATACATTACCTGCTTACGGGCAGACATGAAGTGGGAATATGCGAAGCCTCCGGAATGTTCCCCGTATGCGGAAATGATTATGACGAAGAAATGCTTGACAAATTTGAAAAGCTTGTTGCGGACAAAGGCTTTAAGTGGAATATTCGCGATATTTTGCCTAAAGTCAGACTTGCGGGGGAAAAGGGTGCGTATCTTACGGAAGCCGGAGCGAAATTTCTTGATGAATCCGGTGCTCTTAAGGCAGGAATACCCGTTTGTCCTCCGGAGGGTGATGCCGGCACGGGGATGGTTGCCACAAACTCGGTTATGTGCAAAACAGGAAATGTATCGGCTGGAACATCGGTTTTTTCGATGCTTGTTCTTGATAAGCCTTTAAAAAATATGTATCGGGAAATTGATATAGTTGCAACTCCCGACGGATTGCCGGTTGCAATGGCGCATTGTAATAATTGCAGTTGTGAGCTTGATGCGTGGGTAAAGATTTTCGGAGAATTTGCAACACTTATGGGTTATCCTGCGAATAAATCCGCTCTTTACGAGGCACTTTACAAAAATGCCATGAAGGCTGATGCCGATTGCGGCGGAGTTGTGGTATACAACTATCTTGCGGGAGAGCAGATCACCGAGGTCGAAAATGGAAGACCTATGTATTACCGTATGCCCGACGGAAATATGAACCTCTCGGGATTTATGCGTGCACAGCTTTATTCCGCTATTGCCACGCTTAAAATCGGTATGGATATACTCTATGATAACGAGGGAATGAGTGGGGAGCGGTTTTTGGCGCACGGCGGACTTTTTAAGGTTGAAGGTGTGGCACAGCAGGTACTTGCCGATGCCATTGATGCCCCTGTTTCTGTTATGGAAACGGCGGGAGAAGGCGGCGCATGGGGAATGGCGCTCCTTGCGGCGTTTATGATTGACGGAGAGGATAAAAATCTCGGTAAATGGCTTGAGAATAATGTTTTTGCGGATATGAATATAAAAACCGTGACGCCCGACGAAGAAGGAAGATGTGGCTTTTTAAAGTATATGAAGCTTTATAAAGAGGGACTTAAAGCACAAAGAATATTTTAAAACTCAACCTGACAAAAGAATAAAATAATTAAAATGGGTTGAAATCCGAAAAAATATGTGATATAATAATTGAAAATTGATAATTGAAAGTTGAAAGTGATTGGTATGAATAATATAATTGAATCAAAAAGTTTTAACTTTGCTGTAAGGGTTATCAATTTATATAAATATCTTACAAATAAAAAGAACGAATATGTTCTTTCAAAGCAATTACTTCGCAGTGGTACAAGTATAGGTGCAAATGTGGCTGAGGCAGAGCAAGCTCAAACAAAACCTGATTTTGTAGCCAAAATGAATATTGCCTTAAAAGAAACATCCGAAACAAAGTATTGGATTAAACTTTTAATTGCAACAAATTATTTAACAGAAAACGATGGAAAATCAATGTTGGATGATTGTGTTGAACTCGAAAAGATTTTAGTAAGCATCGTAAAATCTTCAACCAAATAATTTTCCATTTTCAATTTTCCATTTTCAATTTAATATGCGGATATGGCGGAATTGGCAGACGCGCATGGTTCAGGTCCATGTGAAAGCAATTTCATGCAGGTTCAAGTCCTGTTATCCGCACCAAAAAAAGCACGGTTATCAAAACTGTGCTTTTTAAGTACGCAAAATGAATACAAGTTTTTGTTTTTGCAAGCAAAAAGTTGTATTATTATTTATACTTCTCCAGCAGGACGATACATTTTGAAAGCATACGCATTACATGGAAGGGTCCTTTATAGGTGTGTCCCTTGCAGGGCGGTTCGGTGCATTTTCCGTCACGCCTTAAATATCCGAACCATTCGCCGTATTCTCTGTCCGAGAAATGCTCAAATGCCCAGTTACAAACCTTATTGAATATTTCCATATATTTTTCGTCTTTTGTATGTAGATATAGCATAAGGGAAGCAATTACCGTTTCATTGTGAGGCCACCACAGCTTCATATCATGCTCGTATGCTTCGACGGGCAAATCCAGAACATCTTTAAAATAGAAAATTCCGCCGTATTCCTTGTCCCAGCCACGGTCAAAGGCTTCGTTAAATACGGTTTCCGCAAATTCTGCCAAATCCTTGTCGTCTTTTTTTATTGCCTCTTCAAGCAAGAACCATGAACACTCAATATCATGTCCGGGGTTTATAATTCTGCAAGGGGCGCTGTTTAAAATAAGGCTGTTGTCTTTTGCGTTTATGTTTTCAAACATGGCGTTATACTCTTTTTTGTGAAAGCACTTTATGTCATTTGTCAAATCGGCAATAATACGGTTGTATTTTTCGCGGTTTTCAAAATCCGCATCACCCATAATTGATGAAACATTTAAAAGAATCATTGGATTTGCAAGGGTTTTTGTGTCACGGGTTTCGGCGTATGATTTGGGTGTTATTTTGTATGGGTCGGTATCGGGATTTTTGTATATCTCATACACGAAATCAAAATATTTTTTTGCGGTGTCAAGATATTTTTCATTATGGGTTGCCATATAGTATTCGGCGTTTGCCATAATATAAAAGGTTTCGCTGAACCAATAACGGCGTTTGCGCAGAGGCTTTCCGTCACGGGTTACGGTGAAAAACATTCTGCCGTCTTTGTCGATACAATGCTTTGTTGCAAAGTCGATGCAGCTTTCGGCAATTTTAAGGTAGTCGGGATTTTTCTCAATATTGTTGTAGATATATGAGAACATCCAGCCGCATCTTCCCTGCATCCAGACGCTTTTGTCCTCGGAATAAACCTTTCCGAATCTGTCAAGGCAGTTTAAGATACCGCCGTATTCCTTGTCAACTGCGTTATTAACCCAAAAAGGCACGCATGAATTTAATAATTCGTCCTTGAATTTTTCGTATATTTTGTTCACTTTATTTTCCCCTTTCCCAAACTTCTACTAACAATATAACATACCAAAATAAATTGTCAAGCTTGAAAGAGGTTGATTTTACAAATATTTTCGCATATGAGAGAGGGCGTTTTTTTCAAGGCGTGAAACCTGAGCCTGCGAAATTCCTATTTCGTCCGCAACCTCCATTTGAGTTTTGCCCTTGAAAAATCTCAACATCAGAATATGCTGCTCTCGGTCTGCCAGCTTTTGTATGGCTTCGTTTAAAGATATTTTTTCAAGCCAAGAATCGTCAATGTTTTTTTCGTCTGCAATCTGGTCCATAACATACACGGCATCGCCCCCGTCGTGATAGACAGGCTCCTGAAGTGATACGGGGTCAAGAATTGCGTCAAGTGCCACGGAAACATCTTCTCTCGGAATATCCACAGCCTTTGCAATTTCGTCAACAGTTGGTTCTCTGCCCCAATCTGCCGTAAGCTTTTCCTTTGCGGAAAGTGCCTTGTACGCGGTGTCACGCATGGAACGGCTGACACGGATTGAGTTGTTATCCCGAAGATATCGCCGGATTTCGCCGATTATCATGGGGACAGCATAGGTGGAAAATTTTACATCGTGGGATGTGTCAAAATTATCAAGGGCTTTAATCAGTCCGATACAACCGATTTGAAAAAGGTCGTCAATGTTTTCGCCCCTGTTGTTAAAACGCCTTAATATACTAAGCACAAGACGTAAATTTCCGTAAATAAATTTTTGCCGCGCTTCGGCATCGCCTTGTTGGATTTTCTCAAACAGCTCCTTTTTTTCCTTTTCCGAAAGGATAGGCAGCTTTGATGTGTTAACTCCGCATATTTCAACTTTGTTTATCATATAACTCTCCCCATAAGTGTGGCATATATACATTATTTGCCTTATGGAGATATTTATACTGTAAAAGAATGTCGTAAAATTTGTGCATTTTCGGACGGGCGGCACCTACGATGTAACAAATGAAAAATTGAAAATTGAAAATGGAAAATTATTGTGCAAATTCGCCGTGGCGAATTTGTTCCGAACATATTCCTTCTTCCGTATTACTTATTACTTGGGTTTACGCCCGTTGCCATCTACTTTCTAAAAAACAAAAAAGACACCCAAAAGGGCGTCTTTTTGTTTGGAGCGGAAGACGAGATTCGACGCCGAAATCGGCACTTCCTCGCAGGCTCGGTCGCTCTCGAAGCTCACCCCAAGGGGTTCGCTAAAGCGAGTTCTGTAATCCCGTCATCCACTCCCCAAAAAACAAAAAAGACACCCAAATGGGTGTCCTTTTGTTTGGAGCGGAAGACGAGATTCGAACTCGCGACGTTCACCTTGGCAAGGTGACGCTCTACCACTGAGCCACTCCCGCATACCTTTTTAACAAAAGATATTATAACAGATTGAAAGGCGTGTGTCAACCCTTTTTTTAAAAAATTTTTGAAAATTGTGTAAAATTATAATTTGTCTTGAATTTCACATCTTTTGTCTTGACTTTTCGTATGTGTGTGTCATAATACAGTCGTTAAAAACGGCACAGGAGGAAAAGCATATGGAAAAGATTTTTTGTGATTTAAAAGAGCTTGCCGAGGAAAAGGAGGCTTATATAAAATCTCAAAATAAAGAAAACAAGTGTATGCAGATGCATATTGATGAGGATTTGCACGCAGAAGAAAAATTTAATACAGAGGACGATTATCTTATAAACCTTTTCGGAATGAGAAATTCCAATACGAAATTCTGCAATCTGGAATACGCTTTTGATTATGACAGATACGAATATGAAGGCAAAATGACACTTGCCCGTTATGAGAAACGGTGGAATGAAGGGGATTTGCGTTTTGCCTCCGTTAAAGAAAAAATATATAAAAAGTATGTGGAATTTGCCTGAATGGCACAGAATAATCAATATAGGAAACGAGGAAAATGACTTCGAAAGAGATGTTATAAAACGAAGATTTATAAGAATGTTGAGCATTGACAATCGGGATATAAGTCATATGAACAACAACTGGAGAGGATAAAAGTGGGCCGGAGGAAAATGCGGAAACGGCGCAACCCTTCAGTCTCGGCTGCGCCGATCCAGCTCCCCTTACACAGGGGAGCCTTTTCGGGCGATTTTGCACCGTAATTATATTGCGTTTATTTTTATATTTTTAACCGAAACATTTGTAACGCTTACGATTATATCTTTTATTTGTGAAACTTTAGCGCCGTCAATTTCTCCGCCTTCCACGGTGACCGAAACTCCGCCCTCGTCCACATAGGCTATGCAGTCCTTATATCCCTTTGCCTTAACCTGTGTTTCGATTTTTCGTTCCTTGTCTGCAAAATCGTTTTCCATTGCAACTTTCTTTTCGGCGTTTTTCCTGTTTTCCTGTGAAGCCTCTTTGTCCTGTGACATTTTTTTATACTCTTCTACAGATTGACTGCGTGCAGAATCCCTTGATTGCTTAAGCTTGGTTATGTTTTCTGTGCCCTCCTGATTGCCTTGGGAGTTTTCGCCCTCCTTTGGTTGCTCGCCCTTTTCTTCATTTGGCTTGGATTCGGGTTCGGCTTCAGTAGGCTTGGTTTTAACCTCGCTTACGGTGGGAACAGCCTCATTTAACTTATCGTTTTCTACTGTCCACCTGTAATATCCTGCCGCAACCACCAATGCCACAAGTCCCAAAAGCAAAATTTGTTTGCCTCCGAATTTACTTTTTTTGTTACTCATAAAACCACATATCCTTTCTTATATAAAATCTAATATGTTACATTTATTCTGTGTGGAGCAATTCCGTAAAGCGCCTTTACCGAATTGAATATTTCACTCTTTACGTTCTCATTCGATGCCCCATCTGCCACAACCAGAATCCCTACAATTTCGGGAACTTTTTCTTCAATAACATAGGGTTCGTTTACGGAGCTTTTACCGCTTAAAACAACCTGGCTTTCAATCTCCGTTTCCTTGCTTCCGCTTTTTGCTCCGATTCCTATGTCATTGCCCGCTTTTTCTCCGTCCTCGGAGGATTTGCTTTTTTCATTTTTGGCAAGAATTTTTTCACCTCCGCCGTCAATACTTATAAAAACCGAAACATTACCTGCTCCGTTAATCTTTTTCAAAACCGTTTCAAGCCTTTTTTCCTGACTTAAAATATAATCCTCTGCATTTATATTTGACGAACTTTTATCCTTTGGCTCATCATTGCCGTCTTTTGCAAAACTGCTTATCAAAAGCAGTAAAATCGCAATTACAATAATTGCAATTATAATTTTATTCGGACTTTTTTTGTCGCCGTCTTCTTTCTTGAAAATCCTGTTCTGTGATAAAAGTTCGTTAAGCTTCAAATAAATCTGCCCCTTATCCCCTTGAGTAAACTGTTTTTATTTGGGAATTATCTATGCCATAGGTTTTGTTTATGTAATCGCAAACATTGTTTATTTCTTGTTTGTCTGCGTTTTTGTCGGCAATTATACACACCGAGGAAATCGCACCGAAGTTTTCGTCATCGGTTAAAACCTCGCATTTTATGTCAAAAGCTTCTTTGTGCACAGCCCCTGCACCCTCCTTTATTTTGTCCGAGAGCTTTTCCTTGTAAAGATTTATAACCTGATTTTTTTGAGTATCGTCAAAGCCTTTTAAGACACTTTCCGTTTCAAAGGAGGGAATATCAAGGCTGAAATCTGCACTTCCCGTTACTATGGGGAAAATTAAGGCACACACTAAAACTATTCCCACGGTAAGCTCCAGATATTTTTTGTATACCCCTTGAGGAATAAGGATTTCGCAAACAGAGCCGAAAACGGTTATGCCTGCAAGGGATAAAATATAATTTCTGAAAAACTCTGTCAAATTCTCAACCCCCAACTATGCCGGAACGCCCTCCCGAGCTTATTAAAATTGTTATTGCGATTATAAACATCAGGGTTACCGCAACAACGATTGAAAAAAGCACGCCCACCGATTCCGAAAGCTTTTCTATACATTCCGATATTTTTTCATGGGAAACAGGCTGGGCTATTGCCGCCGTCAGCTTAAACACAAGCATAAGGGCACCAAGCTTTATAATGGGAGTAAGAGCGATTACAAAAAGTGCAATTATTCCGAATATACCGAGAGTGTTTTTTATCAATATACTGCATCCCATTACCGTTTCAACCGATTCGGAAAGTATTCCCCCAACGACGGGAACAAGGTTTGTAGTGGCAAACTTGGTAAGCTTTACGGAAAGTCCGTCTGCACCCGATGAGGCAAGCCCTTTTATTGCTACAATGCTCACAAAGACGGTAAGCATTGCGGAAAGTCCCCATTTTACGGCACCGTTTAAAAATTTCACAAGCTTATCTGTTTTAAATTTATGGGACATTCCGTTCACTATATTTAAAGCGGTTGCAATCATAACCGTCGGATAGCACAGCTTTTCCGTTGTCCACACCGAGATTTCAATAATTACAAGCAAAACCGGCTGAAGTGCGGCGGCGGATATAAGAGAACCGCTTGTTGCCAAGGCGGTTATCATGGCAGGCACAAGAAATCTCATAAAAAAAGCTACGCTTTTTATTGCCTCCATACCGACTGTTGCGGCTTGAGAAAACGCTGATGCCGCCACTCCTGCAATGACTGTAAAGCAGGCGTATAACGCACATTTTGAAATTGCATCCGAGGCAAACGCTCCCTCCATTTCCCCGAGATAGGAGCTTAAAATCGCCGCAAGGACAATAAGCGCCATAAGCTTTGCTCCCGTCAGAACTTCTCCAAACAAAAGCTTAAAAATGATTTTTACAAGCTCCCACGGAGAAAGGGGTATTTCACCGCTGTTTATTTGTTTTATCACATCGGATATAGTGTAATCCCCTACAATATCCCGAAACATATTGTCGTCTGCATTATCAATTCCGTCCTTTAGTGCGTCGCCGTAAGATGCGGCATAATTGTCAAGGAGATTTTCGGCGTCCGACTTTTCCGCATATCCCTGTATGCAGAGAAGCAGAAGTATTATAAGCAAGACAATCGGCAATTTCTTCATATAAACCACCGTTTCTTCTAAAAGTTTATTATGTCCGAAACTATGGACAAAAGACTTATCACGACAGGCATCATAAGGGTGATTATTGTAAGCTTGCCCCCAAGCTCGATTCTGCCCGATATTGAAGCTTCGCCGGCGTCTTTGCAGATGTCGGAGGCAAACTGACAGATATACGCAACCGAGATAATTTTAAGGACTGTTTTTATATGCTCGGAATTTATTCCTGTATATGTTGCTATATTTTTACACATATTTATAATGTCCGAAAGGTAAGGTATACATAAAGCCAAAATTGCAAGCGTTGTAAGTAAGGGGACGGCAATTGCCATATCGGGTCTGTATTGCTTTATAAGAAGGGATAAAAATGTGCCTATAAGTCCAATTACAACTATTTTAATTAACATAGCTACAACCCGAAAAGAGATTTAATGGTGTCAAACAATCCGCTTATTTCTTTTATCACCACAAGCAAAACCGCCACAAGGCCTGCAATGGAGGTAAGCATTGCCTGATCCTCTCGCCCTGCCCTTACAAGCAGTACATTCAGCACTGCAACAAGTATACCTATTGCGGCAACCTTGAATATTAAATCCACTCCGTCCATTTGTACGCCTCGCTTTAAACTTATCCCGAATTAAAAAAGAATTATTACAACAAAAATTCCGCCGAGAAAGCCAAGACCTCGCCAAAGCTTTCCTTTTTGGATTTTTTCGCCCTCTGCCTCTGTTTGAGCAACGGTCAGTCTTGCACAGGCGAGATCTGCATTGTTTTTTTCATGTTCGGCATCGCCCGTACCTAAATTAAGCATAAATTCACGCAGAATATCTTCGTCCTCTTTTGTCAGACAGAATTTGTTTTTGTATTCTTTATAGAAATATAAAAACGCATTAAGGGGCGTAATGTTTTGCCGTTGCATACTGTCTGCCATACCCGAAAGTACCTTGCTTATTGCACCCTCCGACACCTTTGATGCCCATTCAATTGCCTGTACAAGGGGCATTTGCAAAAACACAATATTAAAATTCATCTGCGAAAGTGCCTTGCTGAATTGTTTAAGCTGTTTTGCCCTGACCGAGAATTTTTGAGACAGCAGATTGCCTGTATACCCTCCGCCGAGTATAATCAAAAGAGCCGAAACAAGCTTTATATATATGTTCAAAGCCTTATAACCTTTGTGTATATCACGGAATCAAGTGTTGAAAAATCCCTTTTAAGTATTATCACCCTTGAAAAAATTCTGTCCTCAAACATAGGGATAAGTATGTTCCTTTTCTTTACCTCGTCAATATTGTTTCCGTGGGTTGTTGCAATAATTTTTACCCCTGTTCCCGCCGCCTGCCTTAATGCCTCAACATCTCTATGTGATGCAATTTCGTCGCTTATAATTATGTGAGGTGACATGGTGCGCAGTAAAATTTCAACGGCAAGAGCCTTGGGGGTTCCGTCAATAACATCGGTTTGTGCACCTATATCGTTCATGGGGACGCCGTGATACATGGCCGCAAGCTCGCCTCTGTCGTCTGCCACTCCGCATTTAAAGCCCCGATTTGAAAGCTGTCTTGTTATATCCCTTAAAAGAGTTGTTTTTCCCATTTGGGGAGGGGACACAATAAGGGTGCTTTCAACCTGATTGTTTTCGGCTATAACATCAATTACCCCGTCGGCAATTCCCAAAACCTGACTTGCAATTCTGAAATTCAAGGAGCTTATCTCCTTAAAGATTTTTATTTTTTCTCCGTCATAAACGGCTTTCCCGCAAATACCGACTCTATGTCCGCCTTTAATTGTGATAAACCCTTTTCTAATTTCTTCCAGATGGGCATAAACCGAGTTTTCGCAGACCTTGTAAAATGCGGTCCTGACTTCTTCTTCCGAAACCTTATAAGCGTCACCTTCATGATTTGTAATTCCTCCTGTCTTTGTAACAAAACAACTCTCTCCCCATACGCTTACCGTAAGGGGTTCGTTGCACCTTAACCTTATCTCCTCTATGCCGATACGGTCAATCGAGGCAAGCTTTAAAACCAATGCCGAAACCCTTTCGGGAAGATAAGGAAGCACATCATTTACCCTTTGTCCATCCATTCTTTTCGTCCTTTCGTATATTTCTTTAAAACATTGTTATGATACTTTGTCCGAAAATAGAACCGGAAGCCGTGACTTTTATAAAATATTTGACTATTTATTATTGGAATGTTATAATAAATCTGTTAATACAAAGATTAGGAAGAGATTTTTATGAAAACTAAAAAAAGTTCAATATTCTGGATTGCAAAAAACGCAAAATCACAGCTTCCTCTTATGACAATTTTGTCGGTTACGAGTATGATATCATCGGCAAGCTATGTTGTTCCTGCGTTTATATCAAAGCGTGTAATAAATGCGGCGGTAAATGCGCCGTCCTTTGAGGCGGCAAAGCCGGAAATTATACAATGCGCGATATACTTTTTAATATTTATTGTTGCGGTCATAGGTCTTATGGTATTAAATTCAAGGCTCAGCGTGATGCTTTCCGGCAGACTTGAAATGAAAATGCGCCATAACTTTTTTAAGGCTTTAACCAAAAAGAAATATGACAAAATTGCCTATCTTCATTCGGGAGATATTTTAAACAGGTTTACAAGCGATATAGAAATTGTTGTTTACGGAATTACTCAGTTTGTGCCTCGTGTTTTGTCCATTGTTACAAAAATCGTGGTGGGAGTTATTGTTCTTGCATCCTTCAGTAAAACATATGCGTTAATAATGATGGGCGTGGGCTGTCTGATATTGATCTGTGCTTTGTTGTTTAAGCCATGGTATAAGAAAATTCATAAGCAGGTTCAGCACGAAGCAGGGGTTATGCGAAGCTTTACCCAAGAATGTGTTGAAAATATTACCGTGGTTAAGTCCTTTTCAAGCAGACTCCCTCTGCTTAAAAAGCTTGACGGACTTATGCAAAACCTGTATAAGCTTAAGATTTTCAGAAATGTAATCAGTAATATCGCCGGCGGCGGTGCCTCGTTTATTTATAAGGCGGCATATTATGCAACACTTTGCTGGGGTGCGTTTATGATAGCAGGAAAGAGTATGGATTACGGTACTTTGATGGCGTTTATGCAGATAATTTCTCAGCTTACATCACCGTTTTTTAATGCTTCATCGCTGATTACACAGCTTTATAATGCCCTTGCCTCGGCGGAACGCCTTGAAGAAATCGACAATTTGGAGGATGAGCATATAGATTTATCCTTTGATGCAAAAGGGGTATATGACAAGATGGTGTCTTTGTCGGCTGAAAATCTGTCCTTTAAATACGACAGCCGTTTTATAATAAATAACAGCACCTTCTCCGTAAAGAAAGGCGCCGTAGTTGCCATAACGGGACCGTCGGGAATAGGAAAGTCAACTCTTTTTAAGATTTTGCTTGGGCTTTATCCCCAAACAAGCGGACGGCTTTATATTAAAACAGAGGATGGGGAAATAGATATAGACTCTGCCACAAGAGCATTGTTTGCCTACGTTCCTCAAGGAAATCTTTTAATTTCGGGAACCTTGAGAGAGAACATAAAATTCGGCAACGCCGATATATCCGACGAAGCTATGGTTTATGCCGCAAAGGCTGCTTGTATCTACGATTTTATTCAAACTCTTCCGGAAGGCTTTGATACGCAGATAAGGGAAAGAGGTTCGGGAATATCGGAGGGACAAATGCAAAGAATTGCCGTTGCAAGAGCCTTGTGCTGTGATGCACCAATACTTATTCTTGATGAGTGTACATCGGCGCTTGATTCAAAAACAGAGGAAGAAATGCTGGGTAACATTTCAAAAATGACATCAAAAATGATATTCTTTATATCTCATAAAAACGCAACACTCTCTGTGTGCGATACCCGTCTCGGTATATCCGACGGACAAATTACTTTGTGTTAAAATTAAAAAATACAAAAACACGGTGAAGATACAAATTCACCGTGTTTTTGTATCTCGTGCTTATTTTTTGTTTAAATTCCGAAATTTTGTGGGGGTGTATCCCGTGGAGAGCTTAAAGGAACGGCTGAAATTGCTGTCACAACTGAATCCGCATTTTTCAACTATTTCTCCGACGGGCAAATCTGTTGTAAGCAACATATTTTTTGCCGCCGCAAGCCTGCAAAAAAACAGGTACTCCATAACGGATGCTCCCGTTATCTTTTTGAATGCATGGGACAGATAATAAACACTTATATGATATTTATCCGCCAACTCCCTAAGGCTGTAGCTTGCGCCGTATTCTCTTTCAAACAAATTTTGAATATCAAAAACCGCCGTCCGAACCTCGGAGCTTTCGTTTTCAATAATGTTGGGATAAAGCCTTGAAAGCATTATTAAAAATTCGGCAATAAACACGCCCGTAAGCTCGTCCTTATAAGGCTCGTTGCCGTTGTATTCCCGTTCCATTTCTTTAAAAAGCCTTTCAAAGTCCTTTTCTTTTTCGCCGCTTTCCAAGAAATTTGAAAATCCGTCACCACGGTTTACCAACAGTTGTAAAAGCCTTTCGGAAAAGGGTATGTTTTCGTTTCCGGTATTGTTAAATCTTAATGCGTATCTGCAATAAGGCTCCTTGATAACCTTTACGGAATGTCTTTCAAATCTGCTGAAAATCACAATAGAGCCTCGGTGTCCCGTAAAGGTTTTGCCGCCTATATAAAATTCCGCCTCCCCGTCAGTTACAAAAATTATCTCATGACAATTATGATAATGGGGAGAGTAGTTCTGCGTTGATTTGTTAAATACTATTTCTATTTGATTTTGTGCCATTTTTATCACCATATACAATATACCATATAAATTTCGGAAAAGCAAGATTTACATAAATTTAAACAATATTTATATATAAAAAAGATTTGGTATTTATTATAATTTGAGTATAACTTGGAGGTGTGGGTTTATGACTTCAATAATTTTACTGACTTCTGTTGTGTTCATATTGTACTTTGCACAAGCGATTACCAATGCGGAAGGTTCAAAGGTTTCGGGAAATTCACGGGAGGTTTTGGCGTTTGGAATGCTGAAAAATATATTTGCCACCGCATTTTCGCTTATTACCCTTCTTGTGTTCTTAAAAAGTGACGGCATAGGCGAGGTTAACGGCTTTACTCTTCCGGTTTCATTGCTGGCAGGAGTTTCACAGGCAATATGCACATTTCTTATTATATCCCTTTTGAAGCGAATATCGCTTATACAGGTAAATCTTTTTATGACTGCGGGAATTATTGTGCCTACGGTACTGTTTTCGATTTTCTTTGGAGAAGCTCTTACATTTCTTAAGATTTTGGGAATTTTGGTATTCCTTATATCCGCCGTATTCATTCTTGGGGTAAAGAAGCCGTCGGATTTGATTGCCAAAAAAGGAGATATACTCCCGTTGTTTACATTATTCTTTTTCTACGGCTTAATTTTGTTTTCTCACAAAGCATATCCCACTCTTATTGAAGGAGGAAGCGTATCCCTTTTCTCCCTTTTGATGTACGGCTCTTCAACGATTATAATGACTTTGATTATGTTGTTTACCAAAAAGAAAGATGAGATTTCCTCCGAAAAACCAAAGCCAAAGAAAAAATTTGTGCTTATTGCCATGCTTAGTGCGGTTGTAATTTTCCTGCTTAATCAGACCTCGGTGCCTCTTTCGGGAATGCTTCCGTCTGCGGTGGTATTTCCTCTTACCAACGGCGGAAATATACTGATGGCATCCCTTGCATCCTTTATAATTTACAAAGAAAGACCAAAGCTTTCATTACTTATCGGATTTGTGTTATTTACGGCGTCAATGATTTTATTGCTTGTTTAAGGGGTGTGATGTTATGAATATATCCGTACCAAAAACTTATGATGAATTAAAAAATCAGCTTAATGAGGCGAATGTATTTTTGCCTTACAACGAGAATACAAGATGTCTTTCGGAAGGTGTTAAGGTTGGAAGCAAGGAGGTAAAAAACCGACTTGTATGTCAGGCGATGGAGGGATGTGACGGAACCCTTGACGGAAAACCCGATGAGCTTACAAAACGCAGATATATGCGTTTTGCAAAGGGCGGAGCGGGGCTTATATGGTTTGAAGCAACCGCCGTTATGCTTGAAGGCAGAGCAAACAAACGCCAGCTTTTTATCAACAGCGAAAACCTTGACAGCTTTAAGGCTTTGGTTGAAGATATAAAGGAGACGGCTTTAAGAGAAAACGGCTTTGAACCCGTTGTGATTATGCAGGCTACCCATTCGGGAAGGTATAGTAAGCCTCACGGTGTACCCGAACCGTTAATAGCCTATAATAACCCTGTTTTCGAGGGCGACAGTCCTATCCCGGAAAGCAGAATTGTTTCGGATGAGTATTTAGATCGTGTTTCGGAAAGCCTTGTTTCAGCTTCGGCACTTGCGGAAAAAGCAGGCTTTGACGGTATTGATATTAAATGCTGTCACAGATACTTAAACAGCGAGCTTTTGTCTGCGTATCAAAGAGAAGGCAGATACGGAGGAAGCTTTGAAAATCGCACAAGACTTCTTCGGGAAAGTGTAAAAGGTGCCTTGGAAAACTGCGGCTCCGATTTTTTGGTAACCTCAAGACTTAATATTTATGACGGATTTAAGCATCCTTACGGCTTCGGAGTAAAAGATGACGGAAGCATAGATATTGACATTTCGGAGTCTGCGGAGCTTGCAAGGATTTTATACAGACTTGGGGTAAAGCTTTTAAATATCACTATGGGAAATCCGTATTTTAACCCTCATGTGAACAGACCTTATGCAAAGGGCGGATATGAGCCTGACGAGCATCCCCTCTTCGGTGTTGCGAGAATTTTAAACGGTGCGTCAAGGATAAAGTTTGCCGTTCCCGATTTAAAGATTATTTGTTCGGGGCTTAGCTATCTTGGTGCAAATTCTCCCAATGTAGCGGCGGCATACATAGAGGAAAACAAATTCGATTTTGCAGGATTCGGCAGAATGATATTTGCCTATCCCGATTTTGCAAACGACATACTTAAAAACAAAGGTTTAGACTCAGGAAAGTGTTGTATTTGCTGTTCAAAATGCACCGAGATTATGCGAGCCGGCGGTACTCCCGGTTGTGTAATAAGGGACAGAGAGGTCTACCTTCCCATATATAAAAACTGTGTAAAGTGAGGTAATAAATATGTTCAGAAAGTGGTTAGAAGAAAATGATGTAAGAAGCTTTGACTACTCAAAAATGATTCTTCCCAAAGGGAGTGACAGAGAGTTTTGGAATTCAAAGTGTGATAAAAATGCCGTATTGTACGCCGAGAAATATTTAGGCTGCGAATGGCCTCAAATCAGAGCCTCTCAGTTTATGGCATATCAAAAAGAGGGCGACAGACTCGCTCAGGAGGACCCTCATTTTAACCGAAGAGAAAACCTTGTATCCCTTGTAACAGGTGAAGTAATGGAATATAAGGGCAGGTTTTTAAAGGACATAACAGACGGACTTTTTGCAATCTGCGAAGAATCATACTGGGGAGTTTCCGCCCATAGTGTGGGACACCCACACAAGGGTGTGTTGTTGCCGGATGCCGAAAATCCGTATATAGATTTATTTGCCTCCGAAACAGGGGCGACTGTTGCACTTACATACTATCTTTTGTATGATGAGCTTTTAAAATACTGTCCCGACATACTTTCAAGGATTGAGTATGAATTAAAGCGAAGAATAATCACCCCTTATCTCACTCATAATGACTTTTGGTGGATGGGCTACTACGGAGGTGTGAATAATTGGAATCCATGGATTTTATCAAATATTTTGTCCGTTTTTCTCCTGATGAATGAGCGAGATACCAAATTTTACGAGGGAATATATAAGATGCTATATGAATTTCAAAACATATATGATGCCTACCCTCAGGACGGCGGTTGTGACGAAGGTCCTACATATTGGGATAGATCGGGCGGAGCAATGTTCAGCTTCCTTGACCTTTTGAAGACTGCAACGGAAGGAAAAATTGACTTTTTTGATGATGAGAAAATAAAAAATATAGGTAACTATATCGTTAAGGCTTATATTAAAAACGGTTGGGTTGCAAACTATTCCGACGGGAGCGCCGTTATCGCAGTATCGCTCTATTATCTGTATATGTTCGGAAAAGCCATAAATTCAGACTCACTTACAAATCTTTCGGGGGATATATACAGGTTTTTAACAAAACAGGGTTCATCTCAAAAGCAAACAAGTGATGTATTCAGGTTTTCTCCGGATGAAGCAAAAAAACAAGATTTCACAATTTATAAGAGCCAGCGTTTGCGTGACCATCTTTTGACACTTGTCTATATTCCCGAAATCTCAAAGCTTCCGGAGCCTGAATTTGAGGATTTTTACATTCTTCCTGATTTGGAGACCGCATACGCCCGAAAGGACAAATGGTATTATTCCGTAAAAGGGTTGCATAACGCCGTAAGCCATAACCACAATGATGTAGGTAGCTTTATGGTATTTCATAACGGAAGCCCTGTTTTAATAGACCCCGGGTGCGGAGATTATACCCGTGACACTTTTGATATAAGCAAGCGTTACGGCATATTCACAATGCAATCGGGGTGGCATAATCTTCCCATAGTAAACGGAACAGAACAGCACGACGGTCATAAATATGCCGCAGACCGCTTTAATGCAAAGGATAAAATCGTTGAAGTAAGCTACAAAAACGCATACCCCGAAGATGCCTGCTTAAATAACCTTACACGGCGTATTGAGTTTATAGATAACGGTGTTATGCTTACCGAAAATATTTCTTGCAACAAAGATGAGAATACCGTAACATATGTGTTTGTCACAAGGGACAAAACGGAAATCATAAAAGACGGTGTAACACTTAATGATGAATATATATTACAGTCAAACACCGATTGCAATATAGAAGTTGAAAAGAAGAATATAGGTAACGACAGAAAGCTTTCATCATCGTGGGAAAGAGAAAATCTTACACGAATACTCTTTAGCTTTACAATAGGCAGTAAAGCGGAAATAATATTTAATATCAAGGAGAAGTCGTAATGGATATTAAGGTTGCAATTATAACGGGAACATCAAGCGGAATAGGCAAGGCGACTGCCGAAAAGTTTATAAGTGAAGGCTATTATGTATTCGGAATTGGCAGGCGTGAATGTTCGGAGAATTTCTCAAATTATACATATGTCAGAGGAGATATTTCAAATAAAGACGACAGAGAAAGGCTGGTTAAAGCCGCCCTTTCAAAAACGGGTAAAATAGATGTTTTGGTAAATGTTGCCGGAGTTGCACCTAATAACCGTTGTGATATTCTTCAAATGACAGAGGACAGCTATGACAGGGTAATGGATATAAACACAAAAAGCACAATGTTTTTAACCCAGCTTGTGGCAAACTCTATGATAAACAACCCAATAACCGACGGCGTAAGGGGATATATTTGCAATACATCATCTCTTTCGGCATACGCCGTATCCTCAAACCGAGGGGAATATTGCATATCCAAGGCAGGGGTTTCAATGATAACCAAGCTTTTTGCCGAAAGACTTGCCGAATATAAAATTCCCGTAAACGAGGTGCGTCCGGGGATTATTGCGACAGAAATGACAGAGGGGGTAAAAGAAAAGTACGATAAGCTGATATCAAACGGACTTATTCCCGATAAACGATGGGGAAAGCCTGAGGATATTGCCCTTTGCATATATGCTCTTTCAAGCGGAGCAATGCCATATGTAACAGGGCAGTCCGTTGATGTAGACGGCGGCTTTCACATACAAAAATTATAGTTTTGGGTGATGATATGGATAAAATTAAAGCATACACCTATGATGTAATAGTAATAGGCTCCGGTGCCGCAGGCTTTGGGGCTTTGTGCCGTATAGCCGAAAACAAAATTAAGACTGCGGCACTTGTGACGGAAGGAGTAAATTGGGGTACATCAAGAAACACGGGAAGCGACAAGCAGACATATTATAAGCTTTCCCTTTCGGGAAGTGACGGCGACAGCGTAAGACAGCTTGCCAAAAATATGTTTGAGACAGGGTGTGTTGACGGAGATATTGCCCTTTGCGAAGCGGCGGAATCCACACGGTGTTTTATGCGGCTTTGCGATATGGGAATACCCTTCCCCAAAAACGAATACGGAGAATATGTGGGCTATAAAACAGACCATGACCCATATAGCCGTGCAACATCTGCAGGGCCTCTTACCTCAAAATATATGACGGAGGCTTGGGAGAAAGAAGCAAGAGATATGAACCTTCCCATATACGACAGTTTCCTTGCCGTTGAAATACTGAAAAATGAATACGGCGTTTGCGGACTTTTGTGTCTTGATAAAAAAAGCGGTGACTTTGCTTTATTCAAATGTGCAAATATAATTATGGCAACAGGCGGACCTGCCTGCCTGTATTTCAGCTCGGTATATCCCGAAAGTCAGACGGGAGCATCTTCTCTTGCCATATCGGCAGGGGCAAAATGCGTAAACCTTACGGAATGGCAATACGGTCTTGCTTCAACAAAGCCGAGATGGAACGTGTCGGGAACATATATGCAAGCTTTGCCACGCCTTATATCCCTTGATGAAAGCGGAAAAGAACACGAATTTTTAAAGGATTATTTCGGAGATAGCTATAAGGCATTAAGTATGCTTTTCTTAAAAGGCTATCAATGGCCCTTTGACAGCGAAAAAGCAAAGGACGGCTCATCGGTAATTGATATTTTGGTGTATAAAGAAGAGGTTTTGAAAAACAGAGCCGTATACTTGGATTATACAAAAAATCCTTTCGGACTTGAAGATATAGACTTTGACAAGCTTTCGCCGGAGGCTAAAGAATATCTTGAAAAGGCGGGAGCAGGTAAAGGCTGTCCCGTTGACAGACTGATAAATATGAACGAGCCTGCCTATAAGCTATACCTTTCAAAGGGTGTGGATTTAAAAAAGGAACGGCTCAAAATATCCCTTTGTGCCCAGCATTTAAACGGTGGCATTGAAGTAAATTCAAATTGGGAAACCAACATAGACGGACTTTTTGCAGTTGGAGAATGTGCGGGAACTCACGGGATAAAGCGTTCCGGCGGCACGGCGTTAAATTCGGGACAGGTTGGCGGCTTAAGGGCGGCGGAGCGGATTTTTGAAAATAAAAGATTTGCCGAAGATGTAATCGGTTTTAAAGATGCGGCTTCTGAAGCTGTTGCGTGTCATAGGGAATTTGCAAAAGAGGTTATATGTGATTTTGAAAATATTGACGAATTGGCAATGTCTGCAAGGCAGGATATGACAAATTGTGCCGCCGCAATACGAAACACAGATAACATAAAAACACTTATTGAAAAAACAAAAAATTTGCTTAACGCTTATAAGAAAAGTGTTTCCGTGACGAAGGAAAATCTTTATAAGGCGTATAAGCTAAAGGATATGCTGATATCTCAAATGGCGGTTTTAACGGCTATGAAAGAGTTTTCCGCACACGGATTTTCAAGAGGGGGAGCCGTATATATAAGTGACAGGGAAAACCCCCTTGACTTTTTGCCCTGCAGTGATAAGCTTAATAATAAGATTCAAGTTATAAATTATAAAAATGGGGAATTTGATGCAGAAATGCGAGATGTGCGGAAAATCCCCGAAGAATCCCAATCCTTTGAAAAGGTTTGGAAGAAGTACAGAGAAAAAACAGAAAAGGAGTGCTGAATATGTTCAGTCCGGGACTTGTGTCTGTGAGCTTTCGCTCTTTGACATTTAACGAAATAATAAACGCCGCAAAGGAAAACAAGCTTTATAAAATAGAGTGGGGCAGTGATGTTCACGCTCCCAAGGAGAATGAAAAAAGGCTTCTTGAAATTGCAAAGGCGCAAAAGGATGCCGGAATTTCCTGTTGCTCTTACGGCACATATTTTCGTTTGGGTGATGACGATTTAAACGAGCTTTACGATTATATAAAAGCCGCCGAAATACTCGGTGCAAAAGTTTTGAGGATATGGGCAGGAAGCAAAAGCTTTTCTCAATACTCGGAGGATGAAATCAAAGAATATTTAAAGCTTTGCAAAAAAGCAATAAAAATTGCGGAAGAGAAAGATGTAATTCTTTGCTTTGAATGTCACGAAAACACCTTTACGGATTGTATAGAAGGTGTGGAGCACCTTATGGAAGGTACCGATTCTCAAAATCTCAGAATGTATTGGCAACAAAATCACGATATGCCTGTTGAATATAACATACGCTTTGCAAGGGTGGTATCGCCGTATACTGTGAACATTCACACATTTTATAATGAGGGACGCCCACAGCTTCCTCTTAAAGACGGCGAAGATATTATGCTGAAGTACCTGAAAAATTTTGAGGGTGAGAAAAATTTATTGCTTGAATTTATGCCCGATGGCAGAGTCGAATCTCTCAAAGCCGAGGCAGAGGCACTTTACAAAATAATCGAAAGGTTAGGAAATTAAAATGGAAGCTGTATTTTTAGGAGAAAACAGGGAGCGGTTCTTATCCGTTTACAAAAACGCAATAAAGGATATTTCAGCGCTTGTTCCCACCGATAATGAGATATACGCAAAAAGCGATATATTATCTGCTCCCTGTAAATTCAAAGACATAAAATACATATTTTCAACTTGGGGTATGCCCCAATTTTCGGAGGAAGAAATATCGGAAATTTTCCCGTCACTTAAATGTGTATTTTACTCGGCAGGCTCGGTTCAGCACTTTGCAAAGCCTTTTATCAATAAGTCTGTGAAGGTCTTTTCCGCATGGGCGGCAAACGCCGTTCCCGTTGGGGAATTTACCGTATCGGAAATCATTCTTGCCAATAAAGGCTTTTTCAGACTTGCTCCGAGATATTCCGCAGGCGAAAAGGTGTCAAGCGAGGATGTAAAAGGAAACTTCGGAGCAACCGTAGGCATAATCGGAGCCGGAATGATAGGAAAGCTTGTAATAAATATGCTGAAAGCTTATGATTTAAAAATCAAAGTTTTCGATCCCTTTTTGACCGACAATGCGGCAAATGAGCTTGGAGTTAAAAAGTGTGAGCTTAAGGAGTTGTTTGAAACCTGTACAGTTGTTTCAAATCACCTTGCAAATAACAAGGAGACGGAAAATATTATCGGCAAAAGTCTGCTTTTAAAAATGCCGGAAAATGCCGTGTTTATAAACACGGGCAGAGGCGCGCAGGTGGTGGAAAAAGATCTTTGCGAGGCTTTAAAGGAACGACCGGATATTACGGCTGTGCTTGATGTAACCGTGTGCGAGCCTCCGGAGAAAACAAGCGAGTTTTATGCCTTGAAAAACTGTATTTTAACCCCTCATATCGCCGGAAGCCTTGGGGACGAATGTCAAAGAATGAGCGAATATATGTTAAATGAATTTAAAGGCTATCTTGAAAATAAACCTCTTAAATATGAGGTGACAGCCAAAATGCTTGAAACCATGGCATAAGCAGGGCCGGATATGGGAAATTTAACAGAATATTTTTAAAGCTCTATGGATGCCTTTTTAAACTTTGCAGGGCTTTTGCCGGTACATTCTTTAAAGACACGGCGAAAGTAGGAGGATGAGGAAAAACCCAAAGCAAAGCTTATATCCTCAATGCTCATATCCTTGTTGCTGGTAAGCAAAACAAGAGCCTTGCTTACCAGAATCCTGTTTTTATAATCTATGGGCGACTGCCCTGTTTCGGACTTGAATTTATTGTAAAAATGAGATGTGCTTAAGTTGCACATAGCGGCAAGCTCGGGAATTGTCAGTTTTTCCTCGGGATGAAGGGATATATGGTTTATTGCCTTTTCTATTCTCTCGTCATGCTCAACCCTTTGATGTTGCTTAAGCTTTGGCAGAACCTCTCCCAGAACATCGTAAAAACACCCTAATGCAACACAACGGGAAGAGAATGAGCTTCCGTTGTATTTATGAGCCTTTTCAAAGGCTTTTTTTGTTTGCTCCCTGTCATCTGTAGTGATTTTCTGAAGAGTAAAGTTGTCCTTTTCGCCGATTGCTCCGTCGGAAAAATAGAAGTGGAAGCTGATATATGATATTTCGGGATTGCCTTTCCATACAGATATGTATCGGGAGGTGACAGGCACAAAAATTATATCCCCTTCGGACAGGGAAACAGCGTTGTTTCCTTCTGCATCTTTGAATTCGGCAGAGCCTTTTAAAATATATCCCATACAAAAATGGGGACGTGGGCAGCTTGAAAAATCACAGATATGTTCTTTTTGATAATTGTATTTTTCTACCACAAAAAAATCCGGCGTCATATTCATATTCTCACCTCAAAATAATAGAATAGTATCGTTTTTTAATATTATAATGTATTTTATTTTATAAGTCAATATATTATAATTGCGTTAAGAGGTGACAAAGGTGAAATGTAAAAGAATAGTCTTTACAAAAAAAGACACAGCAGAGATATTAACAGAGGATATTGGCGAAATGAACGAAAATTCCGTTTTGGTGAAATCCTGTATTACCACCATAAGCTGCGGAACGGAAAAGGCGAACATTTCCGGAGTCCAAAAGGTTGCCGGCAACGGTCAGGATTTCGGCTTCCCGAGGAGGTGCGGCTACAGTACCTCGGGTATAGTTGAAGCCGTGGGGGAAAATGTTACCGAATTTAAAAAGGGTGACAGGGTTGCGGCTTTCTGGACGGTTCACGGACAGTATAATATTGTTGACAAAAACCGTGTCGTAAAAATTCCCGACGGTATGTCATTGGAAGAAGCCGCCGTTGTATTTATCGGCACATTCCCCATGGGGGCTGTCAGAAAGACTCATTTTGAAGTGGGTGAATCCGCTTTGGTAATGGGTCTTGGTCTTTTAGGTCAGATTGCAGTGAAAATTTTAAGGGCATCGGGAGCGGTTCCTCTTATTGCGGTGGATCCTGTTGAGGAAAGAAGAAAAGAGGCACTTTTAAACGGTGCGGATTATGCGTTTTCTCCATTTGAGCCTGATTTTGCGGAAAAGGTTAAGGCGGTTTCGAATGGCGGAGTAAATGTGGCGATTGAGGTTACGGGTGTAGGAGCAGGACTTGACGAAGCTCTTGACTGTATGGCTCCTATGGGCAGAGTTTCACTTTTGGGTTGTACAAGAGATTCCGACTTTACCATAGATTACTACAGAAAAGTCCATTTCCCCGGAATTGAATTATACGGCGCTCATACGGCGGCAAGACCGGAGGTTGAGTCGTATCCGGCACATTTTACCCATTGTGATGATATGAGGTCAATTATGAAGCTTTGTCTTGGGGGCAGAATGGAGCTTAAGGATATGATAAAGGAAACACATTCGCCCAAGGATTGTCAGGATGTATATACCCGTCTTATAAATGAGCCTGATTTCCCCACGGTTGTTCAATACGATTGGCGAAATTTTGAATAAAAGGAGATAAAAAGATGTCAAAAGGAAAGGTTTTGGTTTTGGGCGGAACAGGCGCCATGGGCGTTTATGTTGTGCCGGAGCTTGTAAAGCTTGGCTTTGAGGTTGATGCAATAGCAATAGACAACCTTGAAGCATGTGTAAAGGATGCAAAGTATTTTGAGGTTAACGGAAAAGACAAAGAGGTCGTTGGAAAAATTCTTAAAAACGGCTATGATGCCGTAATAGATTATATGACCTATTCCACACAGGAGCTTAGGGAAAGATACGAGATGTTTCTTGAAAATACGGGACATTACATCTTTTTGTCAAGCTACCGTGTGTATGCAAATGCGGATAAAATAATAACCGAAAATTCACCCAGAGTTATATCCGAGATAAAAGAAGAAGCCTATGTTAAATCCGACGATTATTCAATATCAAAGTGCAGGCAGGAAAACATAATTGAAAATTCGGAGTACTTAAACTGGACAATGGTAAGACCGTCCATTGTATATTCTCAAAGAAGATTTCAGCTTGTTACATTGGAGGCACCCATGTTTTTGCCCAGAGTTAAAGAAGGCAAAAGGGTAATGCTCCCCGAAGATGCGTTAAATGTACAGGCAACAATGACATGGTCGGGAGATATTGCAAAGATGATGGCAAGGCTTGTGCTTAACAAAAAGGCATACAGAGAAAAATACACTCTTTCAACCGCAGAGCATAATACATGGGAGTATGTTGAAAAGCTTTACGAGGATATAATCGGATTAAAGGCTGAGTGGGTGGACAGGGAAACATATATTAAAACAAGAGCCGGCAGAGATGAGGAGATTCTTCCCGTTAAGTGGCAGCTTGATTATGACAGACTTTTTGACAGAGCCGTTGATAATTCAAAGATATTGGAAGTAACGGGACTTAAGCAATCGGATTTTGTATCACTTAAAGACGGTCTTGAAAAAGAGCTTTCGGCACTTCCCAAGGACTTTAAATGGAGAGGCTTTGACGATGTGTTAATGAGAATGGATAATTATTTTGAAAACAAATAAAGAATAAAAAGAAAGGAAGATTTTTAAATGAAAGCAATACTTGTAAATGATGACAGATCATTATCGTGGAGTGATGTGGAAAATCCGATTATCAAGTCGGAAGAGGTTTTGGTTGAAATCCATGCGGCGGCACTTAACAGAGCCGACCTTATGCAGAGAGAAGGAGATTATCCCCCTCCCCCGGGATGCCCCGAGTGGATGGGACTTGAAATTGCAGGCGTGATTGTTGAAATGGGAGAAGAGGCAAAGGCAAAGTCTGATTGGAAAATAGGCGACAAGGTTTGCGCTCTTTTAGGCGGCGGCGGTTATGCAGAGTATGTAGCCGTAAAATATGATATGCTTATGCCCGTTCCGAAAAACTGTTCAATGGAAGAGGCATCGGCTATCCCCGAAGCCTTTGCAACTGCATATTTAAACCTTTTTTGGGAAGGTAAAATCCAAGAGGGAAACACACTTTTGATGAATGCAGGCGCATCGGGGCTTGCAAGTGTAATTATTCCTATGGCAAAGGCTTTCGGAATAAGAGTTATTACAACTGTTTTATCGGACCAAATCAAGGATTCAATAAAGCATTTAAACGCTGACAGAGTTGTGGTTACAACAAAGGAAGATATTTCCGAAGTGTTAAAGGAAGAGCTTGAGAACGGTCACGGCGTTGATGTTGCAATTGACTGTCTGGGCGGAGAAGTAATGGGCAAGTGTATTCATTACTTAACACACGGTGCAAGATGGATTATGATTGCGGCACTTGCAGGACAAAAGACCGAAATTGACCTTAAAAATATCTATGTAAGAAATGTAAGAATTGTAGGAAGTACTCTCCGTTCAAGAACACCTGAAACAAAGGCTGAAATTCTCGCATCCCTTGTTCGTGATGTATTCCCCAAGATAGAAAAGGGACTTGTAAAGCCTACCATATATAAGGTTTTGCCGATTACCGAGGCAGAGGCGGCTCACGATATTTTGTACAAAGGTGAAAATGTAGGTAAGGTTGTTTTGAAGGTGAAATAAGATGAGATTTGACGGAAAAGTTGCATTGGTTACGGGAGCGAGTGTCGGTATTGGTCGCGCTGTTGCAATTATGCTTGCAAAGCACGGTGCAAAACTTATACTGTTTGATATAAATCAGGAAAAGTTAAATTCGGTAAAAGAGGAAATCAAGCAGTATACAACCGATGTGTTAGTGTATGATTGTGACATCAGTAATGAAAATGATGTGTACAGTAACATTGCCGATGCCGAGAAGAAGCTGGGCGGAATTGATATTTTGGTAAATAACGCCGCAATATGGAGATGCTGGGACAGCTTTGTCAATACCTCTACCGATGAATGGAGAAAGTATCTTGATGTCAATGTTATGGGAGTTGTTTATACCACAAAGGCGGTTTTACCCGGAATGATTGACAGAGAATACGGAAAAATCATCAATGTTTCTTCCGTTGCAGGAGTTTACGGTAATGCAAATATGTCACATTATTCCGCAACCAAGGGCGCTGTTATTTCAATGACTAAGGCGATTGCAAAGGAGGTTGCAGATAAAGGTATTTGCGTAAATTGCGTATCTCCGGGAAGTGTCAGCCCGTCTGAAAATTCGGATATGAATTATTTTGAAAAAAGCGAGCTTGCTTTTATGGGACGCACGGGAACCAATAATGAAAATGCAAGCCTTATATGCTTTCTTGCAAGTGATGAAGCAAGCTATATATCGGGACAGAATATACAGATAGACGGATGCAGAAAAAAACAGTAAAATCAGGCGTTGCAAAAGTCGGTCTACCGCAAGCGGAAATACGAAAAAGAAAAACGTGATAAAAACAAAAGCATCCAAAAACGGCAAGGGCTTCATCGAAAAACCTTTGCCGTTTCCGCATTTTTCGGACGGGCTCAGCAAGCGGAGCCCCTACGATGTGATACGCGGAACATCCGGTAGGGGTGCCCCTTGGTGCGCCCGCATAGCCTCCCCTTTTTTACAAAGGGGAGGGGCGATGGTTGCCGGTGGCACTTGGCTCCCCTGTGTAAGGGGAGCTGTCTGCGGAGCAGACTGAAGGGTTGTGCTGTATCGACCGCCTTTGCCTTTTTCGCCAAATTTTTCGGACGGGCTCAGCAAGCGGAGCCCCTACGATGAACCACGCGGAACACCCCGTAGGGGCGCCCCTTGGTGCCCCGCATAGGGTCCCCTTTTTTAAAGGGGAGCTGTCGGCGAAAGCCACTGAAGGCTCCGC
>JAZLFN010000036.1:0-26911 GCA_045615805.1 Clostridia bacterium | reverse complement strand
AAATGTTTACTTTTAAGTTATTTTATGATATTATATAATAGAAATCCTTTAAAATAAAAGCAATACCCTACTCTATTTTTAATAAATCTTACTGTGAGGTGTTAGTTATGCTTACTCTTCCCAAAAATATAATGTGCGGTTATTTTGATTGCAGCGGCTTCGGAGATATTTCCGTATCTCCGGTAAGAATTTCTACCCATTTTGAAATTGACTTTTTCCTTGAGGACGGAAAAACAACCTTTAACAATGACAGAAGTTATACCATAAGAAAAAACCATATTCATATAACAAAACCCGGGCAGAAAAGATACAGCTTACTCCCCTTTTATACCCTGTATATTCATTTTGAAGCAACCGGAGAAATCGCGGAGAAATTATCCAATATTCCGGAATATTTTCCCATCGGTCATCCTCAGAAAATTCGAGAATTGCTTGAAGAAATAATTATCCTTTCGGAAGGAGAAAATCATCTTATATTTTACAGCAAAGTCTTGGAATTTATAAATTTGATTTGCAGGGACGGAAAAATTCCGACAAATCAAAACAGTAAAAATTACAAACTTATACAGACCGCAAAAAGATTTATTGAAGAAAACTGTCAAAATCCCATTAAGCTTTCCGATATGGCATACAGCGTACATTTAAGCGAAACATATTTTCATAATATTTTTACGAAAGCTTTGGGAATATCTCCTCATCAATACCTGATAAATTGCAGAATTGAAAAGGCTAAAAAGCTTTTATGGAATACCGAAATTCCCATTTCCCAAATTTCCGAGGAAACAGGCTTTGGCTGTCAGCAATATTTCAATAAGGCATTTAAAAAAGAAACAGGCTTAACGCCTGCTTCTTACAGAAAATCCTATCAGGAAAATTATATACTGTAACTTAAAAAATATTTACAGATGATAATTATTATGTCAGCATCGACGGTAAGCACTTATCAAAATCCGGAGCGCAATACTACTCCCGAAAAATTGATTTAAACAAAGTATTAGACGCGGTTCGGTAAAGTTAAATCACCTTTAAAAATCGGCACCGCAGGTCGCGACTTTATTTTTCATTAACCGAAGGCGACTTCATTGAAAAAGACCAGGAGCTGTAGCAAAATGAAGATGTTCGCTTTGCTCACTAATGAAGCAAAGTCGCTGATTCCTCAATGATTTCAGCTCTTTTTGTATAAAAAATCGAGGATTTTCACCCTCGATTTTTATTGGGACTTTTTAAACAACCCCATATATATTATATTAAAATAATTTTGATTCCATTTTAATCAGAGCAAACACGCAGTAATTTACTATATCCTGAAGCTGAGATGAAACGCCTTCCGAAATAAGGCTCTTTCCTCCGTTACCCATAATGGTTTTAATTCTGTAAACCCTGATTATGGCTTGGTCTGTCATTGAATACAAAGACATACTTTTCCATGCATCACCGTAATCGGAGTTCTTTTTATAAAGCAAATCACGAATTTCATCGGAAACTTTTTTGTATGCCATAAACAATGTTTCGTCTTTAATATTTTCAAGTATGCTCAGATTTTCCAAAATATCATCATCGTCAGGTATATTATTTTCTTTATCCTGTCTTATTAAATACATAATGCAGTAGTTAATTATCCCCACATACTCAACATCTCTTCCCTCGGGTATATACGCTTTGTCATCTTGTTCTTCAAGGGAACGAATGCGTTTTGCTTTTCTCCATATTTCATCAATCAATGATGAGCGTCTGTTTATAAGCCACGTTGGACCGTAATCAGACTGCTTTTTTTGAAATATATCAAAGCAATATCCAATTATTTTATCATAATTTGTCAATAAATCATTATCAATGGAAATCATAGTTATTATCAGCCTCTTTTGGACAAAATTTCTTTTTCGTAGTTTTCTATTTCCTCAAACCAAGAAAGGTCGGAAGGAACACCACAGCTTTCACAATATTTTTTCCAAATATCACCAAATGGTAAAGTTTTATACTCTTCCTGACAAGCCATAAGCTTTGAAAATTCGCCGTTATCCTGAAGTTTTTTGAATTCTTCATTTGGTTCACACAACGCATAAAGCATAGCTTTTTGCCAACTTCTGAAACCAACTGTCCACGCAGAAATTCTGTTTATGCTTGCATCGAAAAAGTCAAGTGCCATATATACCCTTTCGATATCACCGCTTCTTACAATTTCTTTAGCCATTTCTCGTGTTTCGTCATCAAACAAAACAACATGGTCACTGTCCCAACGAACAGGCCTTGTAATATGTAATGCGATTTCAGGGAAGAAGCATAACAGAGAAGAAATCTTATCGGATACCATTTCGGTGGGATGGTAATGACCATTATCCATGAGAGGAAGACATCCGTCGTGAGTTGCAGCAAAAACAAGACCGAACTCTGCGCTTCCGGTAGTATAAGATTCAACACCTATGCCGAACACTTTTGATTCAACGCAGGGTTTAACCTTGTTTTTATCAAAGGGTTCAGAAAGAATCTCCTCGATTGACTGCTTATATCTCATTCTCGGGCCTAATCTGTCTGCAGGAATATCTTTAAATCCATCTCCGGTCCAAATATTCATAACACATGGTATTCCTGTTTCCTCAGCAAAATATTGAGAAATTTTAATGCAGGCTTTTCCGTGTTCAACCCAGAATTTTCTGATATTTTCATCAGGACTTGACAAAGTTAGACCACTGTCTGCCATTTTATGAGAAAAAAATGTAGGGTTAAAATCTATACCCATATTTTCTTTTTTAGCAAACTCAACCCACTTTTTGAAATGCTTTGGTTCAAGCATATCTCTGTCTGCAAATTCACCGTCTTCAAATATGGCATAGCTTGCATGCACATTAAGCTTCTTCATTCCGGGACAAAGAGAGATCACCTTTTTCATATCAGCCAAAAGCTCCTCCGGAGTGCTTGCCGCACCGGGATAACTGCCCGTAGTTTGAATTCCGCCCGTTAAAGGACCTTTTGTATCAAAACCCTTAACATCATCACCTTGCCAGCAATGAAGTGAAACAGGTATATTTTTAAGTCTTTCTATGGCTTTATCCGTATCTACTCCAAATTTTTTATAAGCTTCTTTTGCCTTATCGTACATCATAATCTATCTCCTTTAATTTAATTATTTATATTCGTAAATTTTAATTTGTCCAAAAACAACAGAATTTTCAACACTTTCATCAGATAAAACAACTACAGTTTTATCTGATGTTTCGTTGATAATATATGCGGTAGCCTGCCTTATCTGATTTTTACCGCCAATCACAACTGTTTCTTCGGGGCTATTTAATATTTTTTGAATTTCTCCATTAAGCACTGCTCCAAGGAAAAAACTGTATATATTTTCAGACGATGTTGAAAATATATTTTTAAGTATTCTTACTTTAAAAAGTGCTTCGTTTATTCCGAATTCGTTGCAATACTTATAGCCTTTCATCAAATATTCTTTTGAAATGTCAGTGTTCGATAAATCAACCGCATCGGATAAAATTGTACTTTTTGCAATTGCAGAAATCATTTCGCCTGTCAGCATTGATGAAAAGTATGTTATTTTTCCGTCATTATCTGTACAAATAATTTTAGAATGAGAACCGGGCAGAACATAAATTGCGTTTCCGTATTTTTTATCTTCAATTCCCATAAGCTCGGTTTCTTCGCCACGCATAAAATCGGTATTCTCAAGGGTGTCACCTTTAATTTTCACCCCGGGAATAAACACAAACGGAATATCCGATATATCATCAAGTACAATTTTAGTAAGTCCCGCATTAAGTTCCGAAATGCCTGCAGGAGCGATTATATGAGGCAACTCATATAATCCGAATTCCGATGTAATCATTCCCGATGCAAGAATTACAGAAATATCTTCAACTGTCAAATCTTTATTTTGAAGAATTTGAGAAATCGCATTTTTAATTTCTCGTTTAAGCTTTGTGTTATCCTCAATTACCGACCTTGCACCTATGTTAAGCTTTACAGAATCAGTTATCTTTTCATTTGAAACAAGTCTTATTCTCGTGTTTGTTGTTCCGCCGTCTATGGATATATAATTTGCCATATATCTACCTCTTTTTTATTGTGTCGACATATTCTTTTGCAAGAGTTGTAATACCGTCATAGTCATTGTTTTTAAGCTTCTCTTTATCAATAATTCCCGACGAAATTCCTATACCAACAACGCCGGCGTCAAAATAAGAAAGCATATTTTGAAGATTTATTCCTCCTACTGCCATAAGCTTCACATCTGAAAGTGGGGCTTTAACATCTTTGACGTAATCACAACCAAGGCGAGTTATAGGGAAAAGTTTAACATAATCCGCACCGCATCTTGAAGCAATTCTTATTTCGCTGGGCGTTAATGCACCCGGAATGGAAATAAGCCCGAACTCTTTAGTCTTTTCGATTACTTCGGGATATGTATCGGGGGATATAATAAATTTCCCACCTGCTTTATGCGTAAGTTCAACCTGTTTTTCCGTGATAACAGTTCCTGCTCCTATAAACATTTTGCCATCAAAATGCTCTGCTAAATCCTTAATGTTTTGAGCGGTTTCTTCATCGGAAACTTTTCCGTCGGCACTGTATGTAATTTCCAAAAGCCTTATTCCGCCTTTATACATAGCCTCTGCAAGAGGTATAAGCTTTTCGCTTTCCACCCCTCTTACTATTACTATTATTTTTTCGGATTCAATAGATTTTTTTACATCTGTTTCCATGACAATCACCTCAAGTTGTATTATATATAAATTTTACCATACAAATCAGAAAAAAGCAAGCTATAAACAAATATGTGTTTCAATATATTTTGCAATAATTTCGGCTTCTCTTTTAATTGCCGAACCGGTTGCATCGCTGTGAGGGTGAATAGTGTCGCAAAGTGCAAGCTCGAGTCTTGTAATAGGTTCGTTTTTGCTCTCATCTTTAACCCATACACCGTTTTCCCAATATCCTTTTGCACAAACCTTTGATGAGTTCCAACCAATTTTATCGGCCACATTACAAAACCAAACCTTGTTGTATTCCGCCGCCTCTTTTTGGGCATTAAACATTTTTGCGAATTTTTGGGTATCATTTGCATAATGAGAAACAAAAAGAATTTTAGCATCCTTGTTTGCTTCGTATATAAGCCTTACATAAAACGCCATAACATCGCCATATAAGCTTCTGTCAAAATCATTTATATCAGCAGGCTCAACAGACGGAATTCCGGACATTTTCTCATCACTGTAACCGTCAAAATCATTGTGTCCGTGTTCAAATATAAACAAATCAGGCATTTCGCATCTTCCGTCTAAATATTTAACTAACTTGTTTTCGTATGAAGAATAAAGAATAGATTCTATATTTTCATCCGAAAGCTTTATTGGTTTCCCTATCTCGCTTCCGTCACCTTTTGCACCGACAAAATCTCCGCCCAAAAGTGATGCCCACTTTGTTTCGTAATTGTCTATTAAATCCTGTTTTTCTTTAAGATTTGCGCCCATTGCCCAAAAGGCATTTTGCCAAGCATGTCCTGTGATGCCGTAGTTATCGATGCCAGTTTTGGCATTTATCCAGCCTCTCCGTGCCATGCTGCATCCCATTGCTTCGTTTATAATATTCATACCCAAAAGCCTTCCTGTATAAGTCGGGATAGAGTACTCTTCTCCTTCAAAGAACGCTGTTCCTGCAGGAATTGATGTTCCGAAAAACACCGCTGTTTTATTTTTATAACTCATTGATCACACCTCTCTTAGCTTCTGCTCCACTCAATATTTGTGATAATAACATATATTCCGTAATTCAATCCTTCGGGTTTGTAGTTGTTTTCTTCGGCTTTTTTATACCATTTTTGAGCTTCTTTGGAATTTTGTTCTAATCCCCTTCCGTTTTCATAACAAACTCCAATATTATATTGTGCTTCGCCATGTCCTTGTTCTGCGGCGGCTTTAAACCATCTAGCCGCCTCTTCGTAATTTCTTTCAACTCCGGAGCCATATGTATAGCAAAGACCAATGTTATACTGTGCATCTTTATCTCCCGATTCTGCACCACGCAATAACCATTTTGCTCCTTCTTTGTAATCAATATTTACTCCGGTTCCCATAACATAGCACAACCCTAAATTATTCATCGCTTTTGCAAATCCGTTATCGGCGGCTTTTCTGTACCAAATCATTGCTGTAGGATAATTTTGCGTGATACCTTTTCCGTAATAATAGCAATCACCAAGCTTGTTTTGAGCTTCCGGATAACCGTAATCAGCGGCAATTTCAAATAATCTTTCAGCCTCTGTTTCGTTTTTGGGCACGCCATCCCCTTTTTCGTATTTCAAACCTAATTCATATTGTTGTTTAGCCGTTTGAAGCTTTAATACAATATCTTCTTTCTCTTTCTCTTCGATAGTCGGAGTATGAATTTCTACTTGGTTTTTTTCTTCGTTCCATTCAACTTTTGCAGAAAACGCCTCGGCAATTGCCCTTACGGGAACAAATAATCTGTCATTATAAAGCATTGGCGGAACATCAATTTTGATTTGTTCTGTTGATTTATTGCTTAACGATTTAGTTAAAACAGGATCCTCAACAGTTATGAAAACATTGAATGTTGAATCGGATATTATTGCCGATTCAGTTTTATCATCCCATTCAACCTTACAGCTAAGTGCCTCACATATTCCTCGTACCGGAACAAGAACTCTGTCATCTTTTATAATTGCAGGTTGGTCAAAAACAATTTTTTGTCCGTTAACGTATACATCTGCTGTTTCATATGCAAAAACAGAACATATTTGCAAAACAAAAACTATTAAACAAATTATAATCAATAATTTTCTCAGAAAAGCTTTCACATCGAAAATCTCCTTTGGATTTACAATTCAGGGTTAAAGCTTGGCATAAGCTCAAGCTTGAAAAGACTGTTTTTATGTTTTCGATCAATCAAATCCTTTGTTGCTTCATCTTCAATTTTTCCTTCACGTATATACTTGTCAAGCACGCTATAGGTAAAACCTAAATTTTCTTCATCCGTTTTACCGCACAAGCCGTCTATAGGCGTCTTTTCTATTAGTGTTTCAGGAAGACCTAAAAGACGACCTATTTCTTTAACTTCTGTAACCGTCAAATTTGACATGGGTGAAAAATCCCCTACGGAGTCACCGTAACGAGTTGAGTATCCAACCCAATCTTCAGATAAATTACATGTGTTACATACTCTTCCGTTCACACTTTGAGATATGGCATAAACAGTTGACATTCTTATCCTTGGGGGTAAGTTTTGTTTGGTTTGTTCGGAAACTTCCAGCTCTTTTGGAATATTTTTCAGTATTCCGTCAACGGAATCTTTTATATTTATTTCGTAATACTTTATACCAAGATGATTAACAAGCAAATACGCCATATCAATATCATGCTGAACACCTTGAGGCATAAGAACACCTATAACTTTTTCCTTTCCCAAAGCTTCAACACAAAGTGCCGCCGCAACAGAACTGTCTTTGCCGCCGGATATACCTAATACGGCGTTACAACCTTTGCCGTTTTTTTCAAAAAAATCTTTTATCCAATTAACGCAATCATTTTTTATTTTTTCTGCATTGAACATATTAAATCACCTTTTTTATAATAACACTTTTTGTATTTCCAGTCAAGAAAAACCCTTAAAGAAATCTTCAAGGGTTTTTCTTATTAAATTTTTACTTATCAAGTTGATTAAATCTCGTAAGGATTGTAGCAATTTCCGCTCTGTTGGTGTTGTTCTTCGGTGCAAGACTTCCGTCCTCCATACCGTTGATTAAACCAACAGACGGCATTGTGAGATAGCACATCGGCTCGTATGCCCAATCGGAAACTTGGTCCGCATCCTTAAAGTCTAACGGGAATGCCCAGGCGCCTGTGAAGCCGCCGCCTTTATGCTGAATGTATCTGTAAAGCATTGCTGCCATTTCTTCACGGGTTATAGCCTTATCGGGTTCAAAGGTTGTTTCCGTTGTACCGTTGACGATGTCTTTACCTTGCGCCCACACAACCGCCTTTTCATAGTATTCACCGCTTATGACATCATCAAATACATTATCGTTCATAAACGCAGGCTCACCATCAAGTCTGTAAAGAACTGTTGCAAACATTCCTCTTGTTACCTCGGAAAGAGGCTCAAAGGTCTTATCCCCTGTACCGTTCATAAGCTTGTTATCAAACACATACTTAACCGCATCATAGAACCAATCAGTTTCTTTTACATCGGTAAAGAATCCCGATTCGCTCTTTCCGCCGATAAATATTGCATTAACGGTTACATCGCTCTTGGGCATTTTAAAGCTGTACTTTCCGTCGCCCAAGCTTGTTAATTCAATTTCGTTACCGTCGGGGTCGCAAACCGCAATCACTTCAAGACTTGCTCCCTCATCAGGTTTAGTTGCAAGAGTTACGGTTGCACCTGCGGGTGCTGTCTTTTTATCAGCCGTAATGGTTCCGTTTTCGGAATCATTAACCTTTATAGAATAGTCTGCAATGCCTATTCCGCTACCGCTGCCGCCGCTTCCGCCGCCGGAACCTTTCTTCTTAACGGTTACATTTATTGTGTCGCTCATACCGGTGGAAGAAGAGGTTGCCGTAACTTTGGTGTTACCCTCCCTTACGCCTGTTACTTTACCGTCTGCAGATGCGATTGCAATTGTCGGGTCTTCGGTGAAATAGATAATTTCATCATCGCCCCTTATAAAGTCGCTGTCGCCGACATCACTTATATCCTTGGTTGAGCCGACTGTAAGAACCAAATCTTCGCCGCCGTTAAGCTCAAACTCAATGTATTCGTCAAGAACAAGGAAGTTTTCGTCGCTTGTAACCATATTATTGTCGCTTGTGTAGATTGTGAATATTGCCGCATCATAGCCGCAATATTCAAATGCCTGAGCAGGTACGGCAAATTCAACCTCAATACATTCCATCTCTCCCGTAGCAACCTCGGGAACTTCTACCTCGGCAAGAATGTCTGTATCAAGACCGTAGCGTGAGAAGTACTCGCCGTAAAGGCCTTTAAACTTAACCTCCATCTTGTACCCCTTGTTTACAGAGCCGCCGTTGTTTTCGATAAAGCAGAGAGCCCTAAACTTATCGCCGTTCTGGCTAAGATCTCCAACATAAAGCTCAAGGTCGGGTGCATTATCAAGCTTTTCACTCTCGGATCTTGTTTCCTCGTTGGTGTTTGTTTCAGTAGCAATACAACATATTGAGCCACTCTCAAAGTCTCCGGGAACATTCCAGTCAAATTCATGCTCGGTCATTCTGCTCGGAGCAAGAGTTTCTTCAAAGTTAAGGGTGTCAATAACATTGCCCGGTACTCCATCCTTGCATTCATAGAATACTGCCTTAAAGCCCTTAGCCGGTGCAAGTCCGGTGTTTTCAAGAGTTGCTTTTACATGAACCGTATCACCTGCATTTATATGCTCATCGGAGAATTCAAAGTCCGAAGCCTCGATTTTTGCCGTAGGCGTAAAGCTTGTGAACATAAGGTTGGTAGGACCTACATCAAAGCTCGGTTCCTCCGGCGTACCGGTATTTATCATTGAGAACTGATTGTATGTAACATATATCTTGCCGTCGTCACCCACGATTGCATTTAAGCCGTCGGCACATTTGCCGTCGTTAGTAATCTTATATGGCTTCGACCACGCCTTTGCCGCATTGAGGTTGGGATTTTCTTCCTTGGGGTCAATCAATGTCATTGCATAAACCTCTCTTGCAGGCGGAACGCTGAGGTCATACGCAGTTTCCTCGTCCACACAGCTTCTGGTGTAAAGCAGAATAACATTGCCGTTGCTGTCGGTCACAATCTTTTCGTCCATCATTGCGATTTTATTCTCATCGTAAATCGAATCCACGTTGAATATCGGTGCTTCTTCGGCATTAAATTCTCCGCTTTCAAAGCAACCATCTTCTTTAAGGTATGAAAGATTTATATACTTCAGATGATTGTCCTTGTCGTGCCAGAACAGATATGTCGTTTTGTCATAATCCTCTGCCGGTTTTTCATCGTGATGATATTCGTGCGGAGTGTCTACCGTGATAATATGAGGTTTACCGTATGCATATACTCCCGAATCCAGAATTATAGAACTTGAAATATTTCCGTTTTCATCACGGAGATATGCCATTAAATCAAATGATGTATCATCGGTGAATTCGGTATCATTACTTACAACTTCAAGGAATATGTCGTCGCCGGATATATCATCTCCCATTGTTACGCCCATAACGGGAAGGTCTGACAACTTCTCTATCTTTTTGGATTCGCCAAAGGCACCGTTCTCGCCGTCTATTATCACATAATAGAACTCATTTTTTGTAGTGTCGACATAATCTTCAATATTGCCGTCCATGGTAGGGTTGGTCGAATACAAAATCGTCGTATCCCCTGTCGTCTCGTTGTAATCCATATCAATGGGATAGCTTAAATAGTCATCATCGGTGATCATATGAATCTCCGAATTCGCCACACCGTTGTTATTTAAAATATCACTCTTCTTTACAACGGTTAAAACAACATCAATACCATTGAGCAAGCCGATCGGATCATCGTTTGCCGCAATCTCTTCTACCGGCGTAAATTCGCTCCATGCAAGAATTACATTTTCGCCTGCAACCACAATTTTCGGGAAATACTTAACCGTGTTGGTTTCAACAAGAGATTTCGGTTCCTGCCATGTTTTATCTTCGTTGTCGTAAACGGTGTAATATACATCCGTCTTCATATCCTCGCCCTCATTTGAGGTGTCATTTAAGAAGATTGCAAGCATCTTTTCATGACCGTCGTCGCCCTTACCGAGAGATATAATGTCCATATAGGGCTGATTAACGCTGTTTTCCTGAAGAACTCCCAAGCCGTTATCATTAATATCAAATACATCTTTTGCCTTTGAACCAATCCACTGTGACTCCACATGCTTTAATCTTACGCCATCTTCGGCAGGTTCATAGTCATCTGCCGAGCTTGGAATGAAGTTCAAAGTAACACTGAGGCTGGCTATCTGTTTCCCTGTCAGCATATTATTATGGCGTGCATAATCATATGCATCATCATAGTGTGCATTTAAAACTACATCCTTCTCATTGGTCTTTACATCATTTTCAAGCTTCTTTATGTGGTCGTTCGCCTGATCCTTTATACTCTGTGAGAGATTATATCCCAAGCCGCCCGGCTCCATGGACTTTTTCATATAATTCGTCAGCTTTTGCACTCTTCCCAAGGTTGTATAATATCTGTAAATTCCGGTTGTACGGAGGGGCACCGACAAGACATTAAACTTAATCGGAATACCGAAGAAATCAATCTGGCCGCCTACTAAAAATTTAACTTCCCAGCCGGTTTTTGATGTAATCGCCTTAAAATATTTGCGCAAATTCTCACTGTATATAAAATCTGCGGAAAATCCAATGCTGATACGACCGCCTATAAAGTTGGCAATACCCACACCCACAAAGCCTTTTACACCGAAGCTTAACAAAATATTCGGAGCAAATTTGAACTGATTTAAGTCTGTGTCCGGAATGTTTCTGAATTCATCATAACGAATCAAATTCGCAGGGTCACGCTCTGCACCCAAAAATCCGTCAAAGGACGCGCTTCCTTCGAAGCCGACGTACCCGGGAATTTTAAAGGGCGGGATAAGCACAGGCCATATCCATTCCACACCTCCGCTTATGCACAGGAAGGCTCCTGCACCGATAAACACCGGATAGTGGTAGTCCTCACCTTTAATATTTCCAAAATCAATATAGGCACCTATACCAACGGAAAAGTTCATTCTTAAATTTCCGAATCTGCCGGTGGATGAAGCATATTTGTTCATTTTTTGATATTCTTCATTAATATTTGACCTCATTCCCATCCCGGTCGGGTCGTTAAAGACATATTTCGGCAAATTTCCATCAAGATACTGCTTCCAATTTGACAAATCCTTAAAGCTGTCCATTGTAGCACCGTTTTGCCATGCCTTGTTTCCGTGCACTACACTCATACCGATTTGGAATCTTGTACCGCCGTAGGGAAGATTGCTGAATTTAATAATCATACTCAGTGCACCGTATGGGTCTACTTTGCTGAACTTTTTGTTTAATGCTGCAATTGCGGTCTTGTTTGCGGCAAACTGCATCATCGCTGTCATTCCGCCTACAAAGGGAAGGGATTCGTATGCCGCATTATCATCGCCTTCCTCGCCGTTCTCTTTCTCCGACGGGGTCAAGCTTATATCCATAGAAATCGTTCCCGGCTTATAGTCCTTCATCTCGACAATCTGCAAGCCGGTGGAAACCATGGGGTAGGTGGTTTTGCCAAACCTATCAGGCAAAGGCTCCTTTCCTGACTTATCAGCCATCATCGGACGGTCGGTGGTAACCGATACATAGAACACATCACCGAAGGTGTACGCTTCCGGATTATCGGGACTAAAGGAATCAATGGACATCTTCCATTTGGTTATGTCACCCTCCCGATTCTCCATTTTGGCGTCATATGTGCTTTTTACCTTACGCATTTTGGAATCCACCACATAGAACTTCACACCCGTTACCCTCTCGGTAAGCTCTTTTCCCTGTGCATCATAATACTTCTGTCCGTCACGCACGGTTGCATAAAGGTCAAGTCCGGTGCCTCTCATTACAACCGTATTTGTTTCCGTAATATGAAGACCTGCCTGATATGCATCAACAGTTTCAATATATGGTGCATTCGTGTTGTTGACTTCAAGGTTTATATTTCCCACATCAATGGTTTTAAGACTTGCACCAAGTGAATTGCCTGCAATTTGTACATCTCTGATAGCATAGTTTGTGCCGGTATAGACAATAAATCTTGTAAAGCATTGTTCGCCCTTTGCACCGATTCCGCCCGATGAAATTGCGTTTTTACCGAACATCCTGAAATCAAGGGAGAATCTGCCATCCTGTTCTGCCAAAGCATCATAGTCACCGCCGACAATGATTGCGTTGCTGCAAGGCATAAGCGGAATCTTTGACACATACTTGGTCTTTATGTTCTTGTCCTCAAAGAAAAGCTTTCCGTTTGCAGTCTTTATCTCCGCATTCTTTTGTGGGATAAGCTCTATCTCATTCTGCTCCTTTGTTTCCTGTGCAATGTAATAGAAGGTGGAGCCGAAGTAGTATTTTCCGTCAACATACCATACAGGCGTAACCTTATCCGCCTCGTCTGTGGCTTCGGATTGAGCACTCATGGTTACAAAAGCTCCTGTGCCGACCAATCCCGATACATCATAATACTTGTATCCGTTCTTTTCCTCCACAGCACCTTCATGGTACTTAAATATGCCTTCAGTTTGGTCAAAAAGACTGACATTTTCATTCTTAACCTTTACTTTTACACAGTTGCCCGATTCGGTAAATCCCGGGTTTAAGATAACTTTATTTTCTTCAATCTTAAAGTCCTGCCACTGTGCACCGTTGTCATACTTCATAAGTCCCTTTGTTCCGAATCCCGGAAGAGGCTCCCAGTTGTTGTTGCAATTCTGATAATGGGTTCCCCATGGAATATAATAGCCTTTGTACTCGTCCTTAACCTCGGAAAATACTCTGAGGCGGTCGCCTGCATGCATATTAATGTCTGTCGTCCGGGTGATGGTCTGCCATTGGCTGTTGCGAAATACCTTCAGATATCCATAGTCATTATCTCTTGCCTGTACTCTGACCGTTGCAGCTCTGCTATATGTATACTCAGGGATAACCTTGATTCCGTATCCCACAAATCTTTTGCCGATGGAAGTACTTCTTCCTATATATGTCGCCCTGTCGGCAATCTGATTCATAAGATTTCTGTCCAGCTTAACCGTAATTGCCTCGGTATTAGTATTATTATCGATGTGGGCAACCTCCGTTCCGTTTACAACGATCCTCAATGCACTAAGGTGCGCATAGTTTCCGGGAGTACTCTTCTTAGTCACCGTAAAGGAATCATCCAATGTTCCTTCGAACACACTGTCGGAATCCGAAAGCTGGTCATACTTTGCCGACTGCCAAACTTTGCTTTCCCACTCCGGAACATTTTCAAAGGTAAGGTAGTTGTCCGGATTTATAAGCTCAAACCTATAATTACGCAAAATCGGTGTTACTCTGTACAGGGCATTATAAAAGTTACGACCGCTTGTAGTTGTGCTCGTAAACATAATAACTCTGTTTAACGGTCTGTCAAAAAGCACCCTTTTCGTATATATTTTGTATTCATTCGGCTCATTCTCTGTAGCGTATACAAAATGCCTTGTTTCGTCATCATAGCCTCTTTCATAGGTGCGAATCTGGTTTTTAAACCAGCTTCCCCTCACCCAATAGGTTTCCCATTCAAACTCAATGCCGTCATACAGATACTTGCTGCGCTTTTCATCCGTGATAAAACCTACTCCGGACCACTCATTGTAACGCATACCCTTGCCGGACATCAGGAAACAATCCCGTCCGTATCGCTGTGTCTTTGCAGTGCCCATAATGCGTTCGCACTCTCTGTCTCTACTTTCATCATCAAACGAAAAATTAGTATCAAACTTGATAGCATCATTACTTTCGCCTTCGCCTTCTGCAAGGCTTACGCCTTCACCGCTTACAACGTTGCCGTCCTCATCGAGGGTGATAACATTAGACTCCTCTTTATTGATTCCGGATTCTTTATTGATTTCAGGTTCTTTTGGGGTAATATGAACAATCGCCTCGCCGTTTTCTATCTTACAGGCAACAGGATTGGTGATACACACCTTAAATTCGCTGTCCGCAGTAGTCAAATGTCTTATCTGAATGGGAACGGTACGGCTTTCCATACCCGGAGCAAACTGAACCTCCGCGCTGTACCCTTGGAAGTCCTTTCCCATTTCCGCCTTGCCTCCGTCTACGGAGTAGGTGCAGACATGGACGGATACAAGATCATTAAGTCTGCCCTGTCTTTTAATCTCCACATCTATGCTGTCGCCGTCAGCCGTGTATTCGCTCTGTGCAAGAGATACAACGGCTTCTTCGCTCTCATCCTCATCCTTGATGCAAAGTCCCAAGCCATTGTCTTCGGGAATACTCATATTTCCCGTAGCATTTTTCAAAACAACGCTTGCAATTGCGTCGCCCTCTGCCTTTTCGGAATACAAAGGCTCAACTACGATAAGCTTTTCGTTTTCGCCGCTTGCAAAATGCAAGGTGATTTCCACCCCGGGAAAGTCATCGGTAAGCATATCGTTTTCTGCCTGATTGATTTCCTCTTGGGTAATCTCTTCATCGGAATTTTCTATAACCTCATCTAATGTTGCGGTTGCGGTCTCCGAGCTTTCGCCATTTTCCGAATACTTGATTACCTCTTCTCCGCCTCCGTTAAGTATGGAATATCCATCCTCTTGGGGGACGGTGGAGGCTACAATTTCACCATTCTTATCGAGGATGTTCACACCGTTTTCTTGGGCATATTCCGAGATAGCCGCTATGTCCTCCTCGTTCCGTTCGATATAGTTGTCGCCGGCTTCGTTGATGAATTCCGCAACGGTGAAACCGCTTTCGTCCGTCACGGTGCCCGATGCTTCGTCATAGGGATAAACCTTATAGTTCTCCCCATACTTCGCCGTAATATCCATAAACTTTACGGTTACATCGGCATCGCCCTCAAGAGAGCCTCCTCTGCCTACTTTCATGAGATATTTTTTGTCGCTCTTTTCCGAAACAGTCATGTTCGTAGAACCGAGATAAAACATCTCCATTTCACTTAATGTATTGCTGACCGTTGCATCATCAAAATATGCATACAAGTCCTCATCGGCAAATACTGCCGCAGGAATCAATGTAACAAGCATTGATAACACGATTATCAACGAAATAAGTCTTGAGGTTTTCTTCATTTTGATATTCCTCCTTGTTTGGTTTATATTATATTTATTTAATTTTTTACATATGTTAGCCCCTTTTTGTAAATTTTTATACCTATCAATAATTTTATCAAAACGCTTCTGTTGTTACAAATATATTATAGCATTGTAAATTTTGTATTTCAAACATTTTTTGGTAATTTTCACAAAAAAAATAAAAACCTTGGTTAGACAAGGCTTTTATTAATGTATTCACCGAGGTTTTTACCTGCTTCTCTGCCTAAAGTTTCAAGTCCCAAAGCATTAAAATGACCTTCGGCATAGGGATTTGCATATTTTTCATTCTCAATCAACTCGCTTGCGATTCGAGTAAGCATTAAACGGTCTCCGCCCTTTTCACAAAACTCGTCTTGGGCGCTCATGATATTTAAGTCATATTCTCTGCCTTGCTCTTCCGTCAAGCCTGCCCATGATACAATCTTTGCAAAAAATCCTACACGAATAACGGAAAAAACATCAATATTCAAGTCTCTTTTAAGTGATGAATAAAGCCTTTCCATTGACTTTAAATATCCGTCCTTATCTCCACCCGTGTAAGCATCGCTTTCACCTTGAAGCCAAACAAACGAAACTTTACCAAGGTCATCAATTTTTGAGATTGCCTTTTTAACTTTTGCTATCATTACAGGATAAATCATCTCATCGGGCATCCATTCACAAATCTTTGTGGCACCTTTTGCACAATGCACGGCAACAACATCTCTCTTTGTCACATCTATGTAACTTCTTGTGAATTCGGGAACAAGATTTGTGTTTTGAGCTGCCCCCAATGCGTGTTTTAACAGCCATCCTTCCTGTCCGTCAGGGTCACAATCATAGCCTTTCTTTAAATCAAATGTAATACTTTCTCCAACAGGATTTTTAAGAGGAGCAAATTTATCTTCTAAAAATTTATATTCGACTGCTCCTGCGACAGGCTCACATTCGGAGATGCACTCCGTTTCGCCCTGCATATTGCTTTGTCCGGAAAAAATAATCAAATCTCTCATTTTAACTTCTCCTTTATTTATTGTTTTCCAATGTTATAAATACATTTTCCAACACTTTAAGCTCGCTTTCCTTATTGCGTTTAAGCCAAGCTTCTCTGTATTTTTTAAGCCATTCATTCGTGTCAATCTTTCTTTCTATATTTATATCCCCCGTTTTTGCAGAAAGCTCCGCCGTAAGCTGTACGGCTTCCACGGCGTTTATAAGCTCAAGTCTTATATCATCTCTGCCCCATACCTCGGACTTTAATTTCTCCGATAATTTGATGCAACGCTCTTGTGCTTCGTAAAGCGTTTCCTCGCTTGGTATACCCTCACCTATTCTTTCGGAATCGGGATACGCAACATTTGAATATGTCCACACAAAATTTGCCCAATCCATTTTTTTAAGTCCTTGAATTTCCGAAAGCTCCATCAAGGATTTAAAAGCTCCTTCCTTGCCGTAGACAATGTCATCTGCTTTTGTAATAAATTTTTCGTTGTCTGAATACACATTCCATGCCTTTTCGGCACCAAGACAGAGCCCTGCCATTGAAAGCTCCAGAGAACAAGGATTTCCGTAATCTCCCCAATTTGTGTTAAGCAAGCCTAATGCATCATTTTTGTATGCACATTCGGCAGAGTTAATAATATTGGGGACCGATATATCCAAACGCTCGGAAAAAGCATCCCATGTGTTTGTACCCGGGCATACTATCTGAGTTCTGTTCATATCTTTAAAGCATTTAATTTTATTTTCGTCAATATCGGGCATATATGACCAATTAAGGAGAATTGTATCTTCGGGAATTCTGTCCGCATATTCGGGACAACTAAGCAAAATATCCCCCCACATCATACACCGTTTGCCTTTTGATTTAAGATAATCGATTATCTTACAGACGAAATCAATATAAAGTTTATTCGGGTTTTTATCTTTGTACTTCCCGTCAAGCAAATCAAAGGTTTCATCACAACATATATTAAATACATCTGATGAAAAAAGAGGAACATATCTGTCAAGCAGACTCTTTATAAGCTCAAAGCTTTCGGGATTTAAAGGATCTATTGTATGATGAGCCATTCTGTCTATCCAATATGCTCTCTCGCACTTATAATTTTCATACACCGCAAGATGTTTATACCTGTCTTTAATTAAAAGCTCATAAAGATGCCCGAAGGTGGAAAGAGATGGGATAAACTCGATAAAGTTTTCCTTGCAATATATGTCTAATTCCTTTATTTCTTCTTCCGTAATATATCCGGTTCTCTCTATACTGTCCGCATATTCTTCAAACTCAAATGCATGCTCAACATAAAGCTGAAGGGAATTCATTTTATAAAGAGCAACTGTATCAACAAGCTCTTTCAGTGTTTCGAGCTTCGGAACCTTTCCTCTTGTTATATCATGATAAAAGCCTCTGTGCTTAAAATCAGGCTCATCTTCTATATGACAACAGGGAATATATTCTTTTTTATAAATCTGTCTGAGTGTTTGAATTCCATAAAACGCTCCGCGTATTCCGTCCGCTTTAAGCACAATCTTTTTTTCGTCAATATCAAGGATATATTTTTCGCTTTCTCCACTTCCGAAAAATAATTCAAAATCTGTGCCGTCAGGAGAAATATTAAGCTTATTTAATGCTTTTTCAATGCGAATGTCACTATTCTTAAATTTGGGGGCTAAACCTATATTTTTAAAGGACTTTTCCGTTTCGGCAATAACCTTTGGTTCGGGAATTACACAAATCATTTTACCACTCCTTTTACAAATCTTTCATACATTATACATTTGCAGCCCTTCATTGTCAATACAAAAATTAACAAGGAATTTCACTAAGAAATTCCTTGTTTCAGTTACTTTATCTTTTAATTCTTCCGCTTCCGTCACCTGCCGAAAGATTTTCAACCTCTTCTCTTGTTACAATATTAAAATCCCCCGGAACAGTATGCTTTATTGCGGCGGCAGCAACACCAAACTCAAGGGCGTCTTTATAGTTCTTACCATCAAGCAACCCACATATAATTCCGCCTGTCATAGCATCGCCACCACCTACTCTGTCAACAATGGGATGAAGTCTGTATGATTTTGAGATATACATTTCTTTATCGTCTGAAGAATATATACAAGCTGCCCAATCGTTGTCTGATGCGGTTTTGCTCACACGAAGAGAACTTACAATATATTCAAAGCCGAATTTTTCCGTCATTTTCTCAAAAACATTCTTTGTTTCTTCTATTCTGCGTCCTTCATCGGTAAAGGCAAATACATCATCGGGTTTAATATTCAAAACCTTCTCGGCGTCCTCTTTATTCCCTCCAAAGCATACATCGACATATTGCATAAGGTCAATCATTACGCTTTGTGCTTTTTCACTGCTCCAAAGCTTGCTTCTGAAATTTAAGTCAACAGATACTTTGACATTATGTTTTTTTGCACAAATCAAAGCTTTTTTTGTAAGCTCTGCCGCTTTATCTGAAATTGCAGGAGTAATTCCCGTAAAATGAAACCAATCAATGTCTTCAAACAGTCCGTCAAAATCAAACTCTTCAAAGTCTGCACAAGCTATTGAAGAATTAGCTCTGTCATATATCACATCGGAGGCTCTTACGGACGAACCGGATTCCAGAAAATAAATACCGAGTCTATCTCCCCCTTTTACAATATAGTTTGTTCCCACATTGTATTTTCGAAGTGATGCCACAGCGGATTCTCCTATGGGATTATCAGGCACTTTTGTAACAAATTCCGTATCATATCCGAATTGGGAAAGAGAAACAAGGGCATTTGCTTCGCCTCCGCCGTAACAAACATCAAATTGTTCGGATTGAATAAACCGTTTATGCTCGGGAGTTGAAAGCCTTAATAAGATTTCTCCCAATGCAGCTATTTTTGCCATATGTATATCCTCCGTTTTAAATTTTATAATTCGGCACGTGCTTGTTTTATTTTCTCGATAAATTCTTTTGCTGTCTTGGTTATCTCTTCATAATTACCGGTTTTTGCACCTTTTGTAAGAGATGAGCCGGCACCAACCAAAGAAGCACCTGCTTTAATCCATTCTCCAACATTGTCAACATCAACTCCCCCTGTAGGCATAAGTGTTGCCTGAGGAAGCGGACCTTTTATATCTTTAATAATTTTGGGACCGAACAAATCAGCGGGGAAAATTTTAATAACATCAACTCCTGCTTCCATTGCACGAATAACTTCGGTGATTGTCATACAACCGGGAATATACGGCACGGCATATCTTCCGCAAAGCTTTGCCGTCTCAATGTCAAAAGCGGGACTTACAATGTAGTTTGCTCCTGCAAGAATAGCAATCCTCGCCGTTTCGCTGTCAAGAACTGTTCCTGCACCCAAAAGCATTTCGCCGTTTTTATACTTTTCCGAAAGAGCGGAAATTACCTTATCGGCATTGGGAACCGTAAAAGTAAGCTCAATGGACGAGCAACCTCCTTTTAAACAAGCATCGGAAATTTTAATTGCCTCGTCTGAATTTTTTGCTCTTACAACTGCAACAAGTCCCGACTCCGTCATTCTCTTAATTATATCGCCTTTCTTCATAAACATAATCTCCTTTTAAAATTCTATTTCCAAACCGTCATAAGCGGTTTCAAATCCATATTTTTTCGCTTCAATGCAAAAATCTTTATATAAGACTTTATCTGCATTATGGGAAAAATGATTACAGCAAACTATTGTTTTATCGTGAACGCTTCCCATATCTCTTAGTCGGTTTACAACATCTGCATTTGCATAAAGGCCCATATGACCTTTGTAATTAACATTTTCCATGCACGCATTGGTGCAATCAAGGGAAATAAAATCAAATACCTGTTTTGTTTTATCAATATATTCCCAAACATTTTCATGAAAATAATCCGTATCGTGAGCATATAACAAAGTTTTGTTCTCGTTGTTTTTTATAATATAAATATAAGGATTGGTATGCTCCCCGTGAACCGCTTCAAGCGGGGTAACTTTATGCTCGCCGATTTCAACTTCTTTATATAATTCAATAGGAAATGCTTCAATTACTTTAGTCCTATAATCGGATTTACCGTCCAAAAAGGCATTGATTTTTCCCGCAGTTGTCGCAGACGTGTATATATTCACCTTGTTTTCGTCACTATACTGCGAAAATCCGGGAAATCTCATGGCAAAATCATCAAGATATAAATGATCAGAATGAGAGTGTGTAATCAAAATATTATTTATATTACTAAAATCAAGTCCGTCATTTAATATATGCATATATGTATCGGGCGGAAAGTCAATAAGAAGCTTATCGTCAATCAAAGCTTGTGATCGTGTTCTGATTTCTCTTCCTCCTAATTCTCTCGCTTTTTTACAGGTGTCACAATCGCAAAACAATCCGGGAATCCCTTCTGCCGCTGCCGTCCCAAAATATTTAATTTTCATATCAAGACACCCCCCCTTTCAACTCATACAATTATAAAATTATTTTGACAATTTGTCAACTCAAATTATAAATCAATATTTTATAGTTTTCCTTTAATATTTTGTTTTTGAATAAAAAAACATTAAAATATTGCTTGCTTTTTCAAACCGGTTATGTTACTATTTCATCGAGGTGATAAATCATGCCCGTTAATATATGCAAAAACAGTATTGTATCAAGGAATAAACTTAGCTCTCATGTTACCTTCGGAATGCATTGCCACAATGAACATGAGCTGTATTATATGCTTGAGGGAAAGACGACTTTTTTCATCGGCGACGAAATATATAATATTGACAAGGGAATGTTTGTTTACATTCCGAAAGGCATATATCACAGGACAGATAACGAAAACTGTCATAACAACGAAAGAATACTTGTAAGCTTTGACGACAGAGCCATAACCGGCAAAGCACTTGCCGTTCCCGATGAGCTTAAAGATACAAGAGTAATCACAGTACCCGAATCCAAGCTTTCTGTTCTTGAAGAAATATTATTTAAAATAGAAAACGAATTTAAAAGCGGAAAAAAACACCACGAAGTTTTAATGGATATTTATATTTTGGAGCTTATGACCTTGCTTTGCAGATACAAGCTTGATATCGCCATAGAGTATAACGATGCAAACGCAATAATCCAAGATGTATCGGGATATATTGCTTCAAATTACTCTTCCGACCTATCCCTTTCTGCTTTAAGCAAGAAATTTTCTTTAAGCGAAGGTTATTTATCAAGAAAATTCAAAATGATTACGGGTATGGGACTTAACGAATACATTACATATATACGAATAATGAATGCGGAAAAGATTTTCAAATCCGAAAAAATTTCTGTCACCGATGTTGCGGAAAGGTGCGGATTTAACGACAGCAATTATTTCTCAACTGTATTTAAAAAAACACTGGGAATTACTCCTTTAAAGTTTGCAAAAAAATATCATTAGTCAATAATTTAATATTTTAAGATTACAGACAAAATTATTAAGGAATTATTTACAAAAATAATATAGACTTGCATAAAAAGGAGTGATAAACTTGAAATATACCGAAAATAAAGTAAAAGACATTAAAATTGCATATATCGGCGGAGGTTCACGAGGCTGGGCATGGGGATTGATGAGCGACCTTGCAAACTGCAACGATATAAGCGGAACCGTAAACTTATACGATATCGATATTGATGCAGCAAAAGCAAATGAGATTATCGGAAATAAATTCAACGATATAAAAGAATCGAAATCCATATGGAGCTATGAAACAAAAAAATCACTGAAAGAAGCCCTGACAGGTGCTGACTTTGTTATTATTTCCATTCTTCCCGGAACATTTGCCGAAATGGAATCAGATGTACACGCTCCCGAAAAATACGGAATATATCAATCGGTCGGCGACACCACAGGCCCCGGCGGCATTATAAGAGCGATGCGAACGGTTCCAATGTTTGAAGAAATCGCAAAGGCAATTAAAGAATACAGTCCCGAAGCATGGGTAATAAACTATACAAACCCAATGACGATATGTACAAGAACATTGTATAAAAACTTCCCCGAAATAAAGGCTTTCGGTTGTTGTCACGAGGTATTCGGAACTCAAAAGCTTCTTGCCTGTATGTGTGAGGATATATTTAATGAAAAAGATATTGACAGAAGCGAAATAAAGGTTACTCCCGTTGGCGTTAATCACTTCACGTGGATTACGGAAGCAACCTATAAAAACATTGATTTATTCCCTCTTTACAAAGAGTTTTGCAAAAAATATTCCAACGGATATTCAAGAGGCACGGACAACAACTGGATGAACAACTCCTTTGCAAGCGACAACAAAGTTAAAATCGATTTATTTAATAAATTCGGGTACATCGCAGCGGCAGGGGACAGACATCTTGCGGAATTCTGCGAAGGGAAATGGTATCTTGAAAGTCCCGAACGAGTTAAAGAAATGCATTTTGGTCTTACTCCTGTTTCGTGGCGAAAAGAAGATTTAAAAAATCGACTTGAAAAAAGTCGGTGCCTTGTATCCGGAGAAGAAGCTCCCGAGATTTCTCAAACGGGCGAAGAAGGCGTAAATCAAATCCGTGCAATTTTGGGTCTTTGTGAACTTGTAACAAATGTAAATATTCCAAACAGAGGACAGATTTCCAATCTTCCGATCGGGGCAATCGTTGAAACAAACGCAGTATTTCGTTCAAACAGTTTAAATCCTGTTTTTTCGGGAGAAATACCCAAGCCGATTTATGCAATGATTTCAAGAATTTGTGCAGAACAGGAAAATTTAATTGAAGCAATTTCGGACCGTGATATTGAAAGAATTTTTTCGGCTTTTGCGAACGACCCCCTTGTCACTTGCTCTTTATCCGATGCACGCAAGTTATTTGACGAAATGGTAGAAAACACCAAAAAATATCTGACAATGTACGAAATATAAAAATAAGAGGCGACAGCAAACATTGATGCTGAAGCCTCTTGTTTTTACTTAATACTAACGGTAACTTCCTCTCCTGCTTTTATAAATCGCTTTTTAAATCCGCAAAGGTTTTTATGAGGAATATATTCAAATTTAAGAACTGTATAATTAACATCATAGCTTCCTTTGTTTGTAATTACTACGGTATCATCATCTATCCAATTCTCTTCTATGTCGGAATATGTCAATCCATATCCGAAAGGATAAACCACATCACCTTTAAAAAATTTGTATGTTCTGTTCTCCATAGAATAGTCCTCGAATTCCGGCAAATCATCAGCAGATTTATAAAATGTAACCGGCAATCTTCCGCAAGGAGATACTTTTCCGAACAATATATCTGCAAGAGCATTACCGCCTTCGGCACCCGGGTAAAATACCTGTAAAACAGCGTTACACAGCTCGTTTTCTTTAGATAAGTTAACGCAACTTCCGCTTACATTAACAAAAACAGTTGGCTTTCCTACGGCGAGAACTGCATCAATCAGCTTTTTCTGTGATTCCGGAAGCTCAATATCAGGCTTGTCACCGCTCGCCATGGAATTATAAGCATCTCCGTCTTCTCCTTCAAGCTCGGGAGCTAATCCCATACACAAAATTACAATATCGGCTTTTTTGGCGGCAATGACCGCCTCGTTTACATAGTAACCGCCATGTTCCTCGGTTTTATATCGATGGCATCCTGCTGAATATATTACTCTGTTTTCTGCAGTATTTTGAATTCCCGATAACAAAGTTGTATAGACCGATGGACGACCGTTGTAGTTGCCCAAAAGAACAGATATATCATCGGCGTTTGGACCAATTACCGCAATCTTTTTTGATTTATCAAGAGGTAAAAGTCCGTCATTTTTTAATAAAACCATACTCTCTTGTGCCATCTTCCTGTTTAATTCTCTGTGCTTGTCACATTCTACCACATCATAAGGAATTTGGTCATATTCGCAATCGTCATCAAACATTCCCAATCTGAAACGGGCGGTAAACAGCTTTTCAACCGCAGCAGTAATTGTTTCCTCATCAATCAATCCCATAGCTACAGATGTTTTTAACCATTCGTATGCCGTTCCGCAGTTAAGCTGACATCCGTTATTTACTGCAAGTGCTGCGCTTTCTGCCGCAGTTTCAGTAATTTTATGATTCAAGTTAATATCACAAATTGCCATACAATCGGATACTACATAACCGTCAAATCCGAATTCATTATACAAAATATCACCCAACAATCTCGGTGACGCGCAGCAAGCCTCGCCGTTTACACGGTTATATGCACCCATAACTGCTGAAGGATGCGCATTATCTATGCAATACTTAAAAGCCCAAAGATATGTTTCATATAAGTCTTTATCGGAAACCTGAGCGTTAAAACTATGGCGCAATGCCTCGGGTCCCGAATGAACGGCAAAATGTTTTATCGTTGCATCAAGCTTTCTATATTTACCATCACCCTGCAAACCTTTTATAAACGCAGTTCCCATCACGCCTGTTAAGTATGGGTCCTCACCGTAGGTTTCGTGACCTCGTCCCCATCTCGGGTCCCTGAAAATATTTATATTGGGCGACCAATATGTAAGCCCCTGATACTTTTGGGTGTATCCGAATTTTTTATACTCATTGTATTTTGCACGAGCCTCATCGGAAATAGCTTCCGCAACCTGATTAAGCAAAGCTTCGTCAAAGCTTGCAGCCATACCGATTGCCTGCGGAAAAACCGTAGCACATCCTGCTCTTGCAACGCCGTGAAGGCACTCGTTCCACCAATTATATTCAGGAATTCCCAGTCTTTCTATCGCAGGAGCATCATACTTCATTTGTGATATTTTCTCAGCCAAAGTCATCTTTGACACTAATTCCTTGGCTCTTTCTTCAAAAGTCATATCTTTTAACCTCCAAAAATAATAGAATTAAGTATACTTTCCAAATATTCCTGACAGCCGCTTGAAGGTAAGTCTGCATTCTTTAATTCCGATGCATAATTTGCCAATTCTTCAAGATTGGTTTTTCCGGAAAGAATTTTTTGACCGATTTCTCCTTCAAAGCTCTTATATTTATCTTTAATAAATTCATCAATTCTACCGTCTTTGATTATTTTTTCTGCATTGATAAGTCCCAATGCATACGCATCCATACCCAAGATAAAACCGTGGAACATATCCTCATATGTATTACTGCATCTGCGGTTTTTAGCGTCAAAATTAAATCCTCCGGTAAGTCCTCCGCCTTTTATTACCTCATACATGCACCATGTCGCACTATATATATCCGACGGGAATTGGTCTGTATCCCAACCAAGCAAATAATCTCCTTGATTTGCATCAATAGAACCAAGCATATTATTTATGGCGGCAATTCTTAATTCATGCTCAAATGTATGACCTGCAAGGGTTGCATGATTTGCTTCAATATTAAGCTTAAAATCTTTCTCAAGCCCATATTGCTTTATAAATCCTATTGCAGTAGCAGCATCAAAATCATATTGGTGCTTCATTGGCTCTTTTGGTTTAGGCTCAATATAAAAATCACCTTTAAATCCTATTTTTCTTCCATACTCAACAGCCATATGCATAAGTCTTGCAATGTTTTCCTGTTCAAATTTAACATCCGTATTTAAAAGGTATTCGTATCCTTCTCTTCCGCCCCAGAAAACATAGCCTTTCCCCCCAAGCTTAACAGTTAATTCAAGTGCTTTTTTAACTTGTGCTGCAGCAAAGCAATAAACATCTGCGGAATTTGTGCTTCCGGCACCGTTCATAAATCTGGGATTTGAGAACATATTTGCAGTTCCCCACAGACATTTAATTCCCGTTTCCTGCATCTTTATCAGCATATAATCCGTTATTTCATCAAGCCTTTTGTTGGTTTCGTTTATATCATCCGATTCGGGAACAAGGTCAACATCATGAAAACAAAAATATTCGATGCCGAGTTTTTGCATAAACTCAAATCCTGCATCAACCTTTGCTTTGGCGTGTTCCATTGTTCCGATTTTTTCTCCGAAAGACTTATCGGCAGTATCTCTGCCGAACATATCGGTTCCTGCCGCTCCCAAATTGTGCCACCATGCCATTGCAAACGGAAGATGCTCTTTCATTTTTTTACCGAGTATTACCCTCTCTGCATCATAGAATTTAAATGCAAAGG
>JAZLFN010000035.1:0-78806 GCA_045615805.1 Clostridia bacterium | reverse complement strand
ACATTTTCGTCCAAAAGACGATAGAAGATCATACTTACCTCTGCACGGGTAATGTTGTTTTTTGGTCTTACAGTTCCGTCCTCATAGCCTACAACATAAGGAATGTGGTCGTCACCGTTAAGCATTTCGGGAATTTCCGTTGCTTCCCAGCCTGCATAAACACGCATATCACTTGTCATATAAACTTCGGTAATTTTTTCTGTGCATTCCTTATCCTTATACCAGCCTGTAAAGGTGTGTCCCTCTTTAATTGGGGTATATGTAAGCTTTATTTTTCGTCCGGTATAAGCTCTTTGAATTTTTTGATCCGTTGGGGGTTAGGCTTAAAATCAGGATGTGCACAACAGCTTCTGTATAGCACCAAATTTATAAGGGCTATTATACCGGCACCTTTTTGTCTGTCGCTTTTGCGTTTGATTACCCTATAAATTTACACTACTCTCAAACAATAGTAAGTTTTGTGTTTTTATATGAAAATCAGAAAATTTGATGCTTTGTACCCATTGTGGTAAACATTGACAGTAAGTTTATGGAATGATATAATGAGTTTATTAAAATATTGTACAATAAAAAACAGTGGGGTTTAGTTAAGGGTTACCCACTGCAATACCCTGCGGCATAAAAAGCCTTATCTTAGATTCTCTGATGGATATTGATAAACTTATGCGGGCAGGCTACGATTGCCCGTCCCCCCGATGTTTTAGTTCTCTGATGGATATTGCGGCGTTTTATGATTGCGGAGGTGGAAAGGGGGTTATTTTCGTCGGAATCCTGCTTCAGCATTTCGTAAATTTTTATCAGTTTGATTTTCCGTATATCGGCGTTAGCATAATTTGGCATATGCAATCCTCCCGAAATAAATTAGTATAATTACCTATTAGAAGTGTAACATTGAGGATAATTTTTGTCAACAAACAAACCCCACGATATCGTAGGGTTTTATACTAAAAATCGGAGCAGGACTTCCCTGCTCCGATAAGATTTTATTTCTCTTTATATCTGTATACGGTTCTTTCGTCGATATCAACGCTGTCATCGTAATAATTATATGGATTATAATCATCCCATGATGACCAGCTTGACCAGTTGCCCCATTCCCAATATGTATATCTTTTTGTTATGCTTCTGCTTCGATATTGGGTATAATCTCCTCCTGTTTTATCCATAAGGTAATATCTGAAACAAGAGTTGGAGCATCTGTACATTTCACCGTTGTCTTTGAAAAGGACAAGTCCGCCGTTTCCGTCAGGTGCAGCAGGCAGTTGATAGTCGAACCATCCAAGCTCATGATAATCGCACTCGTCCCTCCATTTATTGGGACCCGAGCAATATCTGTCATCGGCATCGGGAAGATTTCCCCCTGTGCACCAATGAGCATAGTAATAATGGGCAGGCGAGCTTTGGGTTCTTGTTTCAACCTCAACGGTGTCGGAGGATGGTATATAGCTATCCTGCCAGTTGCCCCAATCTCCGTAATAAGTATCGGTTCTGACGTATTGCCAAGGATTGTTCAAGTCGTGGTCAACAGTAAATTCTTCTTTTCGGCGAGTTCTGTACCTGTATTCCTTTTTTCTCTCGACATAGAACAAGTCTTCGGATATATCGCTTGGCAACGATGTGTCCCAATCAGACCACCGAGGAACCCTTTGCTCGATATTGACAGTGGTTGTTCTTTCATTCCAATCCACATCACAGCCGAGACCTTCTGCCACGGCTCTTGCAGGAACAAGAGTTCTTCCGGACAAAAGTATTGCAGGAACATCAAACTCAAATCGGGTGTTGTTCACATACATTTCTTTACTGCCTATTTGTAGTTTTACGGTTCGGTCACCTCTTGTAGCGGATACTGTATTTGTTTTTCCGTTCCAATCGACTGTGGCGCCAAGCTCCTCAAAAATTTTTCTTAAAGGAACCATAGAGCGATTTTTGTACATTACGGGATTTTTGTCAAACGATATACGCTTTCCGGATATTTTTACAGAAATATCCGGTGTGTCATTATAGATATTTACGGCAGATTCTGCGGAAAGGATTTTTCCGCTTACAAATCCGGCTTGAGCCTTAAGGGTGTGACTCCCAAAGCAGTTGCTTGCGTCAATGTTTACGGTAAAGGGCGGTGTGTAAGATGTTCCCATATATTTTCCGTCAAGATAATACGAAACGCTGTCGGGCATATCGTTAAACCTGTAAGCGTAACATGATGCGGGAAATATAGCTCCCACAGTAGTACCGTCTGTGATTTTGCGATAGCAGAAAGAGGTGGTATTACTGTATTTATCCTGTATAAATCTTTCGCCCTTGGTGAGGCTTAAAAACTCATTTTGAAGCATCGAATTGCCCGAAAGCCTATAATCGTTTGTTTCGCTTGAATTATCAACGTAATAATCAAAGTAGGCAATAAGCTTAATTTGCGGATAAATCATAGGCAGATATGCGTAATACTCCCTAAGCCTTTGAAGTGCAAAGTCGGTAAAGTTTTCGCCTGTAAACACAAGCCTGTTTGTACATCTGCATTCAGAAAGCATTATTGGCTTGCGGTTGCCGTATTTTTCCACGATTTCTTTTACCGAAAGCACAGGGTTTGAGTACGGTCCTGCTTTAAAAGAAAGCATATTTTCGTCGCTTTGGGTTTTGTCCCCCAAAAAATATGGCACGGCATACGATGATATGCCCACCCAATCGACATATTCGTCCCCGGGATAATAGTCGTCTATGTTGACATATGCGTTTGAAACTTGATTCGGACTCCACACAATGGCAACATTTGAATTTCTGCTTTTGAAATAGTCGGATACGAAACGGAATGCCTTTTTAAATGCGTTTGCTTCAGGAAAATCGTCCCAAATGTCAAACTCTGCGGCAAATCTTAAGTAGATTGGAACGCTCGGGTAATTCTTAAACATATCGGATATTTCTTTAAGGTATGAACTCATATTTTCGGTGTTGGCAATATCTCTTGATGTATGAGGACAGTTAAGGGCAAATTCAACAGCTAATCCCTGTTGGGATGCCTTTTTTACAACATCGGTGTTGTATGCAAGTAAGTGCTGACCGAATTCCTGATAGGTTAAAACCATGGATTCATTGGTGGCTTTATCTCTTGTTTTTCCATTTGAACATATTCCGAATAAAACGCCGTTTTCCTTTTCGTTTTTCGCACCGTAGTATGTGGAACGCCCTTCGTCGGTGTACATGGAAATAACAGAGGCTTGTTGCTCTGCACGCATCTCGGAAATGCTTTTGCCGGTTGCAAACGCCACAGTTGATACAAGCAGTATAAAGCATAATATTACCGATACATTTTTTGTAATATATGTGTGTTTTTGATTTTCATTTGTATTGCTCCCATTAGAGTTGATATATGGACATATGATACCAAAATCATTAGGTTTTGTCAAGAAATAAAGGGTTGAATGTTTGAGGGTCTAAACAGTAATTTAACCGAAAATTAACTTAAATGTGTATTGTTATATAAAATTATATGTGTTATATTATAATAGAATAAGTATGTAAAATCAGGAGGTGAGCCCGACATGAATACAAAAGAAAAGCTTTTTTCATTTATGCAAAAGCTTATTGTTATTGCTCTTGCAATTTTATTACTTGTAACAATGCTCCCTGCCGGGCTTTTCCATAATCCCGATCCCCCGGGAGCCGAGGGCGAATTTTTAAGACTTGTACCAAGCACCGAATTTTCACGCAGGGTATCAAATGACAAAGGCAATGACGAAATCAAGCTTTTGTCAAGCACCTGTCCCGCATATTTTATGTTTGATATATCAAATCTTTCGGAAGTAAAGGAATCCGAAATCAACGAAGTAAAATTCCGTGCCGTATTCTTAAAGGGCTACGGCAATGCCGAAGCTCGTGTAGCTCTAAGCCTCGTTCCCGAAGAAAGCTTTCCCGAAAGCTACACCACGGCATACTCCCCTGCCTGTCTTTCCCATTCATTTGCAAGCTTTACACCCGACACGGAAAATGATTCTGTTTTTCAGGCTGATTTGACAGACTACGCAAAAAACCTTTTAAAAGAGGGGAAAACCAAGCTTGCCGTAAAGCTTACAAGCGACAGCAAAGTGCCATACGCCTTTGCTTCATCTCAAAATTCCGACGAGGCATTCAGACTCTGCCTTAAAACCTCTACGGGCATATTTTACGACACAGACTCCGACTCCGTTGAAAAAACACGCCTTTGCGAAGCGACTTATGTTTCCGATAAAAACACAGCCGTTACCGGCTCAAAGCTTCAGTCGGATAACAAAAATCTTATTGCAGGAAACGGAAACGAAACATATTTGCGTTTTGACATAATAAAAGAAGCCCTTTTGGGCTCTACCTACAGTGCAAAGCTTATTTTGAACACCGTTTCTCAACCCTCGGGGAACAAAATACGCGTATATTGCATAAACAACAACGAATGGAATAACGATATAAACTACGATAACCGCCCCAAGGGCGAAGAATCGGAGGCAATTACCCTTACCGTACCCGACAGCAATTTTGTCACCGCCGATATTTCACAGCAGGTATGCGAGGCAATAAAACAGAATATAAATTCTCTCACCATCCGCATTGTCGGGCTTTCGGAAAATACAACGGAATTTACATACGGGGAAAACGAAAAACACAATCCACGTCTTTGTCTTAAAAACTCCGATAATCCCGATATTGTCTGTGCCTCCGAGGCGGCATTGTCCGCCCTTAACGGAAACCGCTCCTCTTATGTGACATTAAACCTTTTAAACAGTTATTCAAAGGGAAGCAACACGGCAAAGCTTGCATGGTCCGAAATAACCGACGGCAAAGCCAAAGAGGATATGTCTCATATAAATTCAAACGGCGAAATCACTCGTCCTCTTTGGTTTGAGGACAACGCATATCTTATTGCAAATGCGAAAATAACCTCGGGAGATTACGAAACCAACAGACGGTATGCCATAACCGTTCCGTCACAAGCGGCGCCCGATTATTCGGGATATAAATTCGGCGACTACATTGACATAGGCAACACCGACAGTGAATACTCTCAAAAATTTGAATGTTCTCAGGGTTTGGACACCAAAAGGCGCTGGATTGACGGTCGTTCATTTACTTACAAAGAGCTTGAAGGCAACAAAAAAATGGTATTAAACCTTGCTTGTCAGCCCTATTCCGAAAACTACCTTACATTAAAGCTGTGGAGCGAGGATTGCACATCTGCCGATGAATTATGCCTTATATCATCATTTGACGACTGCGAAGAGCTTAGCCTGCCCTTGCCCGTTTCGGACTCCTCCGATAAATCCTTTATCTACGCTACCTATGCAATCCCTAAAGAATTTACCGCCGATAAAAATCAAATAAGTATGCGTATATCCTTAAAGGACGGCAAAAAGCCTTACGGTATTTACTCGGCATACACAACCCAAGAGCCCTTCTTTAACCCCAAGCAGTTTGCAAGTCAGGGAGAACGTCTGATAAGCGATTCGCTTATCGGAAGCGATAAAATCATCGCCTTTATTAACAGTTTAAAATCTCTGTTGCCCGATTTCACGAGAAAAGAAGCTATCCCCACAGAAAAAGACAGTCAGACAGCCATAGTCGATGCCGAAAATCAAACCGCTGTTTTTGTGGGAAATGACGCAAACATTGCTTTTAAAGGCAACTCGGACGGAAATACGCTGTCTGTTTACAGAAAAACAGAATATTACTCCAATTATTGCAATGACTGCCCCATTTACGAAAATAACGGTGTATCATACTGCGACTTCGGCGATTACAAGCTTATTATAAACGCTTCGGATAATATCCTTGCATTTTCGGATCTGAAAACGGATTTCAGCGGAATATACAAAGAATTGTGCAAGGGAGAATATTACTCCTTCTCGGAAAACGCCCTGATTGACGACGACAGTCCTGTGCCTTTGGATTCGCCTATTCTGACTCCCGACAACTTAAAAATTCTTCCGAAAGATGTACTTTTGTTTTTGCATATATCAAACCCATCGGATAAATCCGATTGGCGAGTCAACTCCATAAACGGGAAGTCCGTTTCGGCATTTGATGCAACCGTTCCCGAAAAGATAGAAAATATCACCGTAAAAGGAATAGGCGGTATTCCCCAAAATGCGGAAAAGCTTACCGTGTTATGCTTTATCTATGACCACGGACGGATTATTTCCGTCACAAAATCCGAAAAGGATATTATTGACGGTCTTAATCTTTATAATGTTGACTTAAAGGACGCCGACCTTAATATGATGAAAAACCGTACTCTTAAAGTGTTTATTCTCGACAACACCGAGAGCTTTGAAAATGCCGTACCCAAGCTTGAATTACCGTAAAAAGGGACCGATAGTATGAAAAAAGAAACAAAAACAAACGCTATGCGTATTCTTGAAAAAAACAAAATAGACTTTAAAGAATACCTTTACGACTGCGAGGAATTTATAAACGGCGTTGCCATTGCAAAAAAGCTGAATCTGCCTCCCGAAAAAACCTTTAAAACCCTTGTTACAATAGGCAAAAGCCGCAATTATTTTGTGTTTGTAATACCCGTTGCCGAAGACCTTGACTTGAAGGCGGCGGCAGCTTCCGTGTCGGAAAAGTCCGTCGAAATGATTCCCGTCAAGGATATTACCTCCGTTACGGGATATATAAGAGGCGGCTGCAGTCCCATAGGTATGAAAAAGCAGTTTAAAACCGTCTTTGATTCCTCCGCAAAGGAATTTGAAACCATATCCTTCAGCGGCGGCAAACGGGGTGTCCAGATTGAAGCATCCCCCATTGCCGTGGCAAAGCTTATAAATGCCGAATTTGCGGATATCACAAGATAACTTTAGCCGCCTTTCGATACTCCATCGGAGTTTTACCGATTCTCTTTTTAAACACATTTGAAAAATGATGCTCGTCTTTAAACCCCGTCCCGTATGCTATTTCTTTTATAGGCATACGGGTATTTTTAAGCAAAAAAACGGCGTTTTTTATTCGGCAGAAAATCACATAGTCATAGGGCGTCATCTCATATGCACCTTTAAAAATTCTCACCGTTTGTGATTCGCTTCTGAAAATCAGCTTTGAAAGCTTTTCTATTGTTATTTCCTCGGAATAGTGAGAATTTATATATTCTTTTAAAATCGTTGCTTCCTCAGACACCCCTTTGTCCTCATTCAATCCGTCGTGAAGCATATTGAGTATCCGACAAAAAACAAGCTGGGTTTCAAGACTTTTTTCGCGGCTTGATAATTTATCTGACTTGTTTATCTTTAAGATTTTCTTCATCTCATCATAGATATCAACGCCCTTTACCAAAGTTATGCCGTCAAGTCCGTACACGGATAAAAGAGGCGAGATGATATTCCCCTTAACATTTAACCAAATCTTACTCCACGGATTTTCGCCTGCGGAAAAATATTCGTGGTTCCCTCCCTCGGAAAGAATGTAGCTGTCACCTGCACAAAGGCTGTATCTTTTTCCGTTGTTTATAATCGTCCCTTCTCCCGAAATCACATATTCAATCACATAAAAATCGGAGTTTTTTCTTTTTATTCTGTAATTTTTGTCCGGATATGTTATGCCGCAAAGCAAAGGGCAAAATATTTTGTTTTCATCGGATACGGCAGGCTTTATTATATATTCCTTCATGCGTGTTTTATTCACCTTTCTTTCAGGATTATTCATTGATTTTATTATATTATAGCATTATAATACAAATATTGCAAATGTGAAAAGGTAAAAGTTTGAATAAACTTAATTCTGTGACTTATAAAAAGAAAGGATGATTATAACTATGAATATTCCAAGACCGGAGCATCCCACTCCTCAATGGGAACGGGATAATTGGTTTAATTTAAACGGAGAATGGGAATTTGATTTTGATTTCGGAAAGAGCGCAAGGGAGCGAAAGCTGTATGAAAGTGACAGCCTTCCGAAAAGGATAACCGTTCCCTTTTGTCCCGAAAGCAGACTTTCGGGCATAGGCTGCACCGATTTTATGAACGGAGTATGCTACCGAAAGGAATTTACCCTTACGGCAGACAACATAAAGGGACGGATAATTTTGCACTTCGGCGCAGTTGACTTTAAGTCATACCTTTACATAAACAAGGAATACGTTGGTCGGCACATAGGTGCATACTCCTCCTTTGAATTTGACATAACAAAATATGTTAAAGAAGGTCGGAACATAATATTTTTAGCGGTTGAGGACGACACAAAGGACCCCTGTCAATATACGGGAAAGCAAAGCACGGAATATCATTCTTGGGGCTGTCACTACACACGCACAACGGGAATATGGCAGACCGTGTGGCTTGAGTTTGTTCCCGAAAGCTATATAAAAAGTGCCAGATACTACCCCGATATTGACAACTCCGCTCTATATATTGAAGGAAAGGCTAACGGCACGGGCGAGGTATATGCCGAGGCATTCTTCAATGGTAAAAGTGTGGGTTGTGCCTCCTCAATGACCTCAAACGGAAGCTTTAAGCTTAAAATAAACATAAGCGAGCTTATCTTATGGGAGGTGGGCAAAGGCAACCTTTATGACCTTGAGCTTAAGTTCGGTAACGACAAAGTAAAAAGCTACTTCGGTATGAGAAGTCTGTGTATGGACGGATACAAATTTAAGCTGAACGGAAAGTCCGTTTTTCAACGCCTTGTACTTGACCAAGGCTTTTATCCCGAAGGCATTTATACTGCAAAGGACGAAGATCAGCTTATAAACGATATAAAAATCTCAAAGGAAGCAGGCTTTAACGGAGCAAGACTTCATCAAAAGGTTTTTGAACCCAGATTTTTGTATCATTGCGACAAGGAAGGCTATATGGTTTGGGGTGAGGAAGGCAATTGGCATATGGATTACACAAAAGCCCTTGCCGTGGAAAACTTTATAAACGAATGGCTTGAGGTGCTTGAGAGAGATTTTAACCACCCTTCAATCGTCGGCTGGTGTCCCGTAAACGAAACATGGGACTATGACGAATCCCGAAACGGCTTTAGATTTCTTGAAGCAATCTACAACATTACAAAGGCAACGGATTCCACAAGACCGTGCATAGACACAAGCGGAAACTATCACGCAAAAACGGATATTTATGATGTACATAACTATAATCAGGATGTAAAAACCTTTTCGGAGCAGGTAAAGCAGTTTGAAAAAACCGATATTATGGGAAACCTTGACCAATGCATATCCTCCGAAAAGCACACTTCCCCCGGATTTGAATACTCCGGCGGAGCAATGTTTGTCAGCGAATACGGCGGTATAAGATGGACGGACAATAAAGACGGCTGGGGCTACGGAAACGCCCCCGAAACGGAAAGGGAGTTTATTGAAAGGTACAAGGGACTTACAGATGCACTCCTTGACTGTCCGAAAATGTTTGCATTCTGCTATACCCAGCTTTACGATGTGGAGCAGGAGCAAAACGGTCTTTATACTTATGAAAGAAAACCCAAATTCCATATGGATATATTCAGGAAAATCAATTCCCGTAAGGCGGCAATCGAAGATTAAGTATATTGTTATAGCTCCTTCCCATTTTTTGTATACAAAATACACAGAAAATTCGGCAATATTCACAGTAAAATTTCCTTGACTTAAATATTACTGCTGTGCTATAATATATCAAATACACAAAAAACACCGCACGGTATTAAAATCACCGTTTCAGCGGTTGTTTTTTAAAAATATTAAAATACTAAGGGGGAAGTTTTATGAGAGATGACAAATTCGGAAAAGAAGGACTTACATTTGACGATGTGTTACTTGTGCCGCAGGAATCAAATTTTCATCCCAAGGATGCGGACCTTTCGACAATGCTTACAAACAAAATTAAGCTTAACATCCCGATTATGACGGCGGCAATGGACACCGTTACGGAATCGGCAATGGCAATCGCTATTGCAAGAGAAGGCGGAATAGGCATAATACATAAGAATATGTCTATTGAAGAGCAGGCAAACGAGGTTGACAAGGTTAAAAGAAGCGAGCACGGCGTTATCGTTGACCCATTTTATCTGTCCCCCGACAACACTCTTCAGGATGCCGAAGATGTTATGGCAAAATACAAAATCTCCGGCGTGCCCATCACAGAAAAGAAAAAGCTTGTGGGCATACTTACAAACAGAGATTTAAAGTTTGAGGTTGATTATTCCAAGAAAATCAGCGAATGTATGACAAAGGAAGGTCTTATCACCGCTCCCGTAGGCACAACCCTTGACGAAGCAAAGGAAATTTTAAGACAGCACAAAATCGAAAAGCTTCCCATTGTTGATAAATCAGGGAACCTTAAAGGACTTATTACAATAAAGGATATAGAAAAGGCAGTTCGTTATCCCAATTCCGCAAGGGATAAAAAGGGCAGATTACTTGTTGGTGCGGCGCTTGGCGTTACGGATGATGTACTTGAGCGTGCCGAAAGACTTGTTGCTTCAAATGTTGATGTTGTTGTGCTTGATTCGGCGCACGGTCATTCTCAAAACATTGCAAACTGTCTTAAGAAAATCAAGGCTGCTTTCCCCGAACTTCAGGTTATTGCAGGAAACATTGCAACCCCCGAGGCTGCCGAGTATCTTATAAAGGCAGGAGCAGATGCAATAAAGGTCGGTATAGGTCCCGGTTCAATCTGTACAACCCGTGTGGTTGCAGGAATTGGTGTTCCTCAGATTACAGCGATTTATGATGCTGCAAAGGTTGCCGAAAAATACGGCATTCCCGTTATAGCAGACGGCGGTATTAAATATTCCGGCGATATAGTAAAGGCTATTGCCGCAGGTGCAAATGTTATTATGGCAGGAAGTATTCTGGCAGGCTGTGAAGAAAGCCCCGGAGACACAGAGATTTATCAGGGACGACAGTTTAAGGTTTACCGCGGTATGGGTTCTCTCGGTGCTATGAATATGAGCCACGGAAGCTCGGACAGATACTTCCAGTCGGGAAACAAAAAGCTTGTTCCCGAAGGCGTAGAAGGTCGTGTGCCCTATAAGGGTCCGGCTTCCGAAACAATATTCCAGCTTTTGGGCGGTCTTCGTGCCGGCATGGGCTACTGCGGAACAAAAACCATTAAAGAGCTTAAGGAAAACGGTAAATTTGTACAAATCACAGGTGCCGGTCTTAAAGAAAGCCATCCCCATGATGTATTTATCACAAAAGAAGCTCCCAACTATTCAATACATAATGATTAAGATTTTAAACAAAAAGAAGATTCCGATTATTCCCCGGAATCTTCTTTTTTGATGTAGTGGAAAAGGCGGCGCCGAGGCGACAGCCGAGACAGAGGGCCACGAAGTGGCGAGGGGATTCTAACAGATTTCAAAGAATCCCTCCACCGCATCCCGAGGCATTTCCTCGGGGAATTCCCCAGAGAATCCCACCACCGCAACCTACCCCCTCCTTTTGACCAGGGGGTCTATGCGGGCAAATATGCAATCTGCCCATTCGGGACGCCAATGGCGTCCCCTACAGATGTCGTCTGCATAAATTTGCGAAAATGGCGACGGGCGACACAAGCGGCGCCCCTACCGATACACCGACGGTTCGCCACCAAACTCGTAGAGGCGGAATCAATTTCCGCCCGTTGTTCGTTGCAAAATCGCACAAATTTATTTCAAAATCCCATTGACATATTTTTTCTGCTGTGCTATATTCATAGAAACGGAAAAATATATATTTATCAGAGGTAAAAGTTATGGAAAATATTATTAGCAGAGGTTCTCTTGACAGATTAAAAGAGGCAATCAAAAACAAAAAAGCAACCATCGGTTATACAGGGGGTTCAATCACCGACGGGCAGGACCCTGCAAAGTGGCCCGCCATTGTCCGCGGTTGGTTTTGTGACAAATTCCCCGATGTAAAGCTTACTCACATAAACTCGGCAATCGGTGCAACGGGAAGTCTTTGCGGACTTTCCATTGCAAAGTCGGAGTACATTGACATGGGCTGTGACCTTGTTATGATTGAATACGCCGTAAACGATTCCGGCGTTGACCGTGACGAAAGGCAAAGAACAAGAGAAGGGCTTATCAGAAAGTTCCTCTCTGAGGGCATTGATGTTATTTTGGTTTACACCATGGTTGCACCAATGATTAACGAGATGAAAAACGGCGACCTTCCTCTTTCCATTGCGGATATGGAAGTTTTAGCCGAGCATTACAACATAAGCTCCGTATTTATGGGAAATGCCGCCTTGGAGTTGGTACAAAAGGGCATTATATCCCTTAAGGCTTGGCTTCCCGACAGCGTTCATCCCGATTACTTAGGAAGCAGTATTTACGGACAGGAAGTCGTAAAGTTCCTGGAAAAAGAATTATCCGAGCCCAACGACAAAAAGCAACTTAAGGGCAATGATATGCCAAAACCACTCAATGACAAGAATTGGCAATTTACCGAGGAAATCGACTTTGACAGAATAAAGCTTAACGGCTCATGGGCGGTTGAAAGAGAGCTTTTCCGCCCCATGTTCCCATTTGTTCTTCGCACCTACGGCTTGGGCGACTCAATCGAGTTTGAGTTTGAGGGCAGAGGCCTTGCAATGATTATGAGATACGGAACAAGCTCCGGTACTATTCATTATTCAATCGACGGTGGCGAGCCTGTTTGTGCGGATATTGAGGTTCTTTCATGGATGCTTGATGACGCATTTATCAGAACGGTTAAGCTTGCGGATGACCTGCCCTACGGCAAACACACCTTTAAGCTTTGGGTTGATTATTGGGAAAAGGACGAGATTTTCTCTGCCGATTGCAAAATCTTAAAAATTTATGCCGCTAAATAAGATTTTTTACTTAATCCTGTAAAAATCCCTTGACAAATAGTCGTATTGGTGATATACTATTTAAGTCGATTTAACGACGGCTTACGGAGAGATGTCCGAGCGGTTTAAGGAGCTAGTCTTGAAAACTAGTGATGCGAAAGCACCTAGGGTTCGAATCCCTATCTCTCCGCCACGGTTTGGGAGCAGGCGACTGTTCCCAAGCCGAAATTCAATATTTTTTAAATTCGGAGAAGTACTCAAGCTGGCCGAAGAGGCGCCCCTGCTAAGGGTGTAGGTCGTGAAAGCGGCGCGGGAGTTCGAATCTCCCCTTCTCCGCCAAAAATCCTCGTTCATAAGAACGAGGATTTTTACTTTTTACCTATTCCTTCTTCACTCTTACTTAAATGTCCACAAACGAGGATTTTTGGGAGTAATAAGTAATAGTGAAGATGGAAGAAGTATGGCGCAAAATCGCAGGAGCGATTGTGTTTTGGATTGAAGAATTCAGCTTGACCACATAAAAAGCACTTCTGAAATTCAAAAAATTTTGTTAAAATAAATCTTGTAAAAAGAGATTTGTTTGCTTTTGAAATTGATATTCAAAAAAGTCGAGAAATCGCATAAAATACGGGAATTTCATGGTGACAGTAATATCGTCCCGCAGAGACAATGAATAAATACACTTTTTATGAAAGTTAAGTGTATTTATGAAAATCGTGTAGGATATTGTTTGAGAAATCAGACGATATCCTTTTTAAGATGATTTTTGTATTCTGTCAAATCATGAAATGTTACTTTTTTTATCTTTTCTTTGAAAACTGTTGCACTTTTTGTCTAAATATGGTATAATCCGTGTGAGGTGATTTTATGAGAATTCGTTATAATTATAATGAATATAAGACTTCTCAACGTGCAACTGATGCTTCACATTCTTTAAATATGATACTTGCACATTTCGAAATGATTGTTGGCATTGGAAATCTTGCTGGTTTTATTGGTTTAGGTATAGTTTTTTATGAAATGCTTGAAGGTGTAAGTGGTTTTAATGATTTTCTACTTTTGTTTTAATTGGCATTTGTTCTGTTTCTTCACTATTATTTGGTTTATGTAATAGTGAAATATTAAGTTTAGTTTTGGGTGCATTATTTACTGGTTTAGATGTGTTCCTAATATTTGTTATAAAAAAAGATTATCATGAATGCATAATGGGACTATCTGTGATAGTCCCATTAACTATATAAATATCTTTTTCAAGTCTTGTCTTTCTGCACTATGAGAAAGGTGCCTTTGAATGACATACTTTTCTGCTTTTTGATCCAACCTTTTGAAACATAATATTCTAATGCTAATTGAGAGTGATATTTTCTAAACTCGGGCTTTTTCGCTTGCTACAATTACTAATTCTGTTGATGTTTTGAGGTAAATCAAAGATTCTTTTAGGTTCCTTGTTTATCATGTATCAATTCCTTTAATGTGCCATAATTAAACATTTCAACAAAAACCCGTATCGTATAACCCATTCACCTAAATTCCAAGCATATCCTTGTGATGTCCCACATCAAGCAAAAGTATGATAATACCGTTTTCGTATCTCCATAATATACGAATATCCATATTTACGCTCATTTCAAACACATTATCAATGCCTTGCACTTTTTTTGTCCTAAGCGACGGGTAAAACGGATTTTGCACAAACAATTTTAATTTTGCCGATACAGCTTTTTGTTCGGACGGGGATAGCTTTTTTAAGTCCTTTTCAAATTCTTTTGTGTATTTTAATTTATACATTGTCAATATCTATCCCCATATCCGCAAACATATCATCTACGCTGTCAAAAGCCTTTTGCTTTGATATTTCGTTTTCGGACTCCTTTATCAGCTTTGCGATTTTTGTAATTTTTTCTTTCGGATAAACAACAACGGGACACAAAAATATACCGCCGTCTTTTTCAATAATGTCAAATTTATCGCCCTCGCTGATACCGAGCCTTTTTATAAGCTCTGCCGGAATAGTTATCTGTGAACGACCTCTGATTTCCGCTAACATTAAAAACACCTCTTTGCATTTTCTGATTTTCTGAAATTCATACATAAGTATTATATGCTATATTTCAAAAAAAATCAAGTGTTTTTAAGAAAAATTTTTATGGGAAAAGCGTACGACCAATCCGCTTTGGGTTTTATCCAAAAAGTGTATTTATAAAAATTTATTCTTCTCCGCCACCATTAAGCAAGTCATTTTTTGACTTGCTTTTTGCTTTTCTTCTGTTCTTATATTCTTCAAATATTCTAATTAATATTTGGGAGTATAAGCTTATTGCAACCCACCTGATTATATACAAGTCGGAATATAAGTTCGCCCTCACGTCCTGTGTCGCAGGCGTTTAAAATCTCCGCAACCACTTTTCACGGAAAAAAGAAAAGAAACTTTGAGGCAAAAAGTGTTGACAAAAGTAAGATATGGTGGTATAATTTTAAAAAATGAATATAAAGGCATTGACGAAGAGTGTGCAAATATCAGCCCTTTAAGAGAGTTGGCGGTTGGTGCAAGCCATAGGAGCGGTGTTTGTATTTGTAGCTTCCGAGCCGGAGGGAAGAAAGCGGTACGGCAAGTAGAACCCTCCCGTGATTGCTGCGTTAAGGCATAGGAATTGTCGGATTCCGAGAGTGGCGGTTTGTATCGCAATTTGAGTGGTACCGCGGGTGATTTTGATAACACTCGTCTCAAGGTTTTAATACTTTGGGACGATTTTTTTGTCCCAACGGAGGTTGATAAAATGGAAAACACAAATGAGCTTAAGCTGAAAATCAGGGAAATGGCGGAGCGTATCAGGGTGCTCAGAGAGATAGAAGGTCTTTCTTATTCGGATATGGCTAAAAAGACAGGCGTTTCCGAGGAGGAGTATGTAAACTGCGAGGAGGGCAAGGCAGACTTAAACTTTGCCTTTATATATCGCTGTGCTTTGGCTTTGGGGGTTAATGTAACCGATATTATAGACGGTGACAGCCCCAAGCTTAAATCCTATACCGTTACAAGAAGCGGTCAGGGACAGGAAATAGCAAAGGCGCACGGTATGGTGTACTACAATATGGCGTATTCCTTCAGTAACAGGACGGCAGAGCCTTTGTTTGTAAAGAGTATATATGACGAAGAAGCTCAAAATAAAGATATTGAGCTTACCACTCATAAAGGTCAGGAATGTGACATTGTAATCGAAGGCAGTCTTTTGGTGCAGGTGGGCAATCATAAAGAGGTGCTTGAACCCGGGGACAGCATTTATTATAACAGTGAAACTCCTCACGGAATGATTGCTGTAAATGGCAAGGATTGTTCTTTTTACGCAATCGTATTAAAGGCTGATGATAAGGAAAAGGAATCCGTGGGTGAGGGAAAAGCGGAAAATATTATAGGCACGGTTCACAGAGATACGGAGGACAGAATTTACAGAAACTTTATTGATGTTACCGAGGATGAAAACGGTACACCCACATCAATTAAATTTAAGAATACGGATAAGTTTAACTTTGCTTTTGACTTGGTTGACGAGCTTGCAAAGAAAAACCCCGAAAAGCTTGCTATGCTCCATATTTCAAAGGATAAGACGGAACGAAGATTTACATTTTCGGATATGAAAAAGGCGTCGGCTCAATGTGCCAATTACTTTGCGTCCTTGGGCATAAAAAAGGGCGACAGAGTAATGCTTGTGCTTAAGCGTCATTATCAGTTCTGGTTCTGCATGCTGGGACTTAATAAGCTGGGTGCAATTGCAATTCCTGCGGTAAATCAGCTTCAGGAGCATGATTTTGAATACAGATTTAAGTCGGCGGGAGTCAGTGCAATTGTTTGTACGGCGGACGGCGATACTGCAAATCAGGTTGATATTGCGGCAGCAGGCTGTCCCGGGCTTAAGCATAAAATTTGCGTTAACGGAAGCCGTGAGGGTTGGAGAACCTTTGACGACGAATACACAAGATTTTCAACCCATTTTGAAAGAAGCGAGGACAGTCCGTGCGGCGATGATTTAATGCTGATGTTCTTTACATCGGGAACATCGGGATATCCAAAGATTGCGGCACATAACTATAAATACGCTCTCGGTCATTTCCATACTGCCAAGTATTGGCATAATGTGGACCCCGACGGTCTGCATTTTACCATTTCCGACACGGGATGGGCAAAGGCAATGTGGGGCAAGCTTTACGGACAGTGGCTTTGCGAGGCGGCAACATTTGTATATGATTTTGACAGATTTTCGGCTGCGGATATTCTGCCTATGTTTGAAAAATATCAAATAACAACCTTCTGTGCACCGCCTACCATGCTTCGTATGATGATAAAGCAGGATATTTCACAGTATGATTTTTCATCGGTAAAGCATATGACAACTGCAGGTGAGGCGCTTAATCCCGAGGTTTACAGACAGTTTGAAAAGGCAACGGGACTTCAGATTCTGGAAGGCTTCGGACAGTCCGAAAGCACTATGATTATCGGTAACCTTACAGGCTCCACTCATAAAATCGGTTCTATGGGTAAGCCTGCTCCCATATATGATGTAACCCTTCTTGACGAAAAGGGCAACAAGGTAAACACAAGTGAAAACGGCGAAATTGTTATAAATGTCAAGGATGGTGCACCCTGTGGTTTGTTTACGGGATATTACGGAGATGAAAAGAGAACAAACGAGGTATGGCATGACGGATATTATCATACAGGGGATGTTGCATGGAGAGATGAGGACGGTTTTTATTGGTATGTTGGCAGAGTTGACGATGTTATTAAGTCCTCGGGCTACAGAATAGGTCCATTTGAGATAGAAAGCGTTATTATGGAGCTTCCTTATGTTCTGGAATGCGGAGTATCAGCCGTTGCCGATGAAGTAAGAGGTCAGATTGTAAAAGCAAGCATAGTTCTGGTTGACGGAAAAGAAGGAAGCGAGGAATTGAAAAAGGAAATCCAGAATTATGTAAAAGAAAAGACCGCACCTTATAAATATCCGAGAATTGTGGAATTTAAAGAAAGTCTTCCCAAAACAGTCAGCGGTAAAATACAGAGAAATCTTTTGTAAAAAACAGCGGTTTTGTTTATGGAATTTGTCGAAAAAATAAAGATGCATAAACTGTATATTGATAATTATAAACAATAACTTTAAAGAGGAGGCAGAATTCCTTGACAATAACACCGTTGGGTGGTATAATTACGAAAGTTAAGTATTGATTGTGAGGGCGTGAGAATATGAGGTTTTCAAACTGCAGTCAGTTTAATAACTCCTCAAGAGATGCAAAAAGATTTGCACCTTGTTCTTGTACTGCAAGCAATACGGAAAATACCGAAAATTCTGTAAATATTTCAGGCATTGCGTGGGCAGTGTCTGTTTTATTATGCGCGCTCTTTGTCCTTGCGGGCAACGGACTCGGCATAGGAATAATAATTATTCTAAACATAATTATTATTTTGATAAATCATTTCGGAACGGAAAAGCAGTAGACAGGTAAAAATTTTATGACACTTAAGACTCTGCTTTTCGGCAGAGCCTTTTTTGTAAAAGACATCGGCGTACGGAGGTAACGGTATGAAGATTTATGATTTTCACGCTCATATATATCCCGAAAAAATTGCAGACAGAGCAGTTGAAAGCGTGGGGGATTTTTACACAATCGGAATGGTGGGTGACGGAACGGCAGATGGACTTATTGAAAACGGTAAGGCCGTTGGAATTACAAGCTATGTTGTACATTCGGTGGCTGTTACCCCTAAAACCGTCAGTAAAATAAATGATTATATTGCCTATGAAAGCGCAAGGCATAATGAGTTTATCGGTTTCGGTACAATCCACGCCGAAACGGATAATAAAACCGAGGAGCTTGAAAGAATACAAAAGCTCGGATTATGCGGAATAAAAATTCATCCCGATACTCAAAAGTTTAACGTAGATGATGAAAAGATGTATGAGGTCTATGATTTTCTTCGGGAAAACAAGCTTCCCGTTATTGCCCATTGCGGAGATTACAGATACGACTTTTCTCACCCCAAAAGAGTAAAAAAGGTGCTTCGTGATTTTCCGGGACTTACATTTATTGCGGCACATTTTGGCGGATGGTCAATATATGATTTGGCGTATGAATATTTGGGAGAAGAAAACTGCTTCGTGGATACATCAAGCTCCTTTATGATGACAGGCAGAAGGCGTGCAAGAGAGCTTATAAGGATGTACGGAGCGGAAAGAGTTTTGTTCGGAAGCGACTTTCCCATGAGTACCCCCAAAGATGAGCTTGAAACATTTAACGAGCTTTGGCTTACGGAGGAAGAACGTGAATTGATTTTATATAAAAATGCAGAAAGAATACTTGAAACAGGCAGAGAGGAATGATTAAGATGAATAATATTTTTGTATCGGATGTTACATTAAGGGAGGCAGGTAAAAGCGATTCTTTAAGCTTTAAAGAAAAAATTATTCTTGCCGAAACTCTTGACAGACTTAATGTGGATATTATAGAAACAGCCCCAATACAAAAGGGCAAGGCAGATGTCCTTTATTGGCATACAATCATTCCCCTGATTAAAAACAGTATACTTTGCTGTCCCTTGGAATTGAATGTTGACTCGGTTGAAAAAACATATGATGCCGTAAAGACAGCAAAAAGATTAAGGCTTAATGTTATGGCTCCCGTATCTACGGTGCAGATGGAATATATGTATCATAAAAAAGCCGATAAAATGATTGACTTGATATGTGAAACAGTCAAAGCGGCAAAGGAAAAAACCGAGGATATTGAGGTTACTCTTATTGACGCTGCAAGAGCAGAAAAGGATTTTTTATACAGCGTTACAAAAGCCGTAATCGAGTCAGGGGCAACTACGGTTACTCTTTGCGATACAGCCGGAGAAATGTTTCCTTATGAATTTTTGAAATTTGCAAAGGATTTATATCAAAATGTTCCCGAATTAAGGAATGTAAATGTAGCCGCAGAATGTTCCGATGCATTAAATATGTCATCTGCCTGTGCGTTTTCGGGAGTTTATACCGGACTTAATCAGATAAAGACCGCCATAAACTCCGAAAGTTGTTCGGATTTAGGAGCTGTTTTGCAAATTTTGAGAACAAAGTCCGAGGATATGGAGTTATCCTCCGGAATAAACTTTGCGATACTTGAAAAAGAGGTTGAAAAGATAAGAAAGGCTTTTTTGGAAAGTGACGGAGGCTTGAGAACAAATATCGGCAACGAAGATATGCCCGACATAAGCCTTTCCGAAAACGACAACATTTCATCGGTTACAAAAGCGGTGGAAAAATTAGGCTATGACCTGACAGAAGAGGATATGAAAAATGTCTATGAGGAATTCCTTAAAATTTCAAGAAATAAAAAAATAGGCAACAGAGAGCTTGAAGCAATAGTTGCAAGCTCTGCAATGCAGGTTGAACCTGTATATAAATTTAAAAGCTATGTTTCAACCAGCGGAAATGTGATTTCCACATCTGTTCAGGTGGAGCTTACGAAAAACGGCGAAGTGTTAAAGGGCATATGTATGGGTGACGGTCCTATTCACGCCGCATTTTGTGCAATAGAACAAATCACCGGACATAAGTTCGAGCTTGACGACTTTCAAATTCAGGCGGTTACGCACGGCGGAGATTCCGTAGGTTCGGGCGTAGTAAAGCTGAGACACAACGGAAAACTGTTTTCGGGAAAGGGAATTTCCACGGATATTGTTGAAGCAAGCATAAAGGCATATATAAACGCACTTAACAAAATCTGCTTTGAGGAGGAAAACATATGAAGCTTGCCTTTTCCACAAATAAGTGGACGGATTTGACCACAAGAGAATGCTTTGAAATTGCTTCGGAATATAACTTTGACGGCTTTGAGCTTCATAATATCAACAGGCTTAAGGATATTGACATAAAAGATGTGTATCATACAATGTTTGAATATAAAATAAAAATTCCTTGCATTGATATGGTTTGCGATATATCAACCTGTTTTGATGAGGCGTATGCCGAGGCACTTTCCGCATTGAAAATTGCAGAAACCATAAAAGCACCTTATATCAGACTAAATACATCCTCGGAAAACAACGTAATAGATTTTATAAATAAATTGTTACCTGTTGCAGAGGAGAAAAAGATTGTTTTGCTTGTTGAAACCGCAGGAGCTTATGCAGATACCAGAAAGTTGAGAGAGCTTTTGATGACATTTTCAAGCGACTATGCGGCGGCTCTCTGGGATGTGCATTATCCTTACAGGATAAACGGAGAAACGGCGGAAGAAACAATTACAAATCTCGGAGCATTTATAAAGCACATTCATATAAAGGATTCAATAAATCTTGACGAATACAGTCTTATGGGTGAGGGAAGCCTCCCCATTGATGCATTTATGACGGCACTTAAGAGCATAAACTATGACGGATATATTTCCATTGAATGGAACCCGGAGTGGGATATGGAAATAAATGATTATGAAATAATCTTTCCTCATTTTGTAAGCTTTATGTCAAGATACAAAAATCTGTCAAGAGCAAAATCGACACGTTATAAAAATAAAAGAGGCACCGGAGAGTTTATATGGCGAAAGGACGCCTTGATTGAAAAGACCTTTTCCCAGGTTCTTGACAAAATGGTTGAGGAATTTCCGGACAATTATGCCTTTAAATATACAACTCTTGATTATACAAGAACATATAAGGAGTTTCGTGACGATGTTGACACCTTTGCAAGAAGCCTTATTGATATGGGAGTAAAGTCCGGAAGCCATGTGGCAGTATGGGCGTCAAACATTCCCCAATGGTATATCGCCTTTTGGGCAACGGTTAAAATAGGAGCTGTTCTTGTTACGGTTAATACAGCTTATAAAATCCATGAGGCTGAATATCTTTTAAGACAGTCCGACACTCATACTCTTATTATGATAGAGGGCTACAGGGATTCAAATTATTCGGAAATAATGAAAGAGCTTTGTCCCGAGCTTGAAACTACGGAAAAGGGCAAGCCTTTGCACTCAAAAAGATTGCCGTTTTTAAGAAATGTTGTAACAGTCGGCTTTGAGCAAAAAGGCTGTATAACATGGGAGGAAGCCATCAGAAGAGCGGAGAGGGTTCCCATTGAAGCGGTTATCAGACAAGCGGCAACGGTAAATGTAAATGATGTGTGCAATATGCAATACACATCGGGTACAACGGGATTTCCCAAGGGAGTAATGCTCACTCACTATAATATCGTAAACAACGGAAAATGTATAGGCGACAGAATGGATTTATCCACGGCAGACAGAATGATGATACAGGTTCCCATGTTTCATTGCTTTGGTATGGTTCTTGCCATGACCGCCACAATGACTCACGGGGGAACGGTTTTGCCCCTTCCTTACTTTTCGCCGAAGTCCGCTCTTGCCTGCATAAACAGCGAGAAAATAACGGCGTTTCACGGCGTTCCCACAATGTTTATTGCTATGCTGGAGCATCCGGATTTTAAAAACACCGATTTTTCATATATGAGGACGGGAATTATGGCAGGTTCGCCTTGTCCTGAGCCTGTTATGAATCAGGTGGTTGACAAAATGAATATGAAGGAAATCACCATAGTTTACGGTCAGACAGAGGCATCACCCGGATGTACAATGAGTTCGACAGACGATTCTGTTGAGGTCAGAGTTTCCACGGTAGGCAGACCTCTTCCCGAAATCGAGTGTAAGATAATTGACCCCGAAACAGGAGAGGAGCTTCCCGATAATCAAACGGGAGAATTTGTTGCAAGAGGCTATAACATTATGAAGGGCTATTATAAAATGCCCGAGGCAACTCTTAATGCCATAGATAAAGACGGTTGGCTTCACACAGGAGACTTGGCACTTCGCACACCCGAGGGCAATTTCCGAATTACGGGAAGGCTTAAGGATATGATAATAAGAGGCGGAGAGAACATCTACCCCAAAGAGATAGAGGAATTTATTTATACTCATGACAAGGTAAAGGATGTTCAGGTTATAGGTATTCCCGATGAGCAGTACGGCGAAGAAATTATGGCGTGCATCATATTAAAGGACGGCGAGGAAATGACGGAAAAAGAGATGAAGGACTACATTATGAGCCGTATGGCAAAGCACAAGGTGCCAAGATATATAGATTTTGTAAAAGAATTCCCAATGAATGTTGCGGGTAAAATATTAAAGTATAAAATGCGTGAGGATGCCGTAGAAAGACTTAAAATCAAAAAAGTAGACGGTATTGTCACAGAGTAAAGAAAGGATGATATTATGAATATCAAAATTGAAAAAACCACAAATCCAAAACAAAAGGCAACTGAAAATTTGGGCTTCGGTAAAATTTTCACAGACCATATGTTTATTATGGAGTACAAAAGAGGCGAGGGCTGGAAGAATGCAAGGATAGTTCCGTTTGATAAGATTTCCATGCATCCTGCGGCAACAGTGTTCCATTACGGCGCAGAGATTTTTGAGGGACTTAAGGCTTACAGACGCGCAGACGGTAAGGTTCAGCTTTTCCGCCCCATCGAAAATGTAAGAAGAATGAACAATTCCGCCGAGAGATTGGGACTTCCCCAAATTGAAGAAGAGGATATGCTTCAGGCAATCACCGAGCTTGTTAAGGTAGAGCAGGATTGGGTTCCTTCAAAAGAAGGAGAATCCCTTTATATCAGACCTTTCCTTTTCGGAAACGATGAGCATTTGGGAGTACACTCAATCGAAAACGCTACATTTATGATTATCACATCACCCAGCGGAAGCTATTATCCCGAGGGAATCAATCCCGTGAAGATTATGATAGAGGAAGATGATGTCCGTGCAGTAAGAGGCGGTACAGGCTACGCTAAATGCGGAGGTAACTATGCCGCTGCTACAAGAGCAGGCGAGAAGGCAGAGAAGAAGGGTTATACTCAGGTTCTTTGGCTTGACGGTGTAGAGAGAAAGTACATCGAAGAGGTTGGAGCAATGAACGTTATGTTTAAGATAAACGGCGAAATTGTTACACCTAAGCTTACAGGCTCAATACTTCCGGGCATAACAAGAAAGTCCTGCGTTGAAGTTTTGCGTGACAAGGGATTTACCGTAAACGAAAGACTTCTTTCCATTGACGAGCTTATAGAGGCTTTGGAAAAGGGCACTCTTGAAGAAGCATGGGGCTGCGGAACTGCGGCAGTTGTATCTCCCATAGGTCAGCTTTACTACAACGACAAGACATACACGATAAATGACAATAAAATAGGTCCCGTTACCCAAGAGCTTTATGATTTGCTTACCGGAATACAATGGGGCAAAACAGAGGATACAAAGAAATGGACAGTAGAAATTTAGTGAAAAAAAGAGTTACGATATTTGCAGGACATTACGGAAGCGGAAAGACAAACCTTGCGGTAAATTTCGCCGTTGCGGCGGCAAAGGAAAATCTCAAAACCGTAATTGCCGATTTGGATATCGTTAACCCATACTTTCGCACAAAGGACTCTGCAGAGGTTCTTGAAAAAAACGGAATAAGGCTTATTTCATCGGAGTATGCAAATACAAATGTGGATACTCCTGCAATTCCGGCTGAGGCGTATTCTCCATTTGAGGATAAATCACTCAGCGCCATTATCGATGTGGGCGGCGATGACAGAGGCGCCCTTGCTCTCGGAAGGTATGTTCCCCTTGTAAAAGAGGAAGATAATTATGAGTTTTTGTTTGTAATAAACAAATACAGATACCTTACCAAAAATGCCGGGGACACCATTGAGATAATGAAGGAGATAGAAAAGGCGGCAGGGCTTAAATTCACGGGAATTGTAAATAACTCGAATTTAGGCGAGGAAACAGATGAAAAAGCCGTACTTGATTCCCTTGAATATGCAGAGGAGGTTTCAAGGCTTTCGGGACTTGAAATAAAAATGACGGCTGTAAAGCACGACTTGTATGACAAATTATTGGGAAAAGCAGACAATCTTTTTCCGATGCATCTTTATGTCAGACAGTCGTGGCTCAGAGAAAAAAGTAAAGACTTTAGCAAGGAAACGGAGGAATAGAAATGGCAAAGGTTACATTTGACAAAAATTTATGTAAAGGATGCGGTCTTTGTGTGGCTGCCTGCCCCAAAAAGATTGTGGAGCTTACAAGTGAGCTTAATGCAAAGGGTTATCATCCTGCGGACTGTAAAGAGCCGGAGGCGTGTATAGGATGTGCATTTTGTGCAACTATGTGTCCCGATTGTGTTATTACGGTAGAAAAATAAAAGCAGAAAGGATTGAATAAAATGTCAGAAAAGGTATTGATGAAGGGTAACGAAGCAATGGCGGAAGCCGCTATTATGGCAGGCTGTCACCACTACTTCGGATATCCCATTACGCCGCAGACAGAGGTTGCGGCATATATGGCAAAAAGACTTCCCAAAACAGAGGGCGGAGTATTTTTGCAGGCGGAAAGTGAAATTGCCGCTATAAATATGGTTATAGGAGTTGCTTCAACGGGAAAAAGAGTTATGACATCATCTTCAAGCCCCGGAATATCTCTTAAGAGTGAGGGACTTTCCTATCTCGCAGGCTGTGATTTGCCGGCACTTATTGTAAATGTGCAGAGAGGCGGCCCCGGACTTGGCGGTATTCAGCCATCGCAGTCTGATTATTTCCATGCAACAAGAGGCGCAGGACACGGTGATTTTCATCTTTTGGTGTTGGCACCCGCTTCCGTTCAGGAAATGGTAGACCTTACATTTAAGGCATTTGACCTTGGCGATAAGTACAGAATGCCGGCTATGCTTTTGGCAGACGGTACAATGGGACAGATGATGGAGCCTGTTTCTCTTGATGCAGGCAAGGTTACAAGTTACGAAAAACCGTGGGCGCTTACAGGTACGGAGGGAAAGAGAAAGCCGAATATTGTAAATTCACTTTTCTTAAATCCCGATGAGCTTGAACAGTTTAACTTTGACAGATACGCAAGATATGCCGAAATCGAAAAGAATGAGGTTATGTACGACGAGTATCTTATGGATGATGCAGAATACTGCGTTGTTGCCTTTGGTGTTGCGGCTCGTGTTTCACAGAACGCAATAGACGAGGCAAGGAAAAAGGGAATAAAGGTAGGTATGATAAGACCTATCACACTTTGGCCATTCCCCAAGGAGGTTCTTTTAAAGGCTGCCGATAAAGTTAAAGCGTTTATCTCGGTTGAGCTTAATATGGGACAGATGATAGAGGATATAGAGCTTGCTACAAGATGCAAAAAGCCCGTATTACTCTGTAACCGTACAGGCGGTATGATACCCACAACTCAAAATGTACTTGATAAAATTGATGAAGCGGTAAAATTGGGAGGTGCAAAATAATGGCAACAGTATTTGAAAAACCAAAGGCACTTACAGATGTGTCATTGCATTATTGTCCGGGCTGTACCCACGGTATAGTTCACAGACTTGTGGCAGAGGCTCTTGACGAGCTTGGCGTTGCGGGAAAAACAATCGGGGTTGCGTCCGTTGGATGCTCCGTATTTGCATATAATTATTTTAACTGTGATATGGTTCAGGCGGCACACGGAAGAGCTCCGGCGGTTGCAACAGGTGTTAAGCGTTCAGACTCTGATAAGATAGTATTTACATATCAGGGTGACGGTGACCTTGCGGCAATAGGAACGGCTGAAACCGTGCACAGTGCGGCAAGAGGCGAAAACATTACCGTTATATTTGTAAATAACGCAATCTACGGAATGACAGGCGGTCAGATGGCGCCTACAACCCTTCCGGGACAGGTTACGCAGACATCACCTTACGGCAGAGATGTTGAAAAGGTTGGTTATCCCGTAAGAGTATGTGAGCTTTTGTCAAATGTGGACGGAGCGGCATATCTTGAAAGAGTTGCGGTTAATAATGTTAAAAATGTTAAAGCGGCAAAGACAGCCATTAAAAAGGCATTCCAAAACCAGATTGAGGGAAAAGGATTTTCTCTTATTGAGGTTGTATCCACTTGTCCCACAAACTGGGGACTTGAGCCGACGGAAGCAACAAAATGGCTTGAAGAGAATATGCTTCCTTACTATCCTCTCGGAGTGTATAAGGATAAGTACGCCGATAATGAATAAGGTTTAAGTTTGAATAAAATTGCCCATTTTACTACTTTTCGCTTGGGGCGGTGCAGATAGCACAGCACCCAATCTGCAAAGCGGCAATCTGAACAATTTTCTTTCAAACTCAGGTGTGTGACTTTGAAAAAAGAAAGGAATGGTCATAATTATGAATAAACAGATATTGATTGCAGGCTTCGGCGGTCAGGGAATTTTGTTTTCGGGAAAATTTCTGGCTTATGAAGGTCTGATAGACGGTAAGGAAGTTTCGTGGCTCCCGTCATACGGCCCCGAAATGAGAGGCGGCACGGCAAATTGCAGTATAATCGTAAGCGACGGCAAAATAGGCTCGCCCATAGTTGACAAACCGGATATACTCATTGCAATGAACGGTCCGTCTTTTGATAAATATGTAAATGAGGTAAAGTCGGGAGGACAGATATATGTTGACAGCTCCCTTATTGATGCAAAGGTTGAAAGGGACGATGTTGAAGCATACTATATTCCGGCAACAAAGATTGCATCCGATAATGATACACAGGGACTTGCCAATATGGTTATGATAGGCTGTCTTATAAAGCATACCGATTTTATACCCAACGAAAACATTGAAGCTGCGATGAAAAAAATTGTTCCGGCAAGAAAAGCAAACCTCATAGAGTCTAATTTAAAAGCAATAAATTACGGCTATAACTACGAGGGATAAGTCATATTACAATTATGCCCATAGGGCAGAAGGAGTAAGGATATGAACGACCAAATCAAAGATATAGGAATGAGACTTGCCTGCCTGAGAGAGGATATGGAAATTTCCGCACCAGATATGGCAGAAAAGCTTGGGGTTTCAGAGGAAACCTATAACGCATATGAAAAAGGAGAAATGGATTTCTCTTTCAGCGTGATATACAATGCGGCTGAAATTTTAGGTGTTGATGTTCTGGATTTAATAAGCGGTGATGCACCGACTATTTCAATGTGTTGTATGGTTAAAAAGGGCAAGGGATACTCTGTTCAGCGTGAGGATGAGTACGATTACAAGCATTTAGCCTACACCTTCCGAAACAAAAAGGCAGAGCCGTTTCTGGTTACAATAAAAGCAGACGGAAAGCCTCCTGTTATGCACTCCCATGACGGACAGGAATTTAACTATGTCATATCCGGAAGTATGAAGCTTTATATCGGTGACATATCATATGAGCTTGAAGAAGGCGACAGCGTATATTTTGACGCATCTGTTCCCCATGCCGAGGAGGCTACGGGAAGCGGCGAAACAAAATTTATCGCCGTGGTGGTTAAGTAGTAAAGGAGATAACAACTATGGTTATTTACGAAAAATTTGTAGGTGCTCACCGTGATGATTTTATTTCATTAAAGGACGCCCAAAAGAATTTTGAGTTGTCATATCCCGATAACTTTAATTTTGCATATGATGTCATAGACGAGTTGGGCACAAATAAGCCCGATAAGCTTGCCATGCTTTGGGTATCGGATAAAGGTGAGGAAAAACGCTTTACCTTTAAGGATATGATGCTTAATTCCAACAAAGCGGCAAATTACTTCACGGAAATGGGAATAAAAAAGGGCGACCGTGTTATGCTTGTGTTAAAGCGAAGCTATTATTTCTGGTTTTGCATACTCGCACTTCACAAAATCGGAGCAATCGTTGTTCAGGCAACGAATATGCTTAAGGCGAAGGACTATATTTACAGATGTAATGTGGGAAAAATCAAGGCGGTTGTTTTAACAGGCGACGGTACGGAAACAGAAGATTTTGACGAAGGCAAAGGCTCATACGAAACCGTGGAGAGAAAGTTTGTAATCGGACATAAGGATGCAGGAGAAGATTGGATAGATTTTGAGGACGGCTTCCAAAAGGCAAGCGATGAATGGACAAGACCTGTTGGAAAAGCGGGAACCATGGCTGACGATACAATGCTTATGGCATTTTCGTCGGGAACATCGGGATACCCCAAAACCATTACCCACAATTTCAAATATCCTCTCGGACATATTATGACAGGGGTTTTCTGGCACAGAGTAGAAGACGGTGGTCTGCACTTTACCATTTCGGACACGGGCTGGCTTAAGTCACTTTGGGGTAAGCTTTACGGACAATGGTTCGGTGAAAGTGCTGTGTTTGTATATGATTTTGCAAAGTTTGACGGAGCCGACATACTTGAAAAGATTTCAAAGTATAAGGTTACAACATTTTGCGCACCTCCTACCATGTACAGAATGATGCTTAAAAATGATGTGGCAAAGTACGATTTGTCAAGTCTATCTCATTGTTGTACCGCAGGAGAAGCCTTAAACCCCGAAATTTTCAATAAATGGAAGGAAGCAACGGGGCACAAAATATACGAGGGCTTCGGACAGACAGAGATGACTGTTGGGATTGCCACAATATATCCCTGGAGCGAACCTGTTCCAGGGGCGATAGGCTTTGCCGTGCCCGGATATGATGTTCATATTTTAGACAGTAACGGCGACAGTTGTCCCAGAGGCGCAACAGGTGAAATTTGTGTGAGGGTATTAAGTAAGGCAAGAAAAACCTGCGGACTTTTAGATACATACAATTTCAGCGAAGAGGACACAAAGCAGGCAATGTACGACGGATTTTATCATACGGGAGATGTTGCCTACCGTGACGAAAAGGGTATGTTCCGCTATGTGGGCAGAAACGACGATGTAATAAAATCGTCGGGATACAGAATAGGACCTTTTGAAATTGAAAGTGTTCTTCTTGAGCATAAGGCAGTTTCCGAGGTTGCGGTTACCGGCGTTCCGGATAAAATCAGAGGCTTTGCCGTTAAGGCTACCATTGTTTTAGCCGATGGATATGAGGGAAACGAAGAGCTTACCAAGGAGCTTCAAACCTTTGTAAAAACAAACACTGCACCTTATAAATACCCTCGTGTTATTGAGTATGTTGAAAGTCTGCCAAAGACCTTTAACGGAAAGATAAAGCGCGGAGACATCAGAGATACAGATAATGAGAAATACGAAGAAAACAAATAAAACAGGAGCTGTAACAACATGATTCTTAAAAATCATTTTGCTACAGCTCCTTCAATACAACTTATTTTTCTGTTTCGTATGTATCCTTTTCGGGATATGAAATTAAATATCTGTGGTATTCGGACTGTGCATGAGAATAGAGGTCAATGGGCAGACTTATGGGAATGCCCTGAATGTTAGTTGTTCCGGAGTTTAATGAGGCTTTATTAAACCACAATGTTATTCCGTTTTTAAACCATTTATAATGAGTGGCTTCTTCAAATCCTTTTGCTAATTCTCCTAATTCACCCTGCAAAAGTATGGGCGGAATCATATCGTATATTTCCTTTGCTTTTCTGGGAACCATAGTAACTATATCACTTTTGTTGCAGATATTAAATATGTTGGGATAGCCTTTGGCATTTGTAGTGGTATCGGGACAGGCAAAGTTATAGCTGTATATGTTACTTTGCTCTGCACCTTTGTTCATTATGGTGGTTGCAACCAGATTTCCCACTGCGGCGCCTCTGCTGTGACCGGTTATAATAAGGGCATTGTTTGTTAAATTATGCTTTGATATATATTTTTCCATGCCGGTCAAAACCTTATTGGCGGCGGCTTCAAAGCCCAAATGATTGCCGTTTTTCGATACGGAGCAGTTGAAATTGCTTTTCCAATCCGAAGACAGTGACAAAAGGTCACCAACCGAACCGCGAATTGCAACGATAATTAAGTTTCTGCCGTCAGACAGTTTTTTGTTGCCGATTGCATAAGCACAATTATCATTCCCGTAACGGGAGTCATTGTGATTGTTATAGTATTCGTTCAGTTCTATATCATTAAAGCTCAGAGAGTCAAGTGATTTATAAATAACAGTGTTTTTCTTATCTTCGTCTGTTTCGGCAGGCTGATTTCCAATAGCCGTGTTAATGTATGCAGACCATGATAAATCCATAAGCATTAAGGCAAGCTCAGGTGAATATGTGTCGGAAGATATATTTTCAACAAAATAATCTAAATTATGCTCACAGGTTAAATAATCTTTTTCGCCGGTATTGTAATAAATTTTTGTAGTCAGAATAATTACTGTATTGGTATCTTCATCCCAATCAACATTGCTGCCGAGCGCCTTGGAAACGGCACGGACAGGCACCATGGTTTTGTCATTTATAAGCTGTGCAGGCACATCCAGATAAATTTCGTTGCCGTTTTTGTGCAATATATTACTGCCGATTGCTAATGTAACGGTAGTGGAATCCTTTGTGCTTGTAACGCTTTGCGTAGCATCGTCCCAATCAACGACGGCTCCCAATGCTTCAAAAATTTCACGCAGAGGAACAAGCACCCTGTCATCAACCATAACAGGCGGTTGAGGGAATGATAATTCCTCGCCGTTCAGGGTAACTTTAATGGGGTGAGCAGAGGCTATTACATCTATAGGAACATCATCGGCAAAAACCGATATGGAAGTAATTGATAACAGCAATGCAAGTGTTAATGTTAAACATATTATTTTTTTCACGTTATATCCCCCAAAATCAAATTAGTTTATTTAATTTTATCACATAAAACAGATATTTGCAACGCACCACATAAAAATTCCCAAACCGCAGGGGTTTGGGAATCATATTACAACGAATATTTGTTCTTATAATCTTCGTACTGCTCGTAATATTCGCTTTCGGAATCTGCCTTAACATGCTTTAAGTAGTCATGGGTTTCAACAACCTTTTCGGTAGGCTCCAGCATACAAACAGCGACATTTGAACAGTGTCCGGCAATTCTCTCATAGGTGTTTAAAAGGTCAGAGAGAATAAAGCCAAGCTCAACGGTGCATCTTCCTTCCTGAAGCCTTCTGATATGATTGTTCTTTACCTTGTATCTCAGCATATCAATAACGCCGTCAAGAGGTTCAACCTGTTTTGCAAGCTCTAAATCATTTTCGCAAAAAGCCTTTGCGGTAATTGAAATTATTTCGCATACAGCGTCGTTGATAACTTTTATATCGTGTTTTGCAAATTCAGAGAAGGAAAGGTTCTTCTCGTTCATTTCCTGTGCCGCAGAAGCGATTGTGACGGAGTGGTCGGATATTCTTTCAATATCACCAACTATATGTAAAAGACAGGTTACCTCACGGCTGTCATGGGAGCTTAAAGAGAGAGCGGCAAGCTTTACAAGATAGGCGCCGGTTTTATCCTCGTACCTGTCAACCTCGCTCTCGCTTTCCGTAATCTTTTTAAATTCGGATTTATTGTAATCTTCAAGAAGCTTTGTGGCATTTAATACCGAGTCTTTTGTGATATTTACCATATCGCATATAATCTGACGACAGTTTTCAACGGCAAATGAAGGAACGGATAAAAACCTGTCCTCAAGCACGGCAAATTTGTCGTTTTCTTCGTCTTCTTTTCCGGAAGTGCCTTTTACCGTTGTCTTTGCAAGATGGATAATGGCGTTATCAAAGGGTAAAATCAAGGCGGTTGAAATTACATTAAATGCAGTATGTACAATAGCTATTGTAACAACATTTACATTTTCACTCATAAATGCAAAGCCAAAAATGCCGTTTAAAATGTAGAATAATACAGCAATGACAATAATGCTTATAAGTTTTATGTAAAGACATACAACAGCAACTCGCTTTGCCGATGTATTACCGTTCAGTGCGGACAAAATCGGGGTAATCGTGGTACCTAAGTTTGCTCCCAAAATTATGGGAATTGCAATAGAATACGGGATTGTACTTGTAAGCGAAAGTGCCTGCAAGATACCAACCGATGCTGATGATGACTGAATAATCGCTGTAATGACGGTGCCTATGAGTATTCCCATAATCGGATTGGAAAACTTAATCAGAAGTGACGAAAAAGCAGAGGTGTCAATTGAGCTCATTGTTTTCATACCGAACATCAAAATTGAAAATCCAATGAAGATTGAACCTAAATTTTTGTGCTTTGTGCGGTCCGAAACGGTCATCATAAGAAAGCCGATAAGCGCTAAAATGGGAGTAAAGTTTTCGGGTTTTAAAAGCTTTAATATAATGCTCCCTTCGCCGTTAATTCCGCTTAAGCTCAATATCCAGGCGGTAACCGTTGTGCCGACATTTGCACCGAGGATTATCCCGATAGATTGGGCAAGCTTCATCATTCCGGAATTAACAAAACCTACAATCATAACAGTTGTAGCCGACGAGGATTGAATAATCGCCGTAACAATAAGTCCGAGAATAAAGCCCTTTGTTTTGGTAGATGTAAGTCTGCCCAAAATTGACTCAAGCTTTCCCCCTGCAAGCTTTTTAAGCCCGTCCCCCATAAAGTTCATACCGAAAAGGAAGAGGATAAGTCCACCCAGCATAGTAAGAATATCAAATATATCCATAGAGTTCACCTCCAAAAATAATCCGGAAATCAATCCATTTTACATTATACAACAAAATGCAAAAAAAAGCAAGATGATTTTTAAATCATCTTGCATCTTGCAGGTAAGCTATCAATTAATAAGAGGTATGTTATAGACGAACAGGAATACCAATGGAGCAACAAGGATAATGCTGTCAAGTCGGTCAAGTAAACCGCCGTGTCCGGGAAGAAGGTTTCCGAAATCCTTAATGTCAAAGTGCCTTTTGACGGCAGATGCAACAAGGTCGCCTATTTCCGAAATAATCGCAGCAACAATACCTAAAGCAAGGAGTAACCCAATATTCATATGCTTGCCGTCGAGTAATTGAGCGGAAAAGGCATTGATTAACAATCCGAATCCCATAAATACAAGACCGCTTCCCAATACGCCGCCAATTGCACCCTCCACTGTCTTTTTTGGGCTGATCGTGGGGCATAGCTTATGCTTTCCCAAATACGAACCCGCAAAATATGCAAAGGTATCGGAGCAACAAGCCCCCAAAAAGATAAGCCAAATGTAAATATTTCCGTATTCAAGAGAACGAGTATATGTAATGTGTGATAAGAAATACGGAATATAAAAAAGTCCGAATATTAAAAGACCGATATGTTTAACGGTTATTTGGGGATGCTTGATAAGCATAACTACAAATACGGCTATCATAAAAACATAAACAAGGCTTATTGATGTGGCAGTTGAAAATTCGGTACCTACTGAAATAACGAGAGAGGCAATATATCCCATAATGCAAAGGACGGGATGCTCCGTAAGACCTACCGCCTTAAAATATTCAAAAAGTGCAACCAATGACGCCGCCATAACAACAGGTATGATAATGTATTTGGGCGACAGCAGAACAAGTATAAGAAGCGGCACTATTACCGCACAAGTAATAACTCTCGTTTTTAACGAAGAATTTGGGGATTTCATAAAAATATCATCTCTCTTGATATATTGTCTAAACACCGCCGTAACGACGGTTTCTGTTTTGGTATGCAAGTATGGCGGAATCCATATCTTTTTTAGTGAAATCGGGCCAACAAATATCGCTGTACCAAAACTCTGTATACGCCGATTGCCAAAGGAGGAAGTTTGAAAGTCTTTGCTCTCCGCTGGGTCTTATAATAAGGTCAACCTCCGGCATACCCTTTGTGTCGAGATATTCCGAGAACAAAGATTCGGTAATTTCGTCCGATTTAATCACTCCCGAAGAAACATCTTGGGAAAGATGTTTTGCGGCACGGACAATTTCATCTCTGCCGCCGTAATTCAGGGCAAGATTTAAAACAATCCTGTAACCGTCCTGGGTAATAGCCACAGCATGCCTTATGGCATCCTGAATTTTATCGCTGAACCTTGAAATATCACCGATAACACAAAGCTTGATTTTGTTTTTCTTATAGGTTTCCTCGGCCTTCAGCATATAATCGTAAAGCAAATCCATAATCGAGTCAACCTCTTCTTGGGGGCGACTCCAATTTTCCGTGGAAAAGGTGTAAGCGGTAACTACTTTGACACCAAGCTCTGCACAATAGTTGGTAATATTTTCGATGGTCCTTGCACCTTGCTTGTGTCCGGCACTTCTGGGAAGACCTCTCTTTTTTGCCCAGCGTCCGTTTCCGTCCATTATTATGCCGATGTGCTTTGGAATATTATTCATATCAAGCTTTTGAGGAACTGAATTCTTTTTGCCGAATAATTTGCTTAAAAACATATATTCACCCTACTTACACTTCCATGATTTCCTTTTCTTTTTCGCCGGTAATTGTTTCTATTGTTTTAACAAATTTATCCGTAAGCTTTTGAATTTTTTCTTCTATATCTTTAAGGTCATCTTCGGTGATTTCGTTGTTCTTCTTTTGCTTTTTATATTCTTCTATGGCATCTCGGCGAATGTTTCTTACGGCAACCTTTGCCTCCTCGCCTCTTTTTGAAATACTCTTTTTAAGCTCTTTTCTTCTTTCCTCGGTGAGAGGGGGAAAGTTAAGTCTTATAACCTTTCCGTCGTTGTTGGGATTTATCCCTATATCGGATGTTTGAATTGCCTTTTCAATATCCTTTAAAATATTGGTATCCCACGGCTGAATAATGATTGTCTTTGCTTCAGGCACCGAAATTGTGCTTACCTGAGAAAGAGGAGAAACGGCACCGTAATACTCAATCGTTATTTTGTCCAGAATAGACGGATTTGCTCTTCCTGCACGAATAGCGGCAAAGTCCGCTTCCAAAGCGTTTATTGTTTTGTTCATTTTGTTTTCGGTATTTTGCATATATATACCACCTTTCAAAAATTATTTGGTTACAATAGTTCCGATTTCTTCGCCCATAACGGCACGTTTAATATTTTCCGGGTCATCGATTCCGAATACCACAAGAGGGATATTGTTGTCCATACAAAGAGATGTAGCGGTAGAGTCCATAACTCCCAATTCGCGGTTTAACACTTCCATAAATGAAAGCTTTGTGAATTTTTCGGCGTTGGGATTGATATGGGGGTCGCTGTCATATACTCCGTCCACTTTCTTTGCAAGAAGAATAACCTCTGCATCAATTTCCGCTGCACGAAGAGCCGCTGTCGTATCGGTAGAGAAAAATGGGTTACCTGTTCCGCAGGCAAAAATAACAACTCTGCCCTTTCTTAAGTGCGAAGCTGCTTTTAAGCGAATGTAAGGCTCTGCAATCTGACGCATTTCAATGGCAGTCTGTACCCGTCCCTGAACGCCTAAATGTTCAAGAGCATCCAGCATCGCCAAGGAATTTATAACAGTTGCAAGCATACCCATATGGTCTGCACGGGACCTGTCCATACCCTCGCCGCTGCGGCCGCGCCAGAAGTTTCCTCCGCCGACAACAATGGCAATTTGAACGCCCATATCGTAACATTCCTTGATTTTAAGGGCGATAGCGTCAATTGTGGGTTGGTCAAGACCGAAGCCCTTGTCACCGGCTAAAGCCTCTCCGCTTATTTTGAGCATAATTCTTTTATACTTTGGTTTCATATTAATCTCCTTTGTTATACAAAATTTTTATATGTAAATCAGTTGCTTGAACTTTTTGATGTACTGCTTGATGATGTGCTTGTTGAGCCTGTTGAACTTGTGGAGGTCGTGGAGGTTGCCGAGCCCTTTAAAATGTCATTTTCCTCTTTAAGACGGCGGTTGTCGTCCTCGAGCTGAGATACGGTTATTTTCAGCTTGTCAATTTCCTGCTCTGCCTCGCTTTTGCTGCGGGTTGTTTCCCTGGGGAACATCATAAGCTTGAAAGAAAAGCCGAAGGCGGCTAAAAATATGCCGAGGGTTATGAAGAATATACCCAAAACGGCAAAGAGCTTTTGCTTGCCGGAGGTTTTTTTTGTATCATTGACATCTGCCTGTGACATAATAAAATCAATTCCTTTCAAATGAGTATAAAAATATGAGAAAACTATAAAATTGTTATTTTATAAAGTATATCATATAACATTTATTTTTTCAAGAGTCAATTATTTTTTGCGGTTGTTTTGAGATTTTCTTTGGCGATATCTTTTCTCCGCTTTGAGATTTTTGATTATTTTATAAATAAACACTATGATAAACAGAATAATTCCTATACCCAAAAGATATATGATAACTCTTGTAATCATATTGCCCCACAGTATGTCGCCAAGTGCCATAACCGGCCAGAAAAAGCTTCTGCTCACGGAAGTGGTGGCAAGCAGCTTACAGCTTCCAATCTCCGTGCCGTTGAGCATAACGGACAAGGTTCCGATTTCATCTCCTGCGTTTATCGGTGCACGAACCGAGTCGGGAATGTTTGCTTTAAGCTCTACAGAGTCGGGAGATGTTCCCTTTGGAACAGGCACCGTTACGGTTTCGCTTGCCGCAAGAGTGACCGAATCCGTACCCTTTGCCTGACGGACTTTAATCTCGGAGTATATATTTCCTTTTACCGCAGATGTTGCCGAGGTATAATTATCAAAAGCCCAATCAAGCATTTTAATATTATCACCGTGGGAATCGGCAATTGTTTTTCCGCCTAAAATAACGCCTATAAATTCTATGCCGTCTCTTTTTGCCGAAGCAACAAGACAATTTCCTGCATTTTGTGTATTACCTGTTTTTATGCCGGTTGCACCTTTGTATACATATCCGCCGTATCTCATTGCGGAAATAAGACCGTTTGTGTTTATGTAATATCTCTCTTTTTCCGTCTTGTTTGTAGGCGGAATTTTTATATGGGCACAGTCTACTATATTGCGAAATCCGTGGTGCTTCATAGCCTCCCGCGAAATTTTCGCAAGGTCTGCGGCTGTGGAGTAGTGGTTTTCGTTGTGCAGACCGTTGGGGTTTTCAAAATTCGTATTTTCCGCTCCAAGCTCTTTTGCACGGCTGTTCATACGGTCAACAAAATTTCTTATGTTGCCTTCGCCGAGCTTATGAGCAATGGCACAGGCGGCGTCGTTTCCGGAGGGAATAAGAAGTCCCTTTAGAAGTCCGTCAAGGGATACTGTTTCCCCTTCCTTAAGGTCCATACTGCTTCCGTCGGGGTCCAAGCCATCAAGCATTTCTTTTATTATTTCAATTTGAGTGTCAAGGGTTATTTCTCCTCGGTCAATCGCCTCAAAGGCAAGAAGTGCCGTCATTATTTTGGTGGTGCTGGCAGGATACATTCTCTTGTTGCTGTCCTTTTCAAAGACAACATATCCTCCTGTGGCATCAATCAAAATCCCCGTTTCTCCTTCGCCGAGGGTTGGCTTTTCGTAGCTCTTTTTTTGTTCCGAGTCGTTTTTCTTATCCGAGGTTTCTTTTTCTTCGACCTTTTTATCCGATGTCTCATTTTCCGGAGCGGCAACAACAAAAAAACAGGTTGAAGCGAATACCAAAACAAAAAGGAGCAAAACGGATATTGTTTTATAAAGCTTATTCATTTATATTACCGCCCTTCGTTTTTTCAAGCCTTTCCCGTTCCGCCTGAGAAAGTCGCAGATAAACGGGATTCAGTTCTTCATAGGAGCAAGTATCGCCGAGAAGCATTTTTTCGTATCCTATTTCGGCAACGGATGCCCCTAAATTCATTCTCTGCATTCGTTGGGCAAAAAAAGCACGGTTTTTAAGAGCCTTGTTTATTTCATCTCCGAATGAAAACAGTCCGTCGCCCACAAACATTATATTCTGATTGCGGGATTTAAGGTCGTCAAGTAACTCGGTAAGTGCCATTGCCTTGTCGTCTTCAAGCCTTTCTCCCGTAGCACCTTGAAACAAAGCTGTATATACCTGATTTCGTCTTGCGTCAAGTATGGGACAGACGAGTCCGTTAAAGGGAACAACATTGTTTGCAAGCGCCCTGAGAGAAGAAACAGGTGCGCAGGGCTTTTGTGATGCGTGAGCCAGAGCCTTTGCCGTGGCAACGCCTATCCTTACTCCCGTAAACGAGCCGGGACCTATGGCGGCAGCCACGCAGTCTATATCGCTTATTGAAATGTCTGCACTTTTCAGTATAAAGTCTATCATTGGCATTATGTTCTGAGAATGAGTTTTTTTGTTGTTTACCACCGTTTGGGCAACAAGGCGGTCATCGGAGAGTATAGCGGCGGTTGCCGCCATACAACAGGTGTCAATTCCAAGTATAAGCAAAATAATTCCTCCATCTCTATTTAATGGTTATTTGTCTTTGATTTTCGGATATTTTGGAAAAGCTTATATAAGTTGTGTTATCGGGAAGCACAGGTAGAATGTTGTCTGCCCATTCTATCAGGCAGACACCTTCCCCAAAGAAGTAGTCGTCCATAAAATCCAGGCTTTCGGGATTGGGGTTTTCAAGACGGTATACATCAAAATGGTACACGGGAAGAGAGCCGTCATATTCATTTACGATGGTAAATGTGGGGCTTGTCACATCGTCGGGATTTCCGAGGCGTGACATAACGCCGCGGACAAAGGCAGTTTTTCCGCAACCCAAATCACCTGTAAGGGCAACAATGTCCCCTGCTTTTAAATTTTCGGCAAAGGCTTTTCCCAAAGCCTCTGTTTCACCCTCGTTTTTTGTTATGTATTCTTCCAAAATGAAATTCTCCCCTCGGAGTAAAATATCCTTTAATTATATTATATTGTTATGTTTGCACAAAGTCAATACCAATTAAAATATGGCAGGGAAATTTTGTAACACCTTTGTAAGTTGAAATTTTGAAAGAAATGTGTTAAAATAAAGTTAAAATGGCGTAGAATTGAAATTTTGGGTTTTTAACGCTATAATATTTAAAATAACCAATACATAAAATGTAAAAAAAGGCTGTCCCGTTTTTGACTTCGGGAGGAAAGGAATGGTCATAATTATGAAAAATAAAAGCTTTTTGGTAAAACTGTTAATATTTGCGGTATGTGCAGCCGTTTCCACGGCGGTATTTTACGCTCCGCCTTCAAGCGATGTTTCAGCTTCCGACAGCGAGCTTCGAGGGGTATGGGTTTCAACCGTTGCAAATATTGATTATCCGGCAAAACAAACAACAAATTCGGAAAAATTAAGGGATGAGCTTGACGAGATATTGGACAACTGTAAGGATATGGGCTTTAACGCCATATTTTTTCAGGTAAGACCTTGCAGTGATTCATTTTATTTTTCCGATATATTCCCTTGGTCAAGATATCTGACGGGAACTCAGGGAGTTGCTCCCGATGCAGGATTTGACCCCCTTGATTATATTACAGACGGAGCGCACAAAAGGGGTATGCAGCTTCACGCATGGATAAATCCTTACAGAATTACAAATACGCCTGATGATAATTCAAAGCTTGCGGCAAACAATCCCGCTGTTTTAAACCCCGACCTTGTTATGTATGACAGCGACGGAAAGATGTACTATAACCCCGGGGACAGTAAGTCAATAGAGCTTATTGTAAGCGGAGCGGAGGAAATTGCGGAAAGATATAATGTTGACGGAATACATCTTGACGACTACTTTTATCCGAGCAGCGGTTATGACGACAGCACAGCATACTCATTCCATAAGGACGAATATGCAAGCATTGAGGATTGGCGCCGTGCAAATGTAAACAAGCTTATAAAAACCCTTGACGAAAGACTTCATACAATCCGTCCCGAAATACAGTTCGGCGTAAGCCCCAGAGGAATATGGGCAAACAAGAGCGATATGGCAGAGGGAAGCGACACAAGAGGCGGCGGCTCGTACAATACCATATACGCCGATTCAAGAGCGTGGGTTAAAAACGGTTGGGTTGACTACATTATGCCTCAGATTTATTGGTACATAGGATATGATATTGCCGATTACAATGTTTTGTGCGATTGGTGGTCGGATGTGGTAGACGGCACCGATACAAAGCTTTATATCGGAGAAGGCGCATACCGTACTACTTCAAGTGACCTTCCCGTGTGGCAGGGTGAGTCCGGAACAAATGAGCTTCGTACTCATATTATAAACGGCAGAAATGCCGATAACATAGGCGGTTTTTGTTGCTTTACATACAGTGATTTTATAAATAATCCTTCAATATATGCTTTAATGCAAGAGCTTAATGCAAACGGAGCGGAGGCTCCGAAAGGAACGGTTTCCGCTTCGTCGCAGGCGGTGATCCCGGAGGAAAGTCTTTCGGTTACGGATAACAAGGGCGAGGACCCCAAGTATAAAAATAAGTTTACCGATATGAACAATTATTGGTGGGCAATGGATGCCGTAAACGAGCTTGCCGCAAAGGGTGTAATAAAAGGAAGAAGCGAAACGGAATTTGATCCCGATTCCAACATAACCAGAGCCGACAATACGGTATTGCTTTTGAGAATACTTCACAAAACCGCAGGCTTTACCGATAACTTTGATGATGTTTATCCGGGCAAATACTACTATAACGAAATAGGAATGGCTAAAGCTTTAGGCATTGCAAGCGGAGTGGGCAACAACTGCTTTGACCCGGATGCACCTATCAGACGACAGGATATGGCGACATTGGCATACCGTGTTCTTGCAAAAGAGGGCGTTCTTACCACAATACCCAACACCACGGTTTTAAATAAGTTTACGGATGCAGACGATATATATTTCTACGCAAGAGAAGCGATGGCGGCGTGCGTTGATAAAGGTCTGATAAGCGGTTACGGAGATAACACCATAAAGCCAAACGATTATGCAAGTCGTGTTGAGGTTGCCTTGTTTATATACAGAATAGGACAAATTATCGGCTGATACTTGAATTTAATATAAAAATGTATTATAATATACACGAGGAAAAATAATTTGATGGATAAGAGGAGATTTTTATGCAGAATACAGAGAAAACAATGGAAAAAATAGTTGCTCTTTGCAAGGGCAGAGGCTTTATATATCCGGGTTCCGAGATATACGGCGGACTTGCGAACACTTGGGATTACGGTCCTTTGGGTGTGGAGTTTAAAAACAATGTAAAGCGTGCATGGTGGAAAAAGTTTATACAGGAAAGTCCGTACAATGTAGGTCTTGATGCCGCAATACTGATGAACCCCAGAACATGGGTTGCATCGGGACACGTAGGCGGATTTTCGGATCCGCTTATGGATTGTAAAGAGTGTAAGGCACGTTTCCGTGCAGATAAGCTTATAGAGGATGCTGCGGGAATTTCCGCCGACGGCTGGTCGGATGAAAAAATGCTGCAGTATATAAATGATAACAATATTGCCTGTCCGGAATGCGGAAAGCATAACTTTACGGATATCCGTAAGTTTAACCTTATGTTTAAAACATTTCAGGGTGTAACCGAGGACAGTAAAAACGAGATATATTTAAGACCGGAAACGGCACAGGGTATTTTTGTAAACTTTAAAAGCGTTCAGCGTACATCGAGAAAGAAGATACCCTTCGGAATAGGACAGGTGGGTAAATCCTTCAGAAACGAAATTACCCCCGGAAACTTTACCTTCAGAACCCGTGAATTTGAGCAGATGGAGCTTGAATTTTTCTGCAAGCCGGGAACTGACCTTGAATGGTTTGCTTATTGGAAGGATTACTGCAAAAACTTCCTTTTATCGTTGGGAATTGCGGAAGAAAATATTAAGCTTCGTGACCACGAAAAGGAAGAGCTTTCTCATTACAGTAATGCAACTACGGATATAGAATTTATGTTCCCATTCGGTTGGGGAGAGCTTTGGGGAGTTGCAGACAGAACTGACTTTGACTTAAAGCAGCACAGCGAATTCAGCGGTGAAAAAATGGAATATAATGACCCCGAAACAGGGGAAAAATATATTCCATACTGTATCGAACCGTCTTTGGGTGCAGACAGAGTTGCCCTTGCATTTTTGGTTGAAGCATATGATGAAGAGGTAGTTGATTCCGAGAAAAACGATACAAGAGTTGTTATGCACCTGCATCCGGCTCTTGCACCGATTAAGGCGGCGGTTCTGCCTCTTTCCAAAAAGCTTTCGGATAAAGCAAGAGAGGTATATTCAACTCTTGCATCCGAGTTTATGTGTGAGTTTGACGAGGCGGGAAGTATAGGAAAGCGTTATCGCAGACAGGACGAAATCGGAACTCCGTTTTGTATCACATATGACTTTGATTCGGAAGAGGACGGTTGTGTTACCGTGCGTCACCGTGATTCAATGGAGCAGGAGAGAGTCAGCATAGACGGACTTTTGGAATATATAAGAAACGGTATAAAATTTTAACTTATCCGTATATACGGCAGGCAGGTGAGGATTTTTGAATATGAACGGAGTAATGGAAAATATTACGGGACATAATGAAATAAAAAAAATACTGACCGACACCGTAAAAAGCGGAAAAATCAATCATGCCTATATATTTGAAGGCAAAGAGGGAGTGGGCAGACTTTCCCTTGCCTTGGCATTTGCCTCGATGATTACGGGAAACGGCGAAAAATTCACTCCCGATTCCGATCCGGATATTAAGGTTGTAACAAACGCCGTTTATGACCGTAGAAAGAAGCAGAAAAACTTGCTTATAGGTACTGTCAGAGCAATGAAAAACGAGGTTTATGTTAAGCCTTATGCCTCGGAGCGGAAGGTGTATATTGTTCCAAACAGCGACAGTATGCAGGCGGAAGCTCAAAATTGTTTGCTTAAGGTTTTTGAAGAACCTCCGGAGTATTGCACGATAATCCTGATAGCCTCTAACGCAAACAGTTTGCTTGACACAATCCGTTCAAGAGCGATTTCCTTGAGAATTCAACCAAACACAGGTGAAGAGGTTTGCGACTATCTGACAAAAAACGGATTTAAGCCCGAAAAGGCAAAAATCCTTTCGGCTATGAGTGGCGGAAGTATAGGCAGAGCCATTGCTCTTTCAAAGGATGACGGTGCTGTTGCTTTAAGAGAGCAGACGGTAAATCATCTTATAGAGATAAGCAAAAGCGGACATAAACCTCTTTATGACTTTATTAAATTTCTAAAACAAAACAAAGCGTCAATAGATTTAATAACGGATATAATGACGGATTGGTCAAGAGATGTTTTGCATATAAAGGTAAACAAAAACACGGAAATTGTAAATGCGGATAAAGCGGATGAGCTTAAAAGGTTTTCCGTGACAGTTACCTATGAAGCGGCATATAAATTCTTGGAAATTATCGCAAGATATACATTGGGCATAAAAAGAAACGCTAATTATCAGATTGCGGCAGAATGTATGGCAACTGAATATTGGGAGGAAATACATGGTAGAAATTATAGGAGTGCGTTTTAACAACGCAGGAAAGATTTACTATTTCAGTCCGAAGGGCAAAAAAATAGGTGTGGGAACTCATGTGCTTGTGGAAACCTCAAGAGGGGTGGAGCTTGGTCATGTGGTGGTTTCAAATAAAGATATAGACGAGAGCGAAGTGGTTCAGCCTCTTCGCAGTATTGTGCGCGTTGCGGACGAAAATGATTTTAAAAGGGTTGAAGAGAACAAGCAGAAGGAAAAAGAGGCGTTTGATATTGCCGTTGAGAAAATTCATGAGCATAAAATAGAAATGAAGCTTGTTGATGTTGAATATACCTTTGACAGAAGCAAAATTATGTTTTATTTTACCGCCGACGGCAGAGTGGACTTCAGAGAGCTTGTAAAATCCCTTGCCGGCATATTCCACACAAGAATAGAGCTCAGACAAATCGGTGTACGTGATGAGGCAAGACAAATCGGAAGCTACGGCATATGCGGAAGATATTTGTGCTGCGGAAGCTTTCTGGATGACTTTAAGCCTGTGTCAATTAAAATGGCAAAGGAGCAGGGCTTATCCCTTAATCCCACAAAAATTTCCGGAACCTGCGGAAGGCTTATGTGTTGTCTGCAATACGAACAAAACGCTTATGACGATATGTTAAGCAGACTTCCGAGGAGAGGCGATTTGGTGGAAACGGATGACGGAAAGGGCGTGGTTTCGGATGTAGCTACCCTCAAAGGCGAAATAAAGGTTAAATTTGAAGAGGGCGACAGCTTCCGTGTGGGCAGTTACAAAATGGGAGAATATAAAAAGGTCGGAAGCGGAAAAGCTCAAAATGATGATATAATCGATGTGGGCGAAGAGGATGCAGAGGAGCTTGCCAAGGTTTTAAAAGAAGATGAGCCGATAGATACAGAGAGTAAGCCGGAAAAAAAGGAGAACAGGGATAAAAGAAATTACAAAAAGAACAAAGGTGATATGAAAAATAAAATAAATCCCTCTGCAGATGACCCCGAGGCATTGTGATTTTTGTAAACAAGTATAGACAAATGGAATTTGCAATGATATAATGCAAATGTGTTAATTATAAATATTAAGACAGAAAGAGGAGAGTTTATGAGTCGGAAAATACTTATAAGCTGTGACAGTACAACGGATTTGGGACCGGAGCTTGTCAAAAGATACGGCATTGAGGTTCTGCCGCTGACTGTTACGCTTGGGGATAAGCAATATACTGACGGTGTTGACCTTACGGCAAAAGAGATATTTGATTATTATGAACAAACAAAGCTGTTGCCTAAAACTTCTGCTGTAAATATGGCAGAATACAGTGACTTTTTTGAAAAATTTGTTAAGCAAGGCTATTCAATAGTGTTTTTTTCGCTCAGCTCCGAGATGTCATCAACGTGCCAAAACGCCGTAAATGCCGCAAGAGAATTTGAAGATGTCTATGTTGTTGACACAAAGAATTTAAGCACGGGCGGCGGACTTTTGGTTATTAAGGGAGCAGAGCTTAAAGAAGCCGGTTTCACTGCCAAAGAAATAGCGGAAAAGTGCAGTGAAATTGCAGAAAGAGTTGATGCTTCTTTTGTAATTGACAACATGGAATTTTTGCAAAAAGGCGGTCGTTGCTCCGCTCTTGCCGCATTCGGCGCAAATCTCCTTAAAATAAAACCGAGTATAATGGTCAGGAATGGCAAAATGGAGGTTGGCAAAAAGTACAGAGGTAAGTTTGAAGCAGTCCTTAAACAGTACATAAGCGACAAGCTGTCGGAGGAGGGCGAGATTGAGCTTGAACACATTTTTATAACCCATACAGTGACAAATGAAGAAATCGTAAAGAGTTGCAAAGAGCAGGTTGAGGCTTACGCCGATTTTAAAGAAATACATACCACAGCCGCAGGATGTACGATATCTTCTCATTGCGGAAAAAACACCTTGGGGATTTTGTTTGTAAGAAAATAAGATATTCAGACGGTCGAAAAAGTCGGTCTACCGCAAGCAAGAATATGTAAAAGGAAAAACAAGATGGTGACAAAAACATCTGAAAACGGCAAGGGCTTCACCGAGAAACCCTTGCCGTTGCTTGCTTTTCCCAATTTTGAGCGCTACAGTACCTTTGTGCGGCAACGCACTCAAAATCGAAAAATATACCTCCCTTTTCAACGCCTGCCGGTATGTTGATTTTTAGAAACGAAGGGAGTAAAGAAGTTATTTCGAAAGGAAATAAAATGATTGCAAATATTATTACGGTCAGCCGAATATTGTTTTCCCTGTTGCTGCTTGTTTTTCCCCATGAATCTTATTTCTTTGCGGCGCTTTATATTTTGTGCGGCGTAAGCGATGCCCTTGACGGATTTGTTGCAAGAATATTGCATACGGAAAGTAAAAACGGAGCTATTCTCGACAGCGTGGCAGATTTGCTTTTTGTGATTATTTATGCCGTGAGAATACTGCCTTTTTTGTCTTTGCCCATTTGGATATGGGTATGGACATTGATAATAGCGGTAACAAAGGTCACAGGCATTATAATTGCAAGCAAAAAAGTACACGGATTATCGATTGAGCATTCTTTGGAAAATAAGCTCACGGGGCTTTTGTTGTACCTTTTGCCCTTGTCGGCATATATTTGGGATGTGAAATACGGAGCAACACTTGTGTGTGTTGTTGCAACGGTAACTGTAGTCATTGAAATAAAAAAATAAATTTGGAGAAACGAAAATGAAATTAAACGGATTTTTAATTGTTGTAAAAGATTGCCAAAAGGCAATGATGTATTACCATGACCTTTTCGGACTTGAAATGCTCCAAGATAATGACGGCAACATGATTCTGTCGGACGGGCTTGTTTTGCAGGAGGAAAAATACTGGCGCAACTTTATCGGCAGGGACGTTTTCCACAGAACAACGCCTGCGAGCTGTATTTTGAGGAAGAAAACGTGGATGGATTTTATGAAAAGCTGAAAACACTTTACCCAAATACGGAATTTGTCAATCTGCCTATGACGCATAGTTGGGGACAGCGTGTGGTGCGCTTTTATGATCCGGACGGAAACCTGATTGAAGTCGGAATTCCGATGGATAAATAATTATGTTGAGGGAGAAAAATATGATTGAAACAAAGCGACTAAAAATATATGCAGCTTCCAAAGAACAGATGGAAGCATTTATTGCGGCACAATCCGTAGATGTTCTGAAAGCAGCTTATTCCGAGATGCTTAACGGTGCTTTGACACATCCTAAGCAGTGGGAGTGGTATGCCATCTGGATGATTGAAGCGAAGAACGGCACTCATATCGGAGAGCTTTGCTTCAAAGGCCTTTCCAACGACGGAATTGCAGAAATCGGATATGGTATTGTAGAGAACTATCAAGGCTACGGTTATGCAACAGAAGCAGTTAATGCGGCTGCTACATGGGCGTTAAATCAATTTAACGTTGAATATGTCATAGCAGAAACAGAGATTGATAATACTGCATCTGTCAGAGTGTTAGAAAAATGCGGTTTTATAAGAACAGGCACTTTTGGAGAAGAAGGACCGATATTTGCTTGCAGAAAAAACGAGACAGTAAATTAAATAAGAGGATATGTGTATGATAAATCAAAAAATAATAATCCGTCCGGAAGAACATAAGGATTATAAGAGTATTGTTTCTTTAATTTTACGTTCGTTTAAAGAAGGTACAGACTATTCCGACGGAACCGATATTATTGCATTGGTAGAGGAAATCAGGGATTCAAAATATTATATTCCGGAGTTATCTTTTGTTGCTGAGTTTAATAACCAAATTGTAGGACACTTTCTGTTTTCACATTTTCCGCTGTCAAAGACACCGGAGGGCGGACACGGTGGGACTAATGATACCGAAATTGTTATGCTGGCACCTGTATCTGTTCATGCGGATTATTTCCGTCGGGGAATCGGAAGCACAATGATAAAAATGGGAATCCAAAAGGTAAAGGAATTGGGATATAAAGGCATTATAGTAGAAGGTAACTACCGCTTTTATAACACGGTTGGTTTCAGAACGTCATCCGAATACGATATCTATCCTGTCAGTGGGTATCCCATGACCGAGCCGAGATGCCAGATGTGTATGGAATTGTTCGACGGCTCACTGAAAGACAAGGGAGGATATGTTGTTTACGATATGTACTTCAATGCTTAATTAAGTAATACGGCAAGCAGATGACTTTTTGTCCGCTTGCCTTTTTTTATGATATTGCCGCACAAAAGAGCGGTCTTATTCGTTATACATATTGAGGAGGGAAAATCCATGGATATAAGTGAGCAGTACGACAAACTCCTCCGTTACTGTTATATGAGGGTGAGAAATAAAAGCCTTGCGGAAGATATCAGACAAGACGCTTTTATGAAATTTTATGAAAGCAAAAATTATCATAATCAAGGCAAGGAATTAGCATATCTCTATACCATCGCAAGAAATCTTTGCATTGATTATTACCGAAAGCAAAAAGACATAATTTCAGACATATCCGAAACTTACGCCGTATGTGATGAAACGGATATAATTCTTGAAAAGATTGAAATTGAGCAGGCACTTGATAAGCTTTGTGTATCTGAAAGAGAGCTTATAACACTTAAATTCATATTGGAGCTTTCTGATGCAGATATCGGGAAAATGTCCGGTATATCACGCTTTTCGGTACATCGCAGATTAAAATCGGTAATGAAAAATTAAAGGAAGAACTGGAGGAGCAAAAATGACAGATAAAGAGTTAAAAAGAATGGTTAAAAAGGCATATAACATAAAGCCGTCGAGAAGAAAAACCGCTTTTATCGCAAAATACCAAAAACACAAAATCAGCTTTTTAAAAATACTTTTTATGCAGCTTAAATATATGGGTATTCCCCTTGCGCTTGCTTTTGTGTTACTTCTTTCCATGCTTTTTGCTGCTTTGGCGGACACAGATATGAGGCTTTCTGCAATTACATCTTTCTTTATGCCTGTAATTGCTCTTATTTTGCTTACGGGACTTGGAAAATCCGAAAGATACACGATGAACGAGCTTGAAATGTCGTCGAGATTTTCTCTGCGTATGGTAAAAGCATTAAGACTTATGATTTGCGGCATAACAGGTATTGTTGCTACCATTATAGCATCGGTTATTATGAGTATAATTTATCATACAAATCTGATTTCGGTGCTTATGTCCTGCAATGCGTTATATCTTGCGGCAGTATCTGTTTGTATTATCATTATAAGAAGATGGCATTCAAATAAAAATATTTACGGCTGTGTTATAGGCACTTTTTGTATTGTACTTATATCATTGTTTTGCAATCAGTGCCTCGCAAAATACAGCGCCGAAATACTTGATACCGTCATGGCTACCGTGCTTTTTGCATCTCTCATAATAACAATAATCGAAGCGTACAAATTCATCAAAGAAAGTGAGGAATTATCATGGAACTTGTGTTAAATCATGTTTCAAAAAAATATCAAAACAGGACGGTAGTGGACGGAATAAATGTAACCTTAAAGCCCGGTGTAATCGGTCTTTTGGGAGCAAACGGAGCCGGAAAAACCACTCTTATGAGAATGATTTGCGGAATATTAAAGCCTACAAGCGGAACTATCAGCCTTGACGAAACAGATGTAAGCGAGGAGATATATCGTGATGCTCTCGGCTATCTTCCGCAGGATTTCGGATACTATCCGTCCTTTACAGGTCGGGATTTTCTTATGTATATAGCGGCACTGAAAGGTCTTGAAAAATCGGTGGCAAAGCGAAAATGCGACGAGCTTTTATTTGCGGTAAATCTTGAAGATGTGGCAAACAAAAAAATAAAATCATATTCGGGAGGAATGAAGCAAAGGCTTGGTATTGCACAAGCACTTTTAAATGCCCCAAAACTAATTGTTTTGGACGAGCCGACAGCCGGACTTGACCCAAAAGAACGGGTACGCTTTCGGAATATGATATCAAGGCTCGGAAATGATGCAATCGTTCTTTTATCAACTCATATTGTATCGGACGTTTCTCAAATATCCGACAGAATACTTATAATTGATAACGGAAAGCTGATATGGGACGGTGGAAAACAGGATATTCCGGGCGACCTTGAAAGCTTTTATATCGAAAAATTCGGAGGGACTGAAAATGAATAACATTGGTACATTATACAAATTTGAAGTAAAGAAAATACTGTGCCGCCGACTGACGGTTGTTGTTTTGATTATAGTGTCGTTGCTTATGATTGCAATGAATATCGGAGAATATGCGGCAGGAAGCAAAACAGTAAACAAAGAGGAACGGATTTTGTCGGGTAGAAAGGTTGACGATGCAATGCTTGAAGAGATGCGACAGTCAATGGAACCGAAAACTGTTTTGCTGGAGGACGGAACGCAAACGATAATAGGCATGGGTATAAAAAACAGAGCCTATGAGCCCCTTGTTGAGTATTTGAGAACCATCGGCGGAAATTTTGACAAGGCATATGATATGACCGAAACGGAGCTTGAAAAACAATTTGAACGAAATGCACTGATACAAAGGCGTGCCGAAATCGCCGAGAAGCTCGGTGCTGCCGGCTGATTAAAAAGGAAGCAGGAAAAAGCGTTGGTATCAAGTGTGCCACCAATCGCACTCAAACACCGACCGGCAGAGCCGTTCGGGCCGGTGCTGTTTGGAGGGGGCTGGTTTCCGCCTAACCCCGACTGTTGAGGCAAAAAAATGGTGTTTTTGCAGGTATCAGCGAAAATTTGAACAAAAATGCAAGAAAATAAAAGTATAAATACTGCAACTGAAAATGTAAGAATATTGACTCAATCAAAGCTATTTAATGAAACAAAAAAACGCACGGAAAAATATAATATTGTTGCTTTTTGTGATAGACTTACAGGAAAGTTTGTGGTATCTTGTGTCGTTAGAAAAGAGGTGAATTTCAGTCGGCGGATGAATTGACAATTGCTTGAAATGGTATAATAAAATAAAAAAGCTAAGGAGTTGTCAAAGATGAAAATAACAAATGAAATGATACAAGGCTACAAAAATTATCTAATCACAGAAGAAAAAAGCGAGGTTACAATCGAAAAGTATATCAGGGATATAAAAATGCTTTCATTGTGGCTTGGCGAAAAAGAACTTACAAAGCAGGAACTACTCTCATACAAAGCAAAATTGGTACAGGAATATGCTCCGGCAAGTGTGAATTCTGCCATAGCATCAATCAACGGATTCTTGATTTTCAATAACTTGTATGACTTAAAAATCAAAAGCCTCAAAATCCAAAAACAGTTATTCTGTCAAAGTGAAAAAGAACTTACCAAGAATGAATATGAAAGATTGCTGAAAGCTGCAAAGTCAAAGAAAAATGAAAGACTGTATTTGATAATGCAAACGATATGTTCAACAGGAATCAGGGTATCGGAACTTAAATATATCACTTACGAAGCAATTTCAAACCGACAAACCACAGTAAAATTAAAAGGTAAAATCAGAACTATACTGCTCCCAAAAGAACTTTGTAAACTACTTTCAAAGTATTGTAAAGAGCAAAGCATCAAAACAGGTTCGGTATTCATCACAAGAAACGGAAATCCACTCACACGACACGAAATTTGGCGATCTATGAAGTCATTATGCGAGATGGCAGGTGTTGACAAGACAAAAGTGTTTCCACACAATTTGAGGCATTTATTCGCACGAACCTACTACGCTATTCAAAAAGATATTGTAAGACTTGCCGATATACTCGGTCATACAAGTATTAACACAACAAGGATATATACAATCGAGGATGGAGCAATCCACAGAAGGCAAATGCAAAAACTTGGACTAGTGCATTTAACGGCATAAAATACGCCCACATAATAAACATTATGTAGGCAATTATTAAAGAAATTATACCATAAAAATTCAAAATCGTCAATCAACAAAGCCGAAAATACTGAAATTACCGCAAAAATTCAAAATCTTTACATACGAAAATGACCAATGAAAATTTCAGACAATCATTGGTCTGCCAATCGTTGAAAACACCATTAAAAATCATCTTAAAATAGCAACTCCGAAATAGCGTTCCCAACATAATGTTTATTATGTGAGGAACGCTATTTTAATACAAAGAAGATGATAAGATGAAAACCTATACGGTGTCCTTCTTCGGACACAGATATATCGACAATTTTTATAAAATCGAGGATAAACTTGAAGAAATCACAAGAAAACTTATTCGGGAACATGAATATGTAGATTTTCTTGTCGGGCGTGACGGAGATTTTGACCAGATAGTATCGTCAACGATTAAAAGAATAAAGCGAGATGTTTGCGATTGCAATAGCTCACTTATATGGGTTATGCCCTACCCGAAAGCAGAGTATTCCAATAATCAAGAAAACTTTGAAGAATACTATGACGATATTGAAGTATGCTATGAATCATGTAAAGCTCACCCGAAATCCGCAATACAAATACGAAACAAATACATGGTTGACAGATCGGATTTGGTTATATTCTATGTGGAAACCACCTCCGGCGGAGCATATCAAACAATGAAATACGCTGAAAGGAATGGTAAGAAAATCATAAAACTATAATCAAGCAAATTGTTGACAATTTCTTTTAAGTGGTAAAATTATATAAAAACAAAAGGAGTTGTCGAATATGAGAAAAATCAAAAATAGAAAAATAATAAATTGAGACATTTTGGTCACATATGAAATAATTTCGACAGATTTTGTTTATAATTGACAAAAATCCAGAAAATCCCTTCGAATTATTGACAAGTCGACGCTTTTGGCATATAATTTTAATGGATATTTTTATATTTATACCATAATTGAATTCGATTAAAATGCAGGAGATAAAATATGGATAGTAATCTTACATATATAACAAGAAATAATCAAAACTATATGAAGAACGCTGAATTGTCACCAAAGAAAATAATTGAATTTTTAAATGACGGTGCGTTATACAGAAGCTTTAAAGATGTTTTGGGAAAAGTGTATCCCGGTGAAGATTTATACGAAAAGCTTTCATTAGGTCTGACAGAAATTACAAGCGAAAATAGTCAAAGTGTAGCAAGAAAAGTGAGAAATTGGCTTAATGGAGTAAACACGCCTCAAAACAGAGAAACTCTATTTCAAATTTGTTATATTTTAGAACTTGATGAGTCAAGTTCTAATTCTGTTTTAAGTGCCGCATCTGATACAGGAATACATTATAGAAATCCAAGAGAATTAGTTTATGCATATGGTATTAGAAATAAATTATCTTATAAAGAAACCTCAAGTTTGGCGGATGAATTGTTAGACAGATATGAAAAAAAGATGAATGAGAAAAGGAATGACGAAGAGAAAGCAGACGAATCAATAGAGGATAAGAAAATGGTATTTACTCAGCAGATAAAGGATGAGTTTTCTGCAGTAAAAGACGAAAAGGATTTAATTGCATTTTTCGATGAATATTATGAACAGTTTGGGATTATCCATGAAACAGCGTACTCAAAATTTATTGAGCTTTTGGATAAATTGTCGTTACCTATAAAGGAACTGTCAGATTTTGAGAAAAAACTACAGGGAAACCGTGAAGAAAAAATTTACAGCATAGAGCAGGTCGCTGATACATATTTGCGATTGTCTATGCCTCTTGACAAAAAAACGTCGCAATTTTCTTTGCTGCAAAAGACAATAAAGAAAAACTGGCCAAATGAGAGCGATTTGCAAAAAATGAAGAATAAAACAATTGATGTATCAAGAAAAACTATGATTTTGCTGTATTTAGTTACCGAAGCTTTGGATGATGAATTTGATGAAAGCGAATATTACCTGTTTGAAGAAGATACAACAGACGCTAATGAAATTATGGAAGTGCGCTTGAATAAGATGAATTTGTTTTTAGAGCAGTACGGCATGAACAAGCTTGATTTCGGGAATCCGTTTGATTGTTTGGTTATATATGCAATGAAGACTCAATATGATGAGTTTTCGAGTGATAAAATGTCCGATGCCGTAAGTTATTTATATAAAAATATTGATAATATATAGAGTGTTTTGGAAATAAGTTGAAGTTTTAATCAAATATTAGTTGTATCATATGATTAACATATTTCATATTGAAAAATGATATTTGAAGGGATTTAGTTATATGATTTACAATAGGAAGTTTAGGGATGTTAACGAAAAAATCAAATTAGGTGAAACGATTTATACTATAACGGGAATTGAAGGATATGGTGGTACATCCGTTGTGTATTCAGCTACCTATGACGATAAACTTAATAAAGAAAAAAAACATCATGTTTTCGTAAAAGAAATGTTTCCATTTACTAATAATGGTGATATTTATAGAGATGAAAACGGTGATATTTGTTGTATGCCTGAGTCGGAGAGATTATTTAAGGACAGTAAAATCGGGTTTTATAAAGGAAATGAAATCAATCTGGAACTGTTAAAAAATAATCCTGAATTTATATCCGGGAATATAAACTCCTATGAAGCATATGGCACATTTTATTCTGTGTTACCTGTCCATGGCGGTTGCAACTTACGCAAGTATATTGAGAGAACACGCATTATAAGCCTCAAGGATATATGCGACATTATACTTAAAATCATTTCAGCCTTGGAGGTTTTTCATTGCAACGGAATTTTACATTTGGATATAAGTCCGGATAATATAATTATATTAAAAAACGGAGCATTATTAATTGATTACAACAGTGCATGGGATATGAACAATTCATATGTCGAGAACTTTAGATTTAGTATAAAACCGGGGTACTCCGCTCCCGAGGTTAGATTGAAAAACCACAATAGTATATGTTACGCAACGGATTTATATTCAGTTTGTGCTGTTATGTTTGAAATGGTAACAGGGAAAGAACTTTCGGATTTGGAAATAATGGGAAACAATCTGAGGAAATGTTTCCCAAAAAGTTTGGAAATATTTAAGAATATTCCTTATACTGCTGCTAAAAAATGCGTTGAAATACTTAATAAAGGCTTACATACATTACCGGACAAAAGGTTTACATCCATTCCGGAATTAAGAGAGCAGGTAATAGAGCTTCAAGAAAGGATAGATAAAAAAGGCGTATCGCACTGTGCGTTGTGGGAATTCAGCCGAACAAAGTTTAATCAGCTTGTAAATATTAAAGAACCTTATATTAAACAAAGTATATTGATAAATGGTTCATCGGATACCGATAAAAACGCTTTGTATGAGCAATTGAAGACTGGCAAGTCATTTATTCTTCTCGGTGACGGTGGTATGGGTAAAACCAGATGTCTGTTTGAAATTCTTTCGTCCGGCATGAAAACATATAAAAAGGACGAGCCTGTTGTTATGTATATCCCTTTGGCAGAGTACCAAAACGGATTACATGATGCCGACTATATCAGAAAACAGATATTATACGGTCTTAATTTGAATTCCGGTTCAAAAGTTGAAGATGCTCTATATGAGCTTGAAAAAATATTTGACAGCGATAGTGTTCAATTGATTTTGTTGCTTGACGGTCTAAATGAGGCCGGTGAAAGGATAATAAATCTTATTAAAGAAATTGAGGGATTGAGCAAGAGAAGCGGCATAAGTGTAGTTGTTTCTGAAAGGAATGACAATATCAGAGAATATAGCTTTCAAAATTTTTCAAACGCTGAACTTCAGCCTCTTTCAGAGGATGCAGTAAAGTCAAAACTACAAATTTGCGGTATTGATTTTCCTAAAGATGAAAAATTGGGAAATATGCTTACGAATCCGATGTTGCTTAATTTGTATACCGAATCTGTTTGCTTAAAACGAGAAAACGAAAACAATGATGATATTTTGCCTGATGTTTATGATACAGATTCAATGGTAAGGGTTTATCTTGAAAGCATTACATCAAAAGAGATACGACTGTATTCGGGCAATAATCAAATGCAACTCACAAGTGAGCTTTTAATCAATCATATATTGCCGGAAATAGCTTATAAGATGAAATCGAAAAGTATTATTTCTATTGATGAGTTACATAAAATCATTGAAAAATACTACAAAAGAATTAAGGGTAAGCCATTTGGGAAGGCATTTCCTAAATTTATGGGTAAATCAAGAATAATATTGAAACAAATAAACAGTTCTTCCGAGTGGTTTGATTATTGCGTTGTAGAATATTTATCTGCAAGACTGGGATTGCTGACAGAGGTTTCAAAAGGACAGTATCGTCTTTTGCACGATAATTTTAAGGACTATTTGAAAAAAAGTGCGGTTTCTAATAAACAAGCTTTAATATCAGCAAATAAAAAGCAAATTATCATTAAAAGTGCTTTAGCGGTTGCATTATTCTCTTTTTGCACGTTTTATGTAACAAATTATACCAATATAAGCATTACAAGAAAACAAGTGTTGTCAAAGCAGGAAAAGACAAATGTTAAAAACGCAACTTATTGCTTAATTGACAGTTTGACAACGCTAAATCAAATGTTTGAGCAACAGGAAAAAATACTTGAATATGCAGGACAGGATGAGGTTATAAATTGTGAAAAAGATGCAGTTTTACAGTTGTCAGATAATATAGATAAAACTATTAAAGATGCAGATAAAATATTAGAAACCACTTCCAAGTCAAACATTCATATCGATAATATCAAAAAGGTATATGTGAATTTGGATAGTGATTTGGTAAATGAGTTGTATAATGCACCGGCTGACATGAAGAGCAATTTGGATAATGCCCTTACATATCTAAAAATAAAATTGTGCAGTGAAGATGAATATAGACCGTTGCCGCAGGATCGAAAAAAATTGGTAAAGGTTTATGAAGAGTTTTTGAATGAATATAAAAAAGTAATATATTCAGAGCTTGATATTTTCTTGTATGAGCTTGAAGAAGACAACCGAAATGAAATGAATGAGAGCTTTCGGTATTTGTCATTCTTGAAAAATTATTCAAGAAGTGTTAACAATGAGGATTTTGCTTCTAATTTAACAAGAGCAAAGGATGAGCTTGATAAAGCAAAATCAAATATGAAAACAGAAGGATATTTTAAAGGAGAATGATTATTATGAAAAAGTTTTTAATTGGAATTGTCACATTAGTTATGTTGATAACTTTTGCCGGATGCTCCGAAAAGAACGAGATAAGCTCAGAAAAGAAGCAAATTGTTGATAATTTTGCAAGTACAGTATTTGAGTATGATGATGACAGTAAGGATTACGATGATGCATTAGAGAAGGTTTCTGATTATCTGGCAGGCAAAATCGGAAAAGAAGATGCACAAAGTGCCTTAAACTCCGCAATAGATAAAATGCAGGATAACTATGATAAAGTAAAACAAAAAGAATTATCGAAAGAATTTTCAAAAATTTTGGATGAGAATTTGGTGCCGAGCGGTGAGTATGTCCTGTATATCAATGCACGTGCAGATAAGCTTTCACCTTATATAAGCAGTCTTCAGACACTTAAGTATTATGTTGATGGGGATTTGAGTTCCAAGATAATAAAAGAAGAACTTGAATTTACATGTGATAATGATATAAAAATACAGGAAGCAGAATGCAGATATGAATTTTACAGTATAAACTATTTCTTTGGAGAGTGGGCCGAAAACGATGTTAAGTATTTGGAAGATACTGTTTTGAATAAGCTGCAATCATTTAATAAAAGTGAGCCAAGATGGGTTTCCGGCAGAGATGAAGCGGAAAAAGAATTTACTAAAGCGTTGGACGATATGGAATATTATTTAAAGGAAATGGAAAAACATAACGCCAACAGCAAAGAGGAATTGGACAAGCTCCAGCGTGAGAATATAGAGTAAAAAAACGTCATGGAAAAAAGATGAAGTTTCTTCAAAATGGTGTGTTATACTTAATATAGTTCAAGAGAGAACAAAAAAATAATTAAAAATACGGAGGGAATTTAAAATGACTGAAATTCAAATAGCGAAAGAAACAGCAGAAGCGGCAAAAAAAATTGAAAAGTTTAGATCGGAAATAAAAGGTGTTAAAGAGATGATCGATTATGATATAGGTCATAAAAGGGACCTAACAGCAGAATTGAGTAAATTAAAGACTCTTACCGGTAATTTAGAACTCGCGCAAAAACGTTACGAAGAGTTAAAAAGGCATTAAATACATAGCATACGAAAAAGAATTTACTAAAGCGTTGGATGATATGGAATATTATTTAAAGGAAATGGAAAAGCACAATGCAAAAAGCAAGGAGGATTTGGACAAGCTTCAGCGTGAGAATATAGAGTAAAAAAACGTCATGGAAAAAAGATGAAGTTTCTTCAAAATGGTGTGTTATACTTAATATAGTTCAAGAGAGAACAAAAAAATAATTAAAAATACGGAGGAAATTAAAATGACTGAAATTCAAATAGCGAAAGAAATAGCAGAATCGGCAAAAAAAATTGAAAAGTATGGATCGGAAATAAAACATGTTGAAAAGATGATCGATTATGGTATAGGTAATAAAAGGGACATAACAGCAGAATTGAGCAAATTAAAGACTCTTACCGGTAATTTAGAACTCACGCAAAAACGTTACAACGATTTAATAAGGTATTAAATACATAGCATATATTTTTATAGTGCGAATATGCATAATGAAATAAATTCAGAAAAAGAATTAAAAAAATCGAAACACAAGGAGAACGTAAAATGAATGAAAGTTTTAAAAGATTATTTCAAACTGAAAAAGAAGAAATGTATGAAGATGTAAAAAAAATATATGCACAAATTGCCGATAATGCTTCACAACGGTCAATCGATGAAATTGTTCGCGTGATGACCGTTGAGGAAGCTCGACTGATGAATAATTATTGTGTAACGATTAGGAATAAAGTTGAAAAGTTATCTAAAAATTTTTTGATTGAAAATGGTCTTTCGGATGATGCATCCGAAATTTTATGGTCAAAGGTTCGGTTAGCAACAGGGACACCAAAAATTGAATTGTGCAAAGAGATACCCATAGAAGCAGAACAACCAAGTGAAAAACTCAGAAACAAAAAGAAAAAAACACATTATGGAACTATAATTACTGTTTCAGGAGCGGCACTTGAAGTAATAGGATGGATTTTTATCCCGGGTTTAAAAACGATTGCAGCCATTACAAAAGCATTGGGAATTGTACTTATTGTTGCCGGCGTCTATACCATGTACAAAGAACATGGTGAGGCAAAACCAAGAATTACTTTGACTGACAGTGCTAAAACCGCCAAAGTAAGAAAAACAGCTGAATCAATTTCTGAAAAACAGATTGAATTGAATACCCATATTTTATCTGAATGGATGGACATGGTTGCTGATGTACTTTATACAGAATACAAAAGGAAGATGGAGGAAGATATATGATGACCGCAGTTATATTCGATTACGGTGTTTCAGAAGCAATAGAGAAAGAGTTTGTTTCTCTATCAGGACTTAATGACAATGATGTGCAAATATATAAAGTTGATTTGCTTGTAAAAGATAATAATTATATATTGCCTAAAATGATAAAGAGATGTGTGTTTGTTACACCTCTTCCAAGTGGGTTTATGCAATATCATTATAGATTTGTGAAGGAAAATAGCCACATTACGTCATGGATTTTTTCTGTATATGATGTTTATAATGAACCATATAGAAAATCGTATAAGGAACAGATAAATGTGATGTTTTATAAGAAAAATGTATCGTATGACATTTGTTTTGATGAATCTAAAGATTTTTATCAAACACAAAAAGCGTGCCTTCTCCCGATTAAAGAAAAATTGCAGTTATCTGTTTTTTCAAAAAATATTTCTCTTAGTGAGGATGTGTGTGATGTACTCCAACAATTCATACCTGAATGGAATGTTGTTCAGGCGAGAGATGCGGATAATACAGCTGATGCAGTTGTTATAGTTGGAGAGAATGAGTCTGATTTTGATGTTGATGCACCGGAGAGATTGCCAAGCAGACGGTTTGTTTGGATTAACAAAGCGTATTATGATTTTTCTACTGCTGATAGAGAAAAATATTTATTAAACATCCAACAAAAGTTAACGGAAAATAAATGGGATTTAGCAGATTTGAACGATGTTTGCTATTGCAGTAGTATATGGCAGGAAAAACTTGGGTATCAGTATCAAAATGGAGAGATATCCGAGGTAGGATTGAAAAATAATGATAATTTTGTTATGTGGGATGAGTATGGTTTACCATCAACAGAGTATACGAAGGAAAAACTGACGGTTTTTTTCAAAAAAAACTGTTCTTTCCATAAAATTGCATATGAATTGAGACGAACGGAGGATAAAAATAATGAAGCCCAAAAATAGTCACAACAATAAAAATATAGAAAATGAATTTTCTAAATCACAATCAAAAAAACAAAAAATCTATAAATCAGAAAAAAAGGCGTTTAAGGCGTTTAATATGAATGATGTGTCTAAATTTGATTTTTATGGAATCGAGGAAACAGATATGTTTTCAGTAAAAGAGAATAATGCCAGCAAAAAAGCGGTTGATATAAATGATATACCTAAATTGGACTATCACGGAACCAATGCAATAGATGCACTTCAGGCAAAAGTGAATAATGCCGGTAAAAAAGCCCTTTCGACAGCAAACAAAGAGAGGCTTATTGATAAAAAAAATAAAGATATCTATGAAACTGCCGCAGAAGAACTCGGAAAAAATGCTGATTTTAAGTTTAATATAGGCTTTGCCGGTGAGCAATCAGCCGGAAAGTCAATGGTAATAGATTCATTGATTGAATATCCTTTAATGCCGACATGTAATCTGCCTACAACCAGTTCGTCGGTACGCCTTGAATACGGGGAAAAAGTAAGAATCATAGCAACAGATGATGATACAAATAAACAGGTGTTTGATTTAGATTGTACGAAAGTTACAACCGAACAATTCAATAAACTTAAAGAATATGCCATACTTGCAATGCGTGCTCTTATTGTGGAGAATCTACAGTATTTTACAGATAAAGACGTTCTGGAAGAGGGAACGTCCATGACTGTTGAGGATATAAAGGATATGAATTCCGACGATCCTAAACAGGTCGCATTGCTTTGTTTGATTCTTTTGGCGGTATATATAGGACAGAACGCAATTGCTCTTTCGAAGGAAAAACTTGATCTTTTAAAAAAGAGAGGAGAGTATCTCAGATATTTTGGAGTTCCCGAAGATGCATATAATTTATCCGTTGTTGTTTATTGGAACAATGAGTTTTTAAAAAGTGGCTTCGTAATTACAGATTTACCTGGATTGGGGGCTACTGCGGGAGAACGAAATGTGAACGGAAAAATTATAAAAAGCCATGATGATATTACTTGTGAAGCTATTTCAAAAACAGATGCAATGGTTTTTATAGTAGATGCAACCGTAAAAGAAGTTGGAATTGCAGCCGTAGACAATATGATAGAAACACTAAAGAAAAGAGAGGCTGTTGATGAAGAGAAAAGGATAATACCTGTTCTTAATAAGTGTGAGGGGTTTAAAACTGCTCAATTAGAAACAACAAAAGTACAATTTGCCGAACTACTTGCTAAAAAAGGATTGAAAATAGAAAAGGATGAGATTCTTCCTTATGCTGCGATTTGTGGTGAGTATATGTATAATGATATTCCAAAAGAAAGGTTGTTATATATAAAAAAATTAGAGAATGATTATCAAAAATTAAAAAAGGATTATGACGAAAAATCTCACATAGAGGAATTGAAGGATTTTTTTCGCAAGGTTTATATAGAAACAGGAAAAAACGCTAAGGCATTAGATGCGGTGCATTCGATTCGAACTCTTGCTGAAACGTCTATTGGAAATTTGGATAATGCTAAAAAAAGTAATGAGAAATTGGTTAAAAGCCGAGATGATACCGTAAAGGAAATAACAAAGCAACTTGAGAAAGTATTGGAGAGCGAGACAGCAAATCAACTAAAAAAATTGACAAATGAAGCAAGATATCTTGATAAGAAAAAAGAAGGTGTACAAGAGGGCATTCAAGAAATAACTCATATGTATATTTTTGCTTTTGAAGCAGCACTCAAATCATATAAAGATAAAATCTCTGAAATTTTGCCAAAATTCGATTTGTACATGTTAGGTAATAAAGCAAGAATCGATAGATACGGAACAGCAAATTATAATTTATACTATAATGAATTATGTCCGGCATTACAAAGTATGAACATTGATGTATCACATATAAATCAGTCATACACCGATATTCTTGAAAGCATGAACAGTAGCATTTTGGATTTTTATGATAATGCAGTATCACAATTAGATTCTTTTAAAAATAATGTAAAAGAAGCAATTGAACAATCTGTTTTGCATATAAAAGGCGAAAAAAAAGATGATATTACTAATCAATATCGTGATTTTGCAAAAATCGTTGTGGAAAAAGTCGAAATCGAAATAAAATCTGCAAAGTTAACAAGTGAAATATTGAAAAAAGAAGTAAAAAAAGTAGGAAAATCAGTTGCTGCGGATTTGATAAATGCAAACGAATCCATAGTAAATGAATTTGCAGATGGAACCACAAGTTCTGTTAAAAGTAAGGTAGCACCGGGTTGGTTTCGAGAATCAAGAGAGTACATAACCATTTACGGAAGTGGCGGTGTCAAAGAAATAATAGATAATCTTTCTTTGACTGAAAACGAAAAAGCGATTCTTTTGGAAAATGTTGAAGCTGTTTGTGCAGATAAAATTTTAAATAGCATAAATGGTTGGTTTGACAAAGCTTATGAAATAACAGGAATATATGCGAATATACATGATGAAACGCAAGATATGCTGCACGAAATAAATAATAATCTCACAAAAGACACAGAAACTTTAGAAAAAAAGATTAAAAACACAAAAGCACAGGTTAAAAAGTGGGAAAATATTCTTTCTGCTTTTAATGATGAAATCAAAGATGCACTCAACAATGCTTCAAGTTATATGCAGAATGCGAAGAAACTGATAAATTAACAGAGGTGATTGAATTGCACAAAAAAATAATATTAGATAATATTTTTAAATTAGGCGAAAAACGCTTTGGAGAAGACGAGTATAAAAGATATAAGGATGTAGTAGATAATACTTTTGCTGATTGTTCAAAGGATGATATTACAGAAAAATATGCGGAAGCGGAGAATTTATTGAATCCGGTATATCCCGTATTAGAATCTCCGGAGTATAACGAGCAACTGGTAGTTCGTAGTTTGGGTAAAGTTAAGCGTAAAGAAAATATAAATCCAAAAGATGAAACATATAAGGCAACCGAAAATCTTGCCAATGTTCTTGCTGCATTTGAAGAAGATATCACAATTTCTTTTGTACACAGAACAGAATGTGATATATCAAAAAATGATTTGATTATATCGTCAAATAGTTTTTCAAAAGAAATTGACGGAATGATACGGGGGGCTTTTGGACAGGCAAAAACCGAATTAAACACTGACAAGCCAATGTTTTTTGACAGACATTATTACGGACAAATTTCCATACCACCCGAAAAGCCTCAAAGACAGGAGAATAAAAAGAGATGTGTTTCGTGGTGTGATATTCTTTCCAACAGCATTATAAGTGGCGGCAATTATTCAGTTTCAATTAGAATTTGTCCTGCAAATAATGATGAATATGTTAACAAAAGAATTAAAAGTCTCACAAAATTGCACGATTTTTTGAATGACCATTCTGAATTAAATATATCACATTCTTCAAATATAGGTTCAAATCGAACACATGATTACACGTTAGGACAAAAAATTAAAAAAACCGTAACGAATAACTTTGATTTTATTAAAGGAAAAGAGGAGGTTGGTTTTAATTATTCCGGTGGCGTTAGTCAAGGTGTCAAAGAGAATGACAAATTTGCAAAAATACTTATGGAGCAAATTGACGAAGAACTGTACAGATTGCAACGAGGGAAAAAATCCTGTTTATGGGCAGTAGAAATAACCGTAGATGCAGATGACGAACCTACTTTGCAAACAGCAGCAAGTATTTTGTCAGGTGCGTTAAAGTCATCAAATCTTGAAGTTTCTTGGTCTGATGAAGAATGTACATCCATCATTACCGGAACCAAAGAGATTATACCGATGTTGTTATTCCCCACAAAAGAGTACAATGGATTGACTTATATTGAAAATGAGGAGTTTTCTCTTGAGCAACCGAAGATTAACGGGTATGAAATGAATATAGGCAATATTATGCAAAATAATGATGAAATTGCACCTTTTTTGCTTTCCGAAAAGGCATTTGAGCGGCATGCTTTTGTCTGTGGTATGACTGGTTCGGGAAAAACAAACACATCGAAAAAGATTATTGAAACGATTGGAATTCCCTTTATGGTGATAGAACCTGTCAAAGGCGAATATCGTTCTCTAAAAGGAAAATATGAAGATTTAGACATCATGACAATGAAAGCAGATGACATAAACTCAAGTATTTTGCAAATTAATCCCTTTTGGTTTCCGGAAAATGCAAATATTGCATTTCACATTGATAGCATAAAAACCATTATAGCATCTGCTTTTGATTTAAGTGCTGCAATGCCAAACATTCTTGAACAATGCTTATATAATATTTATATTAAATCCGGATGGAATTTGATATCTAATAAGAATATATATAAAGATATTCTTCCGGGCAAGTATTTATATCCCACATTTTCGGATCTTTGTAGAGAAGTGGAAGATTATCTTGACCACGCTGAATTTGGCAAAGAGGTGATGGATAATTATAAGGGAGCTATGCTATCAAGATTACGTTCGTTCGTTAACGGCTTTAAAGGTGTTTTGCTTAATACATCTGAACATCCGGATTACGAAAGTTTAATGACCAAAAAAACTGTTATTGAACTAGAGGGACTTGCAGATGATGCCGACAAATGCTTAGTTATGGGAACAATTTTGATTCAATATTTTGAATGCTTAAAATTGAAACATAACGAAAATTGTGAAAAAGGATTAAAACATTTGACTGTCGTAGAGGAAGCTCATAGATTGTTTAAAAATGTCCAAAAGAAAAACAAACAAGACGGACCTGATATGGTGGGTCAGCTGGTTGAATCATTAAGCAATGTTATGGCAGAGATAAGGGCTTATGGAGAGGGTATTATGATTGTAGACCAGAGTCCGACAAAAGTTGCAGTTGATGTAATTAAAAATTCTGCCACAAAAATTGTTCACAGAATAGATGATGGTGAAGATATAAAGATATTGCAATCATGCTTACTTATACCGGAAGACCGTTATAGCATACCTGCGTTAGGACAGGGCAAAGCATTGATACGATGCGAGGGTATGGTACGACCGTGTAAGGTTTCTATAAATCAATATATGGAAGTAAAAACAGAACATCCTGTCAATATTAATTATGATGACCGCCTTTCTGACAAGTTCGCTGCAGCGACTATATTAAGCGATAAAACAACGGAATGGGAAATCCAGAAAATGATTATGGACACATTGCGGTTGGTGAGTGAAAATGGATTAGATAATTGGCATAAAATTACCGAACGTCTCTTGGATGATGTGATTAAAATAATGAAAAATCATCAAGCTATTGATTTTTTTGCCGGACGATTAGATGTTTTGATTGAAGTGATTTTGCAAGCAATTATGGCTCAAGTTGGTTTATCGTTCAAGGAGCGAGGATTTATTCATTTATTCATTTTACGAATAATTTCACTCTATTTTCAATACGAAGATAAATATAAAGTTAAAGATTTGGAAATAAAACTTATGAGTGTATTCTTCAAAAACAATATAGAAGATGAATTAAAACTATTTATGGGCGATTCTGAATAAAATGCAACAATTGATGGCATAGAATTTTTAAAATTAAAATGTTACTTTATAGTTGGTGAAAAAACATGAAAGGTGATTCAAAGTGAAAATAAAAAATAGGAATTTATACATAGGTATAATAACCATCTTTATATGTTTGTGTCTGTCGGCCTGTTCTTCCGGAACGAAAAATACAAAGACGACTGAATCAAATGTAAAAACCAATACAGATATATCAAAGTCAGATGCTAATACAAGCACGACAAAAGATGATACGAAAAATGTTAATGAAGACAAGGACGATGATATTGAAGATATGCCTGTTCAACCGATTATGCTGTTTTCGGACTACAGTGGTATGAATATCTATTATAAAAATGTTGTAGCTGGTGCATATGGTGAGCAATTCAATGCTGATTGGGAAAAGGCTGAAAAGTATCAAAACTATTTAATAAAGTGTGGATATTCACTTGACTTAAATAATAAGGATAAGGAAAGTAACTTGTATAGAGGATTGGCAGATGAGGATTTTATTTATGTGATAGATCACGGAAACACCATGTCGTTCTTATATGGAAAAGATGTTCGGATTGAAGGAACTGGTCAAACAATATCCGGCTTGATGGATGGAGGAGGAAGAAGTGTAATTCCTGATTCTAATATGCCTTCGACAAGACAAACAACACAATGCCCAATATGTCATGGAATGGGAACGGTTGTTTGTAAAGGTTGCAATGGGCTTGGTTATATTCCAAGTGTTAAGCACTCTGCCGATTATGGAGCAGGAAGTAGTGTCTACGAAGTAAAAAACCATTGCTATTCATGTAACGGAAAAGGTCAATCGACGTGTACTCATTGCGGCGGAACCGGAATAATACAATGACGATATAAATTTACAGCACTTCTTATAAATGCCCGCAACAGAATTCTAATGGAAATAAGTTGCGGGTTTTAGAATTTCTTATGATATGATTAGTATATCAAAAGATTAACAAAGCAAATTCAATTGGATGGCGAGAAGAAAAGGATTTTTTCGGAGTTGTATTAAAACAGTGAAAGAAGAATACAATCTAAACGGTGTGGATGAGCAAGGTGTTGTTGAAGCAGTCAGGAAGGAAATGATATGAAATGAATATGTTTAACTCTACAATGAAAAAGAATTGACTTCCGAAAGAAACCCATCATCGCCATGCTTCATCTCAAGGGAAGCGCAGAGAAGCGGATATGATGGAGCGTATGATTTGTGAAACGGATATACCATGAGAACGGCTTGGATGCCATACATTCTATTTACTCGACGGACTTTGTTTCAAGTACCAGTTTATCTGCAGTGGCAGAATATTTGTAGAATATGCGCTTTTGACGAGATTATGCTGTGAAACCGACTTATGAATACAATGAAGATGTAAAAAGTTTTTTATCTAAATTAGAGGTGTTAACATGAATATACAACTAAAAGAAATTCGACTTGGCAACGATGGTGACAAGCTTCAGATAATCAGCTGTACCACCGATGAATCATACGAAATGCTTTGCGATAAATTCTTTGTTGATAAATGGTCTATGTATCTGTATTGCCAGAGGGCATGTAACGATACCGGAATTGATGTAATTATACATATTCAAGACAAAGAATTTAATGCAGATTATCTTTGGCATAATGCTGTTTCGGATGGATATATTCCTTTTATCAAATGGCTAAAGCTGCAGGAAAAGATACCGAATGAATACTTAAAAGATATTTCTGTGGTACAGTATTCCGAAATGAAGAATATTTCACAAAGTCAAAAAGAATTCTTGAAACTTTGGGAAAAGGCTGAGTTGGATATTAAAAGCAAGGCTCCGTATCCCGGAAATGTGTTGTCAAATTTTTATCCGAATGAATTTGAGATTGACGGAATAAAGTGTACTTCCATGGAAGGTTTTTTACAATCTTTAAAAACCAAAAATGTTGAAAAGCAAAAGAAGGTTTGCACTTTGTCCGGAAAGGAAGCTAAGCTTTTCTTTCGGTATAAATGGGAAAATCTTCGATGGAAATTAACGGGAAAACTTTATTGGAACGGGATGGAGATCAGACGTTCCGGTGGTTTGTATCAGGATTTGTTGAGTCGGGCTTATGACCAATTGCTTGGTGTGGAAGAGTTTGCAAAAGCTTTGGCAATAACAGGCGATATTCCGCTTAAGCATTCTATCGGAAAACACAATAAAAGAAAAACAATTTTAACCGAGGAAGAATTTATTTCCGAACTATATCGCCTAAGAGATATAATTAATCATAACGATAGAATAATGTGTGCACCGGAGATACCGACGGAAAACAATTCTTAAGGAAAAACCAACTATGACAACTTTGGCGGCATTCCTTATGCTTGATTGGATAAGAAAAGATCCAAAAAATGCATTGAAAGCCCTTAAACAAGTAGTTATCAAAAGAATATAATTCATAAAGACGATAAATGTAGATAAGGAGATGCAAATAAAATGAAAATAACATTAAACATTAATGATGTTAATTATGAATCTATTATAGACCAAGCAATTCCGATATTAAAGGAAAAAGCAAAAGAGGATAACAATCTTCTTCTTAAAACAATATCCGGCATTCTTTCTATGCCGGGCGATATTCCAAAGAAAATGCTAAATGCTTTGCCGCAGGAGACAAAGGATGAACTTGTTATGTATTTGGTTAATAGCAATAAAACCAAAATATCGGAATTATTGCAGAATTCTTTTGCAGATAAAGGCTTTGATGTAAAAATAAATGATATTGATATTTCAAAATAATAAGCGTTATTCTTTTGTTAATATGTGAACAAAACTTCAGAGGTGTAAATATGCTTAGTATTGAAAACGCAGTAAGAAAAATAATTCAACACTTGATAGATAATCAGGATACGGAAATCAAACGCATCAGTTTTAAGATTGACGGAACAGAAAACGAAGCTATCCTGTCCTTTGTTCCGACGGATAGAAAAGAAGAAAAAAATTATTATGATTATATGCTTGGATATAGTTTAATGGTATAAATGCTATGAACAACAATTATTTCAAAATACATATATTATCTATTAAAGCCTTGACAGAAACGACATTTGCAGATGGCTGCAAAGAATATGCAATAATAAATTGCTCTGAAAGGACAAGTCAATACTTCTCTTCTCAAAGATATTTATTACAGTTGCATTTTATAGACACAGAGGACGAAAAAAATCCGAAAAGTTTTTCATTAGATGATGGAGAAAAAATAAAATCTTTTATCGTATCATTACCAAGTAATATTACAGATTTATTTGTGATGTGTGATGCAGGTGAATCCCGAAGCACAGCAGTTGCAGCTGCAATTCTGCTTTTTGTGGGAAGAAGCGATGAACCGGTGTGGAGTAATCCGTATTATCATCCAAACCCGTTGGTGTTCAGACGGCTATGCAAAGCATTTGGGATTGAAATGACGGAAAAGCAGATTGCAAGCAAAAAGAGACAAAGCGAGGATGCTTTCAAAAATGCCATGAAAAACGGTACCCAATATAAAAGGTGGGAAGTAATATAAATTTATGATAACGACTAGGAGTGAAAAACGATGAATAAACTTGAAATTAAAGGAGCTTTTGCAACGGCTGTTTGTTATGCAAAAGTTATTGATGATGACTCAATTGAACAAATTCAAAGGATGTGCAATTATGCTTTGACCGAAAATAGCAATGTGCGTATTATGCCTGATGTTCACGCCGGCAACGGTTGTACTATCGGCACAACAATGACTGTAACCGACAAGGTGTGCCCGAATATTGTCGGGGTAGATATCGGATGTGGAATGTATACGGTACGCCTTGCCGACAAAAATATTGATTTTGAAAAGGTTGATAAGGTGTGTCATTATATTCCATCGGGATTTAACGTTTGGGAAGAAGCAACCGAAAAATTTGATTTAACAAAGCTGCGTTGCTTTAATGAAGTTAAAGATAAAGAGCATATTAAAAAATCCCTCGGAACACTTGGCGGAGGCAATCACTTCATTGAAATTGATAAAGGCTCGGATAATTCATATTACCTTGTGATTCATTCCGGCAGCAGAAGTCTCGGACAGAATGTGGCAAAAATTTATCAGAGCATTGCCATTGACCTTCACGCCGGGAAAATGGATTATCATAATAAACAAAAAGAATTGATTGATACATATATTGCAAGCGGAAGAAGCCATGAAATTCAAGCAGCATTAGACGAATTGAAAAGGATTTATGCTGAAAAGGTTCCGGATATTCCGGAAGATATTTGCTGGCTTTACGGTTCATATCTTGACGATTATCTTCACGATGTGGATATCTGCCAGAGGTTTGCTTGTAAAAGCCGTGAAAAAATGGCAGAAATCATACTTAACGAATCCGGGTTGACGCAAATTGAAGCTTTTCATACCATTCATAACTACATAGATACTCGGGAAATGATTTTACGAAAAGGTGCTATTTCGGCACATAAAAATGAAAGAGTGCTTATTCCGATAAATATGAGGGATGGTTCGGTTATCGCAATCGGAAAGGGCAACCCCGAATGGAATTACTCTGCACCGCACGGTGCCGGACGTATTCTTTCAAGAAAGCAAGCAAAGCAAGAATTGAATATAGAGGCATACAAAGAAGCTATGGCAGAGGTTTATACGACTTGTGTAAATGAAGCAACTTTGGATGAAGCTCCAATGGCATATAAATCTTTGAACGATATTATTGACGTGATTCGAGATTCCGTGGATATTGTTGATATAGTGAAACCTGTGTATAATTTCAAAGCGTGTGATAGTGATGTACTATACAGAAAAAATGCTAATTCGAACCCATCTTAAATATAAATTTATTTAAATACAGGAGAAATTAAAATGAATTATGATTTTCAAACGATAACTTATGGCCGCTGGCCTCAAGGAGCAGACGGAACTGTTGAGCCAATTCAATGGCGGATATTATCTCAGGAAGATGACCGCATATTGGTTCTATCAGAACAAATTCTTGATATGCAGCCATTTAATGAAACGACAGAACCGGTGCACTGGTATTGCTGTTCTCTATACAAATGGCTGGAAGAAATATTTTTACAGCAGGCCTTTACCGATGTTGAACGAGAAAGAATTTTCTGTAATCCGAGTCAGGATAAAACAGATAGCATATTATTCTGGCAACTCGGAGGTTTAGAAGTGCCAACACATACTCAAGGTTCCATTTTTTTGCTTGGTACTGAAGATGTGGCACAGTATTTCCCGAACGAAGATAATGCGTTTTGTCCGGGAGCATCTGCGGAAGCTTCAGAATATGTAAAATATCAGTACAGCGATTTTGTAGATGACATCGGCTTTTCATGGTGGTTGCGTTCTTCTTTACCCGGCGGACCATGGGATTATATAATTAGTCCCGTTGATTCTGTTGGTGTTAGTATTATATCTAATGAGAATCGTCAGGGTGTTCGTCCGGCAATGTGGCTGAAAAAGAAATAAAAATCAAGATTATTATACTTAAAACGGAACCTCCTTTAAGCGTTGGGAAATATTACAACCATTAGTAATGATTTATTTAAAATAACAAAAAACCATATAACAGATTGGTTGGAAAAGGAGTTAAAACAATGAATAAGAATTTAACAGAATTGATTTTTGTGCTTGACCGAAGCGGAAGTATGGCTGGTCTTGCAACAGATACCATTGGTGGATATAATACAATGCTCGAAAAGCAAAAACAAGAGCAGGGAGATGCTATTGTTACCACCGTATTATTTGATGATGAATACGAAATGCTTTGTAGCGGTGTTGACATTCAAAAAATAGAGCCTCTTACAGACAAGCAGTATTTTGCACGAGGAATGACAGCTCTTTTTGATGCAGTCGGAAAAACTATCGCAGCTGTTGATGAAAAATATAGCAAGCTTCCTGACAACCTGATTCCGGAAAAAACATTGTTTGTTATAACAACCGATGGTATGGAAAATGCCAGCCGTGAATTTAATCAGGAAGGCATTAAAGCATTGATTGAAGCACATAAAGAAAAGGGATGGGAATTTATTTTTCTCGGTGCAAATATTGATGCGGTTAAAGTGGGCGGTAGTATGGGAATTAATGCAAACCGTTCGGTAGCCTATAAGGCTGATAAGGTTGGAACATCAATAAATTTTGCAACTGTCGGATGTGTTGCATCTGCTGTCAGAGAACGCAGGGAGATTAATGATGATTGGAAACAAAATATTGAAAAGCATAATCAATAACAAAAATGTGCATTGTTGCAAACTAACATACTAATCTCACAAGTTTTACGGAAAAAATTTCAATGGAAAATTCTTGAACAAAAGAAAAGAGATGAATTTATATGGAAAAATTGAAAAAGAACCAAAATGTGCTAAACTACATATTGCTTGCGTTTTTATTGACAATATCGTGTTTTTCACGTATTGCAATATTTTATGCAAGATATTTAGCGTATGGGACAGAATTTAAATTTACATATTTCTTGGCAAAAGGAATTATTATCGGAATTATTGGCATTGTGATATATTATTTTGCCGGACGGTACGGATATAATGCTATAAAAAAACAAAGCTTCGGCATAGCGTGGATTGGTACAGTAATTTTGCTTGTACTGTCTATTTTCCAAAATATATTTCCTGCAACAAACATTTTGATGCTTTCTCGGATTATGGGATATGTTTATGCAGCACTGCCGATTTTGAGGGTTGTTATTCTTTGTGCCTTGGCGGAATCAATGGGAAATATATGCGAGCATAAATTCTCGGTAAAGGGCGTTATATGGATAGCGGTATCAATTCTATTTGCTGCCTTGTCCGATAACATAGTAAGACTTATTATGCTTTTCGTGTATGCGGTATTATTTATTAAAAAGATAAAGCAAGGTAATTTTGCAAGCAAAGCATTTAAGATAATTTTTTCGATTTTTCTGATAGGAATTTTAGCTTTAGAAATTTATTCATTAGGATATGCGATTCTCAATTTTATCAAAATGATGAATGAGCCGGGTTATATGTCAGGCATTGCAAGGAATATTATATTTAGTGCAAAACCCTTTGGTCAAATAGATAATTTATCAGTTATAGGCGGCAATGTGAATGATTTTTCTTTGCTGTGGCTTATGGGATATATCGGATATGTACCCACTTTACTTGCAATGATTGCAGTGATTTGCTCAATTTGTTTTATGTTAAAAAGTAATAATGGCAATAACGAGCTTCAGTCTTTGCGTACTGTTGCGGTATGCTATATAATAATTCGTTTGATATTCGCAATCATATTGAATTTTGGAATAATACTTCCCGGATTTTTTTCATCAATTCCGTTTCTTCCCGATTCGGTTGCAGGGATTATGAGTGTATTATTGCTTTTGGGAGTGGCAACGAGGAACAAAATATGCAAATTAAGATAGAATATAATCATCCTAAATTTGCGGACGGAAAATATTCAGTAAAAGCAAAAGGATTCGTTGTTGCATCATTATGGTATGGAAATGTTGATGGTGTATTGACGGATTATTCAGCAATCGCATATCTTCCGCTTGATGCATCAGGTGAAGGAACCTTTTTATATACCGGTAAAAGAAGCATACCTGATGATGCAACCTGTGTAATTGCCCGATGCGTGAGTGCGGATTGCTTGAAGATAGAAGAAGTTTCAGTCTCCATTCCGGCAGAGCAAAAAACGAAGCCATTTAAACCCACATTAAAGTTTGCCGTTATGAGTGATATGCACTTAAAAGAGATTGAACTTCGAAAAAAAGCATACCGCACATTGTATGCTTTGAAAAGTGGTTCATACGGAATGGATGCTTTGCTCCTTGCCGGAGATATGACAAATGACGGTCTGCCGGAGCAATTTGAACTGTTTGACAAAATGCTTTCGGAAAATGTAACCTGTCCGGTATTTCCGGTGGCAGGAAATCATGACTTTCCTCTTTCACCAATTCTAACAGGAGAAATGCAATATTTTGATTTTAGCGATAAATTGCTTTATAAAAACAATATAGAAACAGAAAAAGATGCTTGTGGCACATATGCAGCAAGAATAGGGGATTTTGAGACAATAGGTCTTAATTGTGTAACAGATTACCGAAAATTCAAGTTTCCGGAAGGTCAGATTGAATGGCTTGAAAAACATCTTGATAAAACGATGGATGTTTCGTGGCATATCATTATGTGTCATGCACCGCTTCTTGCACACAATCCGCAAAGACCGGCGGACGGATGCCCGTATCTGAATAAGGATATAAAGCTCGGACGGATTATCAATTCTCATAAAAATATTATTTTTATATCCGGACACACTCATTTTTCACCAAATGATTATCACGGTTGTGTGGAATTTGATGAGGAAAGAAACAATCTATTTATCAATGACGGAAGCACCTGTCCCACCACATCAAAATGGCGGGAGGACGCAATTGTTCCGGATGAATGGTGCGACGGTGTATATGTCGAGCTTGGCATATCAAAGGATGCCGTAAAGGTTGAGTATCGCTCTGTCGAAAGCGGTAAAAGAATTGCAAGAGGAATTTATCAAATAAATAAAGGTTAAATATAAATTGGTTTTAGAATTTTTTTGAAAAATGTGAGGAATAGTTTTAAGAATAGTAATAAGAGGTGATACAGACATGAAAATAGTGGTAATGGGTGGTTCATTTAATCCGCCTACCATAGCACATTACAAGTTAATGCAAACGGCTGTGGATGCAATAGGAGCCGATAAGGGTATCTTTGTTCCGACAGCAAACAAATATGTACTTAATAAATTAAAAAAGCAAGACCGTGCCGGAGATACTTTGAGCAATGAAATACGGATAAAAATGCTTGATTCGTTTTGCAGCATGGATTCTCGCTTTGAGGTAAGCACTTATCAAACAGATATGGAGGAAAATACGGGCAGAATCGGAAGGGATTATTATGTTCTTGAATTCTTGCAGGGAAAATACCCCGAAGCCGAAATCTATTTTCTCGTCGGCAGTGATAAACTGTTTATAATCCCTCATTGGCACAGGGCTAGGGCATTTGTCGAAAGGTTCAAAATCCTTGTTGCTTTACGTGGTGAAGACAATTTGGAAAAGATCAAAGAGGAACGACCTTTTATCGCAGAGCATTGGGATTCTTTTTTTGTTTTCCCGATGCCGGAGGACATAAAGGAAATCAGCTCAAGTGCATTTAGAGAAAAATTACATAATGGAGACAAATCCGCCAAGGAAATTGTAACGAATGAAGTTTGGAATATTCTCAATGATAACGGCAGGATACCGTGGAATGCAATCACGGATTTTCATGCGGAAGGATATGAGTTTTTGAGTAATTTTTATCCGGCACCGGTGACTTATCAAGGACTGACTTTTCAGAACAACGAAGCTGCATTTCAGGCACAAAAGACGCTAAATGAGAACGAAAAATTGCAGTTTACCGAATACGGTCCCGGAAAGAGCAAGGGAATCGGCGGACAGGTTGCACTTCGTCCGGATTGGGAAGAAGTCAAGAACGATATTATGTATGAAATCGTTCTTGCAAAATTCACGCAGAATCCGGAGCTGGCGTATAAGTTGTGCTCAACCGGAAATAAGGTTCTTGTTGAGGGAAACAGATGGAACGATACTCATTGGGGTGTCAACATCCAAACCGGAAAGGGCGAAAATCACTTGGGTAAAATATTGATGCGTGTACGCAATGAATTGAAAGCAAAATGAATGCAGTTTTTTATTAAAAAAACGAAACCCTTATCTAAAAGAGTCAGGGGACATCTGTATAAAGGAGTTTTAACTTATGAATGCGAATAAACAAGAAAATAAAAACGATGGTCAGGCGATTCGTTCATTTATTAAATTATTTAATGAAAATGAAAAAAATAAAAGTTCGGAGCTTTTAATGATAATTTTATCATTATTGAATTTTGGAATAATACTTTTCGAATTTTTTTATCAATTCCGTTCCTTTCAGATTCAACTGCAGAAAAGCTATTATTTTGGGAGAAGTACAAATGAATACAGAAAATTACAAATATATACAACCACATTTATCTGCATATCTTAGGGGAAAAATTATACAATCCTCCTCTGAACTTTGTGGTGAATTGACCGATAAGCTGCTTAGTGAGCTTGTTGAAGAAGATTTTAAGACATTAATGGATTATGGAATACAGCATAGTATAAAGCTGCATCACTTTAAGATAAAGGGTGATTTGCCCAGAGTGAAGCAAGTGCTTGGATTTTTACACAGCATCAACCCACAGAGTATACTTGATGTCGGAAGCGGCAGAGGCGTATTTTTGTTTCCGTTTATGAGGGATTTCCCGTTTGTGCCGGTCACATCCTTGGATGTTCTTCCAAATCGTGTTGAGATGTTACAATGTATGACAATTGGAGGAATGGAAAATCTTACAGCATTAAATAAAAACATATGCACATGGGATGCACAGGACGAAAGTTATGATGTTGTGACGATGCTCGAGGTGCTTGAACACATTCCTGATGCAGAAATGGCGGTTAGAAATGCCGTCCGAATAGCAAAGCGATATATTGTTGTTTCTGTGCCCAGCAAACCTGATAATAATCCCGAACATATTCATTTGTTTAATAAAAAAACACTGACAGATATGTTCCTTGGTTCGGGATGCAATAAACTGAATTTTAGTGGTGTTAACGGGCATTTAATATTATTTGCAAGTAAATAGGAGAACTTTATGAATACAGATTATACGATTATTAAATATCCGCGAACTCCTCATCTTGAGGGTTCGCGGCTACAACTGGGGGACGAAGATTTAAGACAGATTCCTTTTGAACAAATTAAGGAAAAGCATATTATCATCGAAGAAAAGGTTGACGGTGCAAATTCTGCAATTTCATTTAATGATAAAGGAGACTTGCTTTTACAAAGCAGAGGTCATTACTTGACAGGTGGTTACAGAGAAAGGCATTACGACCTTTTCAAAAGCTGGGCAAATGCGCATAAATATGAATTTTACGAGGTATTAGGATGCAGATATGTGATGTATGGAGAATGGCTATATGCCAAACATACAGTTTATTATGATGCTCTTCCCGCATATTTTTTGGAATTTGATATTTTGGACAGAGAGGCAGACCGATTCCTTGATACTCCGTCAAGACACGAGCTAATCAAAGGCTTGCCGGTGTTTTCCGTTCCGGTACTTGCCGAGGGATGCTATGAGAATAAGGAAAAAGTCATATCATATCTCGGCAGGTCAAATTACATTACCGATGAACATATTGAGCATTTGCGTGGTGAAAGCAGGGAGCTTGGACTGGATGTGGAACGTCAGCTCAAAGAAACCGATTCAAGCGATGCTATGGAGGGAATTTATATAAAAGTTGAGGAAGACGGCTTTGTTGTTGACCGAATGAAGTATGTAAGGGCAGATTTTTATCAAACGGTGGAGGCATCAAAAACACATTGGCTGGAACGCCCGATTATACCTAATCTGCTTAAAAAAGGTGATTGAAGTGAAAGAAGAATTATTTTTCTATCTTGAAAATGGGCAATATGAGAAAGCAAAAGAATTGCTTTTGCGTCCATTTGCGGATGAACTAAAGAACACGCATCAAAATCCAAAATGGCATGGCGAAGATGATGTGTTAACGCATACAGAAATGGTGGTCAATGAGCTTCTTCATATGAGTGAATTTTCAAAGCTTGAAAAACGAAAACAAAATGAACTTTTTTGTGCAGCCGTTTTGCATGACATCGAAAAGCCTGCCTGCACAAAACAAATAGACGGAGAATGGAAATCTCCGCATCATGCGGTCAAAGGTGCAATGCTTGCGAGAGAGTATTTGTGGCGAGATTTTGGAATGTCCGGAGATATAGAGTTAATGCAATTTCGTGAAGCTGTCTGCCTGTTGGTACGCTATCATGATGATCCGCTTCATTTTATGAAATATGATGATGCCGAAAGAAGAATACGCCGTATTGCCGCAAATGGCGAGCTTGCAGCGGATTTTTCCCTTGAAACACTGTATCTCTTGTCTAAGGCCGACACGCTCGGAAGAATTTGTGATGATAAGTCTGATTCTATTACAAATGTTGAGTTGTTTGCAGAACTGTGTAAAAATCTTGAATGCTTAGATAAGCCGTATAGATTTCCCGATGAGCATACCGCATTTTCCTATCTGAACGGTAAGAATATTACACCGGAACTGCCGTTCTATGATGATACATGGGGTGAAGTTATATTAATGTCTGCATTGCCGGGGACCGGTAAAGATACATATATTAAAGAACATTTATCTCATTTTCCAATGATTTCACTTGATGAAATAAGAAAAGAACTCGGCATACTTCCAACACAGGCACAGGGAAAGGTAATAGCGGTTGCAAAAGAAAGAGCAAAGGAACTATTGCGTTCCCATCAGTCGTTTGTTTGGAATGCCACCTGTACGACCAATGATATGCGTAAGCAACTGATTGATTTGTTTACAAAATACGGTGCATCGGTACGTATTGTCTATCTTGAAACAGGCATTGAAAACTGCCTTTCTCGAAATATTAGGCGGAAAGAAAGCGTTCCTGAAAGAGTAATTGAGAAGTTGCTTCGCAGTCTTGTTGTGCCTGAACGGTACGAGGCTGAAAGAGTTGAATGGAAATGTGTTTGAATTTTAGGAGTTAATCAAAAATCGTATAATCAAATAAGAAAACCCTGTAAATCGTGCAACGAATTACGGGGTTTTCTCTATTATTTATCAATAACTTTTAATGCATCTTCAAACGGCAAATCATAAAATTGTTGCAATTCTTGAAGGGATATATCGCCATTTTTGCACTTATCACGAAGTCCCACGGTATGATATTTCCATTTATCAAAGTCGGACATTGAGATTTCTTTTTTCTGAGTCCAAAGATAATGATAATGTTTATATATCTTGTCGTAAACATATGAAACAGAGTTCCCGTAAAGCAAAAACGTAGATTTCAAGCTCGTGCAAATTTTTCTCCTTACAGTCGAAAAATGCCCATGGGCGAAGAAAGCACCTTTTCTGCTCACTGCAGGCGTGCACCAAAGGTGCTTTCTTGTGATATTGCCGCATTCTTTTTTTATTTTTATTCTCTTTTTCACTTGACTTGTGCTTCCCTTTGGAGTATTGTGCGTTTTACGAAAAAATACTTATATAAAGGGAGTGGAAAATATGCAAAGGAAATTACTCACAAACGGGAATGTATTTAAGCGAACCGATGACAGATGGTGCGGAGTTGTATGGTATCAGGACGAGCAAGGGACAAGGAAACGGAAATCATTCTCAGGCACAACCAAACAGGCGGTC
>JAZLFN010000034.1:0-65475 GCA_045615805.1 Clostridia bacterium | reverse complement strand
ACACAAATGGCACTTACGGTGTCTACGATAAACCCTAAGCCGAACCTGTATCTGACGGACAAGGTTTTATGCTCTGCGGAAATTGCAGATGTCAATGTAATAATCTGTATAAACAAAACGGATATAGAAGCAGGGGACGAGCTTTTTGATATATACAAAAAAGCAGGCTATGATGTTTTGCGTGTAAGTGCAAAAACAGGAGAAAATACAGATAAGCTTAAAGAGAAGCTTAAGGATAACATAACGGTATTTTGCGGAAATTCGGGAGTGGGCAAGTCCAGCGTTTTAAACAGGATAATCGGTAAAGAAAGCTTTGAAACGGGAGAGGTCAGCCAAAAGGTTGAAAGAGGCAAGCATACCACAAGGCACAGCGAGCTTGTAAAGCTTGCAAACGGAGGGTATATAATAGATACTCCGGGGTTCGGAAGTCTTGATATGTCCATTCTTGCTCCCGATGACACGGAAAATTTGTTTCCGGAGTTTGCGATATATTTGGGAAAATGCAGATTTGCGGATTGTAAGCATATAAAAGAGCCGGGATGTTCGGTAAGAGAGGCTCTTGAATCGGGAGATATTGCAAAATCCCGATACGAAAGCTATGTAAAGCTTAACGAGGAGCTTGAAAACAGCGTTAAAAGGTAAGGCGTGAGGGTGAATATAATTGGAAAGAAAAATAATTATTGCTCCGTCCCTTCTTGCGGCGGACGGTAAATGCTTGGGTTTGGAAACGGAAAAAGTCGATAAAGCCGGAGCGGAGTGGTTGCATCTTGATATAATGGACGGTCATTTTGTGCCGAACCTCAGCTATTCGGCTCAAATCGTAAAGGCTTTGCGTCCCGTTACGAATATGAAGTTTGATGTACATCTTATGATTTCCCACCCGGAAAAATATATGGATGATTTCATTGATGCGGGAGCGGATATAATCACAGTTCATGCCGAGGCTGTAAATTCAGATGAAAAGCTTCGCAATATAGCGGATTATCTTCATAAAAATAATATCCTTGCAGGGATTTCGGTAAAGCCGAAAACGGATATAAGTATGATAGAAAATGTGGTGGACGCTTTTGATATGGTACTTATTATGACGGTGGAGCCGGGCTTTGGAGGACAAAAGTATATGAGTGAAGCCGAGTCAAAAATCAAATGGGCATCGGAAATTGCGGATTTGAGAGATAAAAGGCTTTATGTTGAGGTTGACGGAGGAATAAATTCCGAAACGGCAGTGCGTGCCGCATCCTGCGGAGCCGATGTGTTGGTTGCAGGCTCTGCGGTCTTTAAAGCAGAGGATATAAAAGAGGCAATAGATGAAATAAGGGAGAGTGCAAAGGACGCATTTTCTCACAGGAGATAAACTATGTCAGCGGTTATTTTTTGCGGCGGCGAAATAGAGAATTACGATTATTTAAGAAAAAGAGATTTTACAGGCATAACAATAATATGTGCCGACGGCGGTTTAAATCATTTAAAACAGCTTGGTATTACGCCCGATATAATAATAGGAGATAACGACTCCGTAAAGACGGATATACCGGAAGGGGTCAAGGTTATAAGCTATCCTGTAAAAAAGGATTATACGGATACAAATCTGTGTATTGATTATGCCATAGAAAAGGGGCATAAGGAGATTGAGATAATAGGCGGTCTCGGCGGAAGGCTCGACCACGAATACGCCAATATATGTATGCTTGCATACGGACTTGAAAAGAATGTCAGAATAAAGCTTACCAATGAGAAAAACGAAATTTATATAGAAGATAAACCATTTAAGCTTAAGAAAACGGATAAGGAATATGTGTCATTTTTCCCGTTCGGGGGAGATGTTGAGGGATTTTCCGTTAAAGGCCTTGAGTTTGAGACGGAAAATATAAGGCTTGAGTGTAACAAGGCTCAGGCGTCAAGCAACAAATTTGCTGAAGAGGACATATGCTCCGTAGATTTTAAAAGTGGTATGGTGCTTGTGATAATGAGCAGTGACAAATAAATGAGAGGCAGGGGAAGATTATGAAAAGCAAAAAAGTATTTTTGATTTTAGCCGTAATTTTTACGGCGGTGCTTGTGTGCGGATGCTCTCCGTCGGAGATGAATGCAAAGTCTGCCTTTGAAAATATGATGGACGGCTTTAAAGCCCGAAACGAGGAGCTGATAAACGAATATTATAACTTCGGTGCGGTGACAGGTTATATAGATAAGGCGGACGGCGAGGAATACAGAGATGCCATTTTAAAAACACTTGATAAAATGGAGTATAAGGTAAACTTCACCGAAAAAGCAGGAGAAAATGCAGTCAGAATAAATGCGGATATAACAACGGTTGACTTTTCCGACATAATAGAGCGTTATATTAAAAATGTAATGGAGCTTGTGGAGTCCCGTGATTATAAAACAAAGATAAAAGCTCTTACCGACGAGGAATATAAGAGTGAAATGGCAAAGCGTATGGTGGCATCAATTGTTGAAGCAGGAGACAAAAAGATGACAAAGACGGTAGATGTCATAATGATTAAGACGGATAAAGGCTGGACGCTGGGCGGCGAACCGGAGGAGCTTATGAAAGCGTTGTTTGCCGACTTGGGAAAAACCGTTGATTCCCTTACATAAAATGTTAATAAAAATATCCCTTACCGCATATTATATGGGTAAGGGGTTTATTTTGCCCCAAAATAAAATCGGAGGTAGCTATGATAAGAGCAATAAACCTGAAAAAACTTTTAACAAGCCTTGTGATTCCCTTGGGAGTTGGATTTTTTGCATGGCTTTTTACAAAGGATTCAATGGATATATATATGCAGATAAATACGCCGCCACTTACTCCCCCGTCGGCTCTTTTCCCTGTGGTGTGGATAATACTCTATGCCTTAATGGGGATATCCCTGTATCTTGTAAGGGTGGCACGGTGCGAGACTGATTGCGAAAACACAAAACAAAAGGGATATGCCTTATTTGGCGTGCAGCTGTTGTTTAACTTTTTCTGGACGATTGCCTTTTTTAATTTTTCGGCGTTTTTGTTTTCGGCAATATGGCTCGGAATAATGATAGTGTTGATAATATTAAACGCAGTGTATTTCGGAAAAATAAATAAATGGGCGGGACTTCTCTTTATACCGTATATAATATGGTGTCTCTTTGCATTGTATCTTAATGTAGGAATATATGTGTTGAATTGAAAATTGAAAATGGAAAATTGAAAATGGAAAATTGAAAATTATTGTGCAAATTCGCCGTGGCGAATTTGTTGTTTTGTGCATAACTATTACGAAAATATTGCAAAATTTGCCGAATAGCAGTATTTCGATATAAAATAACAGGTTTCTTAATGTACATTTTTCGCAAAATTATATAAAATAAACATAAGTATATAAATGTTTTTTGTTATAATTAGCAAAATTATTAGGTATGCATCTTGCATATCGGAAAACATATATAAAAAAGGAGAAACAAAATGAGAGGACTAAAGAAAACATTATCATTGATTTGTGCGATAGCTATGGTTTTATCTACCGTAGTAATCGGAACTGTAGGCGTTTCTGCCGAGAAACAGCAGATTGTTGTGTCGGGTAATAACTATGACGCAACATTGGCAACCTACCTTCAGGGACAGGATAACACCGCACCCGTTGTATCACACAGCGTAAAGGCGACTGTTACCCCTGTTAACGACGGAGGCACAGGACAGAGAGTTATCGACGGACAGGCAGGCTGGGCAAATGTAGATATGTTCGGAGCATGGACTGCAAACCCCGAATTTACATTTGAGCTTGATGACTATATCACGGTAGACCGTGTTGATGTAGTACAGGTTGCGGAGAGTGCCAATTGTCTTTCTATTTCCAAGATTGAGGTATCAACCTCTACAGACGGTGTGACATTTACACCTGTTGCCGAAAAGACCGGCATCCCTGCACTCACCGCAGTGAATGAAAAGCAGCTTATTACTCTTAAGTTTACCGAAACCGCCGCAAAGTATGTAAAGGTTGTGTTTACAAGAGGCGGATATCAGGTTGTAGTAGGTGAAATCGGTATCTGCGGATATGTTGATGCAAACGCCGAAAATGTTGCAAAGTTCAACAAAGTAATGGCAAAGGCTGAGAAGTTTTTGAGCATGAGCGGATTTGAGACAACTTCACAGGAAGCTTTAAGAATAGTATATGATAGCTATAAAGATACCAACCCCGAGGCAATGGAAGATACCGAGCTGGAACTTGCTATGGTTGCTCTTAACACGGCACTTGAAGCATTAAAGATTGAAAATCCGGTTATCGTTACAGGTAACAACTATACAGCCGATACAAAGACATGGATACAGGCACAGGATGCAACCGCACCTATTGATTCTGTTCCCGACAAGGCAACGATTCTTGATGATTACACAAGCGGACTTGAAAACTTTACCGTTTGTCCCGTTACAAATGCAAACGACGGTGTAAAGGGCGGACAGGCTTCACACCTTCAGGGTAAATGGCAAGGCGGACCTACCGTTTTGGCATTTGACTTAGGCGGAGTTCAGTTTGTTAACCGTATAGACATTGTGAACTCACCTAACAGCGCAAACGCAAAGAACCTTGGCGAGATTAAGATAGAAGCTTCAAACGACCTTAAAACATGGGAGGTTGTTAAGACCTTTACAGCTCCCAAATTTGAGGATTATCCCGAGTTGGATTGGCAATATCAGCTTGTTACAGCAAGCTTCCCCATTACCGAGGCAAGATATTTGAGAACAACCGTTGCTTGCGGAGAAGGTACGTATTGTACCCGTATGGGTGAGATAGCATTCTCCGGTATGGAAAATCCTGCAGCTGAGCTTCAGAGAGTATTGGATAAGGTAAAGGGTATTCTGGAATATGAATCATATTATACAACGTCTACAATATCAACCCTTAAGTCCGATTACAATGAATATAAGGATGCGGATTTAAGCAAGCTTTCAATTCCCGAAATTCAGCTTGCAATAGAAACTCTTAATGCCGATATCGCCGCTCTTAAGTTGATTGACGGACAGGTTATTTTGTCCGGTGCGGCTCCCAATGCAACGGCTATTGGCTGGCTTCAGGCAAACGGCGGAAGCAGAGTACCCACAACAAAGGGTGATAATGCGGTTACATTCACGGGATTTAATACAACAACTCCCGCAAATGCAAACAACGGTGTCATTTCTGTAGACAGCGGAGATATGACATGGGGTGAATGGGATAAGAACCCGTCATTCATTTTTGATATGGGTGCAAATGAAATTGTTACCCGTGTTGACTATGTACAGTGTGATGACAAGAACCCTACAAGTGCAGGTAAGATTGCCAGCATAGAAATTCTGGCATCAACAGACGGCGAAACCTATAAGAGAGTTGCATTCAGAGACGATATCCCCGAATTTACAGACACAACAAAGAGAGAATGTCAGCTTATAACTTTTGAAATTTCGCCTGTAAAGGCTCGTTATATTAAGATATTGCCTGTCAGAGGATATCATCAGATAGATACAGCCGAGATATTTGTATCGGGTTATCAGATTGACCCTGCAGCAGTTACCAAGGCATTCCCCAAGGCAGAATACTACTTAAGCGAAGATGTAAAGGGTCACTTTACAGAGGCTTCAATCGCAGCACTTAAGACTGCTTATGACGAAGGTAAGGCTTATGTTGCAGATGATACAAAGTGGGATAAGACTCTTACAACCAAGTATGCAAAGGCAATCGAAGATGCAATCACAGGTCTTGTTTCCGAGGATTATCTGGTTCTTTCCGGTAATGGATTTAATGAAACAAACACCAATTTGTTCTACGGCGGCTGGAAGGAATATAAGCCCTTAAAGTTCTCGGATGCTACACCTTCATATTCATATGATTTAGTAATCGGCTCCGGTGCGGAAAATGTTGATACACAAGATGCTAGCTGTTCAAGACTTAAAAGCGGTATCGCAGGTGGTCTGGATGTATGGACAAAGTGGGGCAACGGTAACCCCATAACCACAGTTTGGGACCTTGACGGCGTATTTATGGTATCGGCGGTAGATGTGGCTTACAACGACAATGTGTCAGGTGCATTTACAAACTATAGCTGCGGACCTATTAAGGTAGAAGTTTCGATGGACGGCGAAGACTGGACAGTTGCAGGCGAAGGCAAGGGCGATAACGACTTTGATAAGTCTATTGCCTCCGACGGCAAGCATGTTGCTTTGGCAAAGGTTACATTTAAACCTGTTCAGGCTAAGTATGTAAGAATCAGCGCATCAAAGAACACAGGCTATCAGATAAGACTTCAGGAGGAAGTTATCTACGGTTGGGTTTACGGTGCAAACAAGGCAGAGCTTCAGAAAACTCTTGCAACGGTTATAGACACATCCTTTGCTGAAATTGCCGACAGCACAACATACTCTGCATTTACCACGGCTTACACTAAGGCGTTGGAGGTTGATGCAAACATCGATGCAACTCAGGGAGAGGTTGATGATGCAACAACTAACCTGAAGACTGCAATAGCAAACCTTAAGTACAACGGTACGGAGTACGCACTTTCAAACAATATTTCCACAGCAAAGGCAAAAGAATTATACGGCGATTTAGAGGGTTATCCCATCGGAATGAACTACAGATTTGATGTGGGTACTGATGAGCAGATTATCAGCGCCGATCCCGAGCTTACACATCTTCTTGATAATTCAATAGGATATGTATCCGGAGAGCGCGCAATCTGGTCAAAGTGGAACGACGGCAATAATCCCGTTGATACAATAGCAATATTTGATACTCAGGTTGCATATTCATACATTGACGGCGTAGACCTTTACGAGGGAACATATAAGGACGGAACAAAGGCTCCTAAGTGCGGAAAGCTTGAAGTATATCTTTCAAATGACGGCACAAATTGGACAAAGGCAGGTTCATCAACTAAGTTTGAGCTTGACAGTGAGTTTGAGTCATCTACAATCGATTGTGAAAAGCGTGCATCTGTAAGCTTTATGCCTACCAAGGCTCGTTATATCAAGGTTATCGCAAAGGGCGGCGGCAGGCAGAACTACTGCCTCAACGAGGTTGTAATCAAGGGTTACCTCCCGGATGCTGAAAGCGGAGATGTTATTCAGATTACAGACAGCTCGGTAGAGTATATGGATGTAAGAGGAGAAACTCTTCCGTCAATAGCAGGTGCAGATATGATTTTTGCAACTCTTAGCTTGAAGAATGAGTTTGAAGACCATAAGGACGCTGTATGCTTCGCAGTTGTTAAACAGGACGGCAAGATTGTTGCTATAGAGTTTGCAACAGATGATAATTACGAAGATGTATCTCTTGATTCAGGCGAGGAAGGAACATATACTGCAATATTCGCAGGACTTTCAGAGTTATGCACACTTGATTCATCGGCAACAGTTGAGGTTTATGTATGGGATAACTTTGCGGATGCTAATCCTCTTTCTCCCATGAATGCGATTAAATAATAAAAGCTGATTATAAAAAGGCGACGGTTTTCACCGCCGCCTTTTTTAATTGAAAATTGAAAATTGAAAATTATTGTTCAAATTCGCCACGGCGAATTTGTTATTCGGTAGGGGCGCCGCTTGCTGCGCCCGTCGCCTAATGCAAAATTGAAATTGTCACATTTCAATAAAAATTACTAAATCTGCAAATATGTGGGGCGTAGGCACTTGACTATAATGTCTTGATGTGTTACAATAAAATTTGTGATAAAATGCATTAGTGCATAAAGAAAGGCAATGAGTTATTATGAAAAAGCTTGGTCTTAACGAGATAAGAGAAAAATATCTTTCATTTTTTGAAAGCAAGGAGCATTTGCGTCTGCCGTCATTTCCCTTGGTTCCCCAGGGTGACGCAAGCCTTTTGCTTATAAATGCCGGAATGGCACCTCTTAAACCTTATTTTCTGGGAAAGGAGGTTCCTCCCAGAAATAGAGTTACCACCTGTCAGAAGTGTATAAGAACTCCCGATATTGAATGTGTGGGACTTACTGCCCGTCACGGAACATTTTTTGAAATGCTGGGAAACTTTTCTTTCGGCGACTATTTCAAAAATGAGGCTACCGCATGGGCATGGGAGTTTATAACAAAGGTTTTGGAAATTCCCGAGGACAGGCTTTGGGTAAGTGTGTATGAAGAGGACAGCGAGGCTGTTGAAATCTGGACAAAAAAAGTTGGAGTTAATCCCGACAGAATTGTTTACCTGGGCAAAGAGGACAATTTCTGGGAAATCGGCACAGGTCCCTGCGGACCTTGCTCCGAAATATATTTTGACAGAGGCGAGGAGTACGGCTGCGGAAGTCCCGACTGTGCAGTTGGTTGTGACTGTGACAGATATGTGGAGTTCTGGAACCTTGTATTTACTCAGTTTGACAAGGACGAACAGGGAAATTATAACCGCCTTGCACACCCCAATATTGATACGGGTATGGGACTTGAGCGTATCGCCTGCATTATGCAGGGCGTAACCTCTATCTTTGAGGTTGACACAATCCGTAAAATTCTTGATACCGCCGCAGAAATGGTTGGTGTTACCTACGGAAAAGACAAACAGACGGATATATCCCTACGTGTTATTACCGACCATATCAGAAGCACGGTGTTTATGGTATCCGACGGTATTTTACCATCTAACGAGGGAAGAGGCTATGTGCTTCGCCGTCTTTTAAGGCGTGCGGCACGTCACGGCAGACTTTTGGGACTTAAGCAGGCATTTTTGTATAAGCTTGCAAAGGTTGTTGCCAATGAGTCAAAGACCGCCTATCCCGAGCTTGAAAAGAATTTTGAGTACATAGAAAAGGTTATAAAGAGCGAAGAAGAACGCTTTGAAGAAACCATAGATCAGGGTATTTCAATACTTTCGGAATATGTTGATGAGCTTAAAAAAGCAAATGAAACAGTTCTTTCGGGTGATAAGGCGTTTAAGCTTTACGATACATACGGATTCCCCATAGATTTAACAAAGGAAATCCTGGCGGAGAGCAACTTTTCCGTAGATGCGGACGCCTTTGAAAAGCTTATGGACGAGCAGAGGGACAGAGCTCGTCAGGCAAGAGGCGATATGGAGGGCGAGGCTTGGAAGGAAGATATTTTCGCAAGCATAAAATCCTCTACCGAGTTTATGGGTTATGACAATACAAAGCTCACGGCAGAAGTTTTGGCAATAGGCAAGGACGGAGAGCGTGTTGAAGATGCCAAAGAGGGCGACGAAATTACTCTTGTTCTTGACAAAACGCCCTTCTATGCGGAAAGCGGCGGTCAGGTCGGCGATACCGGTATGATTAAGACCGATAAGGCAGAGCTTGCTGTGCTTGATACCAAAAAGCAAAACGGAAAGTTCCTGCATATGTGTAAGGTTATAAAGGGAAGCATTTCCGCAGGGGACAAGGCAGAATGTGAAATTGACACCTTAAGACGCCTTGCCATAGGCAGAAACCATTCGGCGGCTCATCTTTTGCAGGCTGCCCTGCGTGAGGTTCTGGGTAACCATGTTGCCCAGTCGGGTTCTTATGTTGACGAGGATAAAATGAGATTTGACTTTTCTCATTTTGCGGCAATGACTCCCGATGAAATTAAAAATGTTGAAGAAAAAGTAAATAATATGATTTTACAGGATGCAGTTATAGACTGCTCCGAAAAATCCCTTGAAGAAGCAAAGAAAATTGGCGCTATGGCTCTGTTCAGCGAAAAATACGGCTCGGTTGTCCGTGTTGTAAAAATGGGAGATTTCAGCTTGGAGCTTTGCGGAGGTACTCACGCAAGCTCAACGGGAAGATTGGGACTTTTCAAGATTGTAAGCGAAAGCGGTGTTGCCGCAGGAGTAAGGCGTATTGAGGCTGTTACCGGTCACAATGTGTTAAAGCTTATAACCGAAAAGGAAAATCTTATTAACGAAACTGCCGCTTTGCTTAAAGCAAATACATCAAACCTTATCTCAAGAGCAAAATCTGTGGTTGAGGAGCTTCGTGAAAGCAAAAACGAGGTTGAAAGCCTCAAAGGCAAGATGGCTCAAAGTGCAATAGGCGACATCGGAGCGAATGCCAAAGAAATAAACGGAGTAAAGGTTATTGCCGAGCTTTTGGCAGACGGTATGGATATGAATACCCTGCGCGGTGTGGGCGACGCCCTTAAAGAAAAGAGCAAAAACGCTTTGGTTGTCCTTGCTTCAAAGGCTGACGGAAAAGTAAATCTTATTGCTATGGCAGATAAGGACGCAGTTTCCAAGGGCGCTCATGCAGGCAAGGTATTATCCGAGGTTGCAAAGATTATGGGCGGCGGAGGCGGCGGTAAGCCCGAGTCCGCACAGGCAGGCGGAAAGAAGCCTGAGATGGCTGAAGAAGGAATTTCAAAGGTTTGTGATATATTTTCAAATCTTTGCAAATAATAAAGGAGAAAGAAGTTTGAATAAAATTGCCCATCTTACCGGTTTTTGGCTCGGGGCGGTGCAGATAGCACAGCACCCGACCTGCAAAGCGGCAATCTGAACAATTTTCTTTCAAACTCAGGTATGTGACTTAAAAAAAGAAAGGAATGGTCATAATTATGAGTGATTGTTTGTTTTGTAAAATAGCCGCAGGTGAAATACCATCCACAAAGGTTTATGAGGACGAGAAGGTTCTTGCGTTTTTGGACATTCAGCCTCAGGCTCCCGTACATATTATCGTTATTCCCAAGGTTCATATTGAATCGGCAAACGATATAGACGATAAAAACTGTGATATTGTGGGATATATCTTTACGGTTATTTCAAAGATTGCAAAGGAACAGGGCTTTGCGGAAAATGGTTACCGAGTTATAAATAACTGCGGTGAGGACGGCGGTCAGACTGTAAAGCATTTGCATTTTCATATTCTTGCAGGGAAAAAGTTTGACGCATAAAAATTTATTATTTTGAATTTACGGAGGTGAAGCAGAATGGACGGGTGTGACAGTCGATGTAGTGTAGGTCAATGTAGTCGTAATATGACAAAATCAATAATATGCAACGGATTTCGTTCTGCTGCATACTTCTGATTTTGTCACATTGCGAAATAAACCTTAATTGCGACAGACGGATTTTCCGGGCTGTCGTGCTTGGCGTTTATTAAGCGGTGTTTTTTTGCACCCTTTTTAGTGCCGACTGTACTATATGAATAGGGAGGATTTATTATGGAGCAGAATGTGACAAGAGAACCGAATTATGCTCTTGAAATAATAGAGCTTATTAGAAGCGGAAAGCCTACGGGCGAAATTGTTAAAGAGCTTGAAAATTATCATGATAACGATATAGCCGAAGCCTTTGAACAGCTCACAGATGAGGAAAGACAGATATTTTACAAGGTATTGGGTGCGGAGCGTGTGTCGGATATTTTCGCTTACGTGGAGGACCCCGGAAAGTATATCGAGGAGGCGGACCCGGAGTTTGCCGCCGATATTATCGAAAATATGGACTCCGATGACGCCGTTGATGTCCTTGAAGAAATTGACGAGGACATTTCCGAAAAAATTGTAAATCTTATTGACGACGAGGCAAGCTCGGATATTGCACTTATCCGTTCTTATGACGATGACGAGGTGGGAAGCAAGATGACCACCAACTTCATCAAAATAAGAAACGGACTTACCGTAAAGCAGGCAATGCGTGAGCTTGTGGCTCAGGCAAGCGAAAACGACAATATATCCACAATATATGTATGTGACGAAAATGACGAGTTTTACGGAGCAATGGACTTAAAGGATTTGATTGTTGCAAGAGAGCATACGGATTTAAAGAGCTTTATAAGTACATCTTATCCCTATGTTCGTGACCACGATATAGTAAGCGAATGTCTTGAAAGAATTAAGGACTACGCCGAGGATTCTATTCCTGTGCTTAACGAAGATAATCATATTTTGGGCGTAATTACGGCTCAGGATATTGTTGAAGTTATCGACGATGAGATGGGCGATGACTACGCAAAGCTGGCAGGTCTTACTGCGGAAGAGGATTTAAACGAGCCTTTGGGCAAGAGTATGAAAAAAAGACTTCCTTGGTTGATTGCCCTTTTGATTTTGGGAATAGGCGTTTCAACGGTTGTGGGACTTTTCGAGCCGGTGGTTTCTCAGATTGCAATAATTGTATGCTTTCAGTCGTTGATACTTGATATGGCAGGGAATGTGGGAACTCAATCCCTTGCCGTAACCATTCGTGTTTTAATGGACGAACAGCTTAAGGCTAAACAAAGGGCGTGGCTTGTGTTTAAAGAGATGCGTGTTGCCTTGTGTAACGGTTTGCTTTTGGGTACTCTTTCTTTTATATGCGTGGGACTTTATTTGTTTTTGATAAAGGGCAAGCCGGAGATGTATTCATTTGCAGTATCGGGATGCGTGGGGCTTTCCCTTGTGCTTGCAATGGTTATATCCGGACTTGTAGGGACGGCTGTGCCTATGTTCTTCCATAAAATCAAAATTGACCCTGCCGTTGCATCGGGACCTCTCATTACAACGGTAAATGATTTGGTTGCTGTTGTTGCCTATTACGGATTGGCATGGGTTATGCTTATAAATGTTTTAAAGTTTGTGGGATAAAAATAAGTATATAAAGGATGGTTGAAATGAAAAAAAGTTTCATCAAAATTATTATGTTGGGTATTAGCGGAATGTTGCTCTTTACGGTTGCGGGCTGCGGCGAGAAAAAAGTGCCGTCTGTTTCCTGGAGAGTTGATACTACATCAAAATATTTAAATGATGAAAAGGTAAACAGCTTAATTGCAGTTAAAGGCACTCGGGGACATGAAGCAAATGTTATGTTGTTTGAAAAATCGGTTGAAAACGGTAAAACCATATGGACGGAAACGCTTTGCTGTGATGCATTTATCGGAAAAGAAGGCTTGGGCAAAACCAAAGAGGGAGATAACAAGACACCTATCGGGGATTTCGGAATTATTACGGCATTCGGCATAAAGCAAAATCCCGGAACAAAGCTTCCTTATGTTGATGTTACTGAAGATATATACTGCTGTGGGGAAAAGGATTTTTATAATCAGATAATAGATATTAAAGAGCATCCCCATCAGTGCGAGGGTGAGCATTTGATTGATTACACTCCCGAATATAATTACGGTTTCTTTGTTGATTATAATAAAGAAGGCGAAGCGGGAAAAGGTTCGGCGATATTCTTCCATTGCAGAGGAGCAAATACATATACAGGCGGATGTATAGCAGTGAGCGAAGAAAATATGATTAAGATTTTAAAGACGGTAGACTCCGGCACAAGGATAATAATAGATTATATGCCCGAGTAAGAGAGTTGCGATTTTATAAACTGCTTATTAAGTGTCTTAAAGGGCGGCAGCAAGATTTTGCTGCCGTTCTTTTTGTGCCGCTCACAGTGTTGTATAATTTTATAAAAGATTGCAAAAATATATAAAAACTATTGACATTTATATATGTGTACGCTATAATGTACATATAGGAGGCGATTAAAATGACCAATATGAATGCTACCGGTTTCAGAAAAAATATATTTTCGTTATTGGAGCAAACCGTAAAGTTTAATGAACCTATTAACATAAGCACAAAGGACGGAAACGCCGTATTGTTAAGCGAGGAAGATTACAATAATTTAATGGCAACATTAGAAATTACCAATGACAGCAGATTGCACTCAAAGGTGCTTAAGGGTGCGAATGAACCCATCGAGGATTGCATCTCGGAGGAAGATGCCGAATGGTAAAATATAAGATTGTTTACACAAAGGAAGCAATTAAGGATATTCAAAAGTTAAAATCAGCACACCTTGATTCAAAAACTAAGCTACTGATAGAAGTTATAAAAGAAAATCCGTATAAAACGCCGCCATCATACGAAAAACTGTTAGGAAATCTTCAAGGCTTATATTCTCGAAGAATCAATGTTCAACATCGCCTGATATACCAAATTTACGAGGATGAAAAAATTATTAAAATTGTTTCTATGTGGTCTCATTATGAAAATATTTAAAAGTCACTTAAAAGTGGCTTTTTTTATTGGGTATATTATATTTTTCAACGATTTGTACGTTGTGTGCGTTTTGCACCGCCCCATGGCACTCTATGACACTTTTTGTTGGTGTATTATCTAATTGTGCAGCGTAAGACATAACTTCCGGAGGCGTTGCACAGAAAAATCAGAAAGGAGAATATAGTATGTTTAACTTAGGTACAGGCAAAAAATCCACAGAGCCGAGCCTTAATTCCGCAGTGAAGGGAAAGACAACGGAGGATAAAGCTCCTGTGTTGGAGCAGGGCATAAACGAGGACGATGAGGCACAAAGAAGGTTCATTGATGCCAGAGTTGAGGAAATCGAAAGTCAGAAAATTGAGTTTATGAAGAAAAATCCCGACTTTGATATGAAAGCGGAGATGGATAATCCCGACTTTGTGAATTATGTCTGGAAAAACGGCTTGTCCGTTGAGGATGCGTATTTTTTGGCTCACCGTGATGAAATTATAGGTGCAGAAGTAAAAGAAGCTATGGAAAAGCTTTCTGCCAAAAGAAATCGCATTACGGAAAACGGAGCCGGCAAAAACAGTCCTGCCGTTGTTAAGAAGAACCCAAAGGATATGTCGGATAAGGAAATCGATTCTATCATTGACAGGGTTTTAAACGGCGAAAAAATAAGTTTCTAAAATAAAGGGAAAAGGAGAATGTTATGAGTATAGATTACAATACACAAAAAACTTCAACAAATGTTTCGGGCAATGATTTAAGCCCGGAAATGAAAACATATTATGACAGGGCGCTTATCCGCTTTGCTTCGCCAAAGCTTGTGCACGCTCAGTTCGGTCAGAAAAAGCCTATCCCCAAGGGCAGCGGAAAGACTATTGAATTCAGAAAATTCAGTCCCCTTCCCAAGGCAATGGTTCCCCTCAGCGAGGGCGTAACTCCAAAGGGCAATTCTCTTAATGTGTCAACTGTTGAATCAACGGTTGAGCAGTACGGCGATTATATTACCCTTTCGGATATGCTTACTCTTTCGGCGGTTGATTCCGTTGTGTCCGAAACACAGGCTGTGCTTGGAGATCAGGCAGGCAGAACTCTTGATACCGTTATCCGCGAAAAGATAAACGCCGGCACAAATGTGCAGTACGGTAACGGAAAAGCGGACAGAAGTTTGCTTGTAGGCGGTCAGAGCGATTATGAGGATAATGATTACTTAAATGTTGCAACCGTAAAAAGAGCGGTGGCAACCTTAAAGCGTAACAACACAAGTCCTTTTAAGGACGGCTGTTATGTGGCAATCATTCATCCCGATGTTGCAAACGACCTGACAAACGACCCCGAGTGGAAAGCCATCAAGCAGAATGTAGATCCCGATGATTGGTACAAGGGTGCAATAGGTAAAATTCACGGCGTTGTGTTTATCGAGTCGACCGAAGCAAAGATATTCCGTGCCGAAAATTTAAGAAATGCGGAAACCCTCGCAAGCGGTGATGCGGAAACTCTTACCGTAAGCTCGGTGGATGACGGTGTTATAACCATCAAAGAGGATTTGTCCGCGACAGATGCAACTGCCCTGACAGGCAAAAGCGTGCAGATAAACGGCTTTGATTATTCGATTGCCGCTGCAACGGCAGGCGATCCCGGGGAAGCAACCCTTACCATAACCGAAACATTAAGCGACAGTATAATCGAGGATACGGTTATCTATCCAAGCGGAGCAGGTGCTCAGGGCAGGGATATTTATTCTACCTTGTTTATAGGTCAGAATGCCTACGGTGTAACCAATATCACAGGCGGAGGCTTGCAGACTATTTTGAAGCAGAAGGGAAGTGCCGGTACAGGTGACCCTCTGGACCAGAGAAGTACTGTGGGTTGGAAGGCAACTCAGACGGCGGAAATTTTGTCGCCTGAATTTATGGTGAGAGTAGAAACAACTTGCAGTTACTAATGTATTTTGGTACGGCGGACATTTTTCCGCCGTACCACAGTAAAGAAAGGACGATGAAAAATGGTAAAAAAGAGGATGGCTAAAAGCGTAACGGGGAAAGAGATAAATTCGTATTATGACGAGCTTGTACCCATTATGCTTATAAAAGACAATGCAAAGTATAAGGATGATTTGACCGTTACAGTTAACGGAATAAATTATCAGATACAAAGAGGTGCTCAGGTTATGGTACCCCGTAAGGTTGCCCTTGCGGTGGAGAGAAGCCGTAATCAGGAGCTTGAGGCTCAGGCGTATGTTGAGAGCCTGAAAGGGTAGGTGCATTATGGAGATAATGAGGGCTATAGAACGCGCCGACGCGCTTTGCCCGAATCCATATACCCTTGAAGAAAAACTGTGCTGGTGCGATGAGGTGTCGGGAGAAATCAGAAGAAATATCCTGAAAATTTACGGAGAAGCGGAAGCTTTAACCAATGAAGAGGGCAAGCTTTTGCTTCCCGAGAATATTCCATTTGAAAGGGTTGAATGTGTGTTTATCGATAATATGCTTTTGGAAAAGCAGGATTTAAGAAGCTTTTTTCCTTTAAAAATAAAAAACAAAAAAGGAAAAAAGCTGAGGATTGTCTACTTGGATGTTCCCGAAAGAATACGCAAAATCGAAATTTCAGGCACATTTGACACAAGTGAAAATGTAATCGAAATTGATTCTGCTCCCTTTGTCACAGGTGACAAGCTGGGAATTTCGCAGATTGATGAAGAAACGGGAAAGCCTGATTTCGGTACAGAGGTGTTTGCCTATGTATATGATTGTGACGGAGAAAAGCTCATACTTGACCGAGAGGTTTTGGAGTCAAGTACCGAAGCAGAGCTGTTTATTCGCAGAATAATTACGGATACAACCGAGATAGACGAGTCGCCTTATGATACAGCATACATTGAATTTATTCTTGCAAAAATCGCACTTTATCAGCATGATTATACGGGCTATAATGCACATATGACTCAGTATAACGCACTTCTTGATATGGCAAGGAGGGATTTTAAAACAAGAAATCCCCTTACTGCTCAGTCAAGATTTAAAAATTACAGTATTATTTAACAGGGGGTATCAAAATGTTGCCGAAGCTTAATTCAAAAGATAACAAAAAAACATACCTGAAGGCTTTTTCGGGACTTGACAAAAGAGAAAAAATATCGGATTCATCATTTGGTGATATGAGAAATATGACGGCGGATTTAATTCCGGCAATTGCTACCCGTGAGGGCAGGCAGCTCATAACTGCCGTGTCGGGAGCTACCGAAATATGTGCACCGGAATATACAAGCGGAGGGCTTTCGAGCTTTACGGGAGTGATGGGAAACAAGTTTTATTATATGGGGAGTAGTATCGGCGGAACATTGTCATCAGGAAAAAAGTCAATAGCCGATTTCAACGGGAAAATTTGCATCTTTCCCGATAAGGTGTATTACGACTATCAAAACGGTGACTCGGAGCTTAAGCAGATGGAAAGAATGCGTAAAATAACAGGTGCATCTTTTCATTCAAGCATAAACTCCATTACCGGAGCGTATTCTTCATATATTACGGCATCGGGTGCAGGCTTCAACCAATATTTTTCCGTGGGTGACAGTATAGTTATATCAGGATGTACGGAGGATAAAAACAACACAAAAACGGCGCCCGAAAGGAAAAATTCAATATCGGATGACGATATAATAAGCGTAGTTTGTGAGGCTGTTTCCCCGAGCCGTATGGATGTTGTTATGTATAACCAAAGAGGAGAGAAAAAGGGATTTGTAAACAAAACCGAGTCGTCAAATGTAACCTTTAAAAATGCCATACCCGATATGGACAATATCTGTGTCCATAATAACCGTCTGTGGGGTACTGCGTCAAACGGAGATTATATTTACGCATCCAAGCTCGGGGATTTTACAAATTTCAATTCCTTCAGAGGCTTGTCCGATGACAGTTGGTTTTCTTACATAGCAACAAAGGGACCCTTTACCGGAATATGCAGCTACCGTTCTGCGGTTGTTGCTTTTAAGCGTGACTGTATTCATCATATTTACGGCGATTTGCCAACTAATTTTTCCATTCCCAAGCAGGTTGTGGGAGGTTGCATTGACGGCAAAAGCATATGCGAAATAGGAGGTATATTGTATTTCTTGTCTTACAATGGCTTTTCAGCCTACGGAGGCGGTGAGCCGTACAGTATATCACATCAGCTCACCGAGAGGTATTCGGCTTGCACAGCCGGTACCGACGGGAAGCATTACTATGCATCCTCGGTGAAAACCGACGGAAGTTATGATGTGTTGGTGTATAATCCCGAAACCAATATATGGGTAAAGGAGGACAACACTCCCTTTGTGGGATTTTGTACCTATGACGGGGTTTTGTACGGAATAGCCGACGGCAATATGTGGAAGCTTTGCGGTGGAGAAGAAAATGTCAGCTGGTGTATTGTGTCAAAGGATTTTAATTATGATATGACCGAATTTAAAGGAGTATCCGATATCAGAATCAGAATGAAGCTAAACGGCAGAGCGGATATTTCCCTGTCATTTGACGGAGGTGACTTTTCTGATTGCGGAAGCGTAGCAGGGGACGGGAAATATAAGGTTTACCGTGTTCCCGTGAGATTTAAAAAGTGCGAAAGCTTTCGTATTATGATTGAAGGCGTAGGAAAAGCGGTCATCTCCGACATAGAAATTATCGCCTATTTGGGAGGAAAGGTATATGGATAAAACGGAAAAAGAAGTATTGCGACACGGCGATGATGTTGCAATCAGAGCAACGCTTAACAATATGGGTATTTCAAACGGCAATATCGGGTATAACGAGCAGGACAAGACCGTTACATTAGGAGGTAAGCCTTTAATTAAAGCGTCCTATGTTGATGAGGATGCAGGGGTTTCATATGCACCTCTTAAGGAAATTCAAAAAAGCCTTGTGAATTATTATTCGGGGAGCAAAAATCCCATAGTAAGAGTCAGTGACGAATATGCCGCAGCGGCAGGAAAGTACGGCATAGGTGCAGATGCTTTATCTTACGGAAACGGCACGGTGTTAATAGGAGGAAAGCCTCTTAATACACTTTTCATCGACGGCGAGGATAAAGCGTGGGCGTATAAGGATGATGTGGACGGACTTTTGGAGGGTTATGCAAGATCGTCGGGAGTTAAATCTCCCAATGCTATGGCAGAGGATTATTTTGATGAGTATTTTTCTGACATAAAAGATAAGCTTTACGACCTTGAGCACAGAAAAGAGTTTAAGTACAATCCCGATGATGACCCTGTATATAAGGCGTATAAGGAAAAATATCAAAGAGAGGGAGAGAGGGCAAGCCAAAACACAATGGCAAACTATGCCGCACTTACCGGAGGATATGTAAACTCTTCGGCGGCAACGGCAGGAGCTCTTGCAAATCAGTATTATGCAAAACAACTCTCCGATGTAATTCCCGAGCTTGCAAAGCAGGCGTATGAGAGGTACAAAGACTCTTACAGCCGAGATGTTGATATTGTCGGCAAGATGATTGACGCATATAATAAAGCGTACGGCTTTGAAACAGAAGCAAACGACAGGGCAAGAGAAAACGCAAATTATTCGGCTTCAGCCGCAATCAAAAGAGATGATGATGCATATAGCAGAAAAAATGCAGAGGAAGAGGCGGAAAGAAAAGCGTTTAATGAAGAAAGAGAGCTTGACATAAAGGAAAGGGAAAGCAATCTTAAAAATGCGGGAGTATACTTCGATAATATTCAGAAGCAGACTTATCTTGAATATTATAACCGTTTGCTTGAAAGTGACATCGAAAATGATAAGGCGGAAAGAGCAAAGATATATGCGGAAATCAGTGCAAAATATGGGTATTAAACCCTAAATGATCCGCCTGAAAAGGCGGATTATTTACGCACGATATGTCAGGGGTTGCTATATTATATAACAGCGATGAAATACTGCTCTTTCTGAAAAGAAAGGAATGCTCAAAATGAACGAACAGGAAATTTACGAAAGATTGACATCTGCGGAGCAGTCCGTAAAATCCGCTCACCGTCGAATAGACGAAATGGCGGAGGAAGCAAAAAGCATTGCCGAAATATTGGTGGAGATGAAGTATATGCGCAGGGATTTAAATGAGCTTATAGAGCGTGTATGCAACATAGAAAAAAGACCGATACACAGGTATGATTTAATAATAAATGCGGCAATTACCGCCATTATTGCGGCGTGCATAAGCTTTTTTATGGGATAAGACAACAAAAAGTCTACATAAGGAGGTGAATTAAATGAAGGTATCTGCCGGAACCGTAGCAAGAACCATCTGCCTTTTGCTGGCACTTGCAAACCAAATTCTTGCTGTTGCCGGAAGAGGCACCATAAGCTTTGCGGACAACGATGTTTACCAGATTGTAAGTGCGGTTTTTATGGTGATAACCACGGTGGCGGCTTGGTGGAAAAACAACAGTTTTACATCTGCTGCCATAATGGCTGATGAAATAATGAAAGAAGAAAAACAAAAACAACAGTCCTTTGAAAATTAAAGGTGCTTTTTAATACAAAGAAAGGAGTATGATTTATGATAATCGGAGTAAATTGCGGTCATACGCTTTCGGGAACTGTGGGTGGAGGTGCAGTCGGATATTTAAACGAAAGCAATGAAACCCGTGAGGTTGGATATTCTCTTATGGAGTTTTTGAGAGAGGCGGGACATACCGTGATAGATTGTACCGACGATAAGTCCCGGACTGTAAGTCAAAACCTTGCAAAGATTTGCGAGCTTGCAAATGCACAGCCTCTTGATTTGTTTATATCAATTCATTTCAATGCAGGAGGCGGAAGAGGAAGCGAAGCCTACACCTACGGCGGAGTAAATGTGGCGGCGGCAGGTGAAATGCTCGGAGCGCTGAAGTCTTTAGGCTTTATCGACAGAGGCATAAAGGACGGCTCAAAGCTTTATGTGGTAAGAAACACAAAGGCACCTGCCTGTCTTTTGGAGGTTTGCTTTGTTGACACAGAGTCCGATGCAAAGCTCTATAAAGAGGTAGGCTCAACCGAGATTGCAAGAAGGCTTGCGGAAGCAATAAGCGGTGACGATATTAAGCAAGGAGATAAGAAAGGAGATTTAACATTGACTCAGTATGATGAATTAAATGACAGAATTGCGGATTTGACCGAAACTGTAAGACAGCTTGCGGAAGAAGTGGCAAATCTTGCAAATCCCATGATTTATAACTATATAGATGACAATATGCCCGAGTGGGCAAGAGAAACAATTCAGAAGCTTGTGGACAAAGGCTTCTTAAAGGGCGATGAAAACGGATTAAATCTTACCGACGAAATGCTCAGGATTTTGGTTATTCTTGACCGAGCCGGAACATTTAAAAACTAAACATCTCTATCAGAAGGGGACGGTGCAAAATGCACCGTCCCCTTTTGCTATATAACTTCAAGGCTGTCCTTGTCGGGTAAGATGGGGAATGTGTCGCATATTGTGTCCTGATACCAAAAGGCAACAGAGGATATATCGTCCTGAAGTGGCAGATATCTCATTCCCGACCTCCAACCCAGCGCCTGAATTGTGACCTTTATATCCTTGTCAAAATAAATGGGGTCTTGAATATGCCACCGATACATTTGAAATCTTTGTTGAGAATTGTAAAGACCGTCGCCTCTTATAACCTTGGATAGACCGCTGTATGGGGTGGTAAATTCCTGATATTTACCGCCTGTGTCAAAGTTATAGGAGCCGCAAAAATAGTCCTCGGTTCCCGTTCCGCAAATTGTGGGGAAATCCTTGTCGCCGTCAAGATAGAATTTTATTTCTCCTTCTCCCCACCAACCCTTGTTGTTTGAACCCCAAAAAAGATAAGTGCCCACATATGCACCCTTTCCTTTTATATTGTCCAGAATAACATAGGACTCTTTGTAAGGAAGGGGATTTACACGCCTGAATTGTGCGTGGAAGTAGGCACGGCTTTTATCTGTTTCTTTTTCTTCATAATCTATCTGATAATATACAATTATTTCTTCATCGGTTATATTTTCCAAAGTAAGCTTGAAGTTTTTTCTGAACGGCATTTCCCAATAGCAATTAAATGCACGCTTGGGATTTACGCATACAGGCAGAGAATTAAGAGGGGAGTAATTTTCGTATTCCGTGCAGGCGAAAAAGTCACTTAAAGGTACTTCGACAGAGGGGCATTCGGAATTTTCGTAGTATATACGAAGTATAAGAGAGCGGCTTCTTGCGGCACTGTCTGTTATCCAGATGTGCTTTATCGCTCCCATGGCGGATATATCTGCCAATGTAACGGCAGTATTTGCAGGGATTGCTATGCAGGGTGAAATTTTCCAGCCCTGCCCCAAATCACGGGCGTAGGACAGACTTCTTCCTTCGGTTGCCATACCGCCCTTTCCTTTTTCTCCTGTTGGGTTTTCCGCACTTATGGACCTGCTTTTAATATTCTTTAATTCTGATAAGTTATTTAACATTTTTTGCACCAGCCTTTCTATAATATTGATTTTGCAAAACTTTTATGGTAAAATCAATAGCAAATATTGATATGTGTTTAACATATCTTGACATGGGGTTGGTAATATGAACATTAACTCGTTTTCGCCTTATATAAGGGTAGCTATGCATTCGTGTCTAAATGCACCTTTTATTATAAGGGAACGAATAATATTTGATTTTGAAATAATTTATATCGAAAAAGGACGGTGGAAGCTTACGATTTACGGAAAGGAATATATCTGTGAGGAAAATTCCGTTGTTTTTATTCCTCCCGATACGCCTCATATAATAGAGTCCGTTGATGGGATAAGCGTAAGCCAGCCTCATATTCACTTTGACACAATCTATGACGGCTTCAGCCCCTATGTATATGTATCATTTAAGCTTAAAAAGGATATGACTGAGGAAGAAAAGCTTATGATAAGGGAAAATATATTAAAGCTTCCGTCACCTATGCTTAAGGTTTCGGATATTGAATATTTTAAAGAGTTGTTTTTTGATGTAATAGATACATTTCAGAAAAAAGCCTCATTGTATCGATTGGAAAGTAAGGCAAAAATGCTTATGCTTTTAAAATATCTTATTTCCGAGAATACGGATTTTGAAGGATTGGAAGAACATCAGCCGGAGCCTATATTTATGATAAAAAGCTATATCGACAATAATTTCCAAAGTGATATAAGCCTTGAAATGCTGGAAAAGCAGTTTTCTTATAACAAATATCATATTTCAAGGTTGTTTAAAAAGGAATATAATATTTCGATTATAGCCTATTTGCAAAGCTTAAAGCTTAAGAAGGCAGAGGAATATTTGTGTATGGGAATGTCTGCGACAGAGACTTCGGAAAGGCTCAGCTTTTCATCTATATATTCATTCAGCAGGTTTTTTAAGAACAAGACGGGAATGTCGCCCACGGAATATTTTAAACGAATAAATTCAAAGAGCGGGGCAGATTAAAAATACGATTGTCCTATTGATTTTTTGAGATAAATGTATTAAAATATATTAAGGAAAAGAATGAATTGTTGAAGCTTATGAAAAGGAGAAGATAACGTGAATAATTTATTTAAAGAAGCCCGCCTTTCCGATACTCAGAACGGTATCTATATGGATAGCGTAAGCAATCCCGAGTCTACGAGCAATAATATAGTTGTTTTGTTTAAGCTTTTTGATGATGTAGATGTGGAAAAGCTTAAAAATGCCATTGAAAAGATGTTTGAGATAATTCCGGCAACAAGAGTAAGAATTGTGTCGGGCGATGATGGAATGCCTGCCCAAAGGATAAGCGAAGATTATGAATATACTGTGCCGATTTTCTCTTTAAATGATGACGAGTATGAGGAAAAGAGAAAGACCTTTGCAGGAATGGTCAGACTCCATGATTACCGGCTTTATTTGTATGAAATATATGTTACTCCTTCGGGAAAGTATCTTCATTTCGGTACCCACCATACTGTGTTTGACGGCTTTACCTACCGAATTGTTTCGGATGTTATAAATAAGCTTTATTTTGATAAAGAGGTAAATCCTGATGAATATTTATATGACCCGTTTGCCGTAGTTGAGGATGAACAGAAAAATAAAAATACCGAGGCTTATGCAGAGGAAAAGGAGTATTACAGCCGTTTGCTTGCAGACTGCGAAACGGATTCACTGCCTCTCAGGGATATGCATTCCGATGTGGCATGTCAGAAGGAATTATTCCGTGAATTTGACATAGATGACATAAAATTTAATGAATTAAAAGAAAAGTCGGGCTTTACGAAGTCTGCGTTCTTTACCGTGGTATTGGGCTTTGTTACGGCGAAGTATAACTATAAAAATTCTTCTCTTATAAGCACCATATTTGACGGCAGAAACGAGAAAAATAAAAAAACGGTAGGTATGATTGTAAAAACTCTGCCGTTTGTTACGGATTTAAAAGATAATATGACGGTCTGCGAATTCTTAAACAAGCAGACAATTCAGCTTAAAGAGTCAAGAAAGCGTACTCTGTATTCATTTATGGAGTTAGCCGCCGATTTTGATTTGAGTGCGGATGTAAACTTTGGATATCAGGGAAGACCTGCGGATTACATCGCGCCTATACCCGGCATTGCGGAAAGCAGAGAAAGGCTGTTTGATGAAAACAGTATCTACAACACGCCCATTATACTTGAGATGTTTCAAACAGGGGAAAAAACATATACTGCACAATTAAGATACAGAAATGATATGTTCAGTGATGAATTTGCAGAGGGCTTTGCAGATGCTTTTGTCAAAACGGTTGAAGGATTTTTGTCCTGCGAATACATACATGATGTCTGCATTGCAGACCATAAAGCAGTTCAAAAAATCGACGAATTTAACAAGACCGAAAAGGCATACGACAAGGAAAAGACAGTTGTTGAGCTTTTCGGAGAGCAGGTGGAAAAAACGCCCGATAACGAATGTCTTGTTTTTGAAGATAAAAGATTTACCTATAAAGAGGTTGACGAGATAACAGACAGATTTGCAAAATATCTTCGTAAAAACGGCGTGGATAAAAATAAGGTTGTGGGAATACTCATTCCAAGATGTGAGTATATGCTTTTGTGTGCTCTTTCCGTTTTGAAGGCAGGGGGAGCATATCTGCCCCTTGACCCTACATATCCTCCGGAAAGACTTAATTTAATGGTTGAGGATTCGGGAGCGATGGTTTTAATTTCGACTTCAGAGCTTGAAGGCATAATCACGGACAGCTTTAAGGGTATGCGTATTATGACCGATGAAGTGCTGAATGTAAAAGATTGCGAAATAAAGCTTCAAAATCCAATGCCTGAGGATTTGTTCATTGTGCTTTATACATCGGGTTCAACAGGAGTTCCTAAAGGCGTTATGTTTAAGCACAGCAATACAATGGTAACTGCAGCATGGGAGAGAGATTTTTATAAGATGGACGGAAGCTCCAAAATCTCGGCTTATGCAAGCTTTGGCTTTGATGCAAATGTTTTTGATATGTATCCTGCAATAACATCGGGTGCTGCTCTTTATATAATATCCGAGAGCATACGCCTTGACCTTATCGCACTTCAGGAGTGCTTTAACAAAGAGGGTATAACCCATGCCGTAATGACAACTCAGGTTGGACGGCAGTTTGCCCTTATGGAGGGAACCAAGACATTAAAATATCTTTCTGTCGCAGGTGAAAAACTGACACCCCTTAATCCTCCTGCGGATTATGAGCTTTACAACTTATACGGCCCCACAGAGGGTTCAATTCTGGCAACGGGATTTAAAGTTGATAAATACTATAACGATATTCCTATTGGAAAAGCGGTTGATAATGTAAAGCTATATGTAACTGATTTAAACGGAAAACTATTACCGCCGGGTGCCTCGGGCGAATTGTGGATTTCAGGTGAGCATGTCACGGGCGGATACTTAAACCGTCCCGACAAAACGGCAGAGTCTTATATTGAAAACCCATTTTCGGACAATCCCGAATATAAGAGAATTTACAGGACAGGCGATGTGGTAAGATTTTTGTGTGACGGAAATATTCAGTTTGTGGGAAGGCGTGACGCACAGGTTAAGATAAGAGGCTTCCGTGTTGAGCTTACGGAAGTGGAGGAGGTTATCAGAAGATTTAAAGGAATAAAGGACGCAACCGTTGCGGCGTTTGACGATGCAAACGGCGGTAAGTTTATTGCGGCGTATGTGGTAAGCGATGAGGAAATTTCCATTCCCGAGCTTGAAAGCTTTATTATGGCAGAAAAGCCTCCTTATATGGTTCCTGCGGTCACAATGCAGATAGAAAAAATCCCTCTTAACCAAAACCAAAAGGTAAATAAAAAGGCACTTCCCGTTCCCGAGGTTAAGGCGGAGGATGTAACGCCTCCCGAGAACGAGCTTCAGCAGAAGATTTTTGACATTGTTTCGGAAACGCTGGGGCATAAAAGCTTCGGAATTGAAACAGATTTATACAGAGCAGGACTTACATCTGTTGGTACGGTTAAGCTTAATGTGGATATAAGCAGGGCTTTTGATATTACAGTTAAGATTTCCGATTTAAAAGAAAATAACACGATAAAAAAGCTTGAAGACTTTGTTTCAAAAGCGGCGGGTCAAGAAACCTTTGAGCTTCTTTCGGCATACCCCCTGACCTATACCCAGCAGGGAATTATGGTTGAGAGTATGGCAAATCCGGGAAGTACGCTTTATAACATTCCGGTGCTTTTAAGGATTTCAAAAAGCATTGATATAAAACGCCTTGAAGGGGCGATAAAAACTGCCATCAATGCCCATCCGTATATAAAAATGCAGCTTTCGTCAAATAAGACAGGAGATATTTTGGCGTTGAGAAATGATGATTCAGAACCTGTGGTAACTGTTAATGAGTGTAATGATGCCCCTGATTACAGTGACCTTATTAAACCGTTTGAGCTTTTCGGAGCTCCCCTTTACAGAATTTCTGTATACAGCACCGAAAAAGAAAATTATCTCTTTATGGACTTACACCATATAATAAGCGACGGAACCTCGGAGGTTATCTTGCTTAAGGATATTACAAGGGCATATATGGGCGAAGAGATAAAGAAGGAAAGCTACACAGGCTTTGAGGCGGCATTAAGTGAGGAGAAGCTTCGCAAGAGTGAAAGCTATGATAAGGCAAAGGAGTATTACAGCAAGCTTTTGTCCGGTTGTGATTCTCAATGTATGCCGCAGAAGGCACCTGAAAGCAAAGAAAACACGGCAGGTGTGGTTTCAATGGAAAGCAAATATAAAGCTTCTCTTGTAAAGGATTTCTGTGACAAAAACGGTCTTACCGAAAACGCTTTCTTTAATGGTGTATTCAGCGTTGTTCTCAGCAGATTTTTATACAGGGACGAGGTTGTATATACCACAATCTATAATGGTCGATCGGATTCAAGACTTTCCGATTCCGTTACCATGCTTGTAAAGACCCTTCCCGTGATTACCTATCCCGACGGAAAGAAAAAGACGGTTGAGTTTATTGAGGCTGTAAGAAATCAGATGATGGATTCAATGGCAAACGATATATATTCCTTTGCGGAAATATCAAGAGAATACGGCGTAAAATCCGATATAATATTTATATATCAGGGCGATAACTTTACATTTGATTCCCTTTGCGGAGAGCCTGCCGAGCTTTTGCCTATTCCGGGAATAGGTGCAAAGGCTCCTGTTTCAATCAATGTGTATGAGGAAAAGAGCAAGTTTAAGCTTGTGGCGGATTACCGCGGCGATATGTTTAATAAAGAGCTTATAAGCTCTTTGCTTGACAGTATATTGACGGCGGCGGAAAACGCAGTTAAGTGCGAATACTTAAAAGATATTTCCATTTTGTCGGAAAAGGGAAAAGAGCTTATGAAGGACCTTGATGATAACGATATGGAATATGAGCGTGTTCCCATTTATACGAAGCTTTACGATATTGCAAAAGCAATACCCGAAAAGCCTGCTGTTTCTGCAAACGGAAGAACCATTACATTCGGGGAGCTTAATGACAAGTCAAATATAGTGGCAAATGCACTCATTAAAAAATCCCTTGGGCATAATCCGATTATCGGTATGATACTTGAAAGAGAAGTGGAGGTATGCATAACCGAAATGGGTATTATGAAAGCCGGCGGTGCTTTTCTGCCCATGATTCCTTCATACCCTGATGACAGAATAGATTATTGTCTTACCAATGCAGACAGTCCTGTTGTTATTACAACAGAGAAGATAAAGGCAGGCAGACCGGAGCTTTTTGCAGAGGATAAGCCATATAAGACATTGACGGTTGAGGAGCTTTTAAAGGACGGTGACGATACACGCCCCGAACTTGAGGTTTCTCTTGATGACCTTGCATATTGCATATATACATCAGGCTCTACGGGTACACCAAAGGGAGTTATGATTAACCATGAAAATATTTCAAACCATATACAGACAATGCCCTATGATATTAAATTTTTCTTGAGTAATCATCAGCCTGCAGGATGTCTTTCGGTTAGTGCGATAACCTTTGATATGTCAATTTTTGAAAGATATCTGGCTCTGTTTTCGGGAAATCATCTCTGTCTTGCAAGTGAATATGAAATTCATAATCCGTTGGCGCTTATCAAGCTGATGAAAGAACATTCGATGGAGTCGCTTATTGCAACGCCTTCGTTTATGATGAACTTTTTGACATACCCTGAATTTTATGAGGCTGCCTCAAATCTTAAATCCGTTGTTGCGGGAGCAGAGCCCTTTCCTCCCAAATTGCTTGAAGCCCTTAAAAAGGCTTCACCGGACATTGAGGTTATTAACGGTTACGGACCTACCGAGTGTACAATATGCAGTGCCACAAAGGTTGTTGAAACCGCTGATAATATTACAATTGGCAGACCTCCTGCAAATGTTAAGATGTTCGTTTTTGATAAGTACGGAAACCCGTTGCCGCCCTATGCATCAGGGGAGCTGATTATATGCGGAATATGTGTGGGCAAGGGTTATGTTAAGCTTCCCGAAAAGACAAAGGCTGCCTTTTTTACGGTCAACGGTATGCCTGCATACCACAGTGGTGACCTTGTAAGAATTGATAAAAATTCCGAGATAGAATTCTTTGGCAGAATTGATAATCAGGTAAAATTAAGAGGATTTCGTATTGAACTTGATGAAATAGAAAATGTAATAAAAAGCTTTGAAAATGTATTACAAAGCAAGGTTGTGGTTTTAAATAACGGTAAAGAAGATTATCTTGCAGGATACTTTACTGCAAAAACAAATATCGATATAGATATGCTTTTGGCGTTTATGAAAACAAAGCTTACTTATTATATGATTCCCAACGTTTTGATGCAGATTGAAAAGATACCTCTTACACCAAACGGAAAGATTGACAAGAGTAAGCTTCCGAAGCCTGAAAATACTCGTAAAAAGAGGGAGGGAAGAGCACCTAAAAAATCTCTTGAAGAGGACATTTGCGAGATGTTCAAAACAATCCTTGATATAGACGAGTGTTTTGTTGATGATGACTTCTTTGAGCTTGGAGGAACATCACTTTCCGCCTCAAAGGTTACCATGAATCTTATGTCAAAGGGAATTGAAGTTGAGTACGGAGATGTTTTTGATAATTCAACCCCGGAGGCTCTTGCGAAGTTTATCGAGAGCAACAGAATGGCAAAGGAGCAGAAATCCCAAAAGACTATTGATGATGACAGAAGCGAATATCGCTATGAAATGTTAAAGTATAACACAATGGAATATGTAAGCGAGGTTAAGAGGGAGAAGCTCGGAAATGTGCTTTTAACAGGTGCAGGCGGATTTTTGGGTATGCATATCTTAAGAGAGCTTATAGATATGGATGAGGGTAATATTTATTGTATTATCCGACATGACCACACCCAAAGTGCAGAGAGTCGGCTTAAAATGATGCTTATGTATTACTTTGATGATACCTTTGAAGAGCTTTTTGATAAGAAAATTTTTGTAATTGATACGGATATTACAAAGGATACCTTGGACGAGGAATTAAAGGATGTACCGTTTGACACGGTAATAAACTGTGCCGCTTGCGTAAAGCATTTTGTCACAAGCGATATTCTGGACAAAATAAATGTTCACGGAGTTGAAAACCTGATTGGAATATGTAAGGACAGAAACAAAAAGCTTGTTCAGATTTCCACAACCTCCGTTCCGGGTATTCACACGGATGAAACCTATAAAAGACATCTTAAGATGTATGAAAACGAGCTTTTTATGGTTGATTCAATGGACAATAAATATTGTATTTCAAAGTTTAATGCCGAGCATAAAATGCTTGATGCCATCAAGGAGGGGTTAAGAGGAAAGATTATCAGAGTAGGTAACCTTATGGGTCGTCACAGCGACGGTGAGTTCCAGATGAATTTTAATACAAATATGTTTATGCAGGGCATAAGAGGATTTGCAACGCTTAAGCTATGTCCCATAAATCATATGATAGACCCAATGAGATTTTCACCTATTGACTGTACTGCAAAGGCGGTTGTGCTTCTTGCAACCACAAATGATATGTTTACGGCATTTAATGCAGATAACAGATACGGCTTTGACGAAATGAAGGTCATTGATGCCTGCAACCGAAACGGCGTAGAGATTAAAACCATGGAGGATAAGGATTACTATGTAATATATAATAAGATGTTGGGTGACCCGAAGATGAATGCCTTGCTGAATGGTCTTGCGGCTTATGATAAGCCGGGATTTCACGCAGTTGAAACAGACAACACCTTTACGGCAAATGTTTTATTCAGGTTGGGATTTTCATGGCCGTTCCCCGATGATGATTATCTTGATAGTGCCATTAAGGCACTTAAAACCTTGAACTACTTTGATGTGGAAAGTCAGTTATACGAGGAGGAAGAATAAAAAAGCAAAATTAAGGGGCAAAATCGCAATGCGATTTTGTCCCTTAATTTGTATCGCCCATTGGCAAGGGGCGATGGGTGCCGGTGAAAACGGTGAAATAAAAACGGGCTCAGCAAGCGGAGCCCCTACGACGAACCACACGGAACATCCGGTAGGTGCGCCCCTTGGTACCCCGCATAGGCTCCCCTTTTTTAAAGGGGAGCTGTCGCCGAAGGCGACTGAAGGGTTCGCCTTTTCCGCCAAATTTTTCGGACGGGCTCAGCAAGCGGAGCCCCTACGACGAACCACACGGAACATCCGGTAGGTGCGCCCCTTGGTCGAATTTGAACAATAATTTTCCATTTTCCATTTTCCATTTTCCATTTTCCATTTTCCGTTTTCCATTTTCCGTTTTCCGTTTTCCATTTTCCGTTTTCCATTTTCCGTTTTCCGTTTTCCATTTTCCGTTTTCCATTTTCCATTTTCCATTTTCCATTTTCCATTTTCCATTTTCCATTCATAAAGTCTGTGCCTTACTAAATCTGCACAACCGCGGCGGCACCTTTATGAATTAAATCCTCGGTGATTGCGGCGATTTCCTCCGGTGTTTCTTTAAGTCCGTTCGTAAGCCATGCTTCGCAAATGCCGATACATCCCATTTCGATAAAGTGATAAAAGAACACAAAGTTTTCATTGTCAATAATATCAAGTCTTTTATAAACATCGGCAAAGCATTTTTCCTGCATAATTGCCCTGAGCTTTGCAACAAAAGCAAAATCTCCGTTTTCGCTGAGCAGACATCTTGCAAGGGGAGCGTTTTCGGCAAGCAGCTCATAAAGCTTAGATAAAAGAACCAGAAATGTTCGTTTATCCGTGTTATGCTCATAGCTTGTGATAATGGTCCGAACTTTTTCAAGTATGTCGTTCTCAATCTGTTCTACCATATCATATACATCTTTATAGTGAAGATAAAATGTTCCGCGGTTTATGTCCGCAAGGTCTGAAAGCTCCCTTACGGTTATGCTTTTAAGGGGCTTTTTTTGAAGAAGGGCGGCAAGGCTCTCTGCAAGCACCCTTTTGGTTTTTCTTACCCGTCTGTCTTCCTGATTCATAGTTTCACTTCCTTTAAAATTATTGCACAAAATATATGAAGTGTGTTGAATAAAAGTCAGATGTATGTATAATTGAGTATTGCGTTTTTATTGAACATACCTTATAATAACTATATAATAATCTATTTATTGACATTTGTCAATTATTTTTTTGAAAATACAGGTGTGACCTATGGGAGAGCAAGGAAAAAAGCGAACATTAATTGAAAAGATAGCCGCTTTCATCGTTGATAAACGGAAAGTGATTTATTTTGTGTACGCTGTTTTCGTTATATTAAGCCTTTTTACATCCAAATGGGTCAGCGTAAACAATATACTTACCGACTATCTTCCCGAGGATTCGGAAACAAGACAGGGCATTAAAATAATGGAAAGTGAATTTACCACCTATGCCACGGGAAGAATTATGGCGGATAATATTGCTTATCCCGATGCCGAGAAAATAGCGGAGGAGATAAGAGAAATTGACGGTGTAAAAAGTGTGGATTTTGATGACACAGAAAAGCATTACGCCAATTCGTCGGCATTGTTTACCGTTAACTTTGCAGGGGACACAAAGGATGAGCGTTGCTCCGTCGCCCTTGACCAAATCACGGAAAAGCTTAAGGATTACGACATATATAAATCCGTAGAGCTTGGGGATTCTTCTTCAAAACGTCTTGCGGGAGAAATGGGGATCGTTATGTCCGTTGCCTGCCTTATTGTAGTGGGCGTGCTTATACTTACCTCAAAAACATATATGGAAGTGCCAACTCTTTTGATTACATTTCTGGCGGCAGCGCTTTTAAATAAAGGGACAAACTTTTTATTCGGTACAATATCCTTTGTATCAAACTCTGTTGCTATTGTCTTGCAGCTTGCTCTTGCCATTGACTACGCCATAATTTTATGTCACAGATACACCGAGGAAAGAGAAACCAAGAACGAAAGAGAAGCGGTAATTGCGGCGTTGAGCAAGGCGATACCGGAGGTTGCCGGAAGCTGTCTTACCACTCTTGCAGGCCTTGTGGCAATGACATTTATGCATTTTCGTATAGGCTTTGACTTGGGAATAGTTTTAATCAAGGCGATAATTTTCAGCATAATATGTGTATTTACACTTATGCCGGGACTTCTGATGTCGTTTAGCAAGCTTATAGACAAAACTCATCACAAAAGCTTTGTGCCTAAAATCACAGGCTGGGGTAAGCTTGTAATCCGCTTGCGCTTTATATTGCCGTGCGTTTTTTTAGTGGTTGTGGTTGCATCCTTCTTTGTTTCGCACCAATGTCCGTATGCTTACAGTACAAAGGATTTGGTTACATTCAGCAAAAACGAAAATCAGATTGCCAACGAAATGATAAAGGAAACCTTTAAAAGCAGTAACAACCTTGCAATTCTAGTCCCTGTAGGGGATTATGAAAAGGAAAAGGCTCTTATCAAGGACCTTGAGGATTTCCCCGAAACAACAGAGGTAAAAGGTCTTGCCGGAGTAAAGGTTGTTGATGATTACGCCGTTGCCGATAAGCTGACACCCAAGCAGTTTTCGGAAATCACCGATGTGGATGTTGAGAAGGTAAGGCTTTTGTATTCGGCATATGCCTTAAATCAGGAAAATTACGGCAAAGTAATAGGGGGAATAGACAAGTTCGGTGTTCCTCTTATTGATATGTTTGACTATGTTTATGAACAGGTGCAGAACGGAACATTTTCCTTGGGCGGCAGTATGAACGATAAAATAAACGAAATACATGACAAGTTGGAGGACGGAAGAAAACAGCTTGTGGGCAAAAACTACAGCCGTCTTGTAATGGAAACGGATTTGCCCGACGAAAGTCCCGAAACCTATGCGTTTTTGGACAGGGTAAAGGAGTCTGCCGGTAAGTATTACGGAGAAAACACTTATCTTGCCGGAAATTCCACCAACTGCAGGGATTTGTCATCTACCTTCGGTGATGATAACATTCTTATCAGTATTTTGTCGGTGCTTTTCGTAATGCTTGTGCTTTTGCTTACCTTCCGTTCGGGAGCGATACCCATAATACTTATAATTGTAATACAGGGAAGCGTATGGATAAACTTCTCGTTTCCCACATTGCAAAATGATCCGATTTTCTTCCTAAGCTACCTTGTGGTAAGCTCCATACAGATGGGCGCAAATATCGACTATGCAATCGTTATTACAAACAGATATATGGAGATGAAACAAACGCTTGAACCCAAAGAGGCTATAACGGAAGCGATATCATTGGCATTTCCTACGATTTTAACATCGGGAACAATACTTGCATCGGCAGGAATAATAATCGGACTTTTGTCCTCCGAGGCGTCTATTTCCTCAATCGGAATATGCCTCGGAAGAGGAACGCTTATATCTATGTTCCTTGTGCTTTGTATTCTGCCTCAGCTTTTGCTTCTGGGAGATAAAATTATCGAAAAGACAAAGTTTGAACTTCCCAAAATCGGGAAAAAGAAGGACAAAGATATAAGCGACACGACACCTTTGGAGCTTGACGCCATCCAAAAGGAGGTGCAGGCAGATGAGTAAAAGAATAATATCTCTGTTTCTTTTGATTTGTATACTTGCCTGTACCTTAAGCGTAGGCGTATTCGGCGACAACAAAACCTATACAATAGAAAGTGCGGAGGATTTAATCGAATTTTCCAAGAAATGTACCCTTGACACATTTTCGGACGGCATATCCGCTATACTTGAATGTGATATAGATTTGGGCGGAAAAGAGTTTTCTCCCATACCCACATTCGGCGGAAAGTTTGAGGGAAACGGGCATACTGTTTCGGGTTTGTCCGTAACCAAAGCCGGCTCCGCAATGGGACTTTTCAGATATGTAAGAAGCGGAGCGGAGGTAAAGAACATTATTGTTTCGGGAAGTGTTAAGCCCGACGGCACAAAAAGCTCGGTCGGCGGTATTGCGGGCGAAAACAGCGGAATGATTACAGGCTGTATCTTCTTCGGCGATGTAAACGGCGATTCAAAGGTGGGCGGAATTGCAGGCGAGAACAAGGACGGCGGAAGAATTTCCGATTCTTCATTTGAAGGTAACATAAACGGAAGTACATTTATAGGCGGTATAACGGGTAAAAACGGCGGACTTATTTTAAACTGTGAAAACAAAGGCGAAATAAGCACAAAGGAAGAGGATGACGCCTTTAATATCTCCGATATTGACATTGACTTAGATTCAACGTTTGATGATATTATAGAGTCGGAGGATAAGGATAAAGAAGAAGTTTTCCTCTCATCTCATACGGACTGCGGAGGTATCTGCGGTTATACCACGGGAATAGTCAGCGGTTGTAAAAATCACGGAAAAGTCGGTTATAAGCACATCGGTTATAATATAGGCGGAATAGCCGGCAGACAGGCAGGCTATATTTTAGGGTGCGAGAATTTCGGCGAGATTATGGGCAAAAAAGATGTGGGCGGTATTGCCGGACAGACAGAGCCTTATTTTGTCTTATCCGAGGATAAAGACGGCTTGACGGCTTCTCTTGATTCTGTTGACGGAGAAATAGACAAGCTTACAAATTTGATAAATTTGTTCATCTCCGAAACCGACAGCTCGGTAAACGATATTGACGGACAGCTAAAAGAGCTTTCCGAAAATGCAAGAAGTGCAGGGGACAATGCTCATACCCTTCTTGATAAAACCTCGGAATTTGCAGATGACAATTTAAGCGAAATTAACGCAAAAGCGGCGGTGCTTTCAGATGCAATTGACCAATCGAAGGATGTGTTTGACAGTTTGTCGGAGGCAAGCGATACCCTGTCGGTGGCACTTGAAGAATTATCGGATGCAGCGGGAACAATAAAAGATGTTTCCGTTGATATGAAGGACAGCTATGATACCCTTCAGGAGTCCCTTAAGCAGATAACAAAAGGCTTTAAAGGCTTGTCCGATGCTTCAAAGGGTGTGGGAAAGGCTTTAAATCTTCTTGAAAACGCCATAAGCATAAGCGACAGAGCCGGTGCACAACAGGCACTTGAACAGCTGCAAAAAGCTTTCGGAGAGATTTCCGATGCTAAAAAAGCTGTTAAAGAAGCACTTGAAAGCCTTGAAACCTTGCTTACAACAAAGCCGGAAAGCTTTAAAGAGCTTATAGAGAGAATTCCTCAAATAGTGGAGCAAATAAGGGTAATAAAAGATTCCTTTGAATTATCTGTAAAGGCGATTGACAAAATATCCGATGCCATACTTAAGCTTATATCGGTGACAAATATTGAGATTGTGGACATATACGAAGCCGTAACAAAGCTTACGGATGCGTTTTATGATATTGCTTCGGCGATGAAGTCCTTTAAAACAGGGGTAAACGATTTATCGATAGCGATTGAACCTCTTAAGGATTTGTTTAAGGATGAGGGCGAAGGGGAGTTTAAGACGGCGTTTGAAAAAATCGAAAGCTCTGCAAGGCATTTGTCCGATGCGGCAGATATTCTTACGGGTGCGATGGACTCGGTAAAGAGTATTGCGGATATGATTTCAAACGCAGGACCTTTGAAATTTGTAAAGCTTGGGGATGATTATAAGGAAATGGGCAAAAGCTTGTTCGATTCTCTTTCTCTTGTATCAGATAATATTGAGAATATAGGAAATACCGTTAAATCTGCAAGCGGAAAAATGTCCGCAAGATTGACGGAAATCAGCAATCAGTTTAATCATATTGTTAAGACATTAAGTAACAATGCCCGTGACATATCGGATTCTTTGGATAAAATAATGTCACCTGATTTGGGCGATATTATTGAAGATGTGTCCGAAGAAGAAATTTACAGTGCAAAACAGGGAAAAATAGAAAACTGTATAAACAGCGGTGAGGTTTTTGCCGATAAAAATGCAGGAGGCATTGCCGGACTTATGGCAATAGAACATTCTCTTGACCCCGAGGACGAAACCGAGAAGCCTGATGGCTTGAACTTTACCTACAAAACAAAATCCATTTTGTTAAACTGCGTAAACGACAGCAAGGTTACGGCGAAAAAAGAGTGTGCCGGCGGAGTGGTTGGCAAGATGAATATGGGAACGGTTTTCCTTTGCGAAAATTACAATACTGTCGAAAGCACAGAGGGAAACTATGCAGGGGGCATTGCCGGTATGTCAAAATCATCTGTGAGAAAAAGCTGTTCAAAATCCTCAGCAAAAGGCAAAAAGTATGTAGGCGGAATTGCAGGTTATGCTACCACGCTTTCCGATTGCTGTGCAATAGCAATCCCCGAGGGCGACGAGTTTGTGGGTGCCGTTGCAGGTGATGCATCAAACAAAGCAACGATTAAAAATTGCAGATTTACCGAATGTGACGCAGGAGGCATAGATTCAATCAGCTATAACGGAAAAGCACATCCCATAACATATGACGAATTAAGAAAAATCGACGGAATACCCTCAAGATTTATAAGCTTCAGAATTAACTTTATTGTTGACGGAAATATTATGGAATCCCGTGACGTGGAATACGGAAAAAGCACATCTTTAATATCACTTCCCGATATTCCCGATAAGGAAAAGGAATTTGGAGTCTGGGAGGATTTTAAAACCGATACCGTAATGGGAGATATAGACTTAAATGCCGTGTACAAGCCGTGGGTTACCACCGTTTCAAGCGAGGAATATGACGGAAAGCTGGCGGTTGGACTTGCAGAGGGTAAGTTTAAAGACGGTGTAATTCTTCATATTACCGATTCGGAGGAGGCACTGCCCTCCAATGCTCCCATAGGAGCGGATTGTAAGGTTGTGGAGGTAAAGCTTATAAATACCTCTCTGGGAGAAAAATCAAAGGTTGATGTAAGACTTTTGAATAAGGACGGTATGGATGCAAGAGTTCTCCAAAGGACGGCGAACGGCTGGCAGGAGCTTGAAACAAAAGAAAGAGGTAAATATGTAAAGTTTACCATGGAGGGGTATCACGGTACATTATGTGTGATTTACGGCGAAAAAAGTATGACAATGATATTTGTTATTATCGGCATAATGCTTTTAATTGCCCTTTTGGTTTTTCTGTTTATATTTATAAAACGCAGGCGAAAGAAAAAGCTTCTTGAGCACAGCACGGACAGACTGAAGCTGAAAATATAAAAATTGCCTCACGGAAATTCCGTGGGGCAATTTTTGCTATGTAAGTTTTACTGTGTTTTAAGACTTTTCGGGGTTATGCCGAATTCTTTTTTGAATATCCTTAAAAAGTAGTTGTAGTCGTCAAAGCCTGCAAGCTCTGCCGCTTCGGATATGGAGCGGTTGTGATTTGCGATTAAATCCTTTGCCGCAATAAGCTTTTTCCGTTTTATAAAAGAGGCAATGCCTCCGATTGCAGAGGTCTGCTCGTAAAGGCGGGTACGGCTTACGCCGAACTCTTTGCACAGTCGGTCAACGGTTATTTTTTCGCCGATGTGAGCATCAATAAAGCCTTCAATTTTGATTAGCAGATTTTCTTTTTGACGGCGCACCATTTGTTTTAAAAGAATATAGCCGGTAATTGCTTCAAGAATTTTAGAGGCGGCATATATCTGCTCGGTGGACTTATATTTTACGGCGTCAAGCATAATCTGAAGATCCTCGTCAAAGCCGTATTTTGAATATAATTCGGCAAGATTTTTCCGATAGCTTTCTTTGTCGTTAATGTTTGCAAGCTGACCGAAACGCATATAGCCGAAAACCTCGTCACCGTCTTTAAGAGGGGCGATTGCCTCCGTCAGTCCTGCGTGACATTTGTATACAATCAGCCTTTTTTCTTTTCGGCACTTGTTCTCGTATTCCTTGTCGCAGATATTACACTTTTCGATAAAATCCTTGTTTTGCCGCATATATCCGCAGTAGCTGACCTCGGTTTTGGGATATGACAGAATTTCGGTGTCATTTTTGTCGTACAAAACAAGCCTTATATCGGTTAAGGTGTAAAAGTCACGCATAAGCTCAAGAAGTTCTTCGTTATATAAAATCAGGGACATACAAATCATCTCCAATGCTTAATTATACCATAGTATAGCATAAAAGCAAGTAAATTCCGTAAAAAGCTATTTACAAATTATGTTTATTGTGATAATATATAACAAGAAATATATTGTAGAAGATTTGGCGTTGGAATATAGCTTTAAAGCGGAACGGAGAAGTGATATTTATGTATATCGGAGGTTTGGACGTAGGTACTACCGGTTGTAAGCTTACCCTTTACACGGATAGCGGAGAGTATGTTTACAATTCTTATACAGAGTACAATGTTACAAGAAAAAACGGCGAGCATGAGCTTGATGCCAATGTGATTTTTGAGTCAGTGTGCGGTGTTATTGCCGATACGGCAAAGAATTATAAAATCGATGCAATCGGTGTTACCACATTTGGCGAAAGCTTTGCCGCAATTGATAAAGAGGGAAATGTTCTTTTGCCCTCAATGCTCTATACCGACCCGAGAGGCGAGGAGGAGTGTAAAAATCTTTGTGATAAGTTCGGAGAGGACAAGCTTACTGAAATTGCGGGAGTTAAGCCTCATTCCATGTTCAGCTTGCCTAAAATTATGTGGATAAAAAACAACAAGCCGGATGTGTATTCAAAAATATATAAGGTTCTTTTAATGGAGGACTTTATTGTATTTAAGCTTTCGGGAGCGTTGCAGATAGATTATTCCCTGGCGGCAAGAACAATGGCTTTTGATATTCGCGATAAGTGCTGGAGCAATGAGATATTTGAAGCCGCAGGCATAGATGTAAATCTTATGGCAAAGCCCGTTCCTGCAGGAACATATGCAGGAGAGATGCTTCCGGATATTGCAAAAAAGGTGGGAATTTCGGGAAGCGTAAAAATAGTAAACGGCTGTCATGACCAGGTTGCGGCGGCTCTCGGTTCGGGAGTTTTCAGCCCCGGACAGGCAGTAGACGGAACCGGTACGGTTGAGTGTGTTACCCCTGTATTTGACAGTATTCCCACATCAAAGGAGCTTTACGAAAAAGGCTATGCCGTTGTGCCCTTTGTATTTGACGGCACATATGTGTGTTATGCACTTTCATTCACGGGAGGTGCAACATTAAAATGGTACCGTGACTGCTTTGCTCAGTACGAAACAAAGCTTGCAAATGAATCGGGCAAAAATGTGTTTGCCGAGCTTGACAAAAAAACAGGGGAGGAGCCTACGGGTATTCTTGTTCTGCCTCACTTTGCAGGAGCGGCAAATCCTTATATGGATAACGGCTCAAAGGCAGCTGTAATCGGACTTACCCTTGAAACAACGGAGATAGATTTATACAAGGCTTTGATGGAGGGCGTTACATACGAGATTATGAATAATATCGAAACCCTTGAAGGCTTCGGAATTAAGCCGCAGACCATTTATGCAACGGGAGGCGGTGCATCGTCACCTGTATGGCTTAATATAAAAGCGGATATTCTTAAAAGAGAAATTACCGTACCCGATGCAAAGGAGGTGGGCGCTTGCGGTACCTGTATGCTCACAGCCGTTGCAACAGGCGTGTTTGATGACTTGTATTCCGCCAAGGATAAGTTTGTAAAATACGGAAAAACATATAAGCCAAATCCCGAAAAAGTAAAAATTTACGAAAAGAATTATTCGGCATACAAAAAGATTTATAATGCCGTAAGACCTATTGTGGAGGATATTGACGGTGAATAAGTATATAGGAAACGAAAAACAGATTTACGGTGTTGAGGAGTATCGCATTACAGGCGGCAAGGGTGACGGAATGCGTGTTTTAAATGTCAGAAACGGGAAAGGTCTTGACTTTTTTGTTTCCCTTGACAGATGCGCGGATATATCAAGGCTTACCTTTAAAGGAAGCAATATGGGATATTTTTCGCCCTGCGGATATGTGTCACCCAAGTATTACGAAAAGGACGGAGCAGGCTTTTTAAATTCTTTTACTGCGGGATTTTTCACAACCTGCGGACTTACATCCGTCGGTGTTCCCTGCACGGACGACGGCGAGGAGCTTTATATGCACGGAACAATTTCAAATATGCCGTGCGAAAGCGTTAATTATTACATAGAGGATAATAAAATTATTATTAAGACAACCGTAAGAGATGCAGTTTTGTTTTCCCATAAGCTTGTTCTTGAAAGAGAGTATATATGTCCTCTTGACAAAAATGAGATATACCTTGAGGACAGAATAATAAACAAAGGCTCCGACAGATGCCCCATAGAGGTTTTGTATCATTGTAATATGGGTTATCCCCTGCTTTCGGAAAATGCCGAGCTTTCCTTCCCGGAAGGGGAGGTTGCACCGAGGGACAAGAATGCAGAAACGGGAATAGATACACGCCTTGTTATGGAAAGGCCTCAAAGAGGCTATGAGGAGCAATGCTTTTATTATAAGTTTTCGGAAAAGCCCACTGTTTCAATATTCAATAAGGATATAGAAAAGGGCGTTGCAATTTCCTTTGACACAAGTGAGCTTAAATGCTTTACCCAATGGAAGATGATGGGAGAGTACGACTATGTTTTGGGACTTGAGCCGGGGAACTGTTATCCCGACGGCAGAGCGGTTACAAGGGAAAAGGGACTTCTGGAATTTTTAAATCCCGATGAAGAAAAGGTATGCAACATTAAATTTACATTTTTGGAAAAATAATCAGACTTTTGTAAAATTTCCGTGTGCAAAAGTTTTATATATGCCGATGCGGAACGGCGGATAGGAGATAATATGTTAGTAACACTTAAAGAAATTCTTAAAATCGCAGAGGAGAAAAAGTGCGCGGTTGGTGCATTCAACACTCCCAACCTTGCAAGTATGCAGGGAATAATGAGAGCGGCAGAGGAGCTTAACCAGCCTGTAATCATTATGCACGCACAGGTTCATGAGGAAATGGGACTTTGCAATATGGAAGAGATTGCTCCCCTTATGCTTTTATACGCAAAGAGAGCAAAGGTTCCGGTTTGCGTTCATCTGGACCATGGTACAGACCTTGATTATGTTAAGCGCGGTTTAGAGCTTGGATTTACATCTGTTATGTATGACGGCTCGGCTTATGAAAAAGAAGAAAACTTTGCAAATACAAGAGAAGCTGTTGCTTTTGCAAAGAAAACAGGTGCTTCGGTAGAAGGTGAAATCGGTTCTATGGGAGCAAGAGAATCAGGTGCGGAAGGCGGAGCGGAAAGTATTTATACAGAGCCTGCCGAAGCAAAAGAATTTGTTGATTCAACAGGTATTGACGCCCTTGCTTGTGCCTTTGGTACAGCTCACGGCGTATATCTTAAAAAGCCGAAGCTTGACTTTGACAGACTTGCGGAGATTAACAAAACCGTTGATGTTCCCATTGTTATGCATGGCGGAAGCGGTGTAAGCCCCGAGGATTATGTTAAGGTTATCAAGAACGGCGTAAGAAAGATAAACTATTATACATATATGGCTATGGCAGGAGCAAAGGCTGTTGAAGCTTTAGAGGATAAAAGCTTTTATCATGACATTCATGTCGCCGCTGCCAATGGAATTTATGAAGATGTTAAGGCAGCAATAAAGGTATTTGCACTTTTATAATATGCCTATAACAAAACCCTTTCCGGACTTTTCGGAAAGGGTTTTGTTATTTATAAGAAAAATTTTTCACCTATTTTTTAACAGTCCACTTAAACGTTTCTTTGAAATCATTATAACACTCTTTGCATATCCAATGATATCTGTCCGTGGTGGAATATGCTATTGATGTTTTTTCATCTATTCTCTCTGAACAGAATGCACAATGATCATGCACCCAACCTTCTTTATAAGGAATATATTTTCCTTTGATCAGTTCTTTTTTGTACAAGTAATTTTTTTGGTTTGTTAATCTCCAATCATTTTCTTTCATATTTTATCTCCCCATTCAAATGCGCGTATTTTCGTTAATCACATCAAGCTTTGGGCGTAGCGAACGGTTTCCATAGCATCCTTTGCGTACTTGTCAGCACCTATGCTGTCGGCGTATTCTTTTGTTAAAACTGCACCTCCGACCACTACCTTGCACCACGGGGCGTTCTTTCTCAAGAGCTTAATGGTTTCCTCCATAGCAGGCACGGTGGTTGTCATCAATGCCGAAAGTCCCGCAAGGGGAGCGTTCAGCTCTATTGTTTTTTCAACAATTTTTTCGGGAGGTACATCCTTTCCCAAATCAAAGACCTCAAAGCCGTAGTTTTCAAGCAAAAGCCTGACTATATTCTTGCCTATGTCGTGAATGTCGCCGTGGACGGTTGCAAGAACAATTTTAAATCCCGTGGCTTTTTTACCCTCGGGCATTGCGCTTTTTATCTGCTCAAAAGCGGATTTTGCCGCCTCTGCACTCATTAAAAGCTGTGGCAGATATACCGTCTTTTTTTCAAAGCCGTCACCTACTTTGTTAAGTGATGGAATAATATGCTCCGTGACAATCTTAAGAGGCTCGGCAACTTTAAGAAGGTCTTTTGTAAGCTCCGATGCCTTTTCCTTAAGGCCGTGTTCTATGGCGGATTTTAAATCGCCATCATCGGAAGAGGTCTTGCTTTCCGACACGGTTTTTTGCGGCTCGGTATCCGTATAAGAGGATATAAAGTCAATGTAATTACTGCAATTTTCGTCGTATCCGTGAAGAGCATTGTATGCGTAATAGGTTTTCATCATATCAAATGAAAAGGGGTTCATTATCGCCGCCGATAAACCGTTTTCCAATGCGGCGGCGAAAAATTCGCTGTTTATAACATCTCTTTTGGGAAGCCCGAATGAAATATTGGATATGCCGAGAGAGGTATTTACTCCTAATTCGTACCTGATTTTCTTAAGTGCCTCAAGAGTGACCTTGGCGGCGTTTTTGTCTGCACTTACGGACATGGCAAGAGTGTCGAATATTATGTCGGACTTGTCAATGCCGTAAGCTTTGGCGGTTTTAAGGATTTTTTCTGCAATTTCAACTCTTCCGTCGGCCGTTTCGGGAATTCCGGCTTCGTCAAGGGTAAGAGCAACAACGACACCGCCGTATTTTTTGACGAGAGGGAAAACCTTTTCCATACTTTCGGCTTTGCCGTTTACCGAGTTGATAAGTGCCTTTCCGTTGTATCTGCGAAGAGCCGTTTCCATTGCAATACTGTCCGATGTGTCTATCTGAAGGGGTAAATCAATAACTGCCTGAAGCTCGCAAACGGCGGTTTTAAGCATTGCACATTCGTCTATCTCCGGAAGTCCCACGTTTACATCAAGGATGTGAGCGCCTGCGTTCTGCTGGCGAATACCTTCGTTTAATATGTATTCCGTATCGGAATTTCTGAGTGCCTCTTTGAATTTTTTCTTTCCCGTGGGGTTTATTCTCTCTCCTATTAAAACAGGAGATTTTCCGAATTCGACGCAATGAGTGTAAGAAGAAACAACCGTTTTTCTTTCGGGAGTTTTTAAAGCAGGGTGTAAATTTTCGGCTTTTTCGGCAAGCAACCGTATGTATTCGGGAGTTGTTCCGCAACAGCCTCCGATAACAGAAACGCCTTCTTTTATAAGCTCCGCTACGGCAGTTGAAAATTCTTCGGGAGCAACATCAAAAACAGTTTTCCCGTTTTTGGACACGGGAAGTCCTGCGTTTGGCTTAAAGAGTACGGGAACGGTTGATGAAGAAAGCAACCGTTTTATAACATCTTTAAGCTGATTTGGACCGAGTGAGCAGTTTGCTCCGATTGCATCTGCACCCATTGAACAAAGCATTGCCGCCATTGCCTCGGGGGAGGCTCCTGTCATAAGCTTTCCGTCCTCGCCGTATGCATTTGAAACAAATACGGGAAGGTCACAGCTCTCCTTTGCGGCAAGAAGCGCCGCCTTTGTTTCGTAGCTGTCGTTCATGGTTTCGATGAATATTAAATCAACGCCGTATTTTGCGGCGATTTTAACGGTTTTTGAAAAGACGGAAACGGCGTCCTCAAAATCAAAATCCCCGAAGGGGGCAAGAAGCCTGCCTGTGGGACCGATGTCAAGGGCAATAAACTTTTCCTGAGAAGTATTTGATGTATCTCTTGCGATTTTTGCGTTTTCAATTGCGGTGCGTATTATTTCTTCAAGCTCGCTTTCGGGAAATTTCAAAGAGTTTGCCCCGAAGGTGTTGGTAATTACCACATTTGAACCGGCACGAAAATATTCGGCGTGAATTTTTTGTATTTCGTCGGGATGAGAGATGTTCCATTTTTCCGGTTGCTCTCCGGGCATAAGTCCCATTTCCTGTAAAATGGTTCCCATACCTCCGTCAAGTATTAAAATGTGGTTTTTCATATATTCGCAAATATCCATAAAATCATTCCTTTATTTTTTGAATTCACAGTTTGTTTTAAAGCAAAAGTCACAGCCGTTTTCCGCTCTGCAGTCATAGGGTGATACACCGATAATTGCCGTAACGGATTTGGAGGGTGACATCATAAGGCTTTCGTTAAGGGTAAGGCCTATTTTCCGCTGACAGTCAAGGGCGTTAAATATATCCCTTTGCTTTGACAGAGGGAAGTCGCCGTAGCCGGGACTGAATCTCGGTCTTGTATAAAGACCGTCATTTTCCGCAAGAGTTTTTATATAGTCGTTTACGCTGTCGCAAAGACTTTCCGTGCGTTCGGCTCCTATTGCCTGAAAAAACACCGCTTTCGCAGGTGAAATTTTTGCGTATTTTAATATCAGTCTGTCAATTGAAATTCCCACGGTTGCGGCAAAAATGTATACCTCTTTGCAGCCGGATAAATTTTTTATCAAATCTGTGCTGTCGGTTTCCGTAAAAGGAAAGCATATGTTCCCGTTTTTAAATTCTATGGGGAATTTTCCGTAGCAGGCATTATAAGTGAAAATATCCTTGCACTCATCTATACATTCATCAAGAAGCCTTTGTGTGTTTTCGTCAAGAGAAGGACAGCCTGCGTATCTTAAAACCTCTTTTGTGTCAATATCCTTTTTTTCAAATGTTTTTAGATATATCATATCAATCCCCCAAAATATCGGAAAGATTATCCTGTATCTTTTTTGCAACATCGGGCTTGTTCATGGAATAAACATGAACATTTTTAATTCCGTTTGCGTATAAATCTATAATCTGGTCTGTTGCATACGCAATTCCCGCCTGCTTCATTGCCTTGGGATTTGAGCCGAATTTGTCAACAAGACTTTTAAATCTTTGCGGCATAAATGAGCCGGAAAGATTTATTGCACGTTCTACCTGATTGGCGTTTGTAATAGGCATAATTCCGGGGATAACCGGAACCGTAATCCCAACCTCTCTGATTTTGTACATAAAGTTATAGAAAAGATTGTTGTCAAAAAACATCTGTGTCGTTAAGAACGAGCAACCGGCATCAACCTTTTCTTTTAAGTGCTTTAAATCCTCTGCCTGACAAGGGCTTTCGGGGTGTATTTCGGGATAGCAGGCTCCGCCTATGCAAAAGTCGCCGTCACTTTCCTTAAGGTCACGGATAAGGTCTGTTGCGTATCGATAGTCCCATTTTGACCTGTCGGAGTTTTTAAGCTCCTCGGTTAAATCTCCCCTGAGAGCCATAATGTTTTCAATGCCTGCCTGTTTCATATCCCGTATAAGCTTTTGTACGCTTTCTTTTGTGGATGAAACACAGGTCAGGTGGGCAAGGGTAGAAACGCCGAGATTTTTCTTTATATTTTCGGCAATGTCAAGAGTATATTTGCTTGTTCCGCCTCCTGCTCCGTAGGTTACGCTCATAAATGAGGGCTTAAGCCTTGCGATTTCCTCGGTAGCGTTTTTTACAACCTCAAAAACCGTGTCGGTTTTGGGCGGAAAAACCTCAAATGACAAGGATAACCCTTTTTTACTAAGTAAATCTGAAATCTTCATAAACCTTACACCTTCTTTGTAAATTACTTAATTTTACCATATAATTCAACGGTTTTCAAGCTTAACATAATATTTTTAACATTCTTTTTTAAATTTTGCTAACAAAAATGATTTTTACCCTTGACTAAATGGATATGTAGAGTTATAATACTGTAGTTGTATAAGTAAAATTATGCACAAAATTATTTATAACTCGTTAAAAAATTAAACACTATATACACAAAAGAGGGTTAAATGCCCGCGAAAAGGAGGAAGAGAAGTGTCCAGAAGCATAATTAAGTTTGCGGCTATATTGATTGTAATCATTGCACTTTTGGCGATTGCAACAGGATATCTTCCGGGTTACGGAGTATTCGGAAATATAGCTATTACGGACAATTTTAAAATCCACGGTATCACCAGTGACGGTGGTATTACACAGGGATTGGACTTGAAGGGCGGTACGGTTATCGTATTTAAAGCTCAGACGGATAATCCCAGCGACGCAGACATGGATACTGTTGTCAACACAATAGTTAAGCGTCTTGATTTCCAGGGATATACCGAGGCATCGGTTACCCGTCAGGGAACAGACAAAATCCGTGTTGAATTGCCGAGCGTGCAGAACGCGCAGGAGGCAGTTGAAACCTTAGGTGCAACCGCTCAGCTTCAGTTTACTGAAGATGCAGAAGGTGCAAAGGTTATTATGACAGGGGATATGGTAAAGGATGCATCAGCCGAGTACGGTAACACGGACAGCAAAAAGATGGCTAAAAGCTCTTACTACATTTCCCTTACCCTTACAGATGAGGGCAGAGAAAAGTTTGCCGAAGCAACAGCAAGACTTGTAGGTAAGCCTATTTACATTATGATGGACGGAAATGTTATTTCCGCTCCCAATGTTCAGCAGGCTATTAACAGCGAAAGCTGTGTTATTACAGGTGAGTTTGAGGCAGACGAGGCAAAGGCTCTTGCCGCTAATATCAAAGCAGGTAAGATTCCTTTCTCGCTTGAACAGGTAGAGGTTCGTACAGTTAGTGCAACTCTCGGTGACGAAGCACTTTCAAAGGCTGTTACCGCAGGTATTATCGGTCTTTTGCTCGTAATGCTCTTTATGATTCTGATTTACAGACTTATGGGACTTATGGCAGATATCGCACTTGCCGCATATGTTGCAGTTGTTTTGCTTATTCTTGCAAACTTCCATATCAATCTTACCCTTCCGGGTATCGCAGGTATTATCCTGTCAATAGGTATGGCGGTGGATGCGAATGTCGTAATCTTTGAGCGTATCAAGGAAGAGTTAAAGCTCGGAAAGACTGTAAGAAGTGCAGTTGACGCAGGCTTTAACAGAGCTTTAAGTGCGGTTATCGACTCGAATATCACAACAATTATATCGGCAGTTATTCTTTGGGTACTCGGTTCGGGTACAATCAAGGGCTTCGGTATTACACTCTTTATCGGTATCGTTGTTTCAATGCTTTCGGCAATCTTTATTACAAAGTTCTTGCTCAAGCAGATGATCGGTATGAATGTAAAGAACCTTTGGCTTTACGGAGTAAAGAAAAAAGAGGATGTTGCTGATGTGAAAGGGGGCAAGGCATAATGAGTATTTTAATGAGAAAGAAATGGATATTTATTATTATTGCGCTTGTTCTTATGGCGGCATCGGTTATATCAATATGTACACGGGGATTTAATCTTGATACGGACTTTGCCGGCGGTATAGCCGTTACCTATCAGATTAACACCGATTTTGACACAGCGGATATAGAAGCAATTGCAAATGAAGCATTAGGCTCGGATCAAAGCCCTTCATCTGTTCAGAAGTCGGAAAATAACGAAGTAATTATCAAATTCGGATATGATAATGCATTAGCTAACGATGAAGAACGTTCGGACTTTGCTCTTTCAAAGGTTTCGGCAATATCGGAAGCTTTGGTTAAGGAGTACGCTCCCGAGCAGGCTACTGCCGAGGTTGCAAAGGCTGCTGAAGACGCTTCTGAAGCAGAAGCTCAGGCAACAGGCGAAAACGGCGAAGCCGTACAGACAGAAGGTGCCGAACAAGCTCCCGCAGAGGAGGCAAAGCCGGCTACCGTTGTTCTTAAGAGCCAAGACATTATTTCACCCTCTACGGGAACAGAGCTTGCTCGTTCAGCTCTTTATATGTCACTTCTCGCTTGTCTTGCAATATTGATTTATGTAACAATCAGATTTGAATTTGTATCCGGTGTTGTTGCAGTTCTTTGCTTGACTCACGACGTTTTGATTTTGCTCGGTATATACTCTGTTTTGCAGATATCCGTAAATATCAACTTTATTGCGGCTGTGCTTACGGTTCTCGGTTATTCCATCAATAATACAATCGTTATTATGGACAGAATCAGAGAGAACACAAGACACGCAAGAAAAGAATCCTATGCGGAAATTGCGGATAACAGCGTGCTTCAGACAATGACTCGTTCCATCAATACAACAATTACCACACTTTTGACAATCGGAATGGTTTACATTTTAGGTGTTACATCCATTAAGGCGTTTGCTCTTCCGATTATAATCGGTATAGTAATCGGTTTCTATTCATCGGTATTTGTTGCAGGTCCTGTTTGGGCAACATGGAGAGATTCAGCAGTAAAGGGCAAAAAAGCAGGCAAGAAAAAATAATGGGCTGTAAAAAAAGCTCAGACCGTGAAAAACTTCTCTGTTTTTCACTATGAACAAACTTCACCGCTCGGAGTACACTTGTACGCCTTCGGGTTCGGTTTGTCCATTCTGAACATTTTTTCCTATCCCATAAATAATGGACTGAAAAAACTCAGACCGTCGAAAGTTACTTTCGGCGGTCTGTTTTTTTATTTGACAGATGAACTTCTTTCTACATACACGGCTTTAAATATCGCAGTCTTTTCGTATGGGTTGCCGTTAAGCTTATTTAACAGGGCTGTTGCGGCAAGGGAGCAGGCTTTGTTAATCCCGCTGTCAACAGAGGAAAGAGAAGGTGTGAGATATGGTGCTTTTCGTATGTTGTCCATTCCCACAACAGCAAAGTCATCGGGAATTTTCAGTCCGTGGTCTGTGATGCATTTCATTGCACCGATTGCCAGGCAGTCATATGCACATAAAATTGCTTGTGGCGGATTGCGGTCATTCAAAATTTTGCTCATGGCATCATATCCGCCTTCTTCAAATCGCTTATCCGACAGGACAATTTTGATGTCGTTTTCGTTATATCCGAACTTTTCGGCTGTTTCTTTAAAAACGCTTGCTTTGTGCGTGGTAAGGTTTTCTCCCACAAATCCCAAGGTTGAAATACCATCCTTTTTAAATTTGGTTACTACATTCTGCATACCGGTGGTAAAGTCGAGAGTTATTTCTATGTCGGATTTTATAAAGCTGTGGGCGCTGACTGTTGCAACAGGCGTTTCGGAAGTGCGAAGACGAATGTCGAAGGTGCTGTCAATAAGAATAAGTGCGTCGCAGGCTGAATAATTGCAGTAATAGTCAATTAAATCAAGCAAAGTTTTTTTTGAAAAATTCGTTACTGCAACGGATATTTCGCAGTTGTTCTCGGAGGCAACGGAGCTGATGGCGGAAACGGCATCGGAGTAGTATCCGCTTTTAAATTCCGGACAGATTACACCTATAACATATTTGGGATATTTTGCGTTAAAAAATTTTTTATAGCAGCCGTGCTGCTTTGCGGTTTCAAAAATAAGTGCTCTTGTTTCGGGGTTTACCTCGGGACTTCCGGAAAATGCCTTTGAAGCGGTAGATACGGAAACATGGGCAAGACTTGCAAGTTGTGTAAGGGTCATTATCTCACCTCTTTTGGGAAGTATTATACAATATTTTAAGCTTTAATTCAATACGCAAAATCTAAAATCGAAAATTTTTCGAAGGCGAAATTATTGATTTGAGCTGTAAATCCTTGTATAATGAATGAAACAGGAGGAAAAGTTATGGTAGCATTATACATAAGCATTATTATGCTGTGCCGTGTGGTGCAGGCGATTTTTAATAAAATGTCCAGCAACGAGGTAAAAAGCATAAAGGGATTTGTGGGATATGAAGCCTTAAAGCACAGTATTTCCACAGCACTTGGCGTAATTCTTGTATTGATTGCAGAGGTTGGGTTTAAAGCGGATATAAAAACCGTGCTGATAGCCGGCTTTTCGGGACTTACCCTGTTTGCATCGGGATTTTGCAGTATCTACGGTATGAAAAGCGGAACGGTCAGCTTAAATTCTATGTTCGGAACGGCAGGTATGCTTGTGCCTATGCTTGCAGGCATATTTTTGTTTGGAATTCCCGTAAGCCTTATGCAATGGTTAGGAGTGGCGATATTCTTCTTCTCGGCGTGGCTGTTAATCGGAAGCTCAAAGCAGGTGTATAAATTCAGCTTTAAAACCATGCTTTTGCTTATAGGTTCACTTCTTGCAAACGGAGGAACAATGCTGGCACAACAGCTCTTTACCCAATGGGTGCCGGACGGTGATGTAAGCATATTTTCTATGTTTTCATTCGGAATAATCGCAATTTTATCGGGAATTGCATTTTTGTTTATAAAGCCCGGGAAAGCAGAATCGGCAGAAAAAACAAAAATGTCAAAAAAGCTTATGATTTCTGCGGTAGCTCTTGCAATTGCGGTCTTTATAATAAACCAGCTTGCAACCATTTCAACTGCACTTTTGCCGCCGGCGGTGCTTTTTGCTTTTATTAACGGTGGCGGAACTATAATTTCAACCATAGTTGCGGCAATAATGTATAAAGAAAAGCTGACATTGAGAACTGCCTTGGGTGTAATAATCGGGATAGCGTCGCTTGTGATAATTAAAATATTTTAATTATTTATAAATTGGTTGTTCGTTTGTAATTTTCGTTTCCTATATTTGAATATCCCATAGAGGACAAAACGGTTCTCTCGTCTACGGCAGATGGTGCTTTGTCGTAAATTGACAACATATGCTGCCGATAGTCCTCTTTTATTTTTTCCCTTTCGGAATTTTCTCCAAGCATTTGAATAAAGTTTTGGGCGTGCCACAAAAGCTCCTGCCTGTATTCTTCGGCAGAGGGGAAAATCGGAAGCCTTGACTCATAGCCCTTGCAGGCTTCAAGGCGTGATTTTAATTCTTCAAGCATAGCTTTAAGCTCCGATTTACTGCGGTCCTCAATAGGCTCATACCCCCATGCAGGGACAATTTCAAAGGCTTCCATTAAAAGACCGATTTTTTCGTCGCCGAATACAAGAGAAGAAAATTCAGATGCCACATCCCGTGCCTTTCGGGTGGTGTCTTTTAAAATTTGTGCGGCAGAGTACAGCATAAGCTGACTTAATTTTGGCGTCATGGTATAACAAATCGCACCGTTATAGGTGATACCATCCGTTTCAAGACGGCGTTTTCTTAAATATTTTGCCACACGGTGATGGGGATAGCATACAAGCTCGCCCTCGGAAGCCGAATAATCCCATGAGTTTACCCTGTGAGTTTTGCTGATTATTTTTGCCCACGGCCTGCCGTCAAATTTACCAATCGGTTCGCAGTCCGGGTTGAAGCCGGCACTTATTGAAAACATTGTATCTTTGGGAAAGAGATGAAGTCGGCTTAACAAGTCGCCCATCGCTTTTTCGGCTCGCTCTTCGGAGCCGTTCCATATATGGCAGGGGATTTCGGGATTGTTGGTTTCGGGGTCTGTAAGCATAGCGAATGTGCCGTCCCACTCGGGAGTGGGACGCATATCGTCGCCCCAGCCTGTAAAGGGCGTGCCCCATGTTCCGATTTCAACCGTGATGCCGCTTCTTACGGATTTAAGCATATTGGCTATTTCTGCGGCAAGCTCTATAAATGTAATGTGGTTACAGCCGTTGCGATTACATCCGCCCGGGTCCCCGGGAAATATGGTATATATGTCGGCAGCACTTAAATTTTCTGCCCAAAACCTCCAGAATTCAAGAATGTCAGCTCGTTCCTTTTCGCAGTTCGGGCAAGCAAAATACCATTTACTGCCTATGGTGTTTGCCGCAAGCAGAACATTAAATGTAAGTCCGCATTTATGGCAAAGGTCAAGAATTTTGTTTAAATATTTGGCGGAGCGTTCTCTTCTTTCGCCTTTTGCACATAGTGTGGGAGGTATCCATATTTGAAAGTTGTTGAAGCCGAATGCTTGTATCTCTTTAAAGAAAGAAAGCCATTGGGATTCGGTCCACTTACCTCCTGCATCATCAAATAAAATATTAACATTCTGACTGTTAAGTAAGTGCTCGGCACAGTTTACATAACAGGTTCTTAATTTGTATTCCATAAATAACCTCCGATATAAAAATTATGTTTTTGTCTTCTATTCGCTTACGGCATCGGTCAAAACCCTGCCTATGCTGTCACGGAATATAAGGCTTGCTTTTTTATCGTAAGGTGTTTCGCTTTTGTTGATAAGGACTATGTTATCACCTTTGAAAAATTGCAAAAATGATGCCGCAGGATAGACTGCAAGCGAAGTTCCGCCAACGATTAAAAGGTCTGCCGAGGCGATTTCCGAGATGGCATTTTCCGTTGAGTCGTCACGAAGAGCCTCCTCGTAAAGAACAATGTCGGGGCGTACAAGACCGCCGCATTTTTCGCAATAGGGAACGTCGCCTTTAAGTTCTTTTATCTTCTCGGTTGCAAAGGGTGTGTTACATTTGGTGCAGTAATTAAAAAGAGTCGTGCCGTGAAGCTCAATTACATTTTTGCTTCCTGCCGCCTGATGAAGTCCGTCAATGTTCTGGGTTATAACCGAGGACAGCTTGTTTTCGGCTTCAAGCTTTGCAAGTGCCTTATGGGCGGCATTGGGAGATACCTCGTCCTTTAAAAAATATTTATAATGAAAGTCATAGTAAACCTTTGGATTTTCAAAGAAAAAGCTATGGCTTAAAATTTCCTCCGGAGAAATCCCGTATTCATGAACGGTGGCATATATTCCGTCGCTGCTGCGAAAGTCCTTGACTCCGCTTTCGGTGGAAACGCCTGCTCCTCCGAAGAACACGGTCTTTTCTGAATTTTCAATCATCTTTTTAAAAAGTTCAATATCTTCTTTGTACATAATATCCCTTCTTTCGTAATTGATTATATATATTTTAATACGCCTTGTCAAATTTCGGAATATATAATAAATTGCTGGGAACAATATAACTGAAAGTTTGAAAGGAGTTCCGAACAAAAATGAAAAACGGTGATTTCTTAATAAGCACGGATTTAAGCGAAAATAGAAAGCGTATAGAAAATGTGTTTGGATTTCCAAATAATTTTGATTTTAAAATAAGAGATTTTGAAATAGGATTCTCGGACGGAAGCGTGTCGGGATTTCTGGCGTTTTATGACGGGCTTGTAAATCAAACCTATCTAAATCGGGATATATTAAGAGGACTTATACAAAATTCGGGGGAGATGCCGAAAGAAGGACTTAAAAGCACCTTGTTCAAAAGGCTTATTGCCATTGCTCCTTTATCCGAGGAGAAAGATTTTAACAAGGCTTGTGAAATGTTGACATTCGGGAACTGTATAATTTTTGCCGACGGCTGTGACTGTTGCTTTGTCGCCGATGTAAAGGGCTGGGCTAACCGAGGCGTCGGCAAGCCCGTAAGAGAGGCAAGCCTTACAGGCCCTCAGGAGGCGTTTAATGAGATAATAATGAATAACCTCGGATTGATACGAAAAATATTAAAGGATCCTGATTTAATAGCCGAAAATATCAAGGTGGGAGAAAAAAGCATGACACCCTGTGCCATGCTTTATATAAACGGAGTTACAAACAAAAGGCTTGTAAGCGAGGTAAGAGAAAGGCTTAATAATATAGAAACAGACTATATTTTTTCATCAAGCGATGTGGAAATGCTTATTGAAACGAAAACATATACGCCTCTTACAAGAACCTTAAAGACCGAGCGGCCTGACAAGGCGGCGTCTATGCTTGCAGAGGGTAAGGTAGTGGTTATTGTTCAGGGAAGTCCCTTTGTCCTTGTGCTTCCGACCACGGCGGTGGATTTGGTGGAAGCCTCGGAGGATAATTATGTAAGAGTTCCCGAAGCCAATTTTATGAAGATAATCAGGCTCTTGGGTATAGGACTTTCCCTGCTTCTTCCCGGAGTATTTATTGCAATTATGATGTTTCATAAAGATATTTTGCCTACGGATTTGCTCCTTGCAATAGAGGCAACAAGGGAGGCGGTGCCATTCCCTCTTGTTATGGAGCTTGTGTTGATGGAAATTGCCTTTGAATTGATTAAGGAGGCGTCCGTCCGTGTCCCCGGCTCGGTGGGTTCGACTTTGGGTATAATAGGAGGCTTGATTTTGGGACAGGCGGCGGTGGAAGCAAATATTGTAAGTCCCATTTCCATAATAATTGTATCTGTTACGGGACTTGGATTGTTTGCATCACCCTCGGTGGAGCTTACTCGGTCTGTGGCACTTATAAGATTTATTTTTATCGGAGCGGGGGCAGTCGGCGGAATTCTTGCCATTGTATGCCTTTTTGTGACAGGTGTTGCTTATCTTGCAATATCCGATACCTTCGGAGTGCCTTTCCTGTCGCCCATTACGCCAAAGGATGGGGACAGCAGTCTTGAGTCGGTTTTAGTAAAGCCTATTTGGAAAAAGGAACGCCGCCCTGCTAACTTAAAAACTCAAAATCCCGTAAGACAGCCTCATATCAGCAGAAAGTGGCTTAAAAAATAAAATCGATTGGAGATAAAAATGAAAGATGCATTTACTGTAGGAAGATGGGAGCTTGGGTGTATAGTATTTAATTCTCTTGTGTATCGAATCTTTTCAAGTTCCGCAAAATGTTATATTGACAAAGCAGGCTCGGCATCATGGCTGAATGCTGCTTTTTCGGCTTTGCTTTTTCTCCTTGTGCTTTTTTTGATTGCAAGGCTTTATCGTATCCACTCTCAAAAATCAATAACGGACAGAATAAGAGAAAGGTTCGGAAAGGGCGGGGAGAATGTATTTAAAATTGCTTTAATAATTTACTTCTTAATATCCGGATTTTTCGCAGTAATAAACGGTTGCGGTGCATTAAGAGAAACGGCTTTCCCGAAATCATCTCTGTGGTTTACCGCTCTGTTTTTGACGGCAAGCGGTGTTTTGATTGCCTGTATGGGGATAAAAGCGGTAAAGCGAGTACATTCCCTTTGTGCAGTATCGGTGGCGACAGCTCTTTTGCTTATATCGCTTTTCGCCATGAGATACGGGGATATAAGCAACCTTTTCCCGATTTTGGGAAAGGGCGGAGAAAATGTTTTTTTAAAAGGTGCATCCAATATCTTTATGTATACCGATATTTTGGTTATATTCTTTTTTGCCGAAAGAAAAAGAAATTCATATATGAAAACGGTTGCGGTTGCGGCTGCTTTGGCGGTAGTTTTAAATGTTTTGATTACCTTTGCTTTTTCTCTTAATTTTTCATATGAGCTTGCCGAAAAAATAAATATCCCCATTTACCCACTTACTAAATTTGCCTCGGCGGGAAAGCTGTCGGCAAGACTTGACTTTGCCTATCTTATATCTTTGATTTTAACAACGGTTTTATATTTGTCATTGGCACTTTCGATTATAATAAGGATTTTTAATTCTTTGCCGAAAAAAAGGATGCAAGGTATAGGCGTGATTTTTCTTTGCTTTTTCCTTTGCTTTGGACTTTGCGGTTGCAGGGACAGTAACGAAATAGAACAGAATGCCTATATTACCGCTCTGGGAGTGGATAAGGGGAGTGAAGAAAAATACGAGGTCACCTTTCAGATTTCCAATCCCTTAAATTCTGGAGGCGGCGGAGAAGAAGAGGATAAAAAAGAAAAAAGCAAGTCAACGGATAATATATCGGTTGAGGCGGAAGATTTTTACGAATCATTGGATAAGCTTAAAAGTATAATAAGCAAACAGCCCAATATGTCGCATATGAAGCTTGCGGTTTATTCAAAAGAAATTGCAAAAAACGATGCGTTAAAAATAAGCGAAATACTCCTTAAGGAAAGGGAAATAAGACCGGAGGTTAATCTGTGTCTTTCCGATTCCGCAAGAGAGTTTTTGGAAAATGTAAACCCCACCCTTGAAGAAAATACCGTAAGATATTATGAACTTTTCTTTGGCAATGAGGATATCCCGTATGCTCCCGTAAGCGAGCTTCGCGATTTTGTGGGGAAAAGCACGGATAAGGCATATGATGCCGTAATTCCCGTAATCGACGACAATGTCCTTTCGGGAATGGGAATATTTCATAACGGATGTCTTGAAGAAATTCTTTCGGGCAGTGAGGTTGAAATATATAAACTGTTAAGAGGTGAGTTGCGAAATGCTGCGGTTTCCGGAATTATAATAAGCAGTGACGGCAAAGTAAAGCTTGATATTTATAAGCAGGATGATATATGGAAGTGTGATATTAAGGCAAGGGTGAAAATTAAGAATGATGACAACATAGAAAATAAAATCAAAAATGAGTTTTCAGCTCTGCTTTCGGATGAGGGGGAAGAATTATTGTATAAGATAAGGAATAAAAAGTGCGATGTTTTCGGCTTTGGAAGAAAAATCAAAGAATCGGTGCTTACAGAGCGTGAATGGGAAAATACCGATATTGACAGTATATATCAAAATATGGTGTTCAGGGTGGAAATAACAGGGGATAAACAATAAAATAACAAAAATTTACATTTTTTCAAAAATTACCATAAAAAAGGGTTGACATTTTTGAAACTAATGGTATAATTGTGTCGTAAAATGCAGTAGTGATTGTAAAAGAATTGCATTGAAAGTCATAGGAGATTTGTATCGGAAGGAAGGAACGGATTATGAAATCTACGGGAATTGTAAGAAAGGTTGACGAGCTTGGAAGAATTGTGCTTCCCAAGGAATTGAGGAGCACTCTTGAAATAGAGCATAAGGACCCTCTTGAAATATATGTTGACGGCGAAAATATCATACTCAGAAAGTATGAACCCGCTTGTATTTTTTGCGGAAGCGCGTCGGATGTTGTCAGCTTTGGGGATAAAAGAATATGCAGAGAGTGCATAGAAAAAATAAAAGCTGAAAATTAAAAAAGTTACAGTAATGCCATTGACATTTTAAATTTAATATGGTATTATTAGCGTGAAGAGAATTTAATAAGTCCAATCTGTGCCTGAATTTGGTTATGCTCTGACACAGATGCGTGGTTGTTGGTCAAAATTATCAAAAAAGCTCGTGCATTTTTGTGTATTTTTGATGTAGCTATTTTTATGCGGGATTGGTATAATTAACTCTGTGAAGATTAAAATTAGTATAAATTAAAGCCAATCATATTGGCGTCATAAATAAAAAGGAATGTGGGGACAAGATGATGAATTTAAAAAAGTCAAGTAAAGTTTTAGTTGCTTTGATCACAGTGATTGCATTGACGTTTTCGGTAGTTGGCGTTTTCGCTGCCGAAGCCAATAAAGTCAGCTCTGTTACAGTTAATGTTTTAGACGCTGAGGACGGTGTTGTCGCAACATATAACAATCCGGCTGAGACCATATATGTTAATGCCGATCAGAAGCTCAATGTTGTAGTAACATTTTCTTCTGCGATTATCGGTTCATATATGTCATATGCTCAGGATGCAGAGTCTTTGACAGATGCTAATGTGCAGTATGCATATCAGATGGAAGAGGAAGACACAGAGATGAATATTACATATTCATTGAGAGGTCTTGAGGCTACAGATTACGATGCATATATCGGTTATGAGGGATATAAGGGTACAGAGCCTGCTTATAAGTTCTCATATTCAATTGCTGAAGGCGTAATTGCACTTACTCCCATTGATAATAAGTTTGGTATAGATGCTACAAACAGGAATATAACATATAGCATTACAGGTTATGACGGAGAAGACATTGAAACTGATTTGGATACCGTTACATTTAACGGTGTTGCGCTTGATGAAACTGATTATGAAGTTAAAGATGCAAGCGGCAGTGACCCTGCAATATTGACAATCTTTGGCTCATATCTCGGAGGATTAGGTCTTGAAGACGGCGAAAGTTATCCTGTAACTCTTGGTTCTTCCGCAGCGGGATATGCTCCGGGTTCATCCGTTGCAATTGGCGTAGCTACATTCCAGTACGCTAAGGTAAGACACCTTAGGGCAGGTGCTCCGGGTGCTATGGACGGCGAGGTAATCGAAGAAGTATACAAGAACAAGATTGTCTCTGACGAGGGTGGCGACAATGTAACTATTTCACTTAAGCCGGTTCCTTCGGCACTCAGTAAGAAGGGTACATCGGTTGTTGCCGACGGCGGATACTTCAAGAAGTTTGTAGTAAACGAAACAGATGAATATTCACTTGACCCTGAAGATACAGGACGTTATGTTGAGGCTGGAAACATTACAGTTGCAAAGACTGATGAGGTAGATACAGAGTGGTTTGAGCCCGAAAGCGGTACAGAGGATACAGATTATGTATCATCAGTAAAAGCTCAGAGAGTTCAGTGGGTTGATAATTCAGGAACTCATTACGGTATCAGATTCCTTGCTATGGTAGTCGGTGATAACGGTGCCGATCTTAATGCAAAGCTTAGTAAAGCAGGATTTGTTATCAGTGATATAGCTCTTAATCCTACAGCTGAAGCCGGTTTCACAAAGGCTAATGTTACCAGAGCATATACCAAGATTAAGGCGTTAAATGGTACAGAAGCTTCATATATTACTGCTGATGCATTTAAAGCGAAAGCAGGATTTAACTCAAAGATGTTTGCTATCATCTATGCAATTAAAGAAGTTACACCTGATAAGTTTGACAAGGTTTACTATGCTTCAACAGTAGTAGACGAGAGAGAAGACGGAGCACGTCGTTACGGTGCAAGTAAGGCTGCATCATATAACATACTTGCTTTGTGGGACAGCGAAGGTAGCTACTAATAATTAATGATTAATTCAAGAGGCTGTTGCGAAAGCGACAGCCTTTTTTGCATTAAAAAGCCGGAAAATAAAGCGTGTTTTTGAATTTAGATGGGAAATATTACTTGACATAAAATGCGTTATGTGGTATACTAACATATGTTTTCGAGGTGTGGCTCAGTTTGGTAGAGTACTTCGTTCGGGACGAAGGGGTCGCAGGTTCAAATCCTGTCACCTCGACCAAAAATCCTCGTTCGTAAGAACGGGGATTTTTACTCATTCACTATTCCTTCTTCACTCTTACTTGAAAAAGTACCGCACGAGGATTTTTGGAAGTAAAAAGTAATATGGAAGAAGGAAGAAGTAAGGTAAAAATCGCAGGCGATTTTATTTTGAATTATTGTAGAGAGAATTGAGATACACCCGATGAAATCAACTTTCTAAATAAAAATGCTTGTAAAATTCAAAAATGTGTTAAAATAAATCTTGTAAAAAGAGATTTATTTGCTTTTGAAATTGATATTCAAAAAAAGTCGGGAAACCGCATAAAATACGGGAATTTCAGGGTGACAGTAATATCGTCACGCAGAGACAAATAAGACATCAGGTTTTGATAGAAGGTCTGATGGCTTTGTTCTACATTTAGAACTGCCCGAATTTACAGAGGTGAAAGATTTGCAAAACAAAAAAATTACTTACACAGAAGAGTTATCCGATTATTTTACAAGCAGAGGATTTTACATCGTTCGGGATAAGGATTTTGACCGTTATCTTGATGTAATGACCGACAGCTTTCTCAACTATCCGCTGATGAAATATGTAACCGGCGGATATGACTATGATAAAATCAGACTTTTTCAATGGTCATCCATCAAGGGCATGGATAACAACAGTATAACCATCTCTGAATCAAAGGAAATCAATGGAATACTGTGTTTTTACAGGCCGAATACGGAGCCGAACCCCATGTCGTATGTTAAGAACGGCGGATACAAATTCTTCTGGGAATTCGGATTCTTCCGCACATGGAGATCTATCTTCTGTATGCTCAATATGGGAAAGATCATGAAAAAATACATAAAACCGAACGATATATATTTGTATTTTTTGGCAACCGATCCCAAACAACAGGGCAAAGGTATCGGGCATAAGCTCATGCAGGCGGTTGCCGATTACTGCTCGGAAAAAGGTTGCGGCGTATACCTCGAAACATACGAAAGCAATAATGTTGAATTTTACAAAAAATGCGGCTTTGAACTTATGGAAACCGTTGATATAAAATCAGATTTTGAATTCAAGTTGTATTCGTTTTATATGAAAGCAAAATGATACGGATAACGAGTTCAGCTATCAGATATTCTTTCAAAAAAGAAACAAGTTAAATAACATATTTTTATGGAATTCAATACATATTTGACTAAAAGTAAACCAATGGAAGAAAAACGCATTTTTCTTCCACTACCCCATAAAATCTTCCAATGCCTTATTTTCTATCCATATATGTCAGGCAATCCAAAAATCCTCGTTCGTAAGAACGGGGATTTTTACTTATTCACAATTCCCTCTTCACCCTTACTTAAAGCTCTACCGCACAAGGATTTTTGGAAGTAAAAAGTAATAGTGAATATGGAAGAAGTAAGGTGCAAAATCGCAGGCGATTTTATTTTGAATTATTGTAGAGAGAATTGAGGTACACCCGATGAAATCCGTAAATCAACTTGCCTAAATAAAAAATACTTGTAAAATCCAAAAAAATGTGTTAAAATAAATCTTGTAAAAAGAGATTTATTTGCCTTTGAAATTGATATTCAAAAAGTCGAAAAACCGCATAAACTATGGGAATTTTAGGGTGACAGTAATATCGTCACGTAGAGACAAAAGTCACCTATGCCCAAAGGGCATAGGTGGCTTTTTGATTGAGGGGATGGTAGAGTTGAATCTTAAAATATTACAGATTACTATTATTCTCCCAATGTTGACAAAAAATTATTGTTATGATATAATGTTATATAATGACGGGGGAGGTAGAGAAATGAATTTTTGCAAAAAATGTGGGGCAGGGTTAGAAGATAATCAACAATTTTGCTCATCTTGCGGAACAAAAGTTGGAAGCGATATTGGTGAAACCCAAGAGTGTTCAATAAATAATCAACAGTCCGGACCTCAACAAACATATAAACAAGAATCACCTGCGCACGGCCAAGCGGTCGCATCGCTTATTCTTGGCATATGCAGTCTTTTTTGCTTTGGGTTTATAGCAGGCGTGTTGGCTATAATTTTTGGTGCTATGGCAAAATCCAAAGGTAATACAGAGCCGAAAGCGACAGCTGGTATAGTTTTGGGTGTAATAGGAATTATTGCGTGGATAGTAATTGTGGTGTCATATATGTAATTGACTTTTTGTGTTTTGCGAAGGGTTTATAAAATATATAGGCGACGGACATATTTCCGTCGCTTTTTTAGTATGATTTGTTGTCTGATTACAAAAATGCATTTTATTTCACAAAATTGTTAAAAATATGTTGCAATTTTTCTTTTTTATGATAAAATATACTTAATATGATAAAGTTCGGAGGTTATGTAGATGCAAAGCAATATTCATGTTATGGATCATCCGCTTATTAAGCATAAGATTTCAAGGATGAGAAAGAAAACCACATTTACAAAGGAGTTTCGTGAATTTGTTGGAGAGGTTAGTATGCTGATGGGTTATGAGGCTACTCGTAATCTGCCGCTTAAAGAAAAGGAAATAGAAACACCGCTTCAGGAAACGGTTGGAAGTTTTATTGCAAAAAAGGTCGCATTGGTTCCTATTCTTCGTGCCGGACTTGGAATGGTTGACGCTATTAAAAGCCTTATACCAACCGCAAAAATCGGACATATTGGTTTGTATCGTGATCCCGATACACATGAACCCGTTGAGTATTATTGCAAGCTTCCGAATGAAATAGAAGAAGCAGAAGTTTTAGTTCTCGACCCAATGCTTGCAACAGGCGGAAGTGCAGTCGCTGCCATTGATTTTATTAAAAAACGCGGAGCGAAAAGCATTAAGTTTATGTGCATAATTGCTGCACCGGAGGGGGTTAAGGCTCTTTCGGAAGCCCATCCGGATGTAGAAATATTTATCGGTAATATTGATGACGGATTAAATGAAAAATGTTACATTGTTCCGGGACTTGGTGATGCAGGGGACAGAATATTCGGTACGATATAAAATTAAATTTAATATATTTATTCTTTGGAGGGATTTATAGATGAAACTGGTTTATGATGTAAAGGACAAGCCTAAATTCGGGCAGCTTATTGTATTTGCTTTTCAGCAGTTGCTTGCGATTTTGGCGGCAACAATTGCGGTTCCTGCGATTGTAGGAAATGGAATGTCGCAGTCTGCGGCACTTTTTGGTGCAGGTGTGGGAACGATTGTTTATCTTTTGTTTACGAAATTCAGAAGCCCTGTATTTTTGGGTTCATCATTTGCTTTTATTGGTTCTATGGCGGCAGCTTTTGCCGGAGCAATTTCTGCTGAGGCAGGATATGCAGGATTGATTTTAGGTGCGATTTTTGCAGGTCTTGTTTATGTAATAATTGCAATTGTTGTAAGGTTTGCCGGGGTTAAGTGGATAAATAAGCTTATGCCTCCCGTTGTTATCGGACCTACTGTTGCAATTATCGGACTTTCTCTTGCGGGAAATGCTATTGCCGATTCATTAAGCCTTGCAATGGTTGAGGATGGAATTACCGGTTATACCATGACAGCTTCGGGCTGGGTAGGTCTTATATGTGCAATGGCTACAATGTTTACCATTATGATTTGTTCGGTTTACGGCAAAAAAATGATGAAGCTTATACCATTTATTATCGGTATAGTTGCAGGTTACATAGTTGCAACAATCTTTACGGTTATCGGAATGAATACGGGAATTGACAGCCTTATAGTAATTGATTATTCACAGTTTGCAAATATGCAATGGCTCCCCGATTTCACATTCTTGTCGGCGTTTAAAGGCATAAAAGACATAGATGCAACATATATTGCAACGATTGCGGTTGCATATGTCCCCGTTGCATTTGTTGTATTTGCGGAGCATATTGCAGACCATAAGAACTTGTCAAGTATTATTGAAAAGCCTCTTCTTGAGGAGCCGGGACTTCACAGAACTCTGTTGGGTGATGGTGTAGGTTCAATGGTAGGTGCTATCTTCGGCGGTTGCCCCAATACTACATACGGCGAGTCGGTAGGTTGTGTTGCGATTACGGGAAATGCGTCGGTTATTACAATTTTTGCAACAGCTATTCTTGCAATAATAATTTCATTCTTCGGACCATTTGTTGCTTTCCTTGCAACCATTCCTTCATGCGTAATGGGCGGTGTGTGCATCACATTGTATGGTTTCATTGCAGTAAGTGGTCTTAAGATGATACAGAAGGTTGATTTGGAACAGAACAAAAACTTGTTTGTTGTATCCGTAATTTTGATTACAGGTATCGGCGGTATGGCTCTTAATATCGGAAGCGTTACACTTACAGAGGTTGCTTGTGCTCTTGTATTGGGAATAATCACAAACCTTGTACTTTCAAGGAAAAAGGAAGAGCAAAAATAAAAGATTAAACGAGGCGGCTTCCGCCTCGTTTTTTACTTACAAAATATCAAAAATTTATTAAGAATTATCGTTTTTATATTATTTGATTGACATGGTGAAAATTCGTGATATACTGAAGTTAAACAAGCTATATGGGAGTGATAATTATGGATAAAAAAATACTTGTACTCGGCGGAACGGGAGCAATGGGGGCATACCTTGTGCCGAAGCTTTTGGACAGAGGCTTTTTGGTTGATGTCATATCTCTTGATGATATGAAAAGCGATAACAAAAGGTTAAATTACATAAAGTGCAAAAACGGAAAAGACCCTGAGTACATCAAAGAGATACTTAAAAACAGGTATGATGGTATTGTTGATTTTATGATGTACAACACAAAAGAATACACGGCGGCGTATAAACAGCTTATGGAAAATACCGAGCATTATGTATTTCTTTCCTCTTACAGGGTGTATGCAGATGATAAAATAATAACAGAGGAAACGCCAAGACTTCTTGATGTATCTTCGGATAAGGAATATCTTGCAACAGATGACTATTCACTTTACAAAGCAAGAGAAGAGAACCTGATTTACGATTCCGGATTTAAAAACTGGACTATTGTCAGACCTGCCATAACTTATTCAAAGTATAAGTATCAGCTTACATCCTGTGAGGCAAATCTTACGGTTCAGCGTGCAATGGAGGATAAGATTTTGCTTCTTCCGGAGGAGGTGAAGGATAAGCAGGCAACAATGACATGGGGAAACGATGTGTCCGAGATGATAGCACGCCTTGTGTTCAATGACGAGGCGGTAGGACAGGTTTACACTACCTCTACAAATGAGCATAACTCATGGGGATATGTGGCGGATTGCTATAAAGAGTTAATAGGATTAAAGGCTGTGTGGATTCCAATGGAGGACTTTATCAAAGTAAAATCCAACGGCGAGATATGCCCCGGGGACGATGTGTGGAAGTTAAAGTATGACCGTATGTATGACAGAGTGGTTGATAATTCCAAGATTTTAAAGGCAACGGGTATGAGCCAAAGCGAGATTATGCCGTTGTATGACGGATTAAAGCATGAGCTTACGGTGCTTCCCAAGGATTATCGTTGGGAGAAACAACAGAAAATCTGGGATTTGATGGATAAGTACATAGCGGAAAATAATATTAAAAATTAAAAGTTGAAATCGGACGGGTGTCAAATGGGACGCTTCTATTGATTCTGTGCGGTTTATACCGGTAGGGGCGGATTCATTGTCCGCCCGTTGTCGTCGGCACAAATTTTGCGTATGGCATCTGTAGGGGATGCCAATGGCGTCCCGCATAGGCTCCCCTCGAGGAGGGGAGCTGTCGCCGAAGGCGACTGAAGGGTTGTCATGCCTTTTCGCCAAACCCACAATGTCACTCAATGTCACTTTTTTAAT
>JAZLFN010000033.1:0-63448 GCA_045615805.1 Clostridia bacterium | reverse complement strand
TCTTATTTTACCCTTACAGTTTATCTGTGCTGTCTTTGTATCTATTGCCTCTCTTGTGATATACCTTAACTCCGATACTCTTATACCCGTTGCACATATTGTCTGCATAAGATAATACAATCTGTCATCTCTTTTTCTTCTTGCTGTATTTAATAATCTTTCATATTCTTTTTTTGTAAGCTCTTTTTCTTTTTTAAGATAAGTCTGTCTTTGCATTTTTAATGCCTTTAGTCTTACGTCATATCTTCCCATAAATTCAAAGTATGCATTTAAAGAAGATATAACCGAGTTCACACTTCTTATCTTATACTTTTTAATAAGCAGTTCCTTATACGAAAGCACCTTTTCCTTTGACAGTTCTTCATCATCAAGCCAACGAATGAACGCCCCCACATCACGGGTATATTTTTCCACCGTGGCATTTGATTTTTCCTTTGCAATTAAGTTTTGGGTAAAATCAGTTAAGTTTTTTTCATTAGTTTTTGACATAAAAAAATCACTCCTTTAATGGTATTGTACCATAAAAAAAGTGACATTGAGTGACATTGTGGGTTTGGCGAAAAAGGCATGACAACCCTTCAGTCTGCTCCGCAGACAGCTCCCCTTACACAGGAGCCCATTCGGGACGCCAATGGCGTCCCCGACAGACAAATTCCGTGTATCACATCGTAGGGGCTCCGCATAATTTAGCAAAACTTTTAATATTTAACAATCGGTGATGAAAGTATTCCCACCGGCTTTAAGCTATACTCATAGCACCAGCCTTCAAGGTCATTTTTATACCAAATGGATGGTCCGTACCATCTGTCGGTGCTGTAGTTGTGAATTGATGCAAATGTATTTACACGGTTGCCGAAAAGGGTATACTCTATTATGTGCTTACCCTTTGCAAGATGTGTTTTTAATGTATAAGGCTCATAGGCGATTTTGCCCAGCGGTTTTCCGTCAACGGAAACGGAGATAACCGAGCCTCTGTATCTGCCGGCAATAATTTCGCAGTCGCAGTCATCGGTGGAAACCTCTGTTTTATATGTAATATTTCCGCCGTAAAATGCAAGACCTTGCTTTGTTATGTCATCGAATGACAGCAACTCGGGCAGAGCGGTTATTTTTTTTGTACAGCCATTTACGCAAACGCCGAAGCTTCCCAGCAAATATCCGTATTCGATACTTGTACGCTTTCCTATGGGAACCTTTATAAGCAGTATGTTTTCGCCTTTTTTCATATCGGGAATGGGATATTTTATTATTGACTCGTCAACATACCAACCTGATTTTTTAAGCTCAACCGCCTTTCCGTTTAACTCAATTGCTTCAACATCTTCCAAGGCAACAGACAGACCGGAAAGGTCGATTTCGCTTTCTATCACATATTTCAGTGTAACAAAATGAGAAATGGTTTCTTTTCCGATAACCCAAGGCTGAACATCCTGTCCGTTTGCTTTGGGGAACTTAAGTATATCTCTGCACTTTTGGTCAATACGCAGTATTTCCTCACAGGGTAAAAATTCGCCGTCATCTAACTTATACTCCGCCGCATCCAAAAGATATACATTATCCTCGCTTAAGGAATAGCAAACAGGTGTCTTTGTGTAAATAAGGGCGTTATAGTCTTTCCCTGCCGCTCCCGAAGGAGGAACATTTGAAACGTAAAAGCTCTCGCCGCTGTTTTCGTCATCAACCTTTTGCACGGTTGCTTGCGACTTGCCTTCTTTAAGGTTGTAAAGCAGGCTGTCATAGGAATACAAGGAAACGGGAATAACCGTGTTTCCGTTTTTATACTCGCAGTAAACAGGCGAAATTTCTCCCGATACGGTGTCATAAAGTGTCGGCGTATATTCGCCCTTTAATGTAATTTTAACCTTTTTCTCCCAGGGAACATCGCTGAATTCCATATGCTTTGCATGGGCGATAAAAAGCCATTTTTCGCCGTTGTCGTCACGAAGGGCATGGATTAAATCCTCTGTGCGTGTTCCCTCATCGGTTCTTATTTCAATAAACCTTTCGGGTTCCAAAGCCTTTAGCAACGCATTCTCGCTCATTTCAATTCTGATTGAGCTTTCGTAAAGTGCCTTTGCGTCGTCGGATTTAACGGCGTCTACATATTCGGGACAGCTTCCCATAAATATAAGCCGTCCGCCGTTTTTGCGGAATTTTTCAAGCTTTAAAAGCGTGGTCTTTCTGATTGTCTTTAATGCCGGAACAATAACGGCGGAATAGTTCATCTCACCCATATTAAGCTTGTCGGTGGGCTCGCCTCCGATTTCGTCAAGCAATGATTCGCTGATATAGTCAAAGTCAATTGTGCCGAACAAAAGCCAATTTGTAACATTTGTAAAGTTGTCCTCAAGCTCTCTTATTGTGCCGGAGCTTGTGCTTGAAGGACCGAAGCTTATCCAGCAGCTTTCAACGGGGTGTATAACGCCTACGGTTTCCACCGCCTTGCCTCGGGTAAGAGCGGTGTTAAGCCTTGCAAAGTGATTTTCCACATATGGATATTCCTTAAACCACGGTGACTGATAGCTGATGGAGGCAGGGTAATCACGCTTTGCAGAGCCTTTCATCGAAACCCATGAAAGATGGGGGACTCTTACCGTAACGCCCAATGCCGCTTGCCAATCACCCTGGAATTTGTGACCTCTGAAGTCAAAATCCCAGTTCGTTACTCCGTAAAGCTCGGAGAGCATTGCCTCTCTGCCCTGCTGATGGACAACAGACTGTGCCTGCTTTGCGGTGGTAAGCTCTACCTTGTCGCACAGCATATCTATGCCGGGAATTCCCATGGAACGGTATGTACGCATCGTTTCACCCACGGAATGGGTTTGAGATACAAGGGTTGCCTCCTCCATAACATGACCTGTAAAAGCAATATTATTCTCGCTGCACCACTTTCCGCAGTTATCCATATAGTTTTGGGTGAACAGCTCACATATAAAATCATGGAAGCGGTATCTTGTAACGGAGGGAGCATTGTCGGGCAGATCCCAAAATACCTCGGGGAGGGTTTTGAGTATGTCGCAGTTGTATTTTTTAAAGTATTCATCCTCCATATTAAATGTCCAGGGCATAGTTGCCTCTCCGTTTCCGTCTGCGTATTTAAGAGGCCATTTCATGGAAAATTCAGGTTCGTCAGTAAAAATCGAAGGAACGGTTTTACCGAAGTCGTCACCTACATATTCCTTGTAGCGTTTGTGGGTGATGTCTATAAATTTGTCTATTGCCTCTTTTGAAAGAGTGTCAACATATGCCTGATTGTTATACCAGCCGTTGTCCTCCAAGGTGTGAACATAGATATACCACTTGTTGCCCTTCGCCTCTTGTTCTTCACCTATAATTTCGTAATTATTAAGTGTTCCGTCGGGATTTAAGGATATGTCATAGCAGGCAAGAAGATAGGTTTTTCCCGTGTCAACGGATTCCGCCTTTGTAACGGCGGATGTGTCCTTCTTTTGGGTAAGAAGGATTGTCTTTCCTCTGTAATTTTTGTTTTTTGTGACATAGCCGCCGGCAGCACCCGATGGCCATCTGTCCTCGTCGTAAAGATATGCAAGCATATCCTCTTTTTTTGCTTTTTCAACGCAAGCTTTTATCAAGCTCATAAACTCATCGCTGAGATATGTTGTTGCCATACCCGAGCGCGTGTGCATATGAAATCCTCCGAAACCCATTTCTTTAAGATATTCAATCTGACGAAGAAGCAAATCCTCGGAAAGCTCGCAGTTCCACGCCCAAAATGGAGTTCCTCTGTATTCGCTTGTTGGGTTTTTGAAAAGTGATGTATCAAGCTTTTTTGAATTATTCTTTTTGTATAACATATCCTTTACCTCTGATTTCAAAGTTTATTTTACGATTTTGATAAATGCTTCTATTCTCGAAAGGGCTTCCTTAATGTTGTCGGTAGAATATGCGTAAGAGCAACGGATAAAGCCTTCTCCGCTTTCCCCGAAGGCGTTGCCGGGAATTACGGCGACACGCTTTTCTCTAAGACATCTTTCGCAGAATTCGTCCGAGGAAAGGCCTGTGCTTTTAATAGCCGGAAAAGCGTAAAACGCTCCTTTTGGTTCAAAGCATTCAAGCCCCATATCGTTAAAGCCTTTAACTATTAAATGCCTTCTCATATCGTATTCGTTTTTCATCATTTCTATATCGTCGTCGCCGTTTTTAAGAGCCTCAATCGCGGCATACTGTGCCGTCGTAGGTGCGGACATAATGGCGAACTGATGCACCTTTGTCATTGCCTTTATTATGTCGGGATGTCCGCAGGCATATCCCAGACGCCATCCGGTCATAGCATAAGCCTTTGAAAATCCGCTTACCAAAATCGTACGCTCATACATTTCGGGAACCGAGGCAATGGAAAAATGCCTTTCGCCGCCGTATGTAAGCTCGGCGTATATCTCGTCGGATAAAACAAAAATATCTGTATCCGCCAAAACCTCCGCTAAGGCTTCAATGTCGGCTTTACCCATAATTCCTCCCGTGGGATTGTTGGGAAAGGGAAGCACCAAAAGCTTTGTTTTTGGTGTGATTGCCGCTTTAAGCTCCTCCGGAGTAAGACGGAAATCGTTTTCCGCCTTGGTGACGATAGGAACGGGAACGCCTCCTGCCAGCTTTGTTATGGGCTTATAGCAAACAAAGCTCGGTTCGGGTATAAGCACCTCGTCCCCGGGCTTGATAAGAGTGCGTATGCACAAATCTATTGCTTCGCTTCCGCCGACGGTTACAATCGTTTGAGCAAGTCCGTCGTAATTAAGTGAAAATCTGCGCTTTAAGTATTTTGCTATTTCAAGGCGTAATTCCTTTAAGCCTGAATTTGAGGTGTAGTAGGTCATACCCTTTTCAAGAGAGTATATACCCTCATCCCTGATATGCCACGGAGTGACAAAGTCAGGCTCACCCACACCCAAGGATATAACATCATCCATTTCTGCGGCAATATCGAAAAATTTTCTTATGCCCGAAGGGGGGATATCCTTTACAACAGGGTTAAGCGCCTCCTTAATGTTTATGCTCATAAGGAAATAACCTCTCTTTCATCCTTTGAGGGAGTGCAGCATATAATACCGTCGTATTTGTATCTTTTAAGAACAAAATGGGTTGCGGTTGAAATAACGGATTCCATGGGAGCAAGATGCTCCGATACGAAAAGGGAAACATCTTTAATATTTTTGCCCTCTACGGTAATTCCGAAATCATAGCTTCCGCTCATAAGGTTTATTGCCTTTACTTGGGGATACTGATATATACGCTCGGCAATTCTGTCAAAGCCCTTGTTTCTTTGGGGCGTAACCTTAAGCTCTATATAAGCGGTAACATAATCGTTGCCGTACGCCTTATCCCAGTTTATATGGGCACCGTAACCCAATACAACTCCGTCCCTTTGAAGCTTATCGATTATGTCTGCGGTTTCCTCCATTGGAATGTTCAGCATGGTTGATATTTCTTCAATAGAGCGTCTGCAATCTTCGTGCAAAATGTCAAGTATTTTTTCTGTTTTTTTATCGTAAGCGAGTTCTGACATAAAAATCATTCCTTTCATAAAAAACAAACAATAATATTATAGTAAAATATAGCATTTTACAAAGTTTTAGTCAATAGATGTCACGCTTTTGTAAGACAAATTTTAGGACAGATTTAATCGGAATAGATAAGCCTTGTGTCAAAGCCTGCAGAAAGAGCTTCGGCTTTGTCCTCAGGCAATACCATACAGGCGGTTGAAAGGCAGTCCGCAAGGAGTGCGGAGCTTGATACAATGCTTGCACCTTTGTGTTTGCTTTCCGAAGGATAACCTGTTTTGGGATTGACTATATGGTGATATATTTTTCCGTCCTTCTCAAAATATCTCTGATATATTCCCGAGGTAACAACGGCGGATTCTTCTGTCGAAACAGCGGTGAATATTTCGCCGTTTTGGGAAAATGGCCTTTGAATACCGATGCTCCATTTCCCGTCGGAGGATTTTGGGTTTTTGCCAACGGTTACAATGTTCCCCCCAAGGTCAATAATCCCGTAATCTATGTTATGCTCTTTAAGTATTTTTGCCGCACAATCGGCGGCATAGCCTTTTGCACAACCACCCAAGTCGATTTCGGTATCGGCAGAGGCTTTTTTTAAAGTATGGGTATCCTTGTTCAAAATAAGATTTTTGTAACCCACATTTTTGAGTGCATCGGAAATTAAGCTGTTATCCGGCAAGGCTTTGTCATTTTGCGCCTTTTTCCAAAGAGAACTTACGGGAGCTACGGTTATGTCAAAAGCACCATCCGATTTTTCGCTTACCGAAAGGGCAGTATCAATAATGTTAAAAACATCTTCGCTTAAAGTATATTCCGTGTCGGCAGGAAGGTTGTTTATTACACCAACCTCGGATTTATCCGAGAAGAAGTCGGTTTTTTCGGCAATTTCCGAAATCTTTGAAAAGGCGGATTTTACCGCGGCTTCGCTGTTATTGCCCCCTGCTTTTACGGTGCAAACCGTGTCCATAACAAACAAGCTGTCCGAAAACTCGTTTTTCGCACCTATATATGTACATCCGCAAAATGCAAAAATAAGACAGATTGTTAAGATAAAAATAAATGGTTTTTTCATAAATTCACAACCTTTTTGGTTATGCGGCGGATTTTCCGCCGCATAAATTACAGCGATTTATTCAAAAATTCGGACAATGCCTTTTCTGCTCTTTCTTCGTCGTCGCCGTTTGTGCATACCGTTATGGTATCTCCGGATTTTACACCCAGGCTCATAACCGAAAACAATCGCTTTGCATCTGCGGATTTTCCGTCCTTTGTTTTAATTTCAATATCGGAGGAAAACTTTTCCGCCTCTTTTACCAAAAGTCCCGCAGGGCGTGCGTGTATTCCGGCACTGTCTGTGATAGTATAAGAAAATTCGGTCATATATACATTCCTTTCATAAAAGTTTGTATTTAATTTGCCACTTTGAAAAGAAATATATACACAATAAAAGTATATCATTTTAATAAAAGAAAAGCAAATAAAACTTGAAATATAATGGGAAATATGATAAAATTCACAAAAGACAGCAAAGTGAGTACATTATAAATAAAGGAGAATGATATGAGCAGAAAAATAAATTACCTACATACCCTGAGAGTTTCCTGTATCGCATATATAATTCAGGCAATAGCCGTAAATTATCTGCCTCTTTTGTTTTTGTCGTTTAAAAATGTGTACGGCATATCCTTTGAAAAGATAAGCGGAATTATTATATTTGTGTTTGTGGTTCAGATTATAGTTGATTTGCTTGCTACAAAGTTTGCTGACAAGATAGGTTACAGGAAATGTACCGTTGCGGCGCACGGCTTTGCGGCGGCAGGCTTTTTGATGCTGGGCTTTTTGCCGGATATTATGGACCCGTTTTGGGGAATTGTACTGTCATCGGCTTTTTATTCCTTTGGAAGCGGACTTATAGAGGTGGTAATAAGTCCGCTTGTGGAATATTCGCCCCTTGATAATAAAGAATCCCGAATGTCCCTTTTACATTCGTTTTTTGCATGGGGAACTGCTATTGTAATTGTTGTATCCACGGTATTTTTCAATATATTCGGGCTTGAAAACTTCAGAATACTTTCAATGCTTTGGGCGATTGTTCCGATTTTAAACGGAGTTGCTTTTATGTTTGTTCCCATTGTCGAGCCTGAAAAAACAGAGCATACGGGAAGCTTAAAGAGCGTTTTCAGCGAAAAAGGAATATTTGTTTTAATTCTTTTGATGTTTGCGGCAGGTGCGTCGGAGATTGCAATGGGACAATGGGCGTCTGCTTTTGCAGAGAGCGGTCTTAAGGTTGATAAGACCATTGGAGATTTGGCAGGACCTTGTATGTTTGCCGTTATGATGGGTGTTGGAAGAATAATGTATTCCAAGCTTTCCTCTAAATTTGAAATTGTAAAATATATGATGGTTTCCGCAGCTGTGTGCGTGGCGGCATATTTGGTTGCGGCTCTTTGCAAAAATTCGGTTGTTGCCCTTGTGGGATGCGGAATAACAGGGCTTTCCGTTGGTGTATTCTGGCCCGGGACGTACAGCTATGCGGCAAAGAGGTGTAAGGGCGGAACGGCAATGTTCGGAATCCTTGCCTTTGCGGGTGATATGGGATGTACCGTGGGACCTGCAATGGTCGGAGTTATTTCGGCGGCATACGGCGATGAGCTGAAAACCGGAATATTGATTGCAACAATATTCCCGATTTTAATGCTTGCAGGTTGCCTGTATTTTTTAAAAGAGAAAAAGGCGAAAAATAAATTTATAGGAAACACAGGAGGATAAAATTATGTTAAAGGGGATACCGAAGATAATATCACCGGAGCTTTTAAAGGTTCTTGCCGAAATGGGACACGGTGACGAAATCGTTATAGGTGACGGAAACTTTCCGGGTCAGAGTATAAACAAAAACTGTGTCAGATGTGACGGTCACAATATTCCGGAGCTTTTGGAGGCTATTCTTAAGATTTTCCCGCTGGATATTTATCAGAAGCCGGTGTATCTTATGGACAAGGTGCCGGGAGATACAGTGGAAACGCCAATCTGGGAAATCTATAAGGATATTATCAAGCCATATACGGATATGGGCGTTGAAATGGTTGAGAGATTTGAGTTTTATGAGAGGGCAAAAAAGGCTTATGCCGTTGTAATGACGGGAGAAGGAGCACTTTACGCAAATATAATCCTTAAAAAAGGCGTAGTTACGGAGTAAGAAAAGAGCATTTTTCGTCAAGGCGGAAAATGCACTTTTTCTTTCAAAACACTTGCAAAAATCCCATAATTGTGATATACTGTAGATTGAGTTATGATGTATAATTTTAATTTTTTATAAATACAGGTGAAAAAATGTTAAAAAGTATGACAGGCTTCGGCAGAGCCGAACAGCTTACAGAGGGTTATCTTATTAAAATTCAGATAAAATCCGTAAACCACAGATACAGCGATATCACGGTAAAAGCACCGAGATATTATGCTTTTTTGGAGGAAAAGGTACGGAGTGCCGCAATGTCGAAAATTTCAAGAGGTAAGATTGAAATTTTTGTATCCGTTGAGCAGAAAGAGGACAGCGATAAGGAAATCACTCTTAACAAAGCGGTTGCTTCTCAGTACATAAATGCCCTGAAGGGTCTTTCGGAGTTTGACATAAAGGATGATTTGTCATATTCGTCCCTTTCAAGATTTCAGGATATATTTGATGTTGAATATAAGGAAATCGACGAGGAAAAAATCACAGAATATGTGCTTTCCGTTTTCGACTTGGCAATGGACGGATTTTTTGAAATGCGGAGAGCCGAGGGCGAGCGTCTTAAGGAAAGCCTGCTTTCTCACCTTGATACAGTAATAAGCGAGGTTGAATATATCGAAAAGCGTTCACCTCAATGCGTAAACGAATACAGAGAAAAGCTCCGTGCCAAAATCGAAGAGGTGTTAAACGGAGCGGCTGTTGACGAAACACGAATAATTACCGAGGCTGCAATATACGCAGATAAAGTTTCCGTTGACGAGGAAACCGTCAGACTTAAAAGCCATGTAAGTGAGTTTAAAAAGACAATGGAACAAGACGAGCCTGTGGGCAAAAAGCTTGATTTCATTGTTCAGGAGATGAACCGAGAGGCAAACACCACCGGTTCAAAGTGTAACGATGCAGATATAGCTTCCCATGTTGTTGAGCTTAAATCCACCATAGAAAAAATCCGCGAACAGATTCAGAATATAGAATAAACGGAGGAAAAGGTTATGAAGCTTATAAACGTAGGTTTCGGAAATATTGTATCGGGTGACAGGGTTATTGCCATAGTAAGTCCCGATTCGGCGCCTATAAAAAGAATAGTTCAGGAGTCAAAGGATAAGGGGCTTTTGATTGATGCAACCTGCGGAAGGCGTACCCGTGCGGTTATAATTACGGACAGCGACCATGTTATTCTGTCTGCAATTCAGACCGAAACCATAGCCGGAAGAGCAGAGCCTAAGGAAGACGGCAGGGAGGACGACACCGATAATGAAGAGTAACAGAGGAAAGCTGATTGTTTTATCCGGACCCTCCGGAGTGGGGAAGGGAACCGTTGTAAAGTCGCTTTTATCCAAGTGCGAAAATTTGCGTCTTTCCGTTTCGGCGACTACACGACAGCCGAGAAGCGAGGATAAAGAAGGTGTAACCTATTATTTTAAATCCCAAGAGGAATTTAAAAAGATGATAGCTGAGGGCGAGTTTTTGGAATGGGCAATATACAACGGCAACTACTACGGAACTCCCCAAAAAGCCGTAAACGACCTTTTGGATAAGGGTATAAGCGTTATACTTGAAATAGAGGTTCAAGGGGCAATGAATGTTAAGAAAAAATGTCCCGATGCCTTATACATATTTATTGTACCGCCAAGCCTTGAGGAGCTTAAAAAAAGGCTTATCGGCAGAGGCAGCGAAACAGCGGAGAGTACAGCAGGCAGAATTGCCGCCGCCAAAGCAGAGCTTGAAATGAAGGATGAGTACGATCACATAATAGTAAATGATGTCCTCGAAAAAGCAGTCGGGGAAGTTTTAAATATAATAGAAAAGGATTGATGTAAAATGATGATTTATCCGCCTATAGCGGGACTTGTAAAGAAAACGGGAAGCAGATATGCTCTTGTTATCGAAGCGGCACAGAGGGCAAGACAGATATCCCAAGGGGCAACACCATTGGTAGCAACCAACTCCAAAAAGGAAGTTACCATTGCCGCAAACGAAATATTTGACGGTAAAATCGGAGCGATTATACCAAGTCAGATGCAGGCAGGTTCGGAAAATTATTAAAGCGGGGGAGCTGTAGCGGAATATCTTTCTGCTGCAGCCCTTTGAGGCTTAAAGGAAAATTATGATTGCAAAAGTAATGCTTACCAATGCGTGTTATTCGCTTAGCCGTGAATTTGATTATACCGTTCCCGATGGAATGACCGTTTCCGTGGGAATGAGGGTAATTGTACCTTTCGGGGTGAGAAATTCATCCGCCGAGGGTTTGGTGATAAGGCTCAGCGAAACAAGTGAATATGAAAAGCTTAAGCCTATAAAAAAGGTTCTTGACGAAAAGCCCTTGCTTAACGAAGAACAGCTTAAGCTTTGTACATGGATGCAGAAAAAGTATCTGTGTGATTTTTCAAAGGTGTATAAGCTTGTAAGGCCGCCGAGGGTAGGCTCAAAAATACGCCTTTTTGCCGTGCTTTGTAATCCCGATACAGATACCGAACTTTCGGAAAATCAAAAAAAGATTGTAAGCTTTTTAAACGAAAACGGCGGAGCGGCAGAGGTTGCCGAGCTTTCGGAGGTTATCGGCGGAAGAGGACTTAAAAGCGACATTTATAAATTGGCGGATATGAATATTATTGAGCTTAAAGAGAGTATAAGGGATTCTGTAGGCATAAAATATATCAGAAAGGTAAGGCTTTTGTGCAGTGTTGAGGATGGGTATGCAATAGCGGACGAACTTTTTTCAAAGCGTGCCTCGGTGCAGGCAAATATGCTCCTTGCCCTTTGCGACTGCGAGGATATGAGCTGTGCCGACCTTGTAAGCTGTGTTGACGGAAATTATAATTCTTTAAACGTCCTTTGCGACAAGGGACTTGCGGAGATATATAAAGAGCAGATTATAAGAGAGGCGTATAACGAGGAAAAATACAAGACCTCAGCGGCGTACGTTCCGACCGGGGAGCAGAAGCCGATTATAGAATATATTGATAACTTACTTGACAATAAAACCCATGAGAAAATTTTAATCCGAGGCGTAACGGGAAGCGGAAAGACAGAGGTATTTTTGCAGGCAATAGATAAATGCCTGCGTCTTGGCAGGCAGGCAATTATGCTTGTGCCGGAGATTTCTCTTACTCCCCAAATGGTGGAGAGATTTGTCAGCCGTTTCGGGAAAAGGGTTGCCGTGATGCACAGCGGTTTGTCCCTGGGTGAAAGGTACGACCAATGGAACAAAATACAAAAAGGCGAGGTTTCCGTTGTTGTGGGAGCCAGAAGTGCGATTTTTGCGCCCTTTGACAACATAGGGATAATCATACTTGACGAGCAGCACGAAAACAGCTATAAATCGGATATTGCCCCAAGGTATCACGCAGGGGACATAGCCGTAAAACGCGGTATGGACAGCGGAGCGCCTGTTGTATTTGCCTCCGCAACTCCTGAGGTTTCGGTGTATTACAAGGCGTTAAATGATGAGTACACCCTTTTTGAAATGAATAAAAGATATAACGAAAATCCCTTGCCGAAGGCAAGAATTGTGGATATGAGAAGTGAGCTTTTTGACCTTCACAATATGTCACCCATAAGCATAAGGCTCAGAGAAGAAATACGCCTTAATCTTGAAAGAGGCGAAAAGACGGTGCTTTTCTTAAACCGCAGAGGGTACAATACCTTTGTTTCATGCAGGGAATGCGGAGAGGTAATTCAATGCGAAAATTGCAGTATTGCAATGACGTATCATAAAAACACGGATAAGCTTGTCTGTCATTATTGCGGAAATATGATTGAAAATGTTACGGCGTGCCCCTCCTGCGGTTCAAAATACATTCGATTTTTCGGGACTGGAACCCAGCGTATAGAGGATGAGTTAAATAAGCTTTTCCCGGAGGCAAAAGTTTTAAGAATGGACTATGACACCACATCGGGCAAGGGCGGACATGAGCTTGTTCTTGACAGGTTCAAAAGAGGAGAAGCGGATATTTTGCTTGGAACTCAGATGGTAACGAAGGGACTTGACTTTCCCGATGTAACCCTTGTGGGAGTTCTTGCGGCAGATACGGCTTTAAATGTTGACGACTTCAGAGCAGGGGAAAAGTGCTTTTCACTTATTACCCAAGTTTGCGGAAGAGCAGGCAGAGGGGATATAGAGGGCAGAGCTGTTATACAGACATATCAGCCTCAGAACAAGACCATAAATTTTGCAAAGGAGCAAAATTATATTGATTTTTATAAAAACGAAATTGCCTTCAGAAAGCGGATGGAATATCCGCCATTCAGCGATATTGTCAGCATTTTGGTTTCGGGCGAGGACGAAAAAGAAGCGGAAAGCGAGATTATGAATATTTCCGATATAATCAAAAAAGAAAAAAGCCTGAATACGGGAATAATAAAAATGCTGGGGCCGGGACCTGCTCCCATTAAAAAGATAAAAAATAAATTCAGATACAGAATAGTAATTAAAATAAAGGAAAGTGAAATTATAGAAGATACCCTGTCGGCAATATATAAAGCACACGAGGAGGCAAGGCTTAAAACATCCCTTGCCATTGACATAAATCCGAATAATATGATATGATAGGTGTATAAGAAAGGCGGAGTAAAATGGCTATAAGAAATATATTGACTTTGGGAAATCCCGGAGAAGAAATACTTAAAAAGAAATGTAAGCCCGTAGGTGAGCTGACAGACAGAATAAAAGAGCTTCTGGAGGATTTAAAGGACACCCTTTACGAATCGGGTGGGGTGGGACTTGCCGCACCTCAGGTGGGGGTACTCAGGAGAATGGCAGTTATAGATATAGGTGACGGCTTGATTGAGCTTATTGACCCTGAGATAATAAAAGAAGAGGGAAGCCAGACGGACAACGAAGGCTGCTTAAGCTTTCCCGATCATTGGGGTGCAGTTACAAGACCTCAAAAGGTTACGGTTAAAACCCGTGACCGTGACGGAAATGATGTAGAGATTGTGGGTGAGGATTTGCTTGCAAGAGCTCTTTGTCACGAGATTGACCACCTTGACGGAAAAATGTTTACGGAACTTGTAACGGAATGGGTAGAAGTAGAATAATTACGATGCAAAATCGCTCTGCGATTTTATACAATAATTTTCAATTTTCAATTTATAACACACGCCCTATTCTTCACATTCATACGGCATCTCCACAACCGTAAATTCGTGATGCACCGCAGGCAAAAATTTTTCGGTTATGTCCAATGTTTTCATTCTGAGGCTTGATGTGTTGATAAGGGGATGACAACCTATAAACTCGCCCTCCAACACATCCTTGTCTATGTACAGCTTAACATTGTTTTCGGTATCGTTCATAAGTCCCAGAATACTAACCGAGCCGGGAGTCACATTTAAAAATTCCAACATTTTATCCTCGGGTCCGAAGGAAAGCCTTGAACTCCCTGCAAGCTTTGAAAATATTCTTGTCCTGTAAGGCTTGTCCGCAGGCATCATAACAAGATAAAACCTTGTCATCTGCCTGTTACACAAAAACAGGTTCTTGCAAATTACCACGCCTAACTTTTCGTCAATTTCTCTGCACGCCTCCATCTTGCCGGCAGGTGTATGGTCTATTCTGCAATACTTTATATCAAGACTGTCAAGGAAATCATAAAGCCTGAGTTCCTTTTCAAGGCGACCTTCTTCGTTTTCCGGTCTTCCGTTGTATAATTCAGTAACCATTTTTTCTCCTTAATCCTGTGCCTTATTCCTTTGCAAGAGCATATCCTATTTTGTATACATCCCCTGCTCCCATTGTAATAAACAAATCCTTGTCCGATACATTTGCCTTTACATATCTTTTGGCGGCATCCAAATCGTTTATATAAACGCCGCCTTGAATTTTTGCCGCCAAATCACAGGAATGAATTGTTCCGTCGTATTCTTCTCTTGCAGGATAAACATCGCATATAATCACCTTGTCCGCAATCTTTAAAACCTCTGCAAAATCTTCAAGCAAGGCTTTTGTTCTGCTGTAGGTATGAGGCTGAAAGGCAACCCAAACATTTTTGCCCATTTTTTTCGCCGTTGTTAAGGTAGCCTTTATCTCTGTCGGATGATGAGCGTAATCGTCTATTATCTCACAACCGTTTACAAATCCGATGTGTTCAAATCTGCGTTTTGTACCGCCAAATTCCAAAAGTCCTCTCTTTACCGCTTCCTTATCTATTCCCAAAAAATCTGCCGCCGCAACAACAGAAAGGGCGTTTAACACATTATGCCGTCCGGGAACATTGAGCTTTACTGATATATGTATTTTGTTGTCCTTTTCCACATCAAATTCTCCGCAGCCTGTGTCCGAATACTTAATATTCACCGCTTTAAAATCTGCATTTTCGTCATCAATCCCGTATTTTATCACTTTTTTATCTGCATTTTGCACAACCTGACATATATTTTTATCGTCAGAACAAACAATATTGCATCCAAATGGGGATATAAGGCTTGCAAATTTTTTAAAAGATGATATAATATGGTTAATACCACTAAAATAATCAAGATGGTCTTCTTCAACATTTGTAATAATCGACAAAAAAGGCTTGAAATGTAAAAAACTTTCAACATATTCGCACGCCTCAAAAGGAAGATAATCCATCTTACCTATTCGGTAGTTACCGCCGATTTGCTTAAGCTCGCCGCCCACCAAAACAGTCGGGTCGGTATCGGCTTCCAGAAGCACCAACGAAAGCATTGAGGTTACCGTTGTTTTGCCGTGAGTTCCGGCAACTGCGATTGGATATTTGTAAAGCTGCATTACGGCACCTAAAAGCTCCGCTCTTTCTATCGTCAGTATTCCCTTTTCCCTTGCGGAAACAAGTTCGGGATTTGACTTTGAAATTGCAGCTGTATAACATACCAAATCAGGTTCATTGATATTATCGGCACTTTGACCTATGGTAATATGGGCACCCTTTTGACGGAGAGTTTCGATAAGCTCCGAGTCACGGTTATCCGAACCGGATATTTTGTAGCCGAGGTAAATAAGGATTTCGGACAGTCCGCTCATACTGATACCGCCGATTCCTATCATATGGATTTTAGCACCCTTCGGTATATCGGTCATTTTAAATTCACTCATAATTTAAGCCTTCTTTCGCTTTATAAAATATTACATATGTTAAAAAATAATAAAAATATACATTTCCGTCAATGACGGTAAGGAGGAACACCACATGACAATTACAGACATCAGAGTTCGTAAAATCAATTCGGAAGGAAGAATGAAAGCGGTAGTTTCCGTTACATTTGATGATGCTTTTGTCGTTCACGACATCAAGGTTATCGAAGGTCAGGAAAAGCTCTTCATCGCTATGCCCAGCCGTAAAACACCGGAGGGCGAGTTTAAAGATATAGCTCATCCTATCAACGCTGAAACACGTGAGCTTCTTCACAGCCGTATTCTTGAGAAGTATCAGGAAGTTGCAAATGCACCTGATGAAGAATTCGAAGCGTAGACAAATATTTGTCTTGATATCCCTGCACAGCTTGTGCAGGGATATTTTCTGTCAATACCCTTTTTAAGAAATTCTCTTGCGATTTAAAGTTTTTCTGATTATCTCCAAAACATTTACATTTCCCATACTTCCGGCAATTGTCATTCGGGTAAGCTTTTCAACTCCCTCGGATGGCGTGTTTACCTCGTATGCGTCCTCTGTGGTTTTATCGTCAACCAAAAGCTGAACCGTGTACCCTGCATCCCTTGCCATTTGCTTTATGTTTTCGTTATAATCGCCGTAGGGATATGCAATCATATCACATATATGTCCCAAATTTTTCTCTATATCATATTTTGATTTGCGAATCTGTCTTATTTGTTCCGCGAAATCATAATCAGTCACCCTTGCATGGTTTACCGTATGGGACTGAATATCAATAAGTCCGCTCGCTTCCATTTCCTTTGCCTCTTCCCATGTAAAATGGGAATTGTTTACCTTGCCTTCTCCTGCTTTTGCACCGACCGTATCGGTTACAACGAATATGGTTGCGGGAATTTCAAGGCTTTTCAGTATGGGATAAGCAATTTCATAATTGCTTGAATATCCGTCGTCAAAGGTAACTATTATTGCGTTATCGGGAATATCACGGCTCCCGTCCTCGCATTTTACATAGTCGCAATATTCACGAAGAGATATCGGCGAAAAGTTGGTCTTTATCGCCGTCATATGAAGCCTGAAATCCTCGGGAGATATTAAAGATATTGAGTCATCATCTGAAAAAGAATCTGTTGTTATGTGGTGATAAAGCAAAATCGGTACCTTTTGGGTTGCCTTTTTTTCCTTCCACGCTTCAAGCTTTTCCTCCTGCTCTATTTCCTCCTGAGTCTTTGGCTTTACTTCTTCTCCCCGTATCCTCTTTATCCAGTCGGGTTCTTTTGAAGACTCCGCATACGCAGACATTGTGCAACCAAACATAAAAATCAACAAAAATATTGAAACTGCTCTAATAAAGTTTTTTCTCATTATCCAAAAACACCTTTCCGATATTTTGCGAAAACTCCTTGTTATTCCTGGTTAATATAATCCACTTAATAATATTTTCCGTTGCCTCGGCAGGGGTTTTGTCTGAAAACGCCCTTCTTATACTCCACATTGTTTCAAGCTCGGGTTGGGTCATCAAAAGCTCTTCTTTTCTTGTTCCCGATTTTGCAATATCTATCGCCGGGAATATTCGTTTTTCCTGAAGCTTTCTGTCAAGATGAACCTCCATATTTCCCGTACCCTTAAATTCCTCGTAAATCATATCGTCCATACGGCTTCCCGTTTCGATAAGAGCCGTTGCAAGTATTGTAAGGCTTCCGCCTTCTTCCACATTTCTTGCCGCTCCGAAAAACCTTTTGGGTTTATATAATGCTCCGGGGTCAAGTCCTCCGGAAAGAGTTCTGCCGGATGGTGAAACCAGAAGGTTATAAGCTCTTGCAAGTCTGGTTATACTGTCTAATAAAATAACAACGTCTTTCTTATGCTCCACAAGCCGTTTTGCACGCTCCAACACAATCTCCGCAACCTTAGCATGATTTTGAGGCTCTTCATCAAATGTGGAGAAAATAACATCGCCGTTTATGCTCCTTTGCATATCCGTAACCTCTTCCGGTCTTTCATCTATTAAAAGAACAATTAAAGAAACCTCGGGATTATTTTTTGTTATACTGTTTGCAATATTTTTTAAAAGAGTGGTCTTTCCTGCCTTGGGAGGTGCAACTATAATACCTCTTTGACCTTTACCCACAGGGCAGACAAGGTCTATAAGTCTTACCGAGCGGTCAACTCCCATACATTCAAGCTTTAACCTTTCGTTTGGATACACAGGGGTTAAATCGTCAAAGGATTTCCTGTGTATTGCCTTGTCAATCGAATCACCGTTCACCGTCTGAACATACAAAAGAGCCTGATATTTTTCGCCCTCATGCTGCATACGGCTGTTTCCTGTGATAAAATCCCCTGTTTTCAAATTAAATCTGCGAATCAGATTTTGAGAAACATAAACATCATTTTCGCCGGATTGGTAGTTATCGCTACGTAAAAAGCCATAACCGTCTGCCATAATCTCCAAAACACCGCTCATCAAATTTGTTTTTCTCACAGGGTCGGTGTACTCTATTACATCGGCATTTTCAGTTTCTTTTTTAGTTTTCTCGGTTTTTGTTCCTTTATTCTCAATCTGTGTGCCGGAGTTTTTTTCCAGAATTTTTTCTATAAGCTCCGCTTTTTTCAAACCGCTTATATGCTCTATCATATTTTCTTTTGCAATATTTTTCAAATCAGTTATTTTTAACTTTTCAAGGTCTTCTCTAATCATTTTTAACCTCCTCCGCTTCATCTATAGAATCGCTGATTATGCCCTTTAAAATGGGATTACTTACAATAAGATTCTTTGCGATATATGACTCTTTTACTACGCTGTCCGACACCTTTTGAGGCATGGACGGCAGAAATGCAACCATAACTGCAAGAAGTACATAAACTATAAGTACGCCCTTTAAAAATCCCACAAGCAGTCCCAAAAATCTGTTAAATCCGTTGACTACCGGAAGCTTGGAAACCACATTTAAAAACTTTGAAACAATAAAGATTATTATTCGCGACAAAATCAAAACACCCACAAAAGAAACGATACTTACAATAATCCCCGCAATGGGCTTTGCCGTGCTTGTTGCCGCAGTATCCCCTGCGGATTGAGCAAATCCTTTTAAAAAGTCGGGAATACCCAAAGAAGTAATTGCCTCCGTAGTTTTTTGACCTATTTTTCCGCTTAAAAATGACTCAAGTGCCTCATTTACTCCCACATTTTTCAAAAGATCGGAAAGCACGGGGTACAAAATCCACGCAAGCAGCATTGACGCCGCAAGGGACAAAAGTCCCACCGAGGATTTAATAAAACCTTTTTTTAAACCTAAAAGACAAAACAGGGCTACCATTATAATGATTATTATGTCCGCAGGATTGATTATTTTTAAAAGAGTATCCATCCCTATCCTCCGAATACTTTATTTTATCTGATTTTTACAACATCTGCACCGGAAGAACCGATGGCAATAACATTTTTTTCATCATCGAAAAATCCGATGCATTTTATATCATGGTCTAAAGAAACTGCATTGTTTTTCGCTTTTCCCTTTGAATTTACGGTCACAATTCCCCTTTGCTCCACAACAGCTACGGTAGAATCGCACACCGATATATTGCGTATATTGCCGGAGGCAACATATGCCCCCTTATATTTTCCCGAATATGAGTAAAGCTCAAGAGTTGAACCTCCCATATTATTAAGTGTCTTTACCGCTATTAAATCATCACTTTCTATACTGTAAAGTGACGGCTCTTTTCCCTCCAGAGAAATGCTGAATTTTTCTTCGCAGTCCCTGTTATAGCCCATGATATGATTATCGGTAACTACAACAAACTTGCTTGAGGATACGAATTTCACCTCAACGGCTATCTCATTTTCTCTGTCACACTCCGATACCGTTTCACCCTTGCTTGTATCTATAACCCGGATTTTGGTCCCGGATTTTTCATCGCTGATCACGCTTTGGGCAACAACAAGATATCTTCCGTTATCAGTTATATCAATATCATTTATATACCCGCTTCCGCTGTTCCATTCATAAATCTCTTTACCTCGGCTGTTAAAAAGAGAAACCTTGCCTTTATATCCGTCTGTATCTACTGCAAATGCCGCATATCCGTCCTCGGTAATTTTTGCCGAAATAATATCGTTGCCAAGCTGATAATCATTTTCCTTTTTCCCGTTTTTGTAGCTTGCCGCCTCATGATTTCCCGAAAGGTCGGCAAGGAGAAAATATTTGCCTCCACTTTCCGCAAAGGGTTCCGACATATTTGAACTTATTTCCCACTTCACACTTCCGTCGCTGTCAATTCCCTTTGCTCCTCGGTTATTATAAATCAACATATAATCGTCTACTGCCTTTGCGGAATAATCTCCTCCCGACTCAAAAGCAACATTTACATTCTTAATTTTCCCTTCCGAAAAGAACATTGAACCAATCAACACAATAAGAATAATCACAGCCAAAGCTGCTGCTCCTACCTTAAAGGGACGGTAAACAATTTTCCGCTTCCCTGTTCTCAATACGGCGGTAGTGTTCATTGTATCCTTTACTTTAGGCTTTATATTGTCATATACTTTTTTGATTTTATCAAATGACCTCTTCTTTTTCACTGCCCTATATCTCCTTTTCAGTAATAGACCTTTTTAAGAAACAATCCCTGTGGCGGTGCCGTAACTCCGCTTTGCTTTCTGTCACAGCTATTGATTATCGATGTAATATCCTCCGGCTCAATTTTTGAAAGTCCCACATCTGTAAGTGTTCCCACGATTATCCTGACCATATTATATAAAAACGCATCTGCCGTAACCGTTATTTCTATCATACCGTTATTTTCACAAAGATCACATTCTCGCACTGTTCTGACCGTTGTTTTCTGACTTCCCCCTGCCGCCATAAATGCCGAAAAATCATAGGTCCCGACGAAATATTCCGTCGCCTTTTTCATCTTATCTATGTCAAGGTCGTAGGGAAAATGCCAGCTGTATTTATCATAAAACGGATTTCTTATTTTAACATTCCAGATTTTATACACATAGCTTTTGCCTTTTGCGGAAAACCGTGCGTTAAAATCATCTCTTTCTTCCCATGACTTTGTTGCCGCAATTCCGTCCTTTAATCTGCAATTTAAGGCATATGCGAATTTATCGGCAGGTATGCTTGAATTTGTATGAAAATTCATTACAAAATCAAGGGCATGAACCCCCGAATCCGTTCTGCTGCAGCCGGTTACCCTAATGCTCTCTCCCGTAAGGTCGGAAAGTGCCTCCTCAACTGTCTGCTGAACGGTTATTCCGTTTTCCTGATACTGCCAGCCGTGGTAATCCGTGCCGTCATACATAAGCCTCACTGCAATATTTTTCATGGGAAAATCCTCTCATTTCAAAAACTCAAAGGGGTAAAAAACGGTTTATCAAAACAACTGTCACACACAGCACAAGGGTAAAAATCCCTGCATAAAAATCCCGTTTTTCCATTTTCAAAAGGTGCAGACTTGTTCTCTCAGCACACACTCCGTAGCATCTGCACTCCATAGCGGTTGCAAGCTCGTCCGCACGCCTGAAGGCGCTGATAAACAAAGGTATGAGTATCGGTATCATTGCCTTTGCACGTCTTAACAGATTTCCGCTTTCAAAGTCTGCCCCTCTTGCCGCCTGTGCCTTCATTATTTTATCCGTTTCCCGCATAAGAGTGGGAATAAATCTTAAGGCAATAGACATCATCATTGAAAGCTCATGAACCGGAACCCCGATTTTGCTCAAAGGTCCCAGAAGTCTGTCAAGTCCGTCGGTTAATGATATAGGCGATGTAGTAAGAGTTAAAAGAGATGTTCCCAAAATCAAAAACACAAGCCTTAATACCATAAATGCCGAAAACCTTATGCCCTCCTTGGTAATCTTTAAAAATCCCCATTGCCATATTACCGTACCGTTTGTTAAAAACAGATTAAAAAGTCCCGTAATTACAATAAATACCATAATAGGCTTAAGTCCTTTTATTACAAATACGGGCGGTATTTTTGAAAGGGCAATACACATTACGATAAACAAAGCAAGGGCAATATATCCTATAAAGCTTTGAACGCAAAAAGTTATAACTATATAGGCAATCATAATCAGTATTTTGGTTCTGGGATCAAGCCTGTGAACAACTGTATCCCCGGGGAAAAACTGACCGAGAGTAATATCCTTCAGCACAGCTCCGCCTCCCCTCTCAACACCTTTTCTATATGATGAAGGGCGTCCTCTTCTTTGTATATTCCTTTTTTAATGGGGAAGCCAAGCTCCGACAACTTATTTACAACCATTGTCACCTGAGGAACCGCAAGTCCGATTTCTTCAAGCTTTTCGGGATTTGAAAATATTTTTTCGGGAGTGTCAAACATACTTACCTCTCCCTTATTCATAACAACAATACGGTCTGCAAGTCTTGCAATGTCCTCCATGCTGTGAGAAACAAGTATGACCGTCAAATTCATTCTCTCGTGCATATCCTTTATTTTGCACAGGATTTCATCCCTTCCCGCAGGGTCAAGCCCTGCTGTGGGCTCATCCAAAATCAACACCTTTGGGTCCATGGCAAGAACGCCTGCTATGGCAACTCTGCGTTTTTGTCCGCCGGATAAATCAAAGGGAGATTTTTCAAAAAGCTCTTTGCTTATCCCCACAATACTTGCCGCAAATTCGGCACGATTTCTTGCCTCCTCCGAAGAACATCCCATATTAAGAGGTCCGAAGGAAATATCTTTTATAACCGTTTCTTCAAAAAGCTGATATTCGGGATATTGCATTACAAGCCCCACTTTAAATCTGATGTCCCGAAGCTTTGTTTTTTTGTCCGTAATTATATCTCCGTCAACGGTAACTTTTCCGCTGTCGGGTTTAATAAGTCCGTTAAGCAGTTGAATAAGGGTTGATTTTCCAGAGCCGGTATGTCCGATAAGCCCTATAAATTCACCTTTTCCGATATTAAGGCTCACCGAATTAAGCGCCCTTTTTTCAAAAGGTCCGCCCTTCATATAGGTATAGCTTACATCCTCCAGCTTAATCATTTGTTTTGCTCCTTACCCTTCCATAAGCCCATAATCCGATTGACACATTCATCCACGGTCAAAGCCGTATCCTCTGTTTCAAATCCGTCTTTATTTAATCTGTAAACAAGACTTGCAGCCTGTGGTGTATCAAGTCCCATAGCCTTCATTTTATCAACCTTTGAGAAAATCTCTTTAGGTGTTCCTTCCTCCACAACCGCTCCGTCATCTATTACAATAATTCTGTCTGCCTCTATTGCCTCCTCCATATAGTGAGTAATAAAGACAACAGTTATATTTTTTTCTTTATTTAACTTTTTTACCGTTTGAATAATCTCTTTTCTGCCCATTGGGTCAAGCATTGCAGTAGGCTCGTCAAGGACAAGTATATCCGGCTCCATGGAAAGCACACCTGCTATTGCAACCCTTTGCTTTTGTCCGCGCGAGAGCATATGGGGTGCGTGCTTTGAAAACTGTGTCATATTCACCGCAGAAAGGGCAGAATCCACACGACGGCGTATTTCTTCACGCTCAATTCCCAAATTTTCGGGAGCAAAGGCAACATCATCTTCCACAATATTGGCAACCATCTGATTGTCGGGATTTTGAAAAACCAACCCCACTTTTTTACGCAATTCATATAACTTACTTTCGTCCGTCGTATCGGTTCCGTCAACATAAATTTTACCCGAAGCAGGCACAAGTATTGCATTTAAGAGCTTTGCAAATGTAGACTTACCCGAACCGTTATGTCCAAGCAGGGCTACAAATTCGCCCTCACCAACGGAAACGGAAACATTTTTAAGTATTTCCGTAACAACTCCGCTTTCTTCGTCTTTATATTCAAAGCATAAATTTTCGGTTCTGATAATTTCCTTCACGGCTACGCTCCTTTCGCCAATCCGACTTAAAAAAGAAATTTACGCCTGCTTTCTTTGCCAACGCACGCTGTTTCCGCAGGGAAGTACAATATCCGTATTTTTAATTGGCAGACATACCTCTCCCGATGTCACAGCTCCGCCGAACTTCTTCATAACCGTCAGCCTTACTATGTTCTCGGTTACTTTGCCCGAAAGTCCCGTTGTATAAGAATTTACAAGAAAGAAAAGGGGGTTGTCCGACAAAAGCTCTGTACACAGCGAAATCAAATCAAATATTTCGTCCTCGATTTTCCATACCTCGCCGTTTGGTCCCCTGCCATAAGAGGGCGGATCCATTATAATTCCGTCATATTTATGACCGCGTCTTATTTCACGGCATACAAATTTCTTTACATCGTCCACTATATAGCGTATGGGATTTTCCGAAAGTCCCGAAAGAGAAGCATTTTCCTTTGCCCACGAAACCATACCCTTTGCCGCATCAACATGGCATACCTTTGCCCCTGCCGCAGCAGCCGCAACAGTAGCTCCTCCCGTGTATGCAAAAAGGTTTAATACGGTTATTTCACGATTTTCTTTTGCGATAAGCTGTGAAAACCAATCCCAATTTGTCGCCTGCTCGGGGAAAAGTCCGGTGTGCTTAAACCCCATAGGCTTTATCCCGAATGTCAAATCCTTATAGCTTACCGTCCATTGCATGGGAAGCTTTTTATAGCACTGCCAGCTTCCGCCTCCGGTTTTGCTTCTGTGGTATCTTGCATCCGCCTTGTTCCACATACCGTCTTTTTCTTCACTTTTCCATGCAATCTGAGGGTCGGGGCGTACAAGTATTTTATCCTTCCACCGCTCCAGCTTTTCGCCCTCCGAGCAGTCTAATATTTCATAGTCTTTCCATCCGTCGGCTATAAACATTTTAATCCCCTACTTTTGTTCTATTGCGTATACCGTGCTTTCACATTCTGCATATTTTGAATCAATAATAACGCTTGAGCCTACACCCAAAAACTTATTTGCCGCAGTATAGTATCCGTTATCTCCCGATTTTCCAGTAAATTCAACCGTTACGAACACATTGTATCTCTCTTCCGGCACGATGGATTTAAAGCTTCCGTCCGCCATATTTACCTTGTACATTCCGTCCTCTGCCTTAACATCTGTTATCTCGCCTATATATTCTCTTGAGGTCTTGTCATACAAGGGTCCCTTTTTCATCAATGCATCTTTTGTATATTCTCTTACATTTCTTATGATAAATGTACACTCCATCTTTTCGCCCGAGCTTACAGCCGCTCTTGTACTGCTTCCGAACCTGCTGTAAATTCCGATTGCAAGAACCACTATAATAAGCACTACAACTATGTCAACTATTGATATTTTCCCGAAAAGCTTTCCGTCTTTATTTATCATGGCTTTAACGCTCCTTTCTGCTTCTTTCCTTACTTTTTACTGTCGGTTTCAAGTCCGATTACATAGCCCTTGCCTGCCCAGCCCTTGCTGGCAACAACGGTTTCTTCGCCCACTCTTATGGACACTCCGGAAATTTCAACGGACTTTTCTGTTTCCGAGCCTTCTCCCGACATTGTTATTCTTATATCCACCTGTCCGGGAATCAATGAATTTTTAACCGCACCGTTTATGGTGTCATAACCTGTCATCTTTGCCGGAACAACCTCTACATTTTCGACAACTGCAGGCATTTTGTCTTTTTCGCCAATCATTACAGTATCGCCCACCTTTATTTCATCTGCAAGGTTTTGTTCTCTTCCCGTAAGCTCCACAACCACTGTGACCTTTGTGTCTTGTGCCGAAACAACTCCTGCTTGGTTTCTTCCGTACAGAATATAAAATCCTGCACAGGCAACCGCTATTACCAAAACTATAATCAATACATCTATACCGTTAAATTTTACTTTCTTATTTTCCATATTTACACACCCTTCTCTTGTTTATTTGCAAGCTCTCTGTATATATTTTCAATGTTGTCGGCGTAAACCTCCGCCGTAAACTTTTCTTTGTATATCCTCTTACATTCATTTTGCATATTCTGATACAGCTCATCATCCGTAAAAAGAGTTATCAGCTTTTCCGAAAGCGTCTTTTCGTCGTGAGTGGGAATTAAAAAGCCGTTTACTCCGTCCTTTATAACTCCGGGGTTTCCGCCGAAATCCGTCACCACCGCAGGCTTTCCTATGCTCATTCCCTCTAAAAGAGCAAGGCTTGTCGCCTCTGTCCCGAATGAACAGTTTACCTGAACATCCATCACATTCATAAGAGGCTCCACATCCTGTATAAATCCAAGCATATGAACAAAGCTTCCCAAATCATACCTCTTAATCATTTCATTAAGCTCCGCTTCCGTTTCCCCTGTTCCGGCTATCAGAAACTTAAAGGGTATGTTTTTCTCCTTAAGGATTTTTGCTGCCTCAATAAAGTATTTATGACCTTTTACAATATTAAGCCTTGCCGCCATAAGGGCAACTTTTTCGTTGGGAGCAATTCCAAGCTTCTTCCTCTCTGCCTCTCGCTTTTCCTCATCAAATGGCTTAAGAGGCTCTACGCCGTTTAATATAACATCTATCTTTCTTTCGTTTACACCTGTTGCCACAAGGTTTTCTCTTGCGGCATCGGCAACGGCGATTATTCTGTCTGCAGTGCCGTTATTGACCGCACCGTTTATTTTTTTGCCTATTCCTTTTGATATTTTGGGGGATGGCGGAAAAACGCTGTGCCGTGTATACACCGTCTTTATTCCGCAAAGCTTTGCCGCAATTCTTGCAGACATACTTGCATGGGTGTGAACAATATCGGGATTTTCCTGTTTAAATATTTTCTTAAGTCCCGACACGGCACGAAGGTCAAAGGATTTTTCCGCAAGATACGCCGCCTCAATCACTCTGACTCCCAAAGCCTCGATTTCCGGCTTTAAAAGACTGTTATAGGGAAGAACAACCCCCACATCAAACTCTTCCTTGTTGTACTTTTTAAGATATGTAACTATGCACTTTCCTGCTCCGCCGATGTTGGAATCCGACGAAACCTCCAAAACCTTTATCATAAGGAGCTTTCACTTCCCTTCTTTGCGATATACACGCAGGCTCTGCCGAGAGCCAGGGTGCACCAGAATATAAGCATTACTCTGTAATTATAGAAACAGTTGTCAAACATTCCCTGAACCAAAAAGCCGCATACGCCTGCGGCTATTGCCGTCATAACCGTTGACAGTTCGCTTCCCTTGCCGCCGTACTGATAGCCTGTCATTATTCTGCGCAGGAAAAGTATTGCAATAATCAAAAATACCGCTATTCCCGCTATTCCCGATTCAACCAATATTTGCAGGAAAAGGTTATGGGAATGAGGTGCTACAATTCCGTTATAGGAATAGAAGGGATAAACCTGTGTAAATGCCTCCTGTCCCATACCTATACCCGAAATCCAGAAATCCTTTATCATGGCAAGACTTCCCATCCAGATATATACTCGGTATGATGTAGAGGAGTCCTCCATATTTCCTATACTTGTAATCCTGTTTATTATACTGTCGGGCAAAATCATAGGCACAAAGGGAAGTGCCGCAAGACCGACACCCCAAAGCTTGCCTGCGGCAAAGGTTATAAATATTGCCGCCGCAATCATAATTCCTATCCAACATCCTCTTGAAAATGTAAGTATCAATGCCCCGAACATAACCGCCGAAACTCCTGCATAAAAGACCTTGGCAAAGGCTTTCTTTTTAGTCCACATAAGGCCGATTGCCACGGGAAGAACAAGCAATATATATTCGCCCAAAACATTGGGATTGTCAAGGGTTGAATAGATACGCATTTTGATATCCTCAAACATTTCTTCATCCATCCATGCCTGATTTGTATCCCACCCGAAAACATATTGAGCTATACCGTAAAGACATACCAGAAGTCCCGACAGCACAAAGACGCTGAGCACAACATTTAAAAGCCGTTTTGAATTTATACAGTTGATAATCAGGAAATAGGCTGTCATAAATATAAAATATATAGCCCAAATACTGAGGCTTTTTTTAACCGCAAAGGAGTTAAGCCCCGCAACGAGATAAATCGCAATAAAGATAATAACGAAAAATCCAATACCGTCAAATTTGAATTTAAAACCGCTGTGAGTTATTGCATATATAATCAGGGAAACAAGACACAATCCGCAAAGTCCCACATCTGCCATTGTGGGAACAATGGGTGCGGCAAGCAAAATCAGAATTACGCCGAAGGACGGCTTTTTCATTACAAAGAAGACTGCGAATACACCTACTATTAACGCAGGAGTAAGCAGGGGCATCATATATCCGCCCGCAAAGCCGAATACAAGTCCCGCTATCACCGAAACAAAATATCTTGCCTTTCCCTTTGTGTATTTACCGTCATAGCAAATAAAGATTTCGTTATCAACATCAACAAGAGAGCATACCGCTGAAACAATGCGTGATTCCTTAAAGTAGTCAACAAAGTTTACATCAAAAAACGAAAGTATTACGCCGACTACGCCAACGCCTATAATTATGTATCCCAAGCTTCCGTGAGTTAAAAGCTTTGCCGCCGCCATTCCAAAGGCACCCGAAACCATAATAAGTCCGATAAAACGCAGATTTAACGCCAGCAAATTATTAAGATAGCTTCCGCAAAGATTTATAACTGCACTTTTTTCTATTTTGCAGGCTAATTTATCCCCGAATTTCCTTTGCAAAAACTCAATGAAGGTAAAGGGGCATCTTACAACACGCCCTGCAACGGTTTTTCCCAAGGCATCCTCATCTATATGGAGCTTTCTGAACCAGCTTGTAATCCTGCTGTTTTTCCAAGCCCCCGAAATAATGTCATAAAGGCGTTTTAATATTTTGTAGGTAAAGCTGTGCTTTATGATATTCCAAATAAAGAGCCACGCCGCTTCAAAGCAACCCACATTATTCATAGCCCTCATCCTTTCTTCAAAAATTTATTTACCGAGGTATATACCTCCGAAACTCTCAAAACATAGGCAAGTATACCGTAAACTATACAAGCCGGAACCGAGCATATACAAAGCCTGATTAGTGTAATAACCGTTCCCGTTCCAATTTGAGAAGCGAACACATCCACACCCTTGGCGGTAAAATATGCCGCCGCCGTACAAATTAAAATTTTGATTATATTGATTATAAACTTATTGTTAATAAGTCCTCTGCGTTTTTTGTTTATTGCATACATAAGGCAGATGGCAATAACGGTTGAGCTTACCGCACTTGCAAGTGCAAGTCCGCCCACCTCCATATTAAACACCTTTACAAAAAGTGCCGCCGCACCAAAGTTTACAACAATTCCGATAATTGATGTTATCATCGGAGTTTTGCCGTCGGACAGAGCGTAAAAGCTTTTGTTAAGCACCTCGCACACCGCATAGCCTATCATTCCGAATGAGTAGAAAAACAGAGCGTTTCCCGTGATTGCCGCATTCTCCGCCGTAAATTCGCCTCTTTCAAACACAACGCTTATAATCGGAGTTGAAAGCGCCAGGAAAAGTGCGGATACAATTCCAATAACTGCTATTATTCCCCCAACCGAGGTTCTTGAAACACTAATAAATTCCTCGCTTCTTTCCTCGGAGCTGAGCCTTGAAAGCTTGGGGAATATAAAGTTTGTGATGGCATAGGCAAATACGCCCACCATAATAATATAAATCTTGTTTCCCCAATTAAGTGCGGAAACGGCTCCGTCCCCCAATGATGAACCAAAGGACATATTTATAAGATTGCAAAGAGGCTGAACCCACGAGCTGATTAAAACAGGAAGTGCAATCTTTGCCGCCTCAATAATGCCGTCGTCTTTTAAATCAAGCTTGAATTTATATCTGCAGCCGAATTTAATAAGATGGGGAATTTGTACAACAAGCTGAAGCATCCACGCAATCAGCATTGATATTGCAACGCCCTCAAGTCCGAATTTATCTCCAAATATAATGAGATAGAGTATCATTACTCCGTTTGAAACAACGCTTATAAGAGATGGGATTGTAAACTCTCCGAAGGATTGAAGTATTCCCACAGCAATGTATGCCGATGCGGTAAAAACCAATGACGGGAATAAAATTCGCAAAAGCACCGCCGTGCTTTCAACCTTTCCGGGAACATCCGCATATCCCGGCACCATAAGGCGAACAAGAGGCTCTGCAAATATCATTCCGATTATTGCCGCCAAAACAGCTATGAGATTTACAATGGTTGTAAAATTGTTTGCAAATTCCATAGCGGCATCCTTGCCCAGCTTTTCGATTTTTTTATTAAAAATGGGAACAAAGGTAGAAAGTATCGCAACACCCAATACCATATCAAAGAATAAAAGCGGAATTTGAGTCGCCGTATTTATCATATCCGACTCCATTCCCTGTCCGTAAAGTCTTGCAACAAGGGTTTCACGCAAAAGTCCCATTACCTTGGCAAGCATAATGATTATTGCCATTAAGGAAACGGTCTTTGCCGCTTTTTGCCCGTTGTCCGTCTTTTTCTTTAACATATTCCACCTTCTTTTAGCCATACCTGAACATATCTATTCATTGTTAATTATACAATATTATAAGTAAAATGTAAATATATACGTGAATTCGTAACAGAAATTTAAAAAAGGAGCCTGTTCAAATGAACAGACCCTTGTCCTATTTTATCGTTTTCGTTCTCCGGTTTTTTCCGTCTTCATTGTTTCGTATTGGAAATATGCAACATTTTTTCCATATCTATCTCGACAGTTGATATCATCCCTTCATGCAAAGCCTTGTCAATATCATTATGTTGAAAAAACACAACATAATCCTTTTCCATATAACCCTGTGGATAAACGCAACCCACATAATCATATACTGTATTAATATTTTTTTTGGCGATTTGTTTCCTTCCATAAATCATTAACGGCCATGTGCCGTCCTTTAGCACAACAACCGTGCCTATTGGGTAATATTTCATTTTAATTATAGTTCCTTTCTGATATATTCCAAAGTATTATTAAGCTTATTTCCGGCAAGTATTCTACTGTCATTCGACACCGTTATTACCAAATTTGCAGGAGTAAATATTTTTTGAGCCGTCGTGCTTATATCTCTTACTTTTACACTTGAATAACATTTACACAAATTTTCTATTGAACATAAATTCTCTTCCTCGATAAAGTCACGCCACCCGATTAAAAAATTCAATTCCCTCACATCGTCCAATAATCGATATTGATTATCTGTATAAAAAACAATGTTTGACTGCAAATCCTCACCGTTCAGAGTATTTTTTGCCGATGATATTACTTCAAATGCTGCCATAAGACTTTCTTCAAGCTTTGCATTTTTTACATCGTATTCGATTTTGTTTTGCCAATTTTATCAAATGGTAATAACTCTGTTGGAACATTATCCGTCTTTTTTAATAAAGGGAAATCATATTTTCCGACAAATTGAGCACTTTTTACAATATCACTTTTTAATGCATGTACTTTTAATTGATTAATTCTTTTCATAATCTATTTTACTAGAAAAAAGTGTCATATCATGCCATATCTATATAATTAAGACTTCAGGTAATTCCTTTATTTTTATAGTCGCTCCAATACAAATTTTACGACGAAAGTATATCGCCGCAAAATTTTATTTCTTTTTAAATGGGTAATCAAATGCGGCGGCGGACATTTGCATGGGATTATCCCTTATAATAAACAGGATTATTGCCATGGGCAATTTACCCAAAATGCACAGCACGCCGTACAAAACCGCTCTTTTTGGCTCAAACAGATAAAAGAATTTATGCAAAATCATCGCCATAAACAAGGTTATTGCAAAGCTTATTACGGAGGCTCCGAAAACCGAAGCAAAACCGCAGGCAATTCTCAAAAGCTCTGCTCCGCACAGAACCCACTCAAGCTTTTTTATCCTGAATCCGAAAAACTCGTACTCCTCGCATATTGAGCCGATTATATAATACTGAAACACCGGCACCCACGCAACCCACGAATTTTTCACATTGCATCTTGTTCCGATTTTGTAAAGACCGTATCCGCATAACCCATATATTAAAACATTGTAAATTATCTCAAACACCAAGTTAAACCCTGCAATAAAATGCATTTACATCCGTCCTATTCTAAAAACTCTTTACTATATCCTTAAAGGTATCCCCTCTGACCTCAAAATTTTTGAACAGGTCAAAGCTTGCACAGGCAGGGGACAAAATAACCGTGTCACCGTTTTCTGCAATTTCCTTTGCTTTAAAGACCGCCTCGGAAAACTCATTACATCTGAAAACGGGAAGTCCGTCGTAATTTTCAGCGGATTTTACCGCTTTTTCGATTTTCTCCGAGGTAAGTCCCACAAGCACAAGCTTTTTAACTCTATCATTTACAACCTTGCCGAATTCGTCAAAGGGTATCTTTTTATCATAGCCTCCGGCGATTAAAATAACCTTTTTATCCCCAAATGACTCAAGTCCCGCCGTTGTCCTTGCAGGACTGCTTGCGATTGAATCATTATAGTATTTTACGCCGTCAAGCTCACGCACAAACTCTATTCTGTGAGGCACGCCCTTAAACTCAACCGCAGTTTCTCTCACGGTTTCGCCCTTAACAAGTCCCTCTGTTGCGGCTATTGCCGCCATATAATTTTGAACATTGTGCATACCCGGAATGTATATTGTATTTATATCAAGCACTTTTTTTGAAAGTACACCGTTTTCAAATTTTACTATATAATCACCGTCAAGACAGTATCCATCCTTTAACTTTTCAGCCGTGCTGAAAAATACTCCGTTATCGGTTTCGGAATTAAAGCCTCGTGTTATGTCGTTGTCGTAATTTAAAACAACTCTGTCGCCGGTTTTCTGGAACTTAAATACCGCTTTTTTGGAATCCTTATATTCTTCAAAATCCTTATGCCAATCAAGATGATTCGGGGTAACATTTGTAACGACCGAGATATGGGCGCTTTGCTTCATTGTATGAAGCTGGAAGCTTGAAAGCTCCACTACCGCAAAGTCGTCCTTTGTCATACTTTCAACCTCCGACAAAAGAGGATGACCTATATTCCCGCCAAGATAACAGTTATACCCCTCACGCTTTAACATATCGTATATAAGGCTTGTGGTGGTAGTTTTTCCGTCACTTCCCGTAACCGCAATAATTTTTGCCGGACAGGTTTCAAAGAAAAGCTCCATCTCGGACGTAATAACCGCGCCTTTCTCTCTCGCCTCCGCAATCGCCGGCACATCATACCTGACGCCCGGGGTTTTAAACACATAATCGCAGCCGTCGGATATTTTGTCAAGGTAATGCTCGCCCAAAACAAAAGAAACATTTAACCCCTTAAGCTCGTCATAAATTTCTTCAAGCTTATCTTCGGTTCGCTTATCGTAAGCCGTAACATTTGCACCCCAACGGCAAAGCATACGAACAAGTGGCAGATTGCTTACTCCGATGCCCACAACCGCAACATTTTTTCCTTTAATTTTTTTTTCAAAATCCTTTATGGTCATAACATTTGCCTCACAATACACATATAGGGCGGAAAATCCGCCCTATATTAAAATCATTAAAAATTATTCAGCGTCAGTATCTTCCGATGCTTCTTCCTGTGCGGGAGCTTCTTCCTGAGCGGGAGCTTCTTCCTGAACAGGAGCTTCTTCCTGTGCGGGAGCTTCTTCCTGAGCAGGTTCTTCTTCTGCTGCGTCAAGAATATCACCGAGAGTAAATGAGCTTTCCTCTGTATATGAGCCGCTTTCTTCCTCTGTCTTTTCATCAGGCTCTGCGTTCTCCGGAGGAGTCATAAGAGCCTTCATTGAAAGACCGATTTGCTTTGTATCGTCGTTGATTTCAACAATCTTTGCATCAACTACATCACCGATTGCCAATACATCGGAGGGCTTTGCAACTCTCTCATAAGAAATCTGAGAAATATGAATAAGTCCGTCAACAAAGGGAGCAACCTCTGCAAATGCGCCGAAGGGCAAAATGCGAACTATCTTACACTTGATATCGTCGCCAACGCTTAATGAAGCAGTAGCCTTAGCCCAAGGGCTATCCTCTTCCTTCTTGTATCCGAGAGAAATCTTTCCGGCTTCTTTGTCCATTTCTTTAATATAAACTTCTATCTCGTCACCAACATTGATAACTTCGGACGGATGCTTAATTCTCTGCCATGAAAGCTCGGAGATATGAACAAGACCGTCAACTCCGCCCAAGTCAACAAATGCACCAAATGATGTAAGAGATTTTACAACACCTGTATACTTTTTGCCAACCTCTGCGCCTGCCCAGAATTCTGCCGCTTTCTGCTCTTTAAATTCCTTAACGAGAGAAATTCTGTTCTGCTCCTTGTTAAGCTCTTTAATATAAACCTCTATCTCATCGCCAACGCTTATAACCTCGGAAGGATGAGAAATTCTTGTGTTTGAAAGCTCCGATATATGGATAAGACCGTCAACTCCGCCCAAGTCAACAAACGCACCAAATGATGTAAGCGATTTTACAACACCCTTGTACTGCTTGCCTTCCTCTGCGGTCTGCCAGAACTCAGCCGATGCCTTATCACTTTCTTCCTTTGCAACATTTTTGATAGAGCCGACCACTCTTTGTCTGCCTCGTCTGTCAACATCCATCTTTATAATTCTAAATCTCTGCTCCGTATTAAGAAGTGAGCCTAAATCTGCAAGATATCTTTCCGAACATTCCGAAGCGGGAATAAAAATGCGAACGCATTTAACTATAGTAACAACTCCGCCTCTTACAAGCTCAATAACTCTGCCTGTGAGAATTTCCTTGTTCTCAAATGCTGTCTTGATTTCTTCCATTCCTTTTACAGCGTCAATCTTCTTTTTGGAAAGAGTAACAACGCCGTCTCTGTCGCTTACATGAACGACATAAACTTCAACTTCTTCTCCGACCTTTACCAATTCTTTGATATCCGCACCGGTATCATCCGTAAGCTCACTTGCGGGGATAACGCCATCGTACTTATTGCCGATGTCAACCTGTACCTCGGTAGGTGTAACTCCGATTACAACTCCCTTTACAACTTCACCCGATTTGATGGGCTTTAAAGTTTCCTCCAATGCTTCTTCAAAATTCATTTCTGTGTTTTCCGCCATGGTTAAATAGACCTCCTTGATTACCGCATCGGGCGTTGATGCCCCTGCGGCTATGCCGACTGTTTTTTTTGATGTGGGGATTTTCCCCTGTTTTATATATTTTTTTAATTCTTTTGCATTTTCAACGCAGAAGGTATCATTGCAATGTTCCTTGCACAGCTCGTAAAGCTTTCTTGTGTTAGAGCTTTCCCTTCCGCCTACCACAATCATAAGCTCGGATTCCTCCGCCAAATGTTCTGCGGCTTTTTGTCTTTCGTCTGTTGCACTACATATTGTATCAAAAATTTCTGCATTTGTAAAATGTTTTTTTAAAAAAAATTCAATTTTTTTAAAAAAATCTTTTCTGATAGTTGTTTGAGCCACGATAACAAGGGGTTTTTCAATGTTTTTTTGTGTTAATTCCTCTGCTTCTTTTTCCGAATTTACAATAAACGCCGTGTTATTACACCAACCGTTTATGCCGATTACCTCCGGATGCTCCGGATTTCCCGCAATAACCACTTGTTTCCCGTTTGAATATGCCTCTTTTACAATTTTATGTATTTTTTTCACAAAGGGGCAGGTTGCATCAACAACATTTGCACCCATTTCCGTCAGTCTTTTTTGTATCTCTTCAGGAATACCGTGGGCTCTGATTATAACATTATCCCCTTTTTCCGCCTCCTCGGGGGTGTTGATTGTCCCCACATTTTTTGAGGCAAGCTCGGATATAACATCGTTATTGTGTATAAGCATTCCGAAGCATACGGCTTTATTTGCCTTATCGGCGTACTCGTAAGCGATTTTCACCGCACGGTCAACGCCGAAGCAAAAGCCTGCGTTTTCAGCTATTTTAACTATCATACGCCTAATCTTCTTTATCCTTTCCGCCATCTGTTATTCCCTGATAAACAGGCACTCCCGAAAGGCGTGAAATCTCTTTCATCACCTTTTCATCGGTTATATACTGTACAGTTTGAGAATCGGGTTTTTTTCCGTAATACTCATCAAGGGAAATAGGCTTCCCGATTTTTATCACAATCTTTGAAAATGGTCTGTACCTGCCGCAAATTCCCACAGGCAAAATATTAACCCCTGCTTTTACGGCAATCAAAACCGCTCCGCCCTTTCCCGGCTTCAAAGAATTTTTGTCGGAACGTGTTCCCTCGGGGAAAATAACAAGTCTGCCGCCCTCTTTTGTCATCTTAAGCGCAGTCTTAAGGGCACCCAAGTCGCTTTTTCCTCTTTTAACGGGAAATGCACCCAATGCCTGCAACATACTGCCCAAAAGCTTATTTTTAAAAAGCTCTTCCTTTGCCATAAACTTAAACTCGGCAGGAATACACACTCCCAAAAGGGGAGGGTCAAGGACGCTTTTATGATTTGCACATACCACAAAGCCGCCCTCCTTCGGAACATTTTCAAGCCCCTCTACGGAAATTCTGTAGAAAAGACCGAAAAATCCGCCTACCACCGACTTTGCAAAGTTATAGAAGCTCATTTGCATGAATCCTTTCTTTTATGCACTATCTCGCATATTTTATCCACCGATTCTTCTATATTGAGATTTGTATTGTCAAGTATTACTCCGTCATCGGCAGGCTTAAGGGGAGCAAACTCCCTTTCCGAATCGTTTTTGTCACGGTATTTTATATCCGCCAACACCTCGGAAAGCTCTGTTTTAACTCCTTTTTCCAAAAGCTCTTTATATCTCCTGTTCGCTCTTTCCTCGGGGGAGGCGGTAAGAAAAATTTTGACCTCCGCATCGGGAAGAACATATGTTCCTATATCTCTTCCGTCCATTAAAACATCGGATTTTTCCGCAAGGGCTCTCTGAAGCTCTACAAGCTTAAGTCTCACTTTCGGAATAACCGCCACATTTGATGCCGCAACGGATATTTCGGAAAGCCTTATATCAGCTGACACATCTTCACCATTTAAAAAAATTCTCTGCTCGCCGTCACGGTAGGCAATGGAAATGTCGATTTCATCAAGGACTGCCTCAACGCCTTCTTTATCTAAGGAGTCAATTCCGTTCCTTACGGCATATAACCCTACTCCTCGGTACATGGCTCCCGTATCAATATAGATATATCCCAGCCGTTTTGCAGCCGCCTTTGAAATTGTGCTTTTGCCTGCTCCCGCAGGTCCGTCTATTGCAACTTTCATCTTCTCACCCTTTACTTACGGCGTAGATTACATCATCCGCATTTAACGCAACATGGGGAAACTCAATCCCGTATCCGTGAGTTCTTATTACCTCTGCCCCTGTTTTCTTCGCCGCCTTAACTTTATCCTCAAAGCCGTACGTTCCGTCACAAACAATCAATCCGGCATTGCAACGCTCTATTGCCTCGGAAACTGCGTCACACCCCTCTGTTCCGTCAAGCTCCGTCACATTACAAAGAGGCACGGAATATTGGAGTGCGGAGTTGACATCAAATATTCCCGTTTTCAAAACAGGGACATATATTTTGGTCTTGTTTTCCCCTGAATATCCTGCAATTTCCCTTACGGTCTTATGTGATGCATACATCAAAGTATTTCTGCCGCTTTTTTCTATTCTGTCCGCAATCTTTTTATAGGACATACAAAGCTTAACGCCTGATATTTCAGGCAGTTCCATATATTTTATATACCTAATGTCACCTCTGCAGGCAAAAAGTCCTTCCTTTGAAAGCTCCGAATACGGATTTTCCGAAACATCAATAACATCCGTTATCTTGTACTTTCCGCACTCCTGCCTGATGGCATACCTGTCGGGAGAACCCACGGTTACATTCCCTTTACCGTAACGTGCGGCGGCAACAATGTCCGAAAAATACACAATATATTTTTGATTGTGAAGCTTAAGCTTCTTTTCTATTTCGGCAACCTTAGGGCTTCCGTCGGATAAAATCATTATCATTTTTGTGCTCCGTCGTTTTCTTGATTATCGTTTACTTCGCCTTCCACATCAACGGTCATATCCGCTCCGCATGAGGGACAGTAATCCTCGCCGCAATCCACAGGCTTATCGCATACGGGACAGCGGAACTGCAATGTGCTTGACATTTCCAGAAGTGCCTCGATTTTTTTATACTTTGCCTTGATGATTTCGCATTTCATCTTAATGCTTTCGGCGTTGTCCTTTTCGGCTGTGACCGAAAGATATGTAAGCTTGCCGATTTCATTGTAAAGCTTTTTGATTTCCGACTTCAGCTCAAAAATTTCAAGCTTAACCTTCGCAGTATCAAACAATTCTCCCGATACCTTTGCAGTCTTTTTCGCCAAATCGCATACTGTATTTTTTATGTTTTCCGCAAAATCCTTATCCATAATTTCAGCTCCTTTTAAAATTTTAAACATTAAATCTGAACAAAATTATATCGCCGTCTTTTACCACATATTCCTTGCCCTCGGAACGGACAAGTCCCTTTTCCTTCGCCGCAAGCATTGAGCCGCATTTCATTAAGTCATCATATGCCACAACCTCGGCACGGATAAAGCCTCTTTCAAAATCCGTATGTATTTTTCCTGCTGCCTGCGGTGCCTTTGTTCCCTCGGTGATTGTCCACGCTCTGACCTCCGGCTTTCCGGCAGTCAGATAGCTGATAAGTCCCAAAAGCTTGTAGCTTGCCTTTATAAGCTTGTCAAGTCCCGATTCTTTTGCTCCAAGCTCCTCAAGGAACATCTGCTTTTCCTCTTTTTCAAGAGCGGCAATTTCTTCTTCTATTCTTGCCGAAATCACCATAACCTCGGATTGCTCGGTCTTTGCAAATTCCTTAATTTTTTTCACAAACTCATTTTCGTCCTCTGACTTTGAGTAGTCATCCTCCGAAACATTTGCCGCATAGATTACAGGCTTTAAGGTAAGAAGGGAAACATCGGAGAGCATCTCCTTTTCCTCATCGGTCATCTCCATTGTTCTTGCACATTTACCATTTTCCAGAACCTCACGCAATCTCTCGTAAAACTCAAGCTGTGCCTTAAAGGTCTTATCTCCGCCCTTTAAGGATTTTTGCGTCTTGTCAATTCTTCTGTCAAGTATTTCTATATCCGACATAATAAGCTCTAAATTTATGGTATCAATATCACGAATAGGGTCAACCGAGCCTTCAACATGGACAATGTTATCATCCTCAAAGGCACGGACAACATGAACGATTGCGTCAACCTCACGAATGTTTGACAAAAACTTGTTTCCAAGTCCCTCGCCCTTGCTTGCGCCCTTAACAAGTCCTGCAATATCCACAAATTCAATTACTGCGTATGTGGTCTTGTCGGGATTGTGCATCTTTACAAGCTCATCTATCCTGTAATCGGGAACGGTAACCGTTCCCACATTGGGTTCTATTGTACAAAATGGGTAATTTGCAGACTCTGCCCCTGCCTGAGTAATTGCATTAAATAAAGTGCTTTTACCCACATTGGGAAGCCCCACTATTCCTAATTTCATATGTATTTGCATCTCCTTATTTTATCGCATTTTCTTGTGTTTTATATGTAATTACTTCGCCATTTCTTCGCCATTTTTATAAAAATGGTTTTCAAACTGCTTTACTGCACTTATAAGTGAATCCCCGGTTACATGAACATATCTGTCCATTGTGGTTTTTATGCTTGCATGACCGAGTAGCTGTTGCAATACCTTTGGCTGCATTCCGCTTTCAATCGCACGAGTTGCATAAGTATGACGAAGTGCATGCATACAAAATCTTTTAATATTTGCCTCATCACAAAGCTTATACAGATGGGTATCATAAGAACTGTTTTTTGCCGGCTCTCCCGTTCGGAAATTGACAAAAACAAGGTCTTTCATATCAAGAGTTTTCGTTTGTCCGGTTCGTCTGTCAATATACTCAAGCTTTTGTGACAAACTATCCGATTCTTTTCGTTCACTCTTTTTGGATTCGATTTCTTTTAGAATTTTATACGCCTGATTTGTCAGCGGAATAGTTCTGTAGCTTTGCACGGTTTTCGGCGGACCTGCTCGCCAATAGCCTTGCTTATGCCTGTATTCCAAGGTTTTGTTGACTGTAAGTGTCCGTTTTTCAAAGTCAATCGAATCCCATGTAAGACCAATCATCTCACCTGTTCGAAGTCCTGTCTGCAAGATCAAGGCATATTGATAATAGTTATGCGACCGTTTTGCAGTTCCTAAAAACTTTTCCTGTTCTTCCACCGTCAAAAACTTGATGTCATTCACCGCACGGATTGGTTTTGTGCATCTCACACCGTCCATCGGGTGCTTGACAATCAAATCGTTCATCAATGCCGATTTGAAAATAGTTCCCATTGCAATGAATGTTTGTCTTATGGTTGAACCTGCGTAAACCTCATCCATATTGTTCAATACCATTTTACAATGCAGAGGTTTTACATCGGAAAGCTTCATTCCGCCAATGACAGGCTGAATATTTATTATATATCTTTCACGGTAATTTCGCCTTGTATTAGGTGCTAAATCGCCAACGATATGTTCTATCCAATATTCAAACCATTCATCTACTGTCATATCTGCCGGAACAAACACATTGCTATGCTTATTCTCATATTTTGATTTTTCTAACCAATCACGAGCTTCCTTAGCTGTGGAAAAACATTTCTCCTGTCTTTTACCTTGTATGCTAACAAATCTTGCACTGTAAAGACCATCTTTTCTTTGATAGATACCTTTTCCGCATTCTTTGCCTTTAAGGTTTTTGCCCATATATTCAGCTCCTTTCTCATACTGAGAAAAAAGCCAATGCAACATAGTATATTATATCACATTGGCTTTTGTTTTTCAATATAAAATTTTACTAAATTGTTGTTTTTTGACTGACAAACCTTTCAAATTCTTTTCTCTTGACCAATTTCTTTGTACCGACATACAGCACAAACGGACAGTTTGCACTCCTTAACATAGATTCAATTTTGTTTATGCCAATGTTACTGTATTCGGCTGCCTCTTTTATGGTCAATGTTGTTTTCAAATGTATTGGTACTGACTCCATAGTTGTTCTCCTTTCTGCTTTACAGCTCATTTTCATTAAACAAATAACCCCGAAAGGTTTTGCCGGTGTTAGTCACAAACAAGCCTTGCTCATATTTGGATATTTGCTCCGCTGCATCGGTATTATCAAGTATGATTTGTGACAGCACATTGTCGGCTCGTCCGCAAACACGAAAATCAATGTTGTTTCGTATTTGTCCCGTCAGGATATTTGCGTCCGGTCGCTGTGTGGCTAACATCAGGTGTATTCCAAAGGCTCTGCCTTGTCTTGCAATAACCGACAGTTTATTTTCAATTTGTGCGATAAGCACTTTATCTTCCTTTGTTGCACCCGTTTTATCCAAAAGCTCCGCCACCTCATCACAGGCAAAAACAATTCGTTGAATTTGAGTATTTTGTTTTTGATTTAGTTCTCCGATATTGGCACAATCAAACTCATTCAGCATTTGTTTCCGAGTTTCAAGCTCTCCGATTATGTCGTCCAAATCGTGTAATAGAATATGCTTATCGGTGATAAACATACATTTTTCACGCCACGGTCTGCAAAAATCAATGCCGCCCTTAAAATCTGCGATATGTACCTTTGCGCCTTTTCTTACGCATTGCAAAAGCAGATGCTTTAACAGAACACTTTTTCCCGAACCTGTTGAACCGCCTATTAAAATATGCGGAATGGTATTTAAGTCAATTGTAACATCTTCAATTAGACCTCTGCCCAAGATGATTTCAAAATCCTTATAGCTCAAATATTCATCTTTCCAATTTGCGATAGTTGGAATTTGCATATCGCCCGAAACGGTTTTTAATATGATACGGTTTCTTTTTCTGCCTTGTCTGATTTCAACAATGTTGACATTTAAAATTGCCTCGATATTTTCTTTGCTGTCCTCCCAATCATATAACGGAATACCGTTTGATTCAAATTCCATCAGGGTTACACCTGTTTTTCTGTCAGAACTTTTATTTATCAAAAGCGGTGTTTCGCCTGCATGATTGATAAGTCCCGTTCTAAGCAGCCGTTCATTGATTTCTTTTGCTCCGAATGGCGTTCCGAGCAGTACAAGCAAAGCCACAAATCCGCCTATCAGAATAAACGGGAATATAAGTTCAACCATAAATTTGTTTGCAAATCCGAACATATCCGTATTATTCATATATATGAAGGTTGCCTTGTAAGTCCAAAACATACACGCAAAAACAATATATGCCGATGCAATTAAAGATTTTTTCAAATCGGTAAATAAACTGCAAAATCCCGTTATTAACCTTAACCGCTGATACCTTAGTCTTGTTTTTCTTTGAATTAAAAATTTTTCGTTATTTTCCATAGTCTTTTGTCCTTTCTGTTTTAGTTCCGTCCGGGCAATACTCAACAACTTTATGAATACGCCTTAAAAATGCTTTCCATGTTTCGGGACGGTTTTTCTGTACCTCTCGGTACTGCTCCGAAAGAGGCAGATTTGATGTAATATACACTATTTCATAACAGGCGATTTTATCATTATACCTTGCCGGAAGATATAGAGGGTATATGTCAAGATAATTCAGCATTTCCTCAATAGGTATCTGCGAATTAAACTCCTCAAACACCAAAACCTTTTGTCCCGAATATCCGTCAAAGGATACGCCTTTCTTGGAGCTGTAATTTGTTATTCTGCAAATATCGTCTGCATCGTGCTTTTCAAATATGCTTCTTGTTTTACCCGTTCCCGTTGCACCGAAAAGATAAGTTACCGTGATGTTTCTTTTTTGGCTTTTATACTTTTCGGATAATAGGGTTTGCCGGAGTAAATCAATATCTCGGATTTTGAATACAAATTCGGGAGAGGTATTTATGATTTCGGTTGTTTTCATACCGCTTCTAACATCGTCAATAAGTCTGCTCATTTTCGGACTTTTTTCCTGTTGCTCGGTCGGTATTTCGCCAAATTCATAAAAGCTTCCCTCAATGCTTGTTTCGGATTTTTCGCTGTTTTCCCATTTGCCTGTTTTTAGGATATAGTTTCGGTTATCCGTTGTGCTTCCGTAGCTTTTTTCAATGTGTGCAATAGGAAATCTGTTTTTTATTGTGTTAAACCTGATGGGAGAGTGGGAATATATAAAAATATGGGTATGAAGCGTTCCTGTTGTTGCCCTTTCATCTGCCATACAATAATAATCTGGCGAAAACAGCGTTAGAATTTCGTATATCCTTTCATGCGTAAAGCCTGCCTCCTGCGGATTGTTTATAACCAACAGCCATTTTCTTGATTGTGTATTGTTCATACGTTCATCTCCTTGCTACATGCTACATCTAATCCATAAGGGTAATACTAACCCTTATGGATTAACCGGCACGGCACCGATTTCCCCCAAAAGGAAAACCAAGCCGTGCCGGTTTCCTTTAAGCCTTTTGGTTAACCAATGTAATGCCTGTTGCTTTTGCAGCAAAGTTAAGCTGACCGCCTATCATATACACATTAATTTCAAGACCTTGGAATGCAACTTCCGCATATCCGTCCGGCTTTTCCATTAACGGACTGCCTTCAATCTTTACGCCGATTTTGTCCAAGCCTTTGTCCGGCAGAGCTACAACATAACGGTATGCTGTAATATTATCGGTGCGGACATTGTCCTTGTATTCATATACAGGCACAACATCAACAAGCCAGAACCTTCTTCCGAGGCTCTTTGGATCTATGATTAAATCTTTAAGTGTCATAGCAATTTTCCTCCTTTCCCTTGTTATTTAAAGCGCTTTATGGATACATTATATACAATCTTTTCGTCTTTGAAAATTTTTAATAAATGACGCACAAATCGCATAATGACGGCATTTATTCAATCTTTCCATTCAAAATATTACCGTCTCCGTCATTTGATAAATGAAAAATACCGCAAACACAAAAATAATATGCTTGCGGTATCCCTCATCACTTGAATTGTCTTGATCCTAAATAATATTTTTCTTCAATTCCTATTTCTTCTAATCTGTTGTTACATTCTTCTACACCAAATTCATAAAAATTATGAAGTATGTCACAATACGCATAATCAACAATCCTGCTTTTTGAAAGCTTATAGCCTGAAAACTCAATCAGCTCCATAGATTCAATTGGTTCTAAACATAATCCTACACAAATTGTTACAATCGTTCTTAACTGCGGTCTCCTTGACGGATTCCTTTTCATATCATATATTATATTTCTGTTTAACTCTGTTGCATTGTAAAATTCATCCATCGGCATTTTCTTTTCTTTGATAATTTTTACAATCTTCTCGTATAAGGTTTCACTTCGGGATAAAAACTTGTTGTATTGGTCTAAAAAGTCTTTATCCATATTAAAAACCTGTTATTTTGTTTTACTGTCGGAGGCTAATTGTAAATTATAATTAAATTTGTATGTTGATTTTTCACTTAAAATAGAATATTGAAATAAATATAACATACGCATCACCTCCTAAAATTTTGAAAAACTCCAACAGCAAAACCGTCATTTTGTGCAAACGAAAACACAGCCGGTTAGACTGTGTTTCTCTCATCACACTATTAAATTCATTCTTCTACTAATGGACATACTTGTCCTGTCAAATTAAAAATTACAATCACGACATAAGTATGCTAAGGCTATACATTAGCCTCGGGAAACCCCACACGCACAAAAAACATTATTCGGCAGATTTCCTGCCTCTGTGTATATAATACCACAATATATTGTGGTTGTCAAGATTACATTTTGGTTACAAGCGTTTGCTTGCTTTCTGTAACTGCTTTAATAAAATCCATTTTAGACACTAACAAATTCTATAATCCATGTACTACTTCTGTATCTAATACCTTTTTTCTTTCCTTCCAGTCCGGCATATAACTACTAAGAAAATCATAAAATTTTTTACTGTGATTTGGGTATAAAAAATGTACCAATTCATGTAAAACAACATACTCGATACAAGCAGGTTTTGCTTTTATCAAATATTGATTAAATGTTATTTTGTTTTTGTTTACGCTACAACTTCCCCAAAGAGTTTTCATTTTTCTTAAACATATTTCAGGATATGATATATCATATTTTTTAATTATTGGAAAAAGATTATCTACTTGTTTCTTTAATATTTCTATTGCTTCTTTTCTCCACCACTTTTCAAACTGTTTCATTAGTTTTTCTTGATTATTAGCATCATTGGTACAAATGTTTAATACTTTCCCTTCACGATAAATAAAATTATGCTCACACACTTTAACAGAAAAAATCAAATCTTCTCCCAACATTTTTATAGATAAGCCGTTTTTAATAATCGTTGTTTTTGCATATCCTTCTGTTTTAGAAAAATAATCAAGTTTTGCTGTTATCCATTTTTCGTGCTTATCCACAAATTCTTTCAGATATTCGTCATTTACAGAATAGGGAGATGAAATTTTAACAATAGATTCGGGATAAACCTTTAGCCTAATAGTTTTTATTTTTTTTCGTTCTATCATAATTGGTATCACTTGATTTTTGTAATTCCATTCTATAATACTTGTTTTCATCTTAATATACCTTTTTTGCAGTAAGCATTATTTCGTCAATGATAATATCAATCGTATCCAAAGACCAATCTAAATTATTATCTTCCATATAGTCAAACAAAGCATCATCTAATAATTTTTTGATGTTTCTGTGCACAATAACATTATCGCGCCAGTCCCTTTTAGCATTTTGGGCAACTATATCTTTTATTTGCAATGCCAAAACACCTGTGCTTTCAGTTTCATATCCATCGGCATTTCCGATAGACTTCTTTAATCCACTGCAAATACTTCCATAGAAAGATTTAGCCTCGCCATCATGTACAATATTCTGCGGATAAGTTGCGTTACTTCGACCATTTCTATAATCTTCCGCAATTTCTTCCATAGAGGATAAATATTTTTCACTATCTCGCTCTTTCATATAATCTTCAAGCGTTTTATTTATTCTTTCCATGAATGAAAGGTATTTTATCGGGTCATCATAGCGTTCACTTTCCAGCACTTCAACCTGTCTTGATTTAATTGCTTCGGCTTTTGCATCTTTTGTGCCGAGAATAGCCATTTGTTCTTCCATTTTGTCCTTATTCAAAATATCCAAGGGCTCAATTAAAATTTTGGCATCTTCGGCAGTAACGTATGTGTTTAAAAGTTGACGAACACCGTCTTCGTATTTTGAGAAATCAACTCTGTCATTAAACCTTAGCGTAACGCTATCTTTCAATTTTTTGAAAAAGATATAATCTTTCTTATATGCCTCAGCTTTTTCAAATCCGACTTCTTCAAATAAGTCATAGCTTGAATACACAAGATCGACAAGCTTTGCATAGTTTGAAAGCTTTTCATAAAATTGTGTCCTAATATTATACTCCCTTAGTCGTTCTTGCCAAACATTTGACTTTTTTTCGTTTCTGTATATTCCATCGAATATGTTCCACAAACTCTTGTGCAGTTCTTCAAGCTTTGATACTTGTTCAGATATGGATATAATTGCACCTTCAACATCCTGTGTATTAAATCCATCCATGCCTGACGTAGAATCAGCATATAAATCAAGTGCAGAATTGAGCTTTTTAAATATTCCGATATAATCGACAATCAAACCGAAATCCTTATTATCAAACACTCTGTTGACACGGGCAATAGCTTGAAGGAGGGTATGGTCTTGCAGTTTTTTATCAACATACAAAACCGCAGCAGGCGGGGCATCGAATCCTGTTAATAATTTATCCTTTACAATTAAAAGGTTTATATCTCCTTCAGGATCAACAAATTCATTTGTAACCCAATCTTCGTACGCTTCGTAATTGTTTTTATATAAGGGATCAATTTCTTTTGCAAAAAAGTCGCCGATTTCTTTTTTTGTTTGACTTGTATTTACCTCATCGTCGCCTTCTTTTGCAGAATTAGGGGTAATTACAACAGCCGGATTTATTCCGTCAAGACTGTTCAAAAGATAAAACATTTCAACAGCTGCTACACGAGATGAACAGGTAAGCATAGCCTTAAATCCTTTAGGTTTAACATAGCTGATAAAGTGTTCATATAAGTCAAATGCTACCATTCTTAGTCTTTGGTTGGTTTGAGAAAGTGCAACATATCTACTGTATTTCTTTTCCAAATCCCGTCTTGCATTATCATTTAATCCTACTGTTATATGCTTTAAGTGTTCGTTTATTTGCTGACTTGTAACCGATTGCGGAATAACTCTGCCTTCATATATAATCGGTACAGTAACCTTGTCATCAATAGCATCTTTAAAAGTATAACTGTCAATCAACTTTCCGAATTTTTTGAATGTATCCTTCGGTGGTTTTATATCTCGTTTGTCATTTTTCTTTGGTTTTTCTATTAACGGAGTGCCGGTAAATGCAATTTTAACCGCATTTGGAAGTACCTTGTCCATATATAGATTTAGTTTTCCGTATTGTGTTCTATGTCCCTCGTCGATGAAAACAAATAAATTATCACTATCATTGCAGTAATCCGACTTTATTGCCGCTTCAAACTTGTTCACTATTGATGTTATTACTGTATTTTCTTCCGCTTTTAAGAGTTCAACCAATCCTTTACCTGTTTTTGCTCTGTGCGGACTCATTTGTGCATTTATAAAATTATCTCTTATTTGTTTATCAAGGTTAACTCGGTCGGTTACCATAACAAATCTCGGTCTTTTAATCTTGCTGTTGGGTTTAAGGCTCTCTTTTAACAGAATTTTTGTAAGCATAATCATTGTAATAGTTTTTCCGCTGCCTTGAGTATGCCAAACTACACCGTTTCTTGTTCCGGCATCATCACGAAGCATAATACGGTCCATACATTTTTTTACTGCAAAATACTGTTTATATCGTGCCACTTTTTTTACATTGTTATCATAAATAATAAAATTCTGGATTAAATCAAGCAATCTTTCCGGGTGTAATAACGACACAAGTGCACGGTCTTGCTCTCGTATTTCTCCATCGGGAGAACATTTTCTGCACCATTCATCATGCCAATTATTATCAGTTTCGTGCCATGACACAAAATATTTAGCAGGAGTTCCGCAAGTTCCGTATAAAACCTTATCCGGATTCATCGCAATTACAAGTTGAGAATATTGAAATAATTGAGGTATGTATTCAGGTCCCCAATTTCTGATATTCTGCGTTACGCCTTCCATAACATCTACGCTTGATTTTTTGCATTCAATAACAACAACAGGAATACCGTTTATAAGTACAACAATATCAGGACGGGCAAATTTTCCATTTGCCCTTTCCACCTCAAATTCATCGGTAACCTGAAAAATGTTATTTTCGGGATGCTCAAAGTCGATAAATCCAATATCAAAAGACTGCCTTGTTCCATTCGGTAACGCTTCTTCCATACTTTTTCCGCCACATATAAGCTCGTGAACTGTTTTGTTGGCAGTATAAAGGTCTGGAATGTTTTGCACCTCTAACGCACGAATGGCAGAAGAAATAGAACTACCCGAAAAAAATCTTTTCTCGTTCCCATAATTGTATGTCTGTGTGCTTAAATATTTCTCAAGCTCATCATTAAAAAGAACACAGTTCAAAAAGCCACGCTTTTTTTCAGCCTCGCTTCTTGAAACAAAAGTATATCCTAATTTTTCAATTACCCTAAGTGCCCTGTCCTGTGATTCCGGGCGTTCGTTAAATATTCTGTGATCCGGCATGGTTTTTTCCTCACTTTATATTTTTACTGTTATAGTTCAACTCTTACAATTCCATTTAATAAATATTGTTGTAATACCTTTCGCTGCTCTTTGACTTTTTCAACCTTACGCTGATGAAGGGTGATAAGGTTGTCAAGGTTGGCAAAATATAAGCCGATTTGCTGTTGTTCTTCAAAAGAAGGAACATCAACAATAAATTCTTGCATATCAGATGCAAGGATATGTTTAATTGTATTACCTGTTGTTATGTTCTCAATCTTCTTTTTTGCTTTAACGGTTTGATATTCATAATTCAAAAAATATGGGTTTATTTTTATTTTTGGATTTCTGAACATTATTAACGCATGAGCAGCCAAATTGTTCAATTTTTCGGGGATTACAGCCGAATGCCCAATATGACCTGACTGTACCATAACCATATCACCGGTATGTAACCATTTATCTTTTTGCCGTTCGTAAAACTCGTCATTTATAAAGATTTCTGAATTGCGATTAATTTGACCATCCTTAACATTATTAGATTCAAGATAAAAATGTCCGTTTTCTACATAGTACGGAGTTGCTGTCCCTACGAAAGCATTTCCAATATTTTGATAGACATCTCCCAACTTACGCTGTTCCCAAGCTTCATCAAACCCTTTGAAACGATATTCGGGTACATTTTCGCATTTCTTCGGAAACATTTTCGATAAATATACCTTTTTCTGCTTCTCTAAATTTTCGATTTGGCGTTGATAAAGCTCAATCGCCTCATCCCATTTCATAAGAATTTCAGCAATTTTATTTTGTTCGTCTGCTGATGGTGGGTAGGCATATTTGATTTTTGCTAAAGTTTTCCTGTTTAACCCATATACCTTAAAACCGGATGCAAGTTTTTGAAACTGCTTTTTTACATATTCCGGACTTGTAAGATACTGTTTATAGTTTTTTGCCAATTCCGTTTCTGTTGGTTTGCCAAGAATTATATGTAGTCCTGCAATAAAAGGCTCATTGTCAGGGTTATCTATCAAGACAGCACGAGAAGTACCTTCCAAATCCTCTGAAGCATCCAAAAATGCAACATCTCCATCTTGCATTAAAAATGGCTCATCACCTTTAAGTTCTGTATCATATTTCGACAATTTTGAATATTGCTCTAAGGAAACCTTATTAAAATCAGCTCGGTGCATATCCCCGTAATGTAAATATTCTATGCCATTATCGGAAAGTTCTTCCCTTGACTTGCCTAATCCACCACAAAAAGTAAAAAGATCACCAAATGCCATATCAGTTTCCCAATCACACGGAAAAATACCAAAATCAGTTTTCTTATATCCTTCTGGTACTTGTCCGTTATTAATTTGTTGAAGTCGCTGTTTTATTTGTTTATTCATTTGTTCACCTACTCATAAATATGGCGACAACAGATACAAGTAATGATAAAATTGATATAACTAATGCACATACAGAAATATTATCTCTCTTTTTCTGTTTCTCTTGTTCCATCATTTCTTTAGTAACAGAAAAAGGAACCACTTTTCCTGCTGCAATATCTGGTATTTTCAATTCCATATATTTCACTCCTTAACTTCTTCCAAAAGCCTATCGAAATCACTTCTGTAAAGTCTGTCTTGTGTTATTCTGAATTTTTCAAATTCTGTTTCTGCGTGTTGTTTCGCAAGTTCTGCAGAAACCTTACCTGCATCATTTAGGATTTCTCTGTCCCACAAGGTTAAAAATCCATTTAAACGATTTTCCCAATCTGCCATAGTCATCGGAATTTGGCGCATTGCTTGCATTTCTGCCATATCTAAATATGCCGAAACAATTCTTTGCATTTGACCGAGTTCAAATTCGCTAAGGTAATTTTTTGCAATCGCAACATCATATTTATGTATTTTACTATTCGGAGAGCCGTCCCAAGAAGTTAGCCCCATATGTTCTTTTTTTGCATCTGCTCTGTCATAGATTACCTCTGCCGCTGTTTGCCCATGTATAGCATAGTGCATTTTGTTTTGCACGGCTGCAAAAAATCGTTTTGTTGAAGCTGCCGATGGGTCATAGTCAAGAGCTGTTGCGTAAATATCTGTTATTTTTTGATAGAACTTACGCTCCGACATTCTAATTTCACGAATCTTTTCTAATTGCTTTTCAAAGTATTCTTTTGTTAGTACCGAACCATCATTTTTTAGTCTTTCGACATCCATAACCCAGCCCTGTATTGTAAAGCTTTTTACAATTTCATTTGCCCATTTTCTGAATTGAACAGCACGCTCGTTATTAACCTTGAAACCTACCGCAATTATCATTTGAAGGTTATAGTGCAATACTTCTCTTGAAACCTGTCTGTTTCCTTCGTTTTGAACTATCCGGAATTTCCGGATAGTTGAACTTTCCTCAAGTTCTGAATCTTCATATATTTTCTTAATATGTTCATTTATGGTTCTGATGTCCACATCATATAATTCTGCCATCATTTTTTGAGTAAGCCAGATATTCTCGTCTTCGTATCGCATTTCTACACTTTGCTCGCTATCTCCTGTTGATGCAACAAAGGTCAAATATTCGGCAGCGGAAGACCGTATTGTTATATCATTCTTTTTCATAATCCAAGCTCCTTCAAATACCTATCCATTTCAGCTTCAACATTTGCTATTTGTACTTTTAAATCTGCGATTTCGTCATTTACTTTATCAAGGTCAATTAGTTCTTCCTCTTCAAATGTATCAACATACCTTGGAATGTTTAAGTTGTAGTCATTTTCTTTAATCTCATCAAGTGTTGCTACATGTGCAAACTTATCAATATCAATTCTGTTTTCATAAGCCTTTACAATATCATCAATATGCTTTTTGCCAAGTTCGTTTTGGTTTTTTGCCTTGATATATCTTAAATTCCCGTTTTCGTCTTTTTTGCTTGCATCAATAAACAATACATCATTTGTTTTACGACTGTTTTTGAAAATGAGAATACAAGCGGGAATAGATGTACCGTAAAACAAATTTTCAGGCAAACCGATAACTGCATCAAGTATGTTTTCCTCAATTACCCTTTGTCTGATTTTGCCTTCCGATGAGCCTCTGAACAGTACGCCATGCGGTGCAACTGCTGCAATCGTACCGCCAACAGCAAGGCTTTTTATCATATGAAGCAAGAATGCCCAGTCGCCTTTACTTGCCGGAGGAACGCCCCAATCAAATCTATGAAATCTGTCGAGCGATGCTTCCATTTTAAATTCTTTTTTACCGTTTCCGACAGCCTCGCCACCCGGATTAAAACCCTCTGCCCATTTGTCTTTACTGAAAGGCATATTCGCCACAATTGCATCAAACAAAAGAAGATTACCGTCATCATCTTTGAATGCCGGATTTGCAAGTGTATCGCCCCATGCAATTTTTGCATCGCGGATTTCATGGATATACATATTCATTTTTGCCATAGCAACAGATGAGCCGTTTACCTCTTGTCCATAAATAGTAACTTGTTTTGTATTCTGTTTTTTTGCGGCTTTTATCAAAAGTGAACCCGAACCGCAAGTTGGATCATAAACACGGTCACCTGCTTTGGCATTTACAATACGAGCCATTATTTCCGACACGGCAGCAGGGGTGTAGAATGAACCGGCTTTTTTGCCTGCCATTCTTGCAAATTCACCTATCATATATTCATAGGAGTCGCCGATAACATCGGCAGGCACCTCTCCTTCTTTTATTTCGATTTGTGATGGTCTTAAATCAAGCGGCTCAAAATCTTCAAGCAATGTGCGAAGAATAGCATTTTTATGTTCTTTTGTGCCAAGTGCATTTTCGCTGTTATAATCAACCGAATTCAGTACGCCAGCCAATTGCTGATTGTTATCTGCCTCAATCTGCCTCATTGCCATATTGATAAGTTCGCCTATGTTTTCTGCATATCTTTGCTCGTAAAGCGTCTTAAAATTACAAGATTCTGCAATTTTGAACGGGAGATACTGTTTTTGCCTTTCAAGTCTTGCTCCCGAATAATCTTTCTCAAGCTTTTCTACCTCTTCGTTATAACTGTCACTAAGATACTTAATAAACATTATCGGAAGAATATAGTCTTTATAATTTGCTGCATCAATTGTATCCCGAAGTGAATCGGCACCTCGCATCAAAGCGTTTGAAATATCAGTTTTTGTTGTACTCATTATCTTTTTCCTCCAATAATATCTTTAATAATAGTTTTTGTTCTTACAGTTTCTTGTTCTATAATTTTTTTATAAATAGCGTTTAGTTTTAATTGATTTTGCGAAATATCAGAAATTATTCTTTGCCTTTCAAATGGCAAACACGGTATTTGTAATTCTGAAATATTACCGACTTTAATAATTTTTTGTGCCATCATACCGGCACCCTCAATCATATTTTCTAAGCTACGCTCATTCGACAAGAAGGCGCTTAAATATCCGGGCAAAATTGAGTTATCATCTTTTATCCTTATAATTGCTAACTGAGATGGTACAACCAACCCAGCATTTTCTTTTGTTATCAGTGTCGTACATACCGGAAAATAAAGACGAATAATAATATCATTTTCTTTTGTTAAAAACGTATCATCAACAGGTTTATAAGTATGATAACTCTCAAAAGAGGAAGAGTCGAGCAGACTTCCTTCTGTCAAAGCTCGTAAATTCAAACGTTGATAGTGATACTTCGCTTCTTTTTCTTCTGCTGATTGACGATTTAGAACTAATCCAGTTTGTATATCTGCAATCTCAGATAATTTACAAATCCTCATAAAATTTACTCCTCCATTAGTACCGGGCTCACAGTTTGTAGCGAGCCCGGCAAAATGTTTATTTATCTTTTATGGATTTCGGGGCAGCAGTAATAGCAACCATCAACATCGCTATAAAACTTTCTTGCAGCTTTAAGTGCTTCTGCTGATGAAACAAAATCACCGAGATAAATACGATTTTCTGCATCAGGCAACCAACTACAAGTTGATTTATGTACTTCGTGTTCGCCGGTTGGCTGTGCATTTTTGTTTACATAATATTTCATGGGAGCATCTCCTTTCGTAAAATTTAACACGCTCCCGTTGACAAATCATCACTAATATGCTAAAATTAGCGTGTATACAGAAATGTAACAGAAGAGGTTGTTCTCGTACGATGGCGGTCGTGTTGAGAACAACTTTTTCATGTCATAAACAATTATATCATCGATAAAGTTATTTGTCAAGGCTTTTTCTGAATTTTATTAAAATATTTTTGTCATTTTATTTTATGACACAAATATTTCTATACAAACTGTTGCAATTCTTACTTATTTTATAAAAACTTTTTGAACACAGCTTTTAAAACTTGTAGTTGTTTTTCGTTATTTTGATAAAAAAATCCGACCTTACTCAAAAAAGTAAAATCGGAATACATATACTATTTAGTTTTTAGTTGCACGGCTTTAATCTCAAATCTTCTCCGGTTACTTCGCCATTTTTTCTCCATTTTGGCATTGATATTTATAGAGATATAATAATCTTTATATAAGTTAAATCTCCGAAACCCTTGCAGGAATCAGGGTTTTATGGATTTTTATTAAGATATAATGACTTATGAAAAAAGGCTAATATATTACTATTCCAAGCTTCATTTTAAATCAGCTCTCCTTTATCCTGTGTTAAAGCTTATTGTATCATATATTGTAAAATTTATCAAGTATTTAGTTTCCCGGATACCGAATTTTTTATATAACAAAACACGACAACAAAATATCAACATCTTTTATTATTTTTATTTTCATCATAAAACTGTTAAAAAGGGGTCGGTGCAAAAGATTTAAAAAATCATTTTGCTACAACCCCTTTTTAGTATGAACTACTTTCTTTTATCGGTTATGTTTTTTCTTTTTGTATATATCAAATTGGCAGTTAAAAATGCAAGAATATCATCCAATCTCGCCACAGGATAACTAACATTCAACGCTTCATATTCAGGACCTGTTACTTCCACAAGCTCCTGCGTCAAGTAATGTTTCAAGTTTTCCGTAAACTTTAAAAAATCTTCGCTTTTAAAAAGCAACCCTGCTGTAGGCGAAGTAAACTGCATATGCATTTCTTCGAGTATCACTCCACCCCCAACAACTCTGGGAAATAATAGAAAAATCACTTATTTGTAAATCCTTTCTATGCCTTTTTCCCCAATATTTTCTACACAACTTTATGTATTTTGATTTTAACGTTCCAATAATGCTCCCCATTAAATATCTCCTCCGTCATTTCCGCATATTTACTATTACATGCCTTCTCCAATATGCTTCAAATCCCAAATCTGCATTGCAGTTTAACTTTTAAACTTTAGTTTAGCTTTTCTTCCATAAGCTGTGCCAGCTCTTTGGCACGCTTGGTTATAAGCTCCGTATCGGTGCCCTCTATCATAACACGAACAAGAGGCTCTGTTCCCGAAGGTCTTATAAGTACCCTTCCGCTATCCTTAAATTCGTCATTAAGCTTTTCAATCATCTCTTTTATCTCGGGCTTTGACATATACATTTCTTCTTTTTTGTATTCGTTTTTAACCTTTGCGTTAATCAAAACCTGAGGATAAACCTGCATAACAGCTGCAAGCTCGGACATTTTTTTGCCGCTTCTTACCAGCACCGACAAGAGCGAAATTCCAGTTACAAGTCCGTCGCCCGTTGTATTATGGTCAAGCAAAATAACATGTCCCGACTGCTCGCCGCCTATTTTATGACCGCACTTTAACATTTCTTCAAGAACGTATCTGTCCCCAACCTTTGTCTGCTTTACATTAAGTCCCATCTTTTCGCCCATCTTGAAAAATCCCAGATTGCTCATCACGGTTCCCACAACGGTGTTATCGGCAAGCAGTCCTCTTTCCTTCATATCAAGGGCACAAATTGACATAATCTTATCTCCGTCCACAAATTCGCCATTTTCGTCAACTGCAAGAACTCTGTCGGCATCGCCGTCGAAGGCAAGTCCTGCATCCGCTCCGCACCTTTTAACGAACTGCGACAAATTTTCGATATGAGTTGAACCGCAGTTATCATTTATATTGGTGCCGTCCGGCTTATCGCATATAACGCACACATCCGCGCCCAAGCTTTCAAGGGCACGCTTTGCCGTAACGCTTGATGCTCCGTTTGCACAATCCACGGCAATTTTCAATCCGTCAAATCTTACATCCGTGGTTGATGTCGCAAACTCTATGTACTTATCCACAAGGGATGTATCGGTTTTGCAAAATCCTATATCTCCGTGAGTAGGCAAAACAAGTTCTTCTGCATTATCAAGGATTATCCTTTCAATTCTCTCCTCTGTTGCATCACTTAATTTATATCCCTCTCCGCTGAAATATTTTATTCCGTTATGCTCAAAGGGATTATGGGAAGCAGAAATCATAACTCCTGCCGAAAATCCGCACTCCCTTACAAGATAGGCTATTGCCGGCGTGGGAATAACCCCTGCACTTACAACCTTTGCACCCACGCTGCAAAGTCCTGCGGTAAGTGCGCACTCTAAAATATCTCCTGATATTCTTGTATCTTTTCCAACAAGTATGGTTGGGCGTTCGCCGTTGTTTGAGGTAAGAACGTATGCCCCTGCCTGTCCGATTTTAAATGCAAGCTCCGGGGTAAGCTCTTTATTTGCAATGCCTCTCACTCCGTCTGTGCCGAAAAGTCTTCCCATAACTTCTCCTCCTAAAAATAAGTATGTGTAAATTATAAGCCAAATTCGCTAATTTGTCAACCTAACACCGAAAAAGCACATTTTATTCCGTCAAGTGCCGCACTGACAATTCCTCCGGCGTAGCCTGCGCCTTCCCCTGCGGGATAAAGGCCTTTGAGGTTTACGCTCTCAAAATTTTCATCTCTTAATATCCTTACAGGTGCCGATGTTCTTGACTCAATTCCCTCAAGAATACTCTTGTTACCCACAAATCCCGACAGCCTTCTGTCAAAATCATAAAGTCCTTCTTTAAGGGTTTGGGTGACAAAAACGGGCAGATATTTTTTTATTTCCGTTATTTCGTATCCGCTTGTGGCTGTTGGCAAAAGGTCAAGACTTTCTGTAGGTGTGTCAAGAATAAAATCCTTTGTTTTCTGCACAGGCACTCGGTTTTGTCCGCCACCTGCCAAAAAGGCAAGCCTTTCATATTTACGCTGAAACTCAATCCCTCCAAGCACGCCTTTTTCAAAGTCCTCCGGTCTGACCGTCACAACAAGAGCGGAATTTGCATTTCTTCCGTCACGCCGACTTTCGCTCATACCGTTTACGCAAAGCATACCTTCTTCGCTTGAAGCATTTACCACCGTACCCCCGGGACACATACAAAAGGAATAAAGGCTTCTGTCCTTGCCGTTATATGTCACCTTATAGTCCGCAGGTGGAAGTCCCTTCTCTTCTCCGTACTGAAGCCTGTCCACAAAGGACTGCTCATGCTCTATCCTCACTCCGACGGCAAAGGGTTTAGCCTCCATTTTTATTCCCGTATCCAAAAGCATTTTATATGTATCCCGACTGCTGTGACCTATTGCAAGAATCAGCGTATCGCAAGCTATTGTTTCGGAATCGTTAACCGTGACCGAGCATAGCTTACCGTTCTTTTTCTCCACTCCCGTAAGGCAGGAATTAAATCTTATATCCGCGCCCAGCCTTATAAGCTCGGCTCTGATATTTTTTACAACCTTTTTTAAAATATCTGTCCCTATATGAGGCTTTGCCTTATACAAAATCTCTTGGGGTGCACCGAATTTTACAAAGGTTTTGAGTATATACCTTTGTCGCTTGTCATTAAGTCCGCAGGTCAGCTTTCCGTCGGAAAATGTTCCTGCACCGCCCTCGCCGAACTGAATATTTGAATTTTTGTCAAGTATGCCTGTCTTCCAAAACAGCTCTATACTTTTTTCCCTGTCCTCTACGGCTTTCCCCCGTTCCAAAACAATGGGGGGGTTGCCCGACACGGAAAGCACATATGCCGCAAAAAGTCCGCAGGGACCTGTTCCCACCACCACCGGTCTTTTGGAAAGGGACTTTTTTGGGATAACGATGTCCTCCTCTGCCTTTAAAACCGATATATTGGCGTTTCCTTCAAAACTACGAGCATCTTCACATTCTCCGAGAACTGAATAAACATAATGAATATTGCTTTTTCGCCTTGCATCTATGGATTGTTTGTAAACCGAAAGATTTTTAACGCAATCAAGCCGCACAATCTCTTGTGCGGCTTTAAACACGTCATCCGTATTATGCTTTATGGGCATTTTTATATTGTTTATTACAATCTTCACTTTGCTCACCCTGTCTATTTATCTACGGAAATTTCCACCTCTGTAATATCGTAGAGAACCTTCACTCCGTAAGGGATTTTAAGCTTAGCCTTTACCTTTTCGCTGTCCATAAGACGGCTTGCCGAAACATCATCTGTTTCAATCTCGTTTATCTGTGCTGTTTTTTGGTCATCGCCGTATATATAAAGAACATCCGGCTTTACTTTATATGATATATTCTGTCCGCCGGAGATATTGACCTTGGGCGTAACCTTCCTGATTTTCAGCACGGAGCAATGCACGTCTGCCTTATCGTTTGAAAGCTTTACTCTTGTAAGCAAAGCGTCAATCTGAGAAATATCCTTGCCGTCCTCATCACAGAATGTAATTGGCAGAGATGTATCTATATCAACATCCGCATTGTTATAATCAAGCTTTACAACTGCTTTTCCAAGCTTTTCCACAGCAGATTTCGGACCTTTTACCTTAACCTTCTTCGGTTCGGTCGATATCTCTCCTGCCATATAATCCTGTGCAAGGCTTCCCGAAGTATCAACGGTTATGTCAAACTCTTTTTCCGCAAGTGGCTCTATCGTAATATCTACTTTGTATATATTCTGAGAGCTTATGCCTTGATTTTCAAAGGGAATTACAACCTCAACAGGTATCTCATGTACACCGGCTTGGGAAATAGTCGATACATCGGCCTTTACGATAATGGTTTTCATATCGTTATTTCCCATCTTTTTTCGGCTTCCTTTAACATCTACCGAAACAGTGGTTGCGGACTCGCTGATAATCCCAAGCCCTCTTTCTGTCAATGCTTCCTGTCCCACAAACTGTATCGGCAAATCATAGACCGAAACCTCTACTACGGGGTCAATTACAAATGAAATATAAATCCAAATAAATATTGCCAAAATAACCGATATAACCTTAAGAGCGTTATCGGACATCAGAATTTTCTTCATTTGTCACGCCTCCTTTTGGAAAGGCCGGGCAATCTGAACTTACTCTTTCCCTCTTTATTTACATCGTTTCCGCTTATAATCTCCACAAGCTTTGCTCTCAAGGTATCCTCATTATATCCCGTGGTAAGCTCACCCTTATACGAAATGGAAATTCTTCCCGTTTCCTCCGATACAATAACGGATACCGCATCGGATTCTTCCGACATACCTATTCCGGCTCTGTGCCTTGTTCCGTAAGATGTGTCAATATCTGAATTATGAGAAAGAGGCAGAACACAGCTTGCAAGCTCTACCTTATAATCACGGATTACAACCGCCCCGTCATGAAGAGGAGTATCGGGAACAAATATATTTTCAATCAATTCCGCCGAAACCTCTGCCCCTATCTTAACTCCGGAGCTTATCATACTGTCAATGTTGTCGTTTTTTTCTATTACAATAAGGGCGCCTATGCGTCCGTTGGACATAGACTGTGCCGCCTTTGATATTTCTCTTAACATCTGTTGTGCCTTGGCACCGAAATCGTTTCGTGACACAAAAAGCCTCTCCACAGAATTTCTGCCCACATGCTCCAGCATACGCCGAAGCTCCGGCTGAAATACAATAATCAATGCAATGACACCGAGCTGCATAAAGTTGCTGAGTATGTAGTACATAGTGTTAAGATTTAAGAAATAGCTCACCTGAGTAATTACCACAATAAAAATTATACCCTTAAGCAACTGAACTGTTTTTGTATCTCTGATAAATTTAAGTGCTTTATAAACTATGTAAGAAACCAGAGCTATATCGATTACATCGGTAAGCTTAAAAAGGGCAAGCTGGTTTATTGCCATATGATAAAAGTTGCTCCACCAATCCATCAATATCTCTCCTTTCCTAAATAATTATATATCGTATCAGTATGCCTTACCCCAATAAACCATACTCTTTGCAGGCTTTCCGCAACAAATGCATTTGTCCGAAAGCTGTTCCTGTTCAAAGGGAATACATCTTGATGTGGCTGTGGTATCTTCTTTTATTTTAAGCTCGCAGGCTTCATCTCCGCACCACATAGCCTTTACAAATCCGCCTTTTTCATCAATAATCTGTTTAAATTCGTCATATGTAACCGCACTGCTTGTCTTGCTTTCCCTGTTTTCCAAAGCGGCATCATACATCTGCTTTTGAATATTGTCAAGAAACTTTTGAAGCTCTTCTTCTATGTTATCAAGAGAAACAAAGATTTTGCTTCTGTCAACACGGCTTACCAAAACTGCCTGATTTTTCTCTATATCCTTAGGTCCAAGCTCTATTCTTACGGGAACACCCCTCATCTCATATTCGCTGAACTTCCAGCCGGGGGACTTGTCCGAATCATCAAGCTTAACACGGAATCTTTCCGAAAGTCTGTCATAAAGCTTTGCGGTGGCATCAAGCACGCCCTCTTTATGCTGGGCAATGGGAATTATTACTGCTTGTGTGGGAGCAATTTTAGGCGGAAGCTTAAGTCCTGCATCATCACCATGCACCATAATTATTGCACCGATTATACGAGTAGACATTCCCCATGAGGTCTGATGAACATATTCAAGCTCGTTATTATCGTTTAAGTACTGAATACCGAATGCCTTTGCAAATCCGTCACCGAAGTTGTGGCTTGTGCCTGACTGAAGAGCTTTTCCATCATGCATAAGGCTCTCTATTGTGTAAGTTTCATTTGCACCTGCAAATTTTTCTTTATCGGTCTTGCGTCCCTTGATTACGGGAATTGCAAGCTCGTTTTCGCAAAAATCGGCATACACATTAAGCATCTGTATTGTGCGTTCCTGCGCTTCCTCTTCCGTTGCATGAGCAGTATGCCCCTCCTGCCATAAAAATTCCATACTGCGAAGGAAAGGTCTTGTAGTCTTTTCCCATCTTACAACGCTGCACCATTGATTGTAAAGCTTGGGCAAATCTCTGTAAGAACGTACCACATTTGAATAATGCTCACAGAAAAGAGTTTCCGAGGTAGGACGAACACAAAGCCTTTCGGGAAGCTCCTCGTTTCCTCCGTGAGTTACCCATGCAACCTCGGGGGCAAAGCCTTCAACATGGTCCTTTTCCCTCTGCAAAAGCCCCTCGGGAATAAACATGGGCATATATACATTTTCGACCCCTGTTTTCTTAAACTTGGCATCAAGTCCCTTTTGAATATTTTCCCATATTGCATAGCCGTAAGGCTGGATTACCATACAGCCTCTGACTCCCGAATAATCGCAAAGCTGAGCCTTTTTAATTATATCTGTATACCAACGGGCAAAATCCTCACCCATAGGTGTAATTTCTTCAACCAATCTTTTGTTATCCGCCAAAATAATTCATTCCTTCCAAAATAGTGTATACTTATTATAAGTATAAAATAAAACCGTGAATGTGTCAACCCTCTGAAGCAATTTATTTATACCAAAAATACATCTTTATAAAAATCTTTTGATTTGTCAGCTGCACCTTCCGCAAGAGCTTTATCCTCAAAAATTCCGAATACTGCCGTTCCGCTGCCGCTCATCATTGACACTCTTGCTCCAAGGTCAAGCATCAATCTTTTAATTTTATCTATATCCGGCACTTCTTTTGCAGTAACACTTTCCATAATATTTCCGCAATACCTATAAAAGCTTTCTCTGTCGTCATTATTCAATGCTTCACAGGCTTTGCGTACATTCATATTCTCCGGCTTTTGAGTAAAATCAAGGTTTTTGTAAACAAATGCCGTAGAAATTGAATCCTTTGGCTTTACTATAACATAATAAAGTCCTTTTGGTTTTTTGACTTCCGTAAGGATTTCGCCTATTCCCTCGGCAAAAGCACAACCGCCCTGTATGCAAAAAGGAACATCCGCTCCGAGCTTTGCACCGATTTTTTGAAGAGTTTTTATATCAAAGGGATTTCCGCAAAGCATATTAAGTCCTTTTAATACTCCTGCCGCATCGGCACTTCCCCCTGCAAGTCCTGCTCCGTGAGGAATTTTTTTGCTCAATATTATATGGACACCGTAATTTGTTCCGTAATAATCAAAAAACGCTTCTGCCGCACGGTATGCAATATTTCCATTGTCCGCAGGCAATGATTTATCATCACATTCAAGACATATTTTTCCGTCCTTGCGAAGGTCGATTTCCAATGTGTCGCAAAGTGAAATTTCATTAAAGATAAGCTCTACGTTATGATAGCCGTCATCTCTTTTTCCTGTTACATCAAGAGAAAGATTAACTTTTGCGTTACAGTTTAACTTAATCACAATAATCTCCATTCCGCCGCTCCGCATCGGCACAAATAGTAGTTAAATTTTCTCTTATCTGCGGAGCAAGGAATGATAAGAGATTATTTTGCCCATGTGCGTTTCCGAAGCAAAGCGAGAAAAATTTCGCACGGGTCATAAATTCCGCCGGAGGCTTAACGTGAAAGTTCCTTTCACGTTATAATCTCCTATAAAAAAGCCGTAAGGTGCAAAGGAATTTTATTCCCTGTACCCCACGGCGTTTTTGTTATTCTTCCGATGAAGCTTCTTCGGTAATTTCCTCCGACACTTCTTCTGTTGCTTCAACCTCTTTTACAGGCTGAAACAATGCATCAAATTCCTCGCCCTCGATTTTCTCTTTTTCAAGAAGAAGCTCCGCAACCTGACAAAGCTTTTCTTTATTGTCGGACAAAATCTGAGTACAACGCTTGTAACAGCCGTCAATAATGCTCTTTATTTCTTCATCGATTTTTGCAGCTGTATCTTGGCTGTAGTCAACCGTATGTCCGTAATCAAGTCCGATAAATACCTCGTTATTCTGGTCGCCGAAGGTACGGGTTCCAAGCTTTTCGCTCATACCGTACTTGGTAACCATTGCCTTTGCAATACCGGTGGCGCGTTCTATATCATTGGACGCACCTGTTGATATGTCGCCCAGAATAAGCTGTTCCGCAACTCTGCCGCCCAGAAGGGAAACAATTTCTTCAAGCATTTCTGTTTTTGAATTAAAGAATGTATCATCCTTGGGAAGCGACATAGTGTATCCGCCGGCTCTTCCTCTCGGAATAATCGATACCTGATGCACTCTGTCCTGAGTGGGAAGCATCTTTGATACAACCGCATGACCTGCCTCGTGGAACGCCGTAAGCTTTCTTTCTTTTTCGGTAACCTTACGGGATTTCTTTTCGGGTCCTGCTATAACCTTCATTATTGATTCTTCCAAATCATTCATGGAAATTTCGGTTTTGCCGTTTCTTGCAGCAAGAAGTGCCGCCTCATTCATAAGATTTTCAAGGTCTGCCCCCGAAAAACCAATTGTTGTCTTTGCAAGAACGGATAAGTCAACATCATCTGCAAGAGGCTTTCCCTTTGCATGAACCTGAAGCACCGCTTCTCTTCCCAATACATCGGGAGCGTCAACAACAACCTGTCTGTCAAATCTTCCCGGACGCAAAAGCGCAGGGTCTAATATATCGGGACGGTTTGTAGCCGCAATTATAATAACACCTTCGTTTTCACCGAAGCCGTCCATTTCAACAAGCAACTGATTAAGGGTTTGCTCTCTTTCATCATGTCCGCCGCCAAGTCCCGCACCTCTGTGTCTGCCCACCGCATCTATCTCATCAATAAATATTATACAGGGTGAATTTTTCTTTGCGTTTTCAAACAAATCTCTTACACGGGAAGCACCTACACCTACAAACATTTCAACAAAGTCTGAACGGGAAATAGTAAAGAAAGTAATATGGGGTGATACTGCAATAGCCTTTGCCAAAAGAGTTTTTCCTGTTCCGGGAGGGCCCTCAAGAAGAACACCCTTGG
>JAZLFN010000032.1:0-31937 GCA_045615805.1 Clostridia bacterium | reverse complement strand
TACGTCGTAGGGGCTCCGCTTGCTGAGCCCGTCCGAAAAATTTGGCGAAAAAGGCGAACCCTTCAGTCGCCTTCGGCGACAGCTCCCCTTTAAAAAAGGGGAGCCTATGCGGGGCACCACCTGTCTTAAGCTATTTACTTTTTTTAAAAAAATTCGGAAACAGCTTTGCTTTTTTCAGCGCAAGCATTATTATAGGAACCAATATAAGCTGTATCACAATTCCCGGCACGGCATCAATTACCGCCCCTGCCGCAAACACTTCAAGCGTAAAGCTTTCACCTTTTATCCCCAACAATATAAGCTGTGCCACGCCCCACACAATTCTTTCGGCAACCATAGACAAAAGCAGGGCTTTATAAAGCGTCTTTGTGCATTGCCATTTTGATTTTGAGTATATAAAATCCACAAGAAATCCCAAAGTCAGTAGCTCAAAGGACATGGCAACCGCCGACGGATACATAACAGGCATTCCGAAAAGAAACGACCTTAAAACAGGCAAAATAAAACCGACTGCCGCTCCGTATTTATATCCGCAAATCAAACTGCACAATATCACCGTCAAATGCATCGGAAGCAACATCTTTCCCACGGATTTAATCTGTCCCGTAAGAAAAGGCAGTATAATTCCCACCGCCAAAAACATTGCCGCAAGAACCATTTTTTGCACTTTTTTCTTGTCCACAACAATCACCACACCGAATTATATTTAAAAAACGAATGGGCGGATATAAAATCCGCCCCATGAAATGCTTTATATTGTCAATATTAATACATTCCGCCTGCTCCTGCTCCTGCCATAGCAGCAGCCGCAGCCGCATCAGCGGCAGGGTCCGGCTTGTCGGCAACAAGGCTCTCTGTTGTAAGAACCATTGCCGCAACGGAGGATGCATTCTGAAGTGCCGAGCGTGTAACCTTTGTGGGGTCAACAATTCCGCCCTTTACCATATCGCCGTATTCACCTGTCAAAGCATTGTAGCCTACGCCCTTTTTGCTTTCCTTTATTCCGTTTACGATAAGGCTTCCTTCGATTCCCGCATTAAACGCTATCTGACGAACAGGCTCTTCCAAAGCACGAAGCACAATCTGTGCGCCTGTCTTTTCGTCACCGGATACGCCGGCAACAACCTTTTCAACAGCAGGGATTGCGTTTATAAACGCAGTACCTCCGCCGGCAACTATGCCTTCTTCAACAGCGGCACGGGTTGCAGCCAAAGCATCCTCTATTCTGAGCTTCTTTTCCTTCATTTCGATTTCGGTAGCGGCACCAACCTTGATAACCGCAACACCGCCTGCAAGCTTTGCAAGGCGTTCCATAAGCTTTTCTTTGTCAAACTCGGAGGTTGTATCCTCTATCTGCGCTCTGATATTGCTTACTCTGTTTGCAATCTCTTTCTTATCGCCCAAGCCGTCAACAATAATTGTATTTTCCTTCTGAACCTTTACCTGACGGGCACGACCCAACTGCTCAACGGTTGCATCCTTAAGCTCAAGACCGATTTCTTCGGAAATAACCTGACCGCCTGTTAAAATTGCGATATCCTTAAGCATTTCCTTTCTTCTGTCACCAAAGCCCGGAGCCTTTACGCCGATACAGGTAAATGTACCTCTCAGCTTGTTTACGATAAGTGTTGAAAGAGCCTCACCCTCTATATCCTCGGCAATAATGAGAAGCTTTTTGCCCGACTGAACAATCTGTTCAAGAAGGGGTAAAATCTCCTGTATGTTGGAAATCTTTTTATCTGTAATAAGAATGTATGCATCATCAATAACGGCTTCCATCTTATCTGTATCCGTTACCATATAAGGCGTAATATATCCTCTGTCAAACTGCATACCCTCAACAACCTCCGAATATGTTTCGGCTGTCTTGGATTCTTCAACGGTGATGACACCGTCGCTTGTAACCTTTTCCATAGCATCGGCAATCAACTCACCAATACCGTCATCTGCGGCTGAAACAGCGGCAACACGAGCAATATCGTCCTTGCCCTTTACCTTTTTACTGTTCTTTACGATTTCCGCAACGGCAGCATCAACGGCGCTTGCCATACCCCTTTTAACAATCATGGGATTTGCTCCTGCCGCAACATTCTTCATACCCTCTCTGATAAGAGCCTGCGCAAGAAGTGTAGCGGTTGTAGTTCCGTCACCTGCTATGTCATTTGTTTTTGTAGCAACTTCTTTAACAAGCTGAGCGCCCATATTTTCAAAGGGGTCCTCAAGCTCAACCTCCTTTGCTATTGTAACACCGTCATTGGTAATAAGGGGAGCGCCGTACTTTTTGTCAAGAACAACATTTCTTCCCTTAGGTCCAAGAGTAACCTTTACTGTATCCGCAAGCTGATTAACTCCTCTTTCAAGAGCTCGTCTTGCTTCTTCTCCGTATAAAATCTGTTTAGCCATATTTAATCTCCATTCCGCCGCTCCGCATCGGCACAAATAGTAATTAAATTTTCTCTTATCTGCGGAGCAAGGAATGATAAGAGATTAAAATGTGCATGTGCGTTTCCGAAGCAAAGCGAGGAAAATTTCGCACGCACCATAAATTCCGCCGGAGGCATTAACGGGAAAGGAACTTTCACGTTAATCTCCTCAACTTTCAAAATTAATCATCAATTTTTGCAAGAACATCGCTTTGACGCAAAATGATATATTCTTCACCGTCAAGCTTAACCTCTGTTCCGGCATACTTGCTCATAATAACCTTGTCGCCGACGGAAAGCTCCATCTTAACCTCTTTGCCGTCAACAATGCCGCCGGGTCCGACTGCGCAAACTTCTGCAATCTGCGGTTTTTCTTTAGCCGTTCCGGCAAGAATAATACCGCTTTTCGTTGTTTCCTCTGCTTCCAACATCTTGATAACAACTCTGTCTGCCAATGGTTTAATATTCATAAATCTCATCCTCCTTAGATTTAAAATTTTCTCATTGTTTAGCACTCTTGTCGTTTGAGTGCTAACTTTTATATAATACCCAAATCATATGGATAAATCAACCTTAATTATTTGCGTTTACAGTCGATTATATTAGTTTATTCCCGTTTATGTTAAATTATTCCTGTTGTTTGAATATCTTTGGTTTTTTTACGAAAAAAGAATAACAAATTTCGCAATATACAACGGGCGGCGCATTTGGCACCCGTCCGAAAATGCACAAAAAATAGCGGGCGGCACAATGACCGCCCCTACGATTTTAAGGTTAAAAATAATAGTAAAGATGGAAAAAGTACTGATTATCCCATAAGCCGTTTATATAATTCTTCATATGTCTTTGCCGACTTATCCCATGAGAAATCAAGCTTCATAGCATTTGTAACAAGCTTATTCCACACCTTTTTATCTGCAAAAAATCCCAAAGCCATACGCAAGGTATATACCATATCGTTTCCGTTATAAGGATAAAAGCTAAATCCCGTACCTTCTCCGCTGTACTCGTTGTAAGGCACAACCGTATCCTTAAGACCGCCCGTTTCTCTGACAATGGGAATTGTTCCGTAGGCGTACGAAATAATCTGACTTAATCCGCAGGGTTCATAAAGCGAGGGCATCAGGAATAAATCCGAAGCGGCATAAACCTTATGGGCAAGCTCGTTATTAAATGTTATATTTGCAGAAAGCTTGGAGGGATTATACCAAGCGGTATTTCTGAACATTTCTTCATATCTTGCCTCTCCCGTACCAACCACAACAATCTGAATATCAAGACTCATAAGCTCATCCATAACAGAGGCAATAAGGTCAAAGCCTTTCTGGTCAACCAGCCTTGAAATAATACCTATCATGGCTTTCTCGCCGTCAACAGGCAACCCTAACTGCTCCTGAAGCTTTATCTTGTTTTCTTTCTTGTTTGCTTTAACGGTTTTAACATTATAATTTTTAAACAAATACTTATCCGTTTCGGGATTATATACCGAGTAATCTATACCGTTGATTATGCCAAACAGAGAATTTGCCCTTGCCGACAACAGTCCGTCAAGCTTCTCGCCCCCCAACGGAGTTTTAATTTCCTCCGCATATGTGGGACTGACCGTTGTAACATAATCCGAGTACACAATTCCGCCCTTTAACAGATTTGCACAGCCGTGGAACTCCAGCTTATCCTCTGTAAAGAATGAGGCGTCAAGGGAATAAAAATCGGAAACAATATCCGTTGAATATATTCCCTGATAACGCAGATTATGAATGGTAAACACCGTCTTTATTCCCTGATAAAACTCGTCCCTTACATAATATGCATTCAAAAGAACCGGCACCATACCTGCCTGCCAATCATGAGAATGAATTACATCCGGCTTAAAATCAAGCCTCGGCAATATTTCAAGACACGCCTTATCATAAAAGGCAAACCTCTCCAAATCATTCCATCTGTATAAATTACTGTCACCGAAATAGTATTCGTTATCAATAAAATAATAGGTAACTCCATCCTTTTTCAGTTCAAAAACACCGCAGTATTTACGGCGCCATCCCAAAGGCACATACACAAAGAACAAAAACGACATCTCTGCCTTATACTCATCGGGAATACAACCGTATTTCGGCAAAACAACCCTTACATCATTTCCCAAAGCCGCAAGAGCCTTTGGGAGAGCACCCAAAACATCACCCAATCCGCCGGTTTTTGCAAAAGGCGAAGCCTCCGAAGAACACATTAAAATTTTACTCATTCAGGCACTTCCTTTCCGAATTATTATTAAATAACTGTTTTTTTGCCTATAACCATGGGATAAGTATCCTGTCCCACAAGCTTTTTACCGCTTCTTAAAACAACTTCTTTATCGAAAATTACATTCTCAAGCAAGCAGTTATCCATAACCTCGGAATTCTGCATAACAATGCAATTTTCAACTGTCGCTCCTTTTCCCACATGGACACCTCTGAACAACACGCTGTTTTTAACCGTTCCTTCAATCCGACAGCCGTCTGCAATAAACGAATTGCTTACCTCTGCACCCTTACCGTACTTTGTGGGAACAGTGTCTTTTATTTTGGTATAAATGGGCATATCCGTTTTGTTGCCGAAAAGCTCGTTACGGATATCCTTATCCAAAAGCTCAAGATTTGCATCAAAGAATGACTTTATGTTATCAATCTGCTTTGAATAACCTTCAAACTTATAACCCAAAATCTTTAATCGGTCAAGCTTGGGAAGCATAACATCCCTTGTGACATAATGCTTGTTATGGGCAACTGCGTCACCTATAAGCTCAAGCAAAAGCCCCTTTTCGATTATAAACATATTCATATACGAACAATTTGTGCTTTGCTGAATGGGATAAACCTGAATATCGGTAACCCTTTGATTTTCTCCCACATCAAGGAGAACACGACTTGCAAGCTCCTTGGAATTAAGCATGGGAACCTCTGTATATATCATTGTGATATCCGCTTCGTTTTCAAGATGAAACCTCAACACATCGGCATAATCTATATTGCAAAGAGTAAAGCAGTCGGCAACAAGCACATAGTTTTGCTTGCTCCTTGTGAGATAATGAGCAACGCCGTTTATAACATCAACATTCCCTTTAATATCTCCCGGCTCTGCAAGCTCCTTCGGGGGAAGCATAAACAAACCGTTTGTCTTTCTGTCTATATCCCATGCCTTGCCCGTTCCCAGATGGTCGCTGAGCGACTGATAGTTATATGGCGTAGCAATACCCACATTGATAATCGAAGAGTTTACCATATTTGAAAGCACAAAATCTATAAGACGATATCTGCCTCCGAAGGGGACTGCGGCAAGAGAACGCACAGAAGTAAGCTCTCCCATTGCAGCCTCCGGACTTTCCGCAAATATCAGCCCAAGCATATCGTTTTTCATAATTACATCAATCCTTTCGTCAAAATAAGCTTACCCCTTTATATCTTCTATAACCATTGAATTTCCCGCAACCTTAACTCCACCTTCGATTTTAACCTCCGGAGCAATCAAGGATATATCATCGGAGCAAATTTTACTGTTCACAAACTTATCTGTTGCACTTGCATCATGAGAACCGATTCTTGCATTTTCGCCCACAACAGCTTTTGAACCCACAAGGGATTTGTAAACAACCGCTCCGGGACTGACCACAGAGCCGGGGAACAAAATAGAATCCTCTACCTTTGCTCCTTCTCCCACGGTTACATTTTCAAATATAACCGAATGGTCAATATCACCTCTTATGTCGCAGCCCTCTGTGACATATGAGTTTCTGAGTTTTGCCTCGGGGGCAACATAGTGAGGCGGCGCAAGAGGATTTCGGCTGTATATTCTCCAGTTATCATCATCCAGATCAATTCCGGCGTCCTCGTCAAGAAGCTCCATATTTGCCTCCCACAAGCTCTTTATTGTTCCAACATCCTTCCAATAGCCTTCAAATCTGTGAGCCACAAGATTAAGTCCGCTTTCAAGCATTTTGGGAATAATATTCTTACCGAAATCCTTATCGGATGTTTCATCCTCTTCATCCTCAATCAGATAGCTTCTCAACACATCCCAACTGAAGCAATAAACACCCATAGATGCAAGGTTGCTTTTGGGGTCCTTGGGTTTTTCCTCAAATTCAACGATTTTATCGGTTTCATCGGTATTCATAATACCGAATCTTGATGCCTCGTCCCACGGGACCTCTATTACTGCAATGGTAGCATCGGCATTTGCCTTCTTATGCTGCTTTACCATTTTACTGTAATCCATCTTATAAATATGGTCACCTGACAGCACAATAACAAATTTCGGGTTAAATTGTTCGATAAAGCCGATGTTTTGGTATATGGCATTGGCTGTACCCTTATACCATTCGCCCTTTTCCGCAGAGGTATAAGGCGGAAGCACATACACGCCTCCGTTTGTACGGTCCAAATCCCAAGGCTGACCGTTACCGATATAGGTATTAAGTTCAAGTGGCTGATACTGTGTTAAAACACCTACCGTATCAATTCCCGAATGAGCACAGTTGCTCAAAGGAAAATCAATAATTCTGTACTTCCCTCCGAAAGGTACGGCAGGCTTTGCAACGGTTTTCGTAAGAATTCCCAACCTGCTTCCCTGTCCTCCGGCAAGAATCATTGCCACACATTCTTTTGCTTTCATATTTATCAATCCCTTCAAATAATACAAATTGTGTAAACTATGCTTTCTTTTTCCGATTCTTATCTTTTTCGGAAACTTCGGTAAATTTCATATACATTGCCGTAAGCGGCGGTATCTGCAGCTTAATCGAGTAAGGAAATCCGCAACAATGCACATCTTCCGTCCTGCACTTAAGGGAACCCTTGCCGTCACCGCCGAAGGCTTTTGCATTTGTGGTCATAACCGTTTCAAATACTCCCTCTTCCGGCACTCCCACAAGATAATTTTTCCTCTCAACAGGAGTAAAGTTTATTATAACCGCAATCTTTTCGCTCTTGTCCTCGTTTATTCTCATAAAGGACAAGACACTCATATCGCAATCTCCTGCATTAAGCCATTTAAAGCCTCTCCACTCGGCATCTTCCCTTTCAATCTGGAAAAAGGAGCTGTGCTCTCTGTAAAACTCATTCAGTGCCTTACAACACTTTCGCATCTTAACGTGCTTTTCATAATTATCAAGAACCCAATCAAGCTGCTCCGCAAATCTCCATTCAACAAACTGCCCGAACTCACCGCCCATAAACAAAAGCTTTTTTCCGGGGTGGGCATACATAAAAGCGTACAAAAGCCGAAGCTCCGCAAACTTTTCTTCGTACGTTCCCCACATCTTATCGAGAAGTGAGCGTTTTCCGTGAACGACCTCATCATGAGAAAGTGCCAGAATATAATTCTCGGCAAAGGCATACATCATGGGGAATGTCAGCTTATTATGATTTCCGGGTCTGAACAACGGGTCACATTGCATATAATCAAGGACATCATGCATCCAACCCATATTCCACTTGAAATTAAATCCGAGACCGCCTTCGTTTGCAGGCATTGTAACTCCGCCCCACGCAGTGGATTCCTCGGCAATCATCAGCACATTCGGGAACCTTTCAAACACGGCACAGTTAAGCTTTTGCAGAAAATCTATTGCCTCAATGTTTTCCTTGCCTCCGTATTTATTGGGAAGCCATTGTCCGTCACGCCTGTTATAATCAAGATAGAGCATACTGGAAACCGCATCAACACGCAAACCGTCCATATGATATTCCCCTATCCAGAAAAGGGCGTTTGAAATAAGGAAGGAAAAGATTTCGGTCTTTGTCCAGTCAAACACAAGGGTTCCCCATTCCTTATGCTCTCCCCTTCTTTCATCGGGATGCTCAAAAAGGCAGGTTCCGTCAAATCTTGCAAGACCGTGGGCATCCTTGGGGAAATGAGCCGGAACCCAATCCATAATAACCCCGATTCCGTTTTGGTGGCATTTGTCAATAAATTCCTTAAGCTCGGTTGGTTTTCCGTACCGACTGTTTGCGGAATAATAGCCTGTTACCTGATATCCCCAGCTTCCGTCAAAGGGATATTCGCAAATGGGCATAAGCTCTATATGAGTATATCCCATATCCTTAATATAAGGTATAAGAGCATCCGCCATTTCCGAATAGGTAAGAAAGCCTCCGTCATCGTGAGTCTTCCATGAACCGAAGTGCATTTCGTATATGTTTATAGGTTTGTCATAGGGTGCGGTATTGCAACGGTTTTCTATCCAGCCGCCGTCATTCCATTGGTAGTCCAAATCCCACACAACCGAAGCGGTTGCCGGTCTGATCTCGGAATAAAAACCGTAAGGGTCAGCCTTAAGCACTATATCGCCCGACGGAGTTTCTATACTGTATTTATATTTTTCCCCGGGGGATATATTCGGCAAAAACGTCTCCCATATGCCGGATGACTTGTGCTTTGACATATACCCCTTTGTCCTGTCCCAGCCGTTGCTGTCGCAAACTACCGAAACAGACAAGGCATTGGGTGCCCAGACCGCAAACCGATATCCGTATGTTCCGGAATCTGTTACCGCCTTATGCGCGCCAAGCATTTTATAGCTTTCGTAATTTGTACCGTTATTAAACAGGTACATTGGGGCGTCGTCTGTAAAAAGACCCCCATTTTCTTTGATTTTTTCCGCCTTGGATTTACCCATCTGTCCTCCTCCAAAAAGTTAAATGTTATTTTTATCAAAAAATCAGGCTTTATCCACCACAAAATTATATATATTTAACAATTTTATTGTATCACATTTTATTTATTCTGTCTATTTATTTTAAAGGAAAAAGTAACCAAAATAAGCAATCCCATTTTGTACAGAGTGTCAAAAAAGCACGTCTTGTCAACGCAAATTCACTTATTATCATATGAACAACTTGTCCTTATTATTCTTTTTTATGTTTTTTATTGCAATTATCGGATTACTGTGTTATACTCTAAAGAAGTATGATATAAAGGTAAAAACCTATGAAAAATATTAAAAACTTAATTCTGGAATTGATTTATCCGCCCAAATGTATTTTTTGCGGCAAGAGAATATCTCCGGGAGCAAAGATTTCTGTTTGCCCCGACTGCTCTAACAATCTGCCGTACTGCAAAACATATCTGCGCTGCAAAATATGCGGAAAACCAATATCTCAAAGGGAAAAGCACTATTGCCGTTCCTGCACCCTGTCAAGGCGGTATGTTACACGCATTACATCCCCCTTTGTTCATACCGAGAACGCACGCTCTGCGGTAATCGCTTTTAAAAGTGAGCAAAATTCAAGAAACGCCCGCGTGTTTTCCTTTTATATGGCAGGTATGATAAATCAGGATATGGGCGGAGTTGAATTTGATGCCGTAGTTTCCGTTCCCCCAAGGAAAAAGAAGCCCGGAAGCGAAAAATTTGACCAAGCGGCATGCCTTGCAAAAGAGGTTGCTCTCAGGCTATCTCTTCCTTATATTCCGAAATGTATGGAGCAAACAAAGTTTTTGTATAAGCAAAGCTCCCTTCCCTACGGCTCCCGTCTTAAAAATGTAAAGGGCGGATTTGCCGTCAAAAAGTCGGAGCTTATTAAAAACAAAGTCATTTTACTTGTTGACGATGTATGCACAAGCGGTGCCACAATCTCCGAATGTGCAAGAGTGCTTAAAGAAGCAGGTGCTCACAAAGTCTACGCCGCAACAGCAACAACCGTTCCGGCTCCGCAATGATATCAATACTTGGAGGTAAAAAATATGAAAATATTCAGCATTATTCTTGCGGCAGGCGAGGGAAAAAGAATGAAATCAAATATTCCCAAGCCTCTTCATCAGGCAAACGGAAAACCCCTTATCGATTGGGTTTCGGACGCCGTTACAAAGGCAGGCTCTGCCCGGAGCATTTATGTTATCGGACATCTTGCGGATAAAATGCAGGAGCATCTCGGAAGTGATGCAAAAACCGTGCTTCAAAAGGAGCAGCTCGGAACAGGTCACGCCGTTATGCAGGGTATAAAACCCATCGAAAACGAAAGCGGTGCCGTTATTGTTATGTGCGGCGACACACCTTTAATAACCGCCGAAACCTTAAAAAATGCCATTGATACGCACATAAGCGAAAACGCTTCGGCTACTGTTATAACCTCAATCTGCGATAATCCTTACGGCTACGGCAGAATTGTGAGAAAGGACGGCTCGGTTGCCAAAATCGTTGAACAAAAGGATGCAACCCCCGAAGAAGCCGCCATTTGCGAAATAAATTCGGGGATGTATGTTTTTGATATTCAAAAGCTTAAATCCGTTCTTTCAGAGATAAAAAGCAACAATTCCCAAAACGAATATTATTTGACCGATGCCGTTGAGCTTCTTATTGCCAAGGGCGAAACCGTTACGGCTTGCCTTGCGGACTTTGACGAAATTATGGGTGTAAATGACAGGGTACAGTTATCCCTTGCGGACAGCCTGCTCTGCAAAAGATACGTTACCGCTCTTATGGAAAGCGGAGTTTCGGTGTTAAATCCCGAAAGCGTCAGAATAGGTGCAGATGTAACGGTCGGCACGGACACAATAATATACCCCGGAACTATTTTGGAGGGCAAAACCGAAATCGGCGAAAACTGCATTATAGGTCCCAACACAAGAATAAAGAACTGTAAAATCGGCAACGGCACCGAAATGAATCAGACTGTTGCTCTTGACAGTACCGTAGGCGACAATACCTGTGTAGGTCCCTTTGCTTATATAAGACCAAATTCAAAAATCGGAAACAACATAAAAGTCGGCGACTTTGTAGAAGTTAAAAACGCCACAATCGGCAACGGAACAAAAATTGCCCATCTTACCTATGTGGGCGATGCAGATGTAGGTCAGCGTGTAAACTTCGGCTGCGGAACCGTTGTTGTAAATTATGACGGTGTAAACAAGCACAGAACCATAATCGAGGACGACTGCTTCATAGGCTGTAATACCAACCTTGTATCTCCCGTCACCGTTAAGAAAGGTGCATACACGGCGGCAGGCTCCACCGTTACCGACGAGGTTCCCGAGGACGCACTTGCAATTGCAAGAAGCCGTCAGGTCATAAAAGAAGATTGGGTTAAAAAGAACCGAAAATAAGCCATAATTTTTACGAGGTAGCATATGTATTTAATTGCAGGTCTGGGAAATCCGGGCAGAAATTATGTTGGAACAAGACACAATATCGGCTTTGAGGTAATTGATGTAATAGCCTCAAAGCACGATATAAAGCTTGACAAAAGCAAATTCCGTGCAAGCTGCGGTCTTGGAACAATTCAGGGCGAAAAGGTTATTCTTGTCAAGCCCGAAACATATATGAATTTAAGCGGCGAAAGCATCCGCGAATTTGTAAATTGGTATAAAATCGAAAACGACCGTATAATAATCATATATGATGACATCTCTCTTCCCACGGGTAAGCTCCGCATCAGGGAAAAGGGCAGTGACGGCGGTCACAACGGAATAAAAAACATTATATATCAGTTAAACAGCGATGTATTCACCCGCATTAAAATCGGAACGGGTATGCCTGAAAATCCCGATTATGACATAAAGGATTATGTTCTCGGCAAATTCACCGAGGAAGAACAGAAAATTCTTATTGATTCTGCGGTAAGAGCCACTCTTGCAACGGAAGAAATAATAAAAAGCGATGCAAAAACCGCAATGAATAAATATAACGGATAGAGGATATTAAGGATGAGCGAATATTCAAAAATATTGGAGGAGCTTGCCGAGTTTTCGGAAATCACCTCCTCAATCAAATCGAATATAACTCCCATCAGCGTTTCCGGTGTGTCAGACTCTGTCAGGGCACACCTTATTTTTTGCGTATGCCAAAAGCTGAAAAAAGGTGCATTGGTAATTGCCCGCTCTCAAAGCGAAATATCGGATATATATAATGACCTCTCCTTCTTTTTCGGAGAGGATAAAGTTATACGCTTTAATAATTCCGAGCTTATGTTTCACGATGCGGAAGCAAAGGCAAAGGATGTGTTAAACACAAGGCTTTCCGTATTGAAAAGGCTTTTATTAAAACCGGACGGTTTAATCGTTGTAACCTCTCCCGAAGCACTTCTTTCCGCAACCGTCCCCAAAAAAATATGGTCCGAGTCTTCTGTTTCTCTTAAGTCCGGCGACGAAATCGAGCTTGAGGACTTATGTCAACGGCTTTCAACCCTCGGATACCGTCGTGAGGATATGACAGAGGGTGCAGGACAGTTCAGCGTAAGGGGCGGAATCGTGGACATCTTCCCCTGCACCGAGGAAAACCCTTACAGAATTGAATTTTTCGATACCGAAGTGGATTCTGTCCGCATTTTCGATATTGAAACCCAAAGAACAATCGAAATGGTTGACAAAGTAGACATATGTCCCTCCGGAGAAATTCTGCTTTCCGATAAACAGGTTAAATCTTTATGCTCCGCTCTTCAAAAGCTCTCGGATGATTGTAACACTTCAACCGGCCGCGGCAAAAGAGCCTTTGAGGTTTTAAACCGTGATATCGAAAGGCTTCAAAACGGACTGTCCTTCCCTTCAATCGACAAATATATACCTCACATATACAAAGGCAAAATTCCCACTCTTATTGACTATATTCCCGATGACTTTTTGGTGTTTATGGACGAACCCTCTTATATTTCGGAGCATATGGAACGCATTGAATCGGAGCGTGCCGAAAGGGTTACTTCTATGTATTCCTGCGGATTGATGGCAAACACGGACGATGCTTTTTCTCTTCCTTATCTCACGGGGATAAAGCTTCTTGAAAAGCATCCCTTTATCACAACCTGCGGACTTACCCGCACTTCCTCGGAAATCAGGGCAAAAAGAATGTACTCTCTTTCCTCAAAAAGTCTCAGCGGTTTTAAAGGAAAACCGGAGCTTTTACGGGAATCCCTTGAATATTACAAAAAAAATATGTACAAAACCGTTATTTTGGCAGGCACCCGGGAAAGAGCTTCAAACCTTTGTAACGCTCTTAACGATGACAACATAAAATGTTCATATCAGAAAACTCTTGAAAAGCTTCCCGCTCCCGGCGGCATTGTTGTTTGCGGAGGCTCTGTTTCAAGAAGCTTTGAATACACACTTATAAGAACGGTTATAATCGGCGACAGAGAAATCTTCGGAGCGGAGAAAAAGAAAAAACGCCGTCCCCTCTACCGAGGCAAAAAAGGTGCCAAAATTTCAGATTTTACATCACTTAATCCGGGGGATTATGTTGTTCACAGAAACCACGGCGTTGCCCTGTATTCGGGGATTGAACAGCTTACGGTAGACGGCGTCCGAAAGGATTATCTTAAGCTTACCTACAAAAACGGAGACACCCTTTATGTCCCCACCGACCAGCTTGATATAGTCTATCGTTACGACAAAAAAGAAGGAGCAAGGGTAAAGCTTAATTCTCTCGGGGGAACGGATTGGGAAAAGACAAGACTTCGGGTTAAAAAATCGGCACAGGATATGGCGAAAAAGCTTATCGCCTTATATTCCGCACGCACAAATATGCCCGGAATTTCTTTCGGTCCCGACACAGAGTGGCAAAAAAGCCTTGAAGCCTCCTTCCCTTATGAAGAAACGGAGGACCAGTTAAGAAGCATTGACGAAATAAAAGCCGATATGGAAAAGCCGTATCCCATGGACAGACTTTTATGCGGTGATGTCGGTTACGGCAAAACCGAGGTTGCTCTTCGTGCCGCCTTCAAAGCGGTTATGAGCGGTTATCAGGTTGCCTATCTTGTGCCTACCACAATTCTTGCAAATCAACACTTTAACACCTTTAAGCAAAGAATGATGGATTATCCCGTAAATATAGATATGCTGTCACGCTTTCGCTCTCCGAAAAGCAGACAGAAAACCCTTAAAACTCTTTCCACGGGGGAAACCGATATCGTAATCGGCACCCACACCCTTTTAAGCAAAAATGTGGAATTTAAAAATTTAGGTCTTTTAATTATTGACGAGGAACAACGGTTTGGGGTAAGCCATAAAGAAAAAATAAAAGAGTTAAGAAAAAATGTAGATGTACTGACCCTGTCCGCAACACCCATTCCCCGAACCCTTAATATGTCACTCACGGGAATCAGGGATATGAGCATAATCAACAGTCCTCCCGGAGAAAGATATCCCGTTGAAACATATGTTGCCGAATACGACGAATTTATTGCAAAGGAAGCCATAGAACGAGAGCTTTCAAGAAACGGACAGGTCTATTACCTTAAAAATCGCATAGACGAAATTTTTAAGACTGCCAACAAATTAGCCGAGCTTGTTCCCACGGCAAGGATTGCCGTAATCCACAGTAAAATGAGCGAAGCTGAAATCGAACGGGTTATGATGGAGGTATCCGAGGGCGAAATTGATGTATTGGTATGTACCACAATAATCGAAACGGGACTTGACATTCCCAACGTCAACACCATTATTGTAGAGGACGCCGACAGACTTGGGCTTTCCCAAATGTATCAATTAAGGGGCAGAGTTGGCAGAAGCAACCGCCTTGCCTACGCATACCTTACCTTCAGGAGAAACAAAAACTTAACCGAGGAAGCGGAAAAGCGTCTGCTTGCAATGAAGGAGTTTACCGAATTCGGCTCCGGCTTTAAAATCGCAATGCGTGATTTGGAAATAAGAGGCACGGGAAATCTTATCGGCGCAGAGCAACACGGTCATATGGAAAGCGTAGGCTACGAAATGTATTGCCGGTTACTTGAAGAGGCAGTAAATGAAGAAAAGGGGCTTGAACCTGTTCACCAAACCGAAACCTCTGTTGACCTTCCCGTATCGGCCTACATTCCCGAAGCATATATAACCGACCACAGCCGAAGAATCGGAGCGTACAAAAAAATTGCATCAATTACCGACAGGGATTCATTATATGATGTATATGACGAAATAGAAGACAGATACGGAGCGGTTACGCCTCCCGTTGCAAACCTTATGGAAATTTCACTTATCAAAAAAACTGCAAATTCATTCGGTATAAGGGAAATAATCGGAAACGCCGAGCAGGTTATTATGCGCTTTGATGAACAGGCAACACCGAATCTGCAATATGTCGTAGATTATATGACATCTCATCCCAAAGAAATGTTTGTGACAAACCCCGAAAATCCCCGTCTGCATCTTAAGCTTTCCCGTCCCTCTCCCCAAGACGAAGGGAACTATTTAAAGAAAATTCACAATTATTTAGGTATAATTTGCGGAGAAATTCGGGAAAAATAAAACAAATTGTGAATATTTTGAAAAATTTTTCAAAAAAGGGTAGATTATTTCAAAAAAATAATGTATAATTAACAAGACAATAAATTAAAGTTTAAAATTGTGCCCATTGAACGCACAAATAAAAGGAGAGATTACAGTGGATAACGAAAACAAAGAGTTAAACGAAAACGAACTTACTCCGGAAGAGAAAGTTCAGGAGGACATCAGCGAAAAGATTTCCGAAGCAGCAGATGAAATAAGCGAAGAAATCAACGAGGCAAACGGCATTGAATTTGATGCTCCCGAGGCTGATGCCGAGGGTGTTGAAGAAAACGATGTGCCTATTGCCGATGATGTCCACGAGGTAGACCTTGACGAGATGCCCGAGGAGCTTCCTCCTCCCGAACCTCCCAAGGTATGTATGAAGAAAAGCAACTTTATTATTTCCATAATCGCAGCCGCAGTTATCGGCGCACTTATTACATTTATTTGCTTTAAGGCTCCTTCGTTGGTTGCAATGATTCCCGAAGGCTCAACTGTTGCATCTGTGGGAAATGAAGACATAACAGACCTTGACTTAAACTACTATATTTTCGCAGAAGCAAGCAATTACGCAGCCCAGAACAGTATCGGTCAGGACGGCCTTGCATCGTACGATTGGAATGCAGACATAGGCAACGGTGTTAAGCTTGCCGACAAGATTAAGCAGGATGCTCTTGATGCCGCAGTTACCGAACGCCTTCTTATTGTCAAGGGTGCCGAAAAGGGAATCACAATGAGCGACGAAGATATTTCGCAGGCTGACACTCAGGTTTCAAGTATGCTTTCATCCTACGGCGAGGACGGTTTTGTTCTCAGAGCACGCACAATGGGAATATCCAGCGTAAAGCAGTACAAAAAAATGTACTTAAAAATCATAGCTGCCCAGAATGTACAGCAGGATTTGGAGTCAAATCCTTCAAAGTACTATCCCGAAGATAAGAGCGTTCTTAATTCTTACACCCAAGATGACAAGGCTTCTGTAAAGCATATTCTCATTAAAGTCAACGAAGGCGACAATGCCGACGAAAAGAAAGCCGAAGCACAGGGAATACTTGACAGAATTAAAGCCGGCGAGGACTTTGACGCTCTTATGAGTCAGCTTAATCAGGACGAAGGCGAACCCGCAGACGGTTATTCCTTCACCAAGGGCGAAATGGTAGAAGAGTTTGAAAAAGCCGCATTTGCTCTTAAGATAGACGAAGTAAGCGAGCTTGTTCAGACAGACTACGGCTTCCACATCATCAAGAGAGTTCCCGGCGTATATGAACTTCAGAAGTATTGGTTAGAGGACGGCTCTGTTAAGTACAGCGTAAACGAGTCAAAGCTTGCAAAGCTTTCTGTTTCCGACATTATGAACGATGTTATGGCAGCAACCGAAGAATTACAAGCACAATCAGCAGCTAAATCCGGCTCTGCAAAATAAGATAGAAACAAAAAGTCAAAGAGTTATTGCTCTTTGGCTTTTTTATTCCTGTTTTAGCGTTTAATTTTTACGATTATCTTTATAAATCCCTTGACTTTTTTAAGATTTTATGTATAATATAATTGAGTTATTTTTTATATTCGCAGGACAAAACAGTGTTTGGATTTGGTTGATTTCTTATGTTTTATATTAAGATCGCAGACTTAACAGTGTGCATAAAAAACAAATACAACTATATATACGATATGTGTCACGACTATATCACGGACAGCCAAGCCGCAGACATAAATGTGGAGGTTTCGGATTTTGATATCGAAGCGGAGCAAATTGAAGGTCATTATCCCGAGGATTACCTTGAAACTCTTGCCGTGTACAGGAAAATCGCCGAGGAACTTCCTAAATTCAATGCTGTTTTAATGCACGGTGCAATCATTGATGTTGACGGCACAGGCTACGCCTTTCTGGCGCGCTCCGGAACAGGAAAAACAACTCATATTATGCTTTGGCACAAACTCTTAAAAGACAGAATGACAATTATTAACGGTGACAAGCCCATAGTAAGAATCAAGGACGGCAAGGTATACGCTTACGGAACTCCTTGGGCAGGAAAAGAAAAACTGCAAACCAATTCCAAAACAGAGCTTAAAAATATTTGTTTTATCAAAAGAAGCGAAACAAACTCGACCGCTCCCGTTTCGGAATCGGAAGCGCTTTTAGAAATACTCTCTGCCGTTTATATGGACAAAAGCTTTGGTGCATACGACATTATTTCTCACATACTTATTACTTGCAACTTTTATGAAATAAAATGTAATATGGATATATCAGCCGCAATAGTGGCATATGAGGAAATAAACAAATGAAAAACATAGAAAATGAACTTAAAAGCTGCGGAATGGCATTAGCAAAAACAGAAGGCATTTCTATGAATCCAATGCTTTACACCGGAGATACCGTAGTAATTGTCAGTCCGAGTTTTCCGTTGAAGGCCGGAGATATTCCCGTATATCATCGAGGAGACCACCTTACAATGCACAGGATTATATATGTCAGGAAAAACGGATATATAATATCCGGTGATAATCTTGACACTATTGAAACCGACATAAAGGACAAGGACATAATAGGCGTGCTTGCCGGCTTTTACAGAAACGGACAGTATATTGACGGAGCAAACGAAGAATACATCAGGTACGCAAAGGAAAAATGCAACGAAGTATATAAAAAAATATTCAAATACGGAATAAGAAAATTAAAAAAATTTTTTCGAGGTGATTAGTATGACCATCAGTAAAAAGTACATCATTAAATCAGTAGGAAACTTCTCTATGATAATCGACATCGCAAACACCGATAGTGTAATCAAGCTTAATCAAACGGCTTCGTTAATTTTAAATTGTGTCAGGGACGGTCTTAATGCAGATGACATTACAAAAGCTCTTTGCAAAGAGTATGACATTGAAGAAGAAAAGGCTAATGCCGATGTGGATAAGACAATATCGGAGCTTATTAAATTAGGCGTAATTGAGAACTGAAAAACATATACTGTTATCAAAAGATAAAATCAAGGGGCGATTGTTATGAACGCTATACACAAAAATATAATAAAACTTGTTAAAAGCGGTTTAACAGGAGAAAAGGTTGTTTTGTCAAACGACCTTGATTGGAATACGATTATGTTTTTGTGTCAGACTCACGAGCTTATTCCTCTGTTTTATTACGGACTTCAAAACTCCGTTGACATACCTCCTCATAAGCTTTACGACCAGCTTGAAAATCTTGTGGTAAAGTACATCGTTAACGATATGACTTTGGAAAAGATGTATGCAGATATTGCAGCCGCTTTTGATGATTCCGAAATTGAGTATATGCCCTTAAAGGGTATAATAACAAGGAGGTTGTATCCGAAACCCGAAATGAGGGTTATGAGCGATATAGATATCCTTGTCAGGGAAGAACAGCAGAAAAAGGCGTGCGTGGTAATGAAAGCTCACGGGTATAATTTTGAAGTTGAATCTGCTCATGAATTTGTTTTCAGCAAAAACAAAACCAAAGCGGAAATACACAAAAGCCTCGTTCCCGACTATAATATCGATTTTTACGATTATTTTAAAACAGGATGGGAAAAGGCAATTCCTGACGGAAACAATAAGTATAAAATGTCGGACGACGACGAATTCATTTTTATGTTTACGCATCTTGCAAAGCACTACCGTGATTCGGGCATAAATGTTATGCATCTGATTGACATATGGATGTATCTGCAAAATTGCAAGCTTAATATGGACTATATCAAAACCGAGCTTGAAAACCTCAGATTATACACCTTTTATGAGAATATATATGCAACTCTTAATAATTGGTTCGGCGATGGCGAAGCAACTGAAATGACCGAGTTTATTACCGATAAGATGTTCAGCTTCGGATGTTGGGGCACACCTCTTAACAGCAGTCTGTCAAAAACCATTAAAGAAACCAACAACGGAGCTCGGAAGAATGTTAAATCCATTAAGATTAAGAACTTTTTATTCCCGCCGTACAATGTTATGAAAACATCATACCCTATGGTAAACGGTCGCAAATATCTGCTTCCCGTTGCATGGCTTGTGCGTTTTGCGAAATTACCGTTTAAGCGCACATCTGTCAGCAGATTAAATAATGAAATTAACTCTGCAACACCTGAAAATGTAGAAAAATACAAAAACGATTTAAAATATGTAGGTCTTGAATATCGATTTGATACCAACAATAAAAACGGCAAAAGTCAGTCATAGACTTTTGCCGTTTCTGATATTCACCTGTTTTTATTTTTCAAGCTGGGATGTACAGTTTGGGCATCTTGTTGCATTGATGTTTATTTCAGTCATACAGTAAGGGCATATCTTTGTAGAAGGTGCCTCTTCCGCCTCTTCTTTTTTATGTAACGAGCTGACCTTGTTAATACCTTTTATCAGCAGGAATATAATAACTGCCATAATCAAAAAGTTTATAACCGCCGTAATAAAAGAGCCGTACTTTAACTCAACATCCAGAATTTTTACGCTTAAGCTACTGAAATCGATGCCTCCGAAAAGTCCTAAAAGCGGCGAAATAATATCCCCTACGAGAGAATTTACGATAGCCTGAAAAGCACCGCCGATTATAACGCCGACTGCCAAGTCGATTACATTACCTCTTGCAATAAATTCTTTAAACTCCGAAGCTAATTTTTTCATATAATCTCCTCCCTTCTTATTTATTTTTTTAATGTTTTTTCTAAATCGTAAATGCGAAAAATATTCTCTCTTCTTTTTCGCTTGGCGAACTCATACTTCTGTCCCCCAAAATATCCAAAAGCTTAAGCCCTGATTTTTCCGCTGTGGCTATTATCTCCTCTTCTGAATACATGCGCTCTTCCTGATACTCCGATTCTCTTATGTATTTTCCGTCATTCGTTTTTGTAAAAAAGTCAATATAAAACTCGGATACTTGCCTTTCCTCATTAAAGCTTATATCCCAAACGCAAAAGGTGTCATCTTCGTCATACACATATGTATTATTTGAAAGAACTCCTTTCAGCTTGTACTCGGAATTTATATCAAAAACAAAGATTCCGTCAGGATTAAGATAATTTTTCACAAGCTTAAAAACCTTTAAAAGTGATTCTTCATCAGTAAGGTAGTTTATGCTGTCAAGAGAACATATAACGGCGTCAACCGTCCCGTAAAGCTCAAATTCCGTCATATCCTGATTTAAAAACAAAATATCACAATTATTTTCCCTTGCTTTTTCGGATGCAATTTCAAGCATTTCCGTTGATATGTCAACCCCTGTCATATCGTAGCCCCGTTTTGCCATCAAAACCGTGATATTACCGTTTCCGCAGGCTAAATCAAGGACAAGGCTTGGCTTTATTTTATATTTATCAAAAAGAGCTTCGTAAAAATCTGCAAAAGAACTGTAGTCTATATCCTGAAGCCTGTCGTAAATTTTTGCAAATCCGCCGTACATAAACGCACCGCCTCATTTATATTTTTTCACATCTATATCTTTTCAATAGGCGCATATGCCGCAAGAAGGTTCTTTTCCCCTATGTCAAACTTAATTTTAAGCAGCATATCCTTTCCCATACTCTGGGCACTTATAACCACACCCTCGCCGAATTTTCTGTGCCTTACCTTGTCTCCGGGAGCATAATCAAGCATAGTTGTATTTTTATCGTCCTTTTTGGGCGTGTCAAACAACACGCTTTTTTGCTTTGTATCCGGCTTAAATGTGACATCGTTTTCAAAACCGTAATTCGTTTTCGGTTTTTCGGCAAATGCCGAAATCAGCTCTACGGGAATTTCCTCTGTAAACCTTGAAGGCAGGTTATAGCTTGTCTTTCCGAAAAGGGTTCTGCTTCTCGCCCTTGTAATAAACAGGTTCTTTTTCGCTCTGGTTATACCAACATAGCAAAGACGCCTTTCCTCTTCTATTTCGTCATCCAACCCAAAAGACCTTGTGCTTGGGAAGATACCCTCCTCCGCTCCTATTAAAAACACATTTGGAAACTCCAGTCCCTTTGCCGAATGAAGTGTCATAAGGGTAACTGTATCCCTGTCCTCATCGTAGTTATCAATATCCGATATAAGGGAAATATCTTCAAGCAAGGTTTCCAGATCAAGTGCCGCATCATTTTTTACGGATTCCTGAACCATAGAAACAAACTCCTCAAGGTTTTCAAGCCTTGTTTCATTTTCCACGGTTTTCTCCGCCTTAAGCGATGCAATCATTCCGGTCTTTTCCATAACGGATTTAACAAAAATTTCAAGACCGCTTTCCGACTCGGACTCCTGCGAAAGACCTTCTATAAGGCTCGCAAAATCCTTCAGCTTTTGTCCTGTTTTCTCGGTTAAATCACAGTATTTATCGGGATTTTTACAGACCTCAAAAGCAGGCACGCCACTTTTATTTGCACTCTCCGTTATCTTGTCAACGGTTGTTGCGCCGATACCTCTTTTCGGCTCATTTATCACTCTAAGGAGAGCAACATTATCACCGTGATTATGTATCAATCTCAAATATGATGTAATATCCTTTATTTCTTTTCTGTCGTAGAACCTGAGTCCTCCCAAAACTCTGTAGGGTATGGCAGAGTGCAACAGCACATCCTCCACTATACGCGACATGGCATTCATTCTGTAAAGTATAACCGTATCGGAAAACGAACCGCCGAGCTCTTCAATTTTCTCGGCAATAAATCTTGCCTCGGAGTGTTCGTTTAAAGCCGTGAACATGGTTATTTTTTCCCCTGCACCGTTTGATGTCCAAAGCTTTTTTCCTTTTCTGCCCACATTATTTGAAATAACATGGTTTGCGGCATCAAGAATATTTTGAGTGGAGCGATAATTTTCCTCAAGCTTAATTGTAACGCATCCGGGAAAATCCTTTTCAAATTCTAAAATATTTCTGATATCCGCACCTCTGAATTTATATATACTCTGGTCGTCGTCACCTACTACGCACAAATTTTTATGCTTGTCCGCAAGAAGCTTTACAAGTCTGTATTGAGCATGGTTTGTGTCCTGATACTCGTCAACTAAAATATACTTAAACTTATTCTGATAATATTCAAGCACATCGGGATTTTCTTCAAACAGTTTTATCGTCAGCACAATCAAATCATCAAAATCCAAAGCGTTGTTTAGCTTTAGCTTTTCCTGATAAAGCTCGTATAAATCCGCAATTTTTGAGCGATAAAAATCACTTCTGTTTTGCGTGCCGTAGCTCATTGGACTGATAAGCGAATCCTTTGCATTTCCTATCTCCGAAAGAACCGCTCTCGGCGGATACTTCTTTTCATCAATGGAAAGCTCCTTTAAGCATTGCTTCATAAGGGTTTGCTGGTCGGCGGAATCAAATATGGTAAAGCTTCGTTCATACCCAAGTCTGTCTATATCCCGTCTGAGAAATTTTACGCACATAGAATGAAATGTCCCTGCGTTAATGTCCTCCGCTCCCTGCCCTACGCTTTGGGCAAGCCTTGTTTTTATCTCTCCCGCCGCCTTATTTGTAAAGGTAATGGCAAGTATCTCCCAAGGCTTTAACCCATTTTCCGAAAGCAAGTCTTCAAGATGTGGGGGAAGCTCGTCAATTTCACCCTCTGCATACCATGACATTACCTCTAAATCCTGAGAGGATATACTGTCGGGTACATTCTCGCTCTCATATGCATTTCCGTACTTTATCAGATGATTTACTTTGTTTATTATAACGGTGGTTTTGCCCGAACCTGCTCCCGCAATAACAAGAAGAGGTCCTTTAGTATTAAATACCGCCTCTCGCTGCATATTATTCAAGTGCCTATATTCTCTTTCAAGAACTTTTCTTCTCACATTTGTAAAGTCTGACATTTTATCTCCTATATAATAGTCGCTCCGCCCAGGACCTCATCTCCGTCATAAAACACAACGGCTTGTCCCGGCGTTATCGCTCTCTGCTTTTCATCAAATTTAAACCGAACAATTCCATTTTCCAATGTCAAAATCCCTTTTGCAGGCTTTGCACTGTATCGTATTTTTGCTTCTGCCCTTACAGGCTCACTCGGAATATCGGAAGAAATAAAGTTCGGATTTATTCCACATAAGGACTCCTTATATTCGCTCCCTTGTTCACCCAAAACAACTTCATTTTTGTCTGCATCTATTTTAATTACAAACATAGGTTTTCCGAAAGCAATACCCAAGCCCTTTCTTTGTCCCACGGTGTAATTGATTATCCCTTTATGCCTTCCTAAGATATTTCCGTATGCATCAACAAAATTTCCCTCCGGAGGAATTTCTGCCACTCTTCTTTTGATAAATCCTGCGTAGTCATTATCCGGAATAAAGCAAATCTCCATACTGTCGGATTTATCGGCAACCGCTATTCCGGCTTTCCCTGCAAGGCTTCGCACCTCGTTTTTGTCCTCAAACTCACCCAAGGGAAGAATAAGCCTTTTTAATCTCTCCTGCGTCAGATTATATAAAACATAGCTCTGGTCTTTTTCCAAAGCCTTTGCCTTAAGCAATTTAAAGCTTCCGCTTTCCTCGTCTTTTTTTACTCTCGCATAATGTCCCGTGGCGATGTAATCGGCTTTAAGGCGTTCCGCCTCCCTTGCCATCGCTTCAAACTTCAGAAATTTGTTGCAGGCAATACACGGATTCGGGGTTCTGCCCTTTAAATACTCCGATGTAAAATAGTCAATGACATATTCTGAAAATTCCTTACGAAAATCAAGAGTATGAAATTCAATTCCAAGCTTTTCTGCTATATTTTCGGCGTCGGCAATCTCTTTTTCCGAGGAACAGCCTCCGTCCCAAAGCTTCATTGTCACTCCCACAACATCATACCCCTGCTCTCGCAGTATGTATGCGGCGGCACTGCTGTCTACTCCGCCCGATAATCCAACAGCAACTCTTTTTGACACAGCACACACCTCCTGTAATATATTATCTTGTTATATATTACTCATTATCCATATTATGTTCATGACTGTGAGGACATCCGCAGCACTCACCTGTACATGCCTTTATCCCGGATGCATCCATGCCACGGCTTTCGTAATAGTTTGCAATCGCCGCATGAACCGCCTCCTCTGCAAGATTTGAGCAATGCATCTTAATCGGAGGAAGTCCATCAAGAGCCTCCGCAACAGCCTGGTTTGTAAGCTTTAAAGCTTCCTCTACGGTCTTGCCCTTTACAAGCTCCGTTGCCATACTGCTTGTGGCAATCGCCGCTCCGCAACCGAAGGTTTTAAACTTAACATCCTCGATTATCTGCGTTTCGTCGTTTATTTTCATATAAATTTTCATTATATCTCCGCATTGAGGATTTCCTACCTGTCCCACTGCGTTTGCATCTTCAATCTCCCCAACATTTCTCGGATTTGAAAAATGGTCCATAACCTTTTCGCTATACATAATATACTTCCTTTCTTACTTATCAGCCTTTAATATATCCTCGTAAAGAGGTGACATCATACGCAATTTTTCTACCGTTTCCGAAATGGTATCTACAATATAATCAATATCTTCTTCCGTAATATCCTCACCTATTGAAATTCTAAGAGAACCGTGAGCCTGTTCATGCTTTAAGCCGATTGCAAGCAAAACATGAGACGGGTCAAGAGAACCTGACGTGCAGGCACTTCCGCTTGAGGCGGAAACACCCTTCATATCAAGGTTTAAAAGAAGTCCCTCACCCTCGATAAATTCAAAGGATATATTGGCATTTCCGGCAAGTCTGTTGGTCGGATGACCGTTAAGACGGGAATACGGAACCTTCTCAAGCACTTTTTTAATATACCTGTCACGAAGCGTTGAAAGCTTTTTTTGTTTTTCATCTATATTTGAAACGGCAATTTCTATTGCCTTTCCCAAGCCTACAATACCGGCGGTATTTTCTGTGCCTGCTCTCTTCATTCTTTCCTGCGCTCCGCCTGTAATAAATGAGTTTAGCTTTACGCCCTTTCTCACATACAAAGCACCTGCGCCCTTAGGACCGTGAAATTTGTGAGCCGTAAGTGACAGCATATCAATGTTCATTGCTTTTACATCAATGGGAACCATACCCACCGCCTGAACTGCATCGGTATGGAAAAGTATTCCATTTTCCTTTGCAATTTCGCCTATTTCTTTTATAGGCATAATAGTTCCTATTTCGTTATTGGCAAACATAACACTTATAAGTATGGTTTTATCCTTTATCGCCGCCCTTACATCATCGGGAGATACCGAGCCGTATTGGTCAACGGGAAGATATGTTACTTCAAACCCCTCTTTTTCCAAATCCATACAGGTGTGAAGTATTGCATGATGTTCAACAGATGATGTGATAATATGATTTCCCTTTTCTTTAAGAGCTTTTGCCGTCGAACGCAGTGCCCAGTTATCTGCCTCGCTTCCCGAGCCTGTAAAATATATTTCGTTTTGCTCTGCTCCTATTGCATTTGCAACAGACAACCGTGCCTCTTCAATAGCCCGTTTTGCCTCTCTTCCCTCTTTATAAATACTTGAAGGATTGCCCCATTGCTCCGATAAGTACGGAAGCATAGCTTCAAGTACAACAGGTGAAATTTTTGTGGTTGCGGCATTGTCCGCATAAATTCGTCTTGCCATCTTTTTCTTCCTTTCTTTGTGTTACAGCGGCAATCTATGAAAAGCAAATGTCCTGCAATAATTACTTGTTTATTTCGGCATATTTTTGAGATTGAGCAACTGCCATGGCGTCACACCGTTCATTTTCCGGATGTCCCGTATGCCCCTTTACCCAGACATATGAAACCTCGTGCTTATCAACAAGGTCAAGAAGCCTTTCCCATAAATCGGGATTTTTTGCCCTTGATTTATCGGATTTTATCCAATTATTTCGTCGCCATGCTCTCGCCCAGCCGTTTTCCAAGGCGTCTGTTAAGTATTTGGAGTCGCTGTAAATACAAACCCTGCACCTTCTTTTAAGTGCCTCAAGTCCGCATATCACCGCCATAAGCTCCATACGGTTGTTTGTGGTGTTTGCTTCACCGCCGGATAATTCTTTTTCATGTCCCATACAACGCAAAATAACACCGTAACCTCCCGGTCCCGGATTTCCGCTGCAAGCACCGTCGGTAAAAATCTCAACCTCACTTAATGTTTCCATTTTTCAATCTCCTATAAAAAATACCCAATTATAGTTATTGTAACATATTTGAAAAGAAAAATCCATACTTTTTGCAAAATAAAATAAATTAATTTTTTTGATTTCACATACCGATAAAATTATTACAAATTGACGAAAACCTTTTTTATTTCTGTTCGGAATAATATCAGAAAATCAATGCATATTTATGTTGACAAAAGAAGCCCTTAATGTTACAATTTTGTAAAACAATGATAAATCTTTACAAAACCGGAGGTTTAATGTATGAAAACTAAGAGAATTTTAAGTATACTTGTTATTATGAGTATGCTGGCAGGAATCACGCCGACAGTATTTGCGGATGCAGAACCGATTGACGGTCCGTCGCTGATTAGCTTCTCTGCTGCGGAATATAATATTTCCGAGAACGGTGAGAGTTATGACATTACTGTCGTTCGTGAAGGCGGAAACGCATCTTCCATAGATGTGGCATTTAAGACTGCTGATGTTTTTTCCGAGTACGGAAAGGACTATATTGTTATCGCAGACGGCAAAGAGCTTGAAGCGATTGACGGTGTAGCTCCGACTTACAGCGATTTTAAAGAGGACATTGTAACAGGTGCGGATAAGCTTATAAACGCAAAAGCCGACGATGGAGATACAAAAGAAGAAACCGCACAAAAAATCAAAGAAAGTGCGGACGCTCCTGCCGAAGACAAAATTGTAATAGATAACAAAGGCGAGGAAAAGAAGATTGAAGCCGTTGAGCTTGAAAGTGTAAACCCTGATGAATCGGAAAATACAGAGCCTGTATCAAGAGGCACTGCTGTTCTTGACGCTCAGGCGGCACTTTTAAACCTTCCCGGCATTAATGGGACGCAGGCGAGTAACGCAGGCGATGCAATTTCAGATGTTTTAAGCGAAACAAATAACTATTTTAACGAATCACGAGGCGCCTACGGAGTGCTTCATTTTGATGCGGGTGAAACGAAAAAAACATTTACAATCTGCACAATTGATAATGACAAAGCACAAGCCGATAAGATGGTATTGCTATCGCTTATGGGTATAAACGGTGACGATGAAGCAGAATTGCCTGCAAACCCGACAGCAACCGTTAATATCCTTGATGACGAAGAATATGAAACTCCCGTTATAGAACCGGACACAACATTTATCAACCTTGACTGGGAAAACCCTGAATATGACCTTGTTTTAAGCAGAACAAGCGGAATTGATTATTACACTTTCCTGTATGTTTCTACCGTATCGGGAAATGCAGTAGAGGGAAAAGACTATGATAAAATAACCGACGCCAAAGTATCATTTACCCCCGGAGAAACAGAAAAAATCATAAAGGTAAAGGGCAAAAACTTTAGCAACGATGTAAGCTATGGCATTCGTCTTTGGTCCGACGGTACAAATGACATTACAAATGAATATATAGATGTAAATATAATGTCAAAGACCGCTGCCGAGCAAGCGGAAGAAGCGGACAATATAGCATGGAACGCAGAACAAACCGGCATCGCAAATCAATATGAAGCAAATAATATTTCCCTTAGTGAAATAGGAACGATAGGAAGCCAAACATATGGTTGGTATAAGCTTGATAATTTTGGCGGATATGACTCGGGTCATTGGGCGGAGGATGATGACGACCACGCAGTTTATTCGTCATATAACCGCGAAAGTCAGTGGACGGATGTAGGTGCATGGGAAGGCGACAAATGGGGAAGAACAGGATTTGTGTTCAAAAATCCCGTGTCTACTTACGGCTTGGAATCGGTTAAATATTACTGGACCTGCCATGAGCGCAATGGTAAAGACGATAATAATGAGTATTACACGCATTTCGGATTTACATCAAGCGATAACAAATTTAACGATAACTATCCATATGCCCATGCTGAAAAGAGAGGTTCGTTCGGATGGTCTGAAAACACGGTCGGATTTGACAATAATAATCCAACAGACAACGCATATATAAAGTTCCATGTAATTTCGACGGGATATGGAAGAGAAGATCCCGACAGTATGCTCGGTAATCCTATGTACTTTAATATGAGGAAGTACACTCTCTCGAATGCGGCGAAGCAGATATTTTATAACTATTTATATGATTATGTAGATAATACAATCAGTTATCTTCCTATGGAAGAGAGTGCTGACCTTGCGTACTTTGCACCCGAGATTATTTTAAAGAGCGGTGACCAACTTGCAAATGCGTTCTATCCGTCAGTCGGAACATCCGGCGGAACAACGGCTATGCTTGTCCCGAACGGAGAGCTTAAGCACGGAGTTAAGCTCGGTAATGTAATGTTTACGGCAGGCAATGGTGTTGCGGTTTATAAGAAAGAAAATCTTACTCCGGCACAGCTTGCTGCGAAGTTTAATGAAATCAACAAGTCGGCAGACCGTTCAAATCCTGTGGGAGAAAAGTATGCTTGGGAGAATACTTGGGAATTCCCTGGAAACACGGCTATAAATCTTAACCAAAGCTTTATTAAATCGGTATATGATAAAACAAATAATAAATACAGCAGCAATTATACCTTTAACATTATGCCGAAATATTACAGAGACCCGGCAGTTGTCAAGGTGTACACGGGAGCAATAGATGCAAAAACCGGTAAGCCGTCGCTTACTGTTGACGGATTGTATAATGCGGCAACAGCGGTAAGAGCCGGCGACAGATATTACAATGAATATAAGTTCTCCCTTGATTCAAAGCTCAGAATTAAGGTTACCAATAACGCTGCGGGATATCAGCTGAATAATTACACGGTAGTATATGGCGGAAACAAGACGCAGGAATCAAAGAGAGTATCGGATATTTTAACATTTGTCGAAGAAAAACCGACAATCCATATGGATTCTACACAAATAAGCATCTATCCGAATTTAAAGGAACTCAACTTCAATCTTATGCTTAATCCGAATCCGGATATTAAAAAGCCGCAGTCAAATGGCGAGGATGCATCTCTTGACGGAATTGTTATAGAGGGCATAACCTCAACGATGGCATCGCAGCAGGGACAGCCGCAGCTTATGAAAACGGATGAAAAGGGTTATCTGCCGTACACAAAGAATCCCGTATATCCGGGTATGTTGTGGTATTTCCAAGCAATTCCGCCGAAGGACGGCGCACCCGAGGATTATGAAAAGAATCCCGATAAATACTATACCGTATGGCTTAACGGAACCGGCGATACCAATAATAATGGTAAGCTTGACCCGTGGGAAGAAAACGAAAACACGAGAAAAGTCGGCGATGCAGGTTATGAAGAAATCGTCGGAAACTTTATAAGCGGTACAATCAATCAGGATGATCCAAAATTGTATTATTTCTTCAGACCGATAGATAATACTGCGGATAAACAGACGTTTAGCGGAAGAGTAAGGCAGGTTTACGGCAACTTCCTTATGATTGCGAATATGCAGGATGAGGATTTAATCCGTGAGGAAAATCTTATTCCGGTAGGCGGAACCATAAATATTGCAAATACAGAGGCAAGAATTGACCCAAATACGGGAATTTTCACTACCGAGCTTAAAGGCGTGCCTGTTTCGGGAAGGATAAGCTTTAAGATAAATGCAAATTCGATGGACAGGCCGTATTACGGTACAACATTGCTGAATCGAATGAATATTATTTTGCCGCCGTATGATACCTTTAAGCCGCAATCATCATCTATATCATATGCGAATATAGGACCGATATACAGTCACGATGCGGAAATTATGGATGATGTATTCACCATGACGGCGCAGGTAAGAGATGCAGGAACGCTTAAACCGAGAAGTGCAAAATTCTATCATTATGATGTTGCAAAGAAAACGTTTACCGATATGGAAACATACGACAAACAGGATATAAGCGATAAGAAAAATCGTAATAAAGAGGCAAATATAAAGCCTACGGTAACCTTTGATGCTGTTTCAAATACGGCGACGCTTATATGTAATCCGTTGTACAATCTCGATACCGGCGATAAAATATTTGTAGAGTTTTATGACCAGTTCGGAAATTCCTACGGAAAGATGGATATGGGTTACAGCTTTACAAAATCGCTTACGCTCGACAGACTTGTTCTCGGAATGATAGGAAGCTCAACCTTTGAAACAATGTATCATAGTGTATTTGACCTTATCGGCGACCCGTTTGGTGATTTAAGCCTTGGTACTGCAATGATAACAACAGGCGGCAAAGCGGAGGACGACGGTGCGGGAAATAAGGTTGTTAAATACAGATTCGGTGACCCTGAGAATGCCTTTAATTTATTCAAAAAGGAGATAGAACCTTTTAAGAAGAAGCAGAAGGAAAAGGAAGAAAAACACGAATCTGAAACCGAAGAGGATAAGAAAGAGAAGACGGAAGCAACAAAAAAAGCGATAGATGAAGCTACGAAAAAAGAGGGCGATGACGGAAAAGATGCAGGCTACAGCACAGAAACAAAATTCTCGTTTGTATTTAACCTAAAGCTTGCTCTTACGGTAGGTATATCGGGAAGAGTTGTAAAGGATAAGGACGGAAAGGATGTTAGAAAGAACTATTTCGAGAGTGCATCATTCCTTGCCGGAATAGAGGTTGGATTTGACGCATCTGTCAGGGTATCTTTGCCGTTGGGACTTAGTGTTATGGTAGGTGCCGGAATATTGGGTAAGCTTACGGCAGTATATCAGATGCAAACAAGGTACGAGGGCGACCCGATGCATAATAAGCCCGAGAATCTTGTTGAATATGCTCCGGGAACATTCGGACTTTTCAATAATATGCCAAAAGCCGAGAGAACTATGTATCTGTTCTTTGACCCCGATATAAATCTGCATCTGGGCGTAAGCTGGCTTGTGTTCTCGTTGACGGGAACAGCACACTTTATGTTCGATATGGACTTTGAATTCGGTATGACAAACGGCGAGACATATCAAAGACGTTACGGAAGATTCTTTATTCAGCTTGATTATAAGTTCAAGATGTTCGGATTAAATGTTAAGACCGGAAAAACAGACCATCTTGCCGAGAAGGAGTTGTTCTCGTTTGGTGCAAAGGGTCCGAATGACATTGCGCCGGATATGAGTTTGTTCTCGGCAGATGATGTTATTGATGAGGGTATAAACGATGCATTTGCCGATGAAAACACCGAAATAAACGCCGTACCTGTATCGAGGGATTATCTTAATGAAGAGTCGGAGTTTATCGAAAATACCGATATGAATTTGAATGACATAGACGTATCGCAGAA
>JAZLFN010000031.1:0-116637 GCA_045615805.1 Clostridia bacterium | reverse complement strand
GACAGTATGGCACGCAACCGCCTGATTTCGGAGATAATCGAAACTGTGGAACAAAAGGGGTATATGGGAGCAGATGTTGATTTTGAATTCATAAACCCATCGGAGAAGTTTGACTACATCACCTTTCTTCAGGATGTCCGTCTTACTCTTGAACCCTTGGGGTATCCTTTGTTTTCCGCCCTTGCCCCCAAAACCTCCGACGACCAAAGGGGGACATTATACGAAGGTCACGATTATTCGGGAATAGGAGCGGCGGTAAACTATGTTCTGCTTATGACCTATGAATGGGGATACACCTACGGTCCGCCCATGGCTGTTGCGCCTCTTCCTGCTGTTCGCAGAGTCTGCGAATACGCCAAAACAAGAATTTCGGCATCTAAAATTTTTATGGGCGTTCCCACCTACGGCTATGATTGGACACTACCCTATGTAAAGGGAAGCGGAAAGGGTGCACCCTCAATCTCCCCCGTTGAGGCAATCAGCATCGCCAAAAGGTTTAACGCCGACATTCAATATGACGAAAGTGCTCAATCACCGTGGTTTAACTATACCGATGATGAGGGTAATCTTCATGAAGTATGGTTTGAAGATGCAAGAAGCATTTCCGCAAAGCTTAAGCTTGCGGAGGAGCTTAACTTTTACGGCATAGGATATTGGAATTCCATGCGAAAGTTTCCGCAGAATTGGGTCGTACTTAACGGAAATTACAATATATTAAATCTTTCTCTCATTTAATTAAAAATATTTTCGGAAAACACTTGCAAAATTTCTAAAGTACAGTTATAATAAGTATAAAATTAAACACAGGAGGAATTTTAGATGGATTGGTTACAAAACCTGATGGGAGGACAAAACGGTCAGGGTAGTATGCTCCCCTCGATTTTAATGATTGTCCTTATGATTGCAGTATTTTATTTCTTGCTTATCCGTCCTCAAAAGAAGAAGGAAAAGCGCCTTAAGGAAATGATTGCAAACCTCAGAGTCGGCGACAAGGTTATGTCTATCGGCGGTATTTACGGAAAAATCGTTAAGATAAAGGACGATATGTTTGTTATCGAAAGCGGTGCAGGCACCACAAAATCCTTTATTGCACTTGACAGAGGCTCAATAAGCCGTGTTATTTCTCAATCTGATATTACCGATGATGATGTTGCTTCTCTTCCCGATGAAGCTGACACCGAGACGAGTGACGAAATAGATGCGGAATAATTAGCAAAACAAAAAGGGGTTGTAGCAAAATGATTTTTAAAGTCTTTTGCTACAACCCCTTTTATTATGTCATATTTTTCATTACATTTCATATATATTGATATAGGAATATCCCAAAAGAAATGGAGTTTAATTATGATAAACAATGCATCATCCGAATCAAGAGGAATAAATATAATAACCTTGGGCAAAAATGTACTGATATGCTTTATTTTAAGCATAGTTCTTTTATTTGCTTTATCGGGAGCGGCGGTTATCTTCACCTTCCCCGAAGCCGTATGCTCTCTGTGCGTAAACGCAATTACATATCTTTCCGTGGGAATCTGCGGATTTTTATGTTCAAGGCACTCAGGCTCAAGCGGGCTTTTAACCGGAGCCTTGCTCGGTCTTGTCTATTCCCTGATTTTATACCTTGCCGGCTGTCTGATATACACAAAATTTTCTTTCGGCGTTCCGGCATTGCTCACAATTATCGTGTGTGTGTTAAGCGGAGCCGTAGGCGGAATTATAGGTGTAAACACCAAAAGAAAAAGACGAAAGAGCAGATAGATTGTGTCGGAATTAAAATGGTAAAAATTTGTTTTTAGGCAACGGAAACGACGGCGGGCGCCACATCCCGAGGCAGAGCCTCGGGGAATCCCCCCCATGGAATCCGGCTATGACGACTTTCAGCCGTAACAATTTCGACCCCCTCCCTTAGATAAGGAGCACTACAAGTTCGGAACATAGTCGCAGAGCGATTTTGTTCCGTAATTTTGCATTTTAAATTTTGAATTTTTATTTTATCCGCAGATTTTCTTTATTAAGTCCTTTAAAATTGCGTCTTTGTTTATTTTATAAGCAATACACATTTTATCCCCTGTCCAGCCTATCTCATATCTTTTGTCATACCCCGGAAGAATTGTTTCCGTCTGTTTTGTTTCCACAAATTTTTCTTCGCCGTTTAACAAATAGGCAACTGCACACACATCCCAAATAACCTTGGTTTGCATTACACCGTTATGTCCTTTTTCCATATACTCTGTTGTGTTTCTTCCCAAATAATCGGCAAGCTCGTTTTTACCCACAAAATACTTTTCTATTTCCTTTTTTGTGAAACAGAACTCACTCACCACCCAAAACGCCGGAAGCTGAACAAACTTAACTCCGCTTTTCATTACAACACGAACGGCGGCAATGTCCTGAAACATATTAAATTCGTTTCCGTCCTTTTCGTTTCCTCCGAGCCATACCACAACGATATTATCTTTTATTTCAGGCTTTATCAAAAGTGCCGAGGCAATATTTGTAATTGCCCCTATTGCCACAACATAAAGGGGATTATCAGGAGAATAGTTCATTGCTCTTTCCGCTAAATCCGATGCGGCATCGGACATTTGAGGGGTTTTCTCATCCTTAAGATAATCCTCCGAGCCTTTAAACACGCTTTTAAATTCATCTCGCTTTAAAAGCTTTAAAACCTTGTATATCTCGTCGTAGCTTCTTTCCATTCCGTCCTTGGGACTTTCCGAACGAGGATTGAAAAAAGGTGCGGCATACACGGCAACGGGATTTAATTCGTCATCAGACCTCATAAGATAAGCAAGAGCAAACTGGTCATCTATCTCATTATAGGTATCTGTATCAAGTATTACATCTTTCTTTTTGTTTGGCATAATATTCTTTCCTCAATAACAAATATTCTTATTAAATTTTGCAATAAGTATAGCACAACATTGCTTTTAAGTCAATTACAAAATAAGGCTGCGGCAATACTTTGCCGCAGCCTTATTTTTACTTTATACATAATGGATTTTGTTTTCTCTGTCGGCAGTTTCGCTGTCGATTTTGTACTTTGCCGCCTGACGCTGTTTGAAGAAATCAAGTGCAACCTTATCAAACAAAGCATAAGACAATACATCCTCTTCCTGCTCAATCCACTGCGCACATTCCTTTTTAAGCTTTGAAAGCTCGGGCTTTAACAAATCCGCAGGACGGCAGGTTATAACCTTTTCATCGCCGATTATCTTCTTTCTGAATTCCTCGTCAATGGCAACGGGAGTTCTTCCGTACTCACCCTTACATATGCCCTTTGTTTCTTTGGTTACCATTTTGTAACGCTCACCCATTAAAACATTAAGCACAGCCTGCGTTCCCACAATCTGGCTTGTAGGTGTAACAAGAGGCGGATATCCCAAATCCTTGCGGACTCTTGGCACTTCCTTAAGCACCTCTTCAAGCTTGTCCTCGGCTCCCTGCTGCTTAAGCTGTGATACGAGATTTGAAAGCATTCCGCCGGGCACCTGATACTTAAGTGTATTGATGTTTACGCCCAATACCTTGGTGCTGAGTAAACCGCTCTCCAGATATCTTTCACGGATAGGCTTAAAGTAATCGGCAACCTCGGTAAGAGCATTTAAGTCAATACCCGTATCGTATTCCGTACCCTGAAGGGTAGCAACCAAAGGCTCAGTAGGCGGCTGTGATGTTCCCAAAGCAAGAGGCGAGAGGGAGCAATCCACAACATCAACCCCTGCTTCTATTGCCTTTAAATATGTCATTGAAGCAACACCGCTTGTGTAGTGTGTATGAAGCTGAACAGGAACTTTTACCTCTTTCTTTAATGCTTTTACAAGCTCAAATGCCTCATAAGGAAGCAAAAGTCCTGCCATATCCTTTATGCAGATTGAATCTGCTCCGCAATTTTCGTATTCCTTTGCAAGCTTAACGAAAAACTCATTGTTATGCACAGGACTGATTGTATAAGAAATCGCCGCCTGTACATGACCTTTTTCTTTCTTTGTGGCATTTATCGCCGTCTGCAAATTACGAACATCGTTAAGTGCATCAAATATTCTTATTATATCAATACCGTTTGCGATTGACTTCTGAACAAAATATTCCACAACATCATCTGCATAGTGACGGTATCCCAAAACGTTTTGACCTCTGAACAACATCTGAAGCTTTGTGTTGGGAGCAGCCTTTCTTATTTTGCGAAGTCTGTCCCAAGGGTCCTCGTTTAAAAATCTTAAACATGAGTCAAATGTTGCTCCGCCCCATACTTCAAGAGAATGATAGCCTGCCTTATCAAGCATGGGAAGTGCCGGAAGCATCTCATCCGTAGTCATTCTTGTTGCCACAAGGGACTGATGTGCATCACGGCAAATTGTTTCTGTAATTTTGACTTTACTCATATCTTTAACCTCCTTGTATTACTTTGCAAACATTGACAGGAAAACGCCTGCGGCAACCGCAGAACCGATTACACCTGCAACATTTGGTCCCATTGCATGCATAAGCAAAAAGTTTGACGGATTTTCTTTTTGTCCCACCATCTGAGAAACACGAGCCGCCATGGGAACTGCCGACACGCCTGCCGAACCGATAAGAGGATTGATTTTTCCTCCTGTCAGCTTGCACATAATCTTACCTAAAATAAGTCCGCCTGCCGTTGAGAAGCAGAATGCCACAAGACCAAGAGCAACAATACCCAATGTTTGTGCTGTAAGGAAGGTGCTTGCCTTTGCAGTTGCACCAACCGTCAAGCCCAAAAAGATTGTGATTGTATTCATCAATCCGTTCTGTGCCGTATTAGACAGACGGTCTATAACACCGCTTTCCTTTGCCAGGTTACCCAGCATAAGGCATCCGACCAAGGACACCGCATCGGGAACAATAAGTGCAACAACTATTGTAACAACAATGGGGAATATTATCTTTTCCGTCTTGCTTACCGGTCTTAACTGCTCCATGACGATGCCACGCTCTTTCTTTGTTGTCAAAAGCTTCATAATTGGCGGCTGGATAACCGGAATAAGTGCCATATACGAATACGCCGCAATGGCAATCGCCGGCAAAAGCTGAGGTGCAAGAGTTTTGGTAACATATATGGCAGTAGGTCCGTCCGCTCCGCCAATAATACCGATGGAAGCCGCCTCGTTTACGCCAAAGCCCAATCCCAAAGCACCAAGCACCAATGCACCTAAAAATGTAATAAATACGCCAAGCTGTGCCGCCGCACCTAAAATGATGCTTTTCGGATTTGCAATAAGGGGTCCGAAATCGGTCATACAGCCTATGCCCAAGAAAATAAGCGGAGGATATATTCCAAGCTTAACTCCTAAATACAACATATCAAGGAGTCCTCCGTTTGCAAAAATCATCTGCATATCAAGATGACCGTCAACTAAGTATTTCGGGTCTGTGAAAAACTCGGGGTGCATCATTATTGCACTTGACTCCGAAAGCATAGGCAAATTTGAAAGCAACATACCAAATGCTATGGGCAGAAGCAACAACGGCTCAAACTGTTTTACTATCGCAAGGTAAAGCAGCACACAAGCAATCGCTATCATCAAGGGCGTACCTATTACGGCAACAATACCCTCAAATCCCGACGCACCTGCTGCCAATGCGTCCTTTGCATTGCTTATCATTGCGGCGATACCTGTGCTTTGCATAAAGTTATAAAGTCCTTCTAACACAATATCATCCTTTCCTGTAAACCATAGTTAATCCCGTGAATTATCCCAAGGAAACAAGCAAATCTCCCGTATTTACGGAAGCACCGCTTTTTGCTGCAACCGAAACCACCTTACCTGCCGAAGGAGCCATAATTTCGTTTTCCATCTTCATAGCTTCCATAACGCACAATACATCACCCTCGTTTACGCTGTCGCCAACCTTGACATTAACAGACATAATTTTTCCGGGCATAGGTGCGTTTACACTTACAGAGCCTGCCGGAGCTGACACCGGTGCAGGAGCCGCCTCGGCAACAGGAGCTGGTGCAGGCACCGGAGCCTTAACGCTTCCGCCCTCCGAAATCTCTTCAACTTCTACTTCATATGAATTACCGTTTACATTTACAATAAATTTTCTCATTTTTTCTCCTCCTAAAATCTTGAATCAATTATATCTCTGACTCCCGCCTTGTTCCATTGTGATTGGGAATTCGTAATACGCCTGAATGCTTTAATCTTCAGGTTATACTCGGATGTGTTAAGTGACGCCGCTATTGCCGCCGTGATTACCGCGATAAGCTCTTCGTCATTTCCCTTAGTATTATCCGAAATGTTTTTATCCGCTTTTTCTTCGCTTTTCTTTTGTGAATTTTGTGTTTCCTGTTGCTGAGGCTTATAGAAGATAACCTTCATAAGCATCATAACAACCATAAGTATTATCAGGACGGAAAACACAATAATAAGACCTGTTCCCGTTACACTTAAGCCTTTACTCAAAGCTTCTCCTACAGTCATATCCGCCTACCTCCTTACATGGGAATATTGCCGTGCTTTTTGGCAGGACGGGCTTCCCTTTTGCTTATAAGCATTTCAAGAGCACTTATAATCCTCGGTCTTGTTGCAGATGCCTCAATTACATCGTCAATATAGCCTCGGCTTGCCGCAACATAAGGATTTGCGTACTTTTCTTTATATTCGGCAATGTTTTTCTCTCTTTTGTCCACAGAGTTCTTTGCGTTTTCATAATCGTCAAACAAAAGTGTTGCCGCAGTATCCGCTCCGATAACGGATATTTCCGCTCCTTGCCATGCATAAACAAGGTCTGCGCCTATCTGCTTGCTGTTCATTGCAAGGTATGCGCTTCCGTATGCATTCTTGAGTATGATATTGATTTTGGGAACCGTTGCCTCCGCAAATGCATAAGCAAGCTTTGCGCTTTGTCTTGCAAGACCGTTTTGCTCCTGTTCCATATCCGCAACAAATCCCGATACATCCGTAAGAGAAACAACGGGAATATTAAAGCTGTCGCAAAATCTTACAAACCTTGCTCCCTTTTCCGATGCTTTGCCGTCAAGAAGCTCACCGTTATTTGCCACAATTCCCACGGGCATACCGTTAAATCTTGCAAATCCCGCAACTATATTTTTTGCATATTCTTTATATACTTCAAAAAATTCTCCGTTGTCGCAGATGTCCGAAATAACGGCTTTTACATCATAATCGGTTTCGCAGGCTGTATTCAGATCTTCGGAAATTCTGTTTAAATCGTCCGTACATTCAAGTGCGAAAGCTCCGTCCAGATTGTTTGAAGGCAGGTAAGATAAAAGCTCTCTTACACTTTTAAAGCAATCCTCTTCAGTTTCTGTCTTTACGCTTGCGTTTCCGCTTACCGATGCCGAAACCTCCGCTCCGCCAAGATTTTCAGCCGTAACATCTTTGTTTGTATCACCTTTTATAACAGAAGGTCCGTTTACAAACATTCTGCTAATCTTTTCTGTCATAAATGTAAAGTCCGCCATGGCAGGGATAATAGCCGTACCTCCGGCACAATTTCCCAACACAACGGCTATCTGAGGAATAACCCCTGATGAATTGGCACATCTTCTGAATATTTCACCAAATCCGCAAAGAGCATCAAGCCCTTCTTCTATTCTTGCTCCGTCGGAATCAAAAATTCCTACAACAGGTGCTCCCATGCGTGCCGCCATATCCATTGTTTTAATAATTTTTTGTGTATGCATCTCCCCCACCGAGCCTTTTAAAACGGTGTAATCCTGAGCATATGCATACACAAGGCGTCCGTCTACGGTTCCGTATCCGCAGACAACACCTTCGTAAGATACTCCGTCATTTGTATCCATGGCATTGTATCTTTGAGTGACAAATCCGCATATTTCTATAAAGCTTCCTTCATCAAAGAGCATATCAAGTCTTTCACGGGCGGTCTTTTTGCCCATATTATGCTGAGCATTTATCATCTTTTCGCCGCCGCCTGAGCTTATACTGCTTCTTTTGCCTTGTAACTCACTCAATTTACTCATAACAAGTTACCTCCTTAGTATAAATTTTTATTTTAAAGATTTAATAATTTTTCTTGTTTTTGCCGTACATTTTTTTAGTCTGTTCGGCAGATGATTTTTTACCCGTACCGATTTTTTTAAGCATATTTACCTCGGACTCATTTAATTTTCTCCATCTTCCGAGAGGAATATGTCCAAGCTTAAGTCCTGCCTCCTCGGTGCGTTTCAATTTTTTTACTATACAGCCTACCGCCTCGAACATTTTTCTGACCTGTCTGTTTCGTCCCTCGTGAATTGTAATTTTAAGCTTTGTTCCGAGTCGTGTAGCACCGATAATCTCAACCTTTGCCGGAGCTGTTTTGGCTCCGTCGATATATACCCCTTTTCGGAGATTTATAATGGTGTCCTGTCCTATATTTCCCGTAACCTCCGCTTCGTAGGTTTTTTCAATGTTATTTTTGGGATGGGTGATTTTATATGTCAGATTGCCGTCATTTGTCATAAGAAGCAGACCTTCCGTGTCATAATCAAGTCTGCCCACTGGATAAATTCTCTCCGGAATGTCCGATACAAGGGACATAACCGTATCTCTCCCCTTATCATCGGAAACGGTGGTAACAAACCCTACAGGCTTATTAAGCATAATATAAATCATATTATGTCTTATTCTGACAGGCTTTCCGTCAAGGGCTACAACATCCTTTTCTTCGTCAACCTTTACGCCCATCTCACGAACCGTTTCGCCGTTTACGCTGACACGGCCGCTTTTGATTATTTCTTCGGCACCACGCCTTGACGCAACTCCGCAATCCGCAAGATATTTCTGCAATCTCAGCACCCTGTAACCCATCTCCTTCCTATGTGTTTACATAAAAAAACACTATACTCCCCTATTTTAGGTTATATAGTGTTATTATATCCTATATTTAATTTTAAAGCAACCTTTTTTTTCCTTAATATTTAAACTTTAAAAAAGATATTTTGTGCAGTTTGTATAAAATTTAACAATCTTTATTCAATTGTAAGTCCAAGCCACCTTAAAAACATTCCCGAAAGACTTTGAGCAAAGGTAAGTCCGCCGTATTTTCCCGAATAGTCTACATTTATATCCTCGTGAAGAACTATGGGGATTTCTGCATTTCTTCCCTCCATTTGAAGCATTATCCTGCCAACTTGGTCGCCGTTTTTCATAGGTGCGGAAAGCTCTTGCCATATCTCCGTTTCCAATGTATATCCCTCTCCCTTTTCCATGGGATAATGAACATCGCTTCCGGGATAAACGTTGTTTTCTTCACTTTCCGAGCCTTTGATTTTTACCTTGCACACAGGAATATCCTTACTTACAATTCTTCTGTATTCGTAATTTTCATAAGCATAGTCATAAAGGCTCATATGGTCGTTCCAATCATCGGAAGCATTCAGCGTTACACACAAAAGAGTCATTCCGTCACGCTCTGCGGCACTTACAAGACATCTCCCTGCCTCTTTTGTGTACCCTGTTTTTACTCCTATGCACCCTTTATACATATTAAGAAGCTTGTTATGGTTTGCAATTGTCCTCGGATACGCTTTGCCCTCTCCCTCGATTTTATAGGATTTTGTTGAAACAATTTCTCTGAACGCAGGATTTGACATAGCATAAGCCGTTATTTTCATCATATTTCTTGCAGTTGAATAATGGTCCTCATCGGGAAGTCCGTTGGGATTTTTAAAATGAGTGTCTTTCGCTCCGATTTCCGCTGCTTTGTCATTCATTTGCTTTACAAAATCCTCGCCATTTTGAGAAATCGCCTCGGAAATTGCAACGGCGGCGTCATTCCCCGAGGACAGCATAAGTCCGTACAGAAGCTCTTTAAGCGTCAGCTTTTCACCTTTTTGAAGATACATACTTGAACCCTCCACATTTGAGGCGTTTTCCGATATTTCTATTATGTCATCAAGCTTTATATCCTCCTGTTCAAGAGCAACAACAGCCGTCATAATTTTTGTGGTGCTTGCCACAGGCATTTTTTTGTCGGCGTTCTTTTCATATAAAATTCTGCCTGTGTTTTTTTCTGCAAGAATTGCAGATTGTGCCGACAATTCAAGCTTTGCATATACTCTTGTGCTGAGGGATATCACTATCGCCCATATCATAAAAAAGCATATATATTTTTTGTTCATAAACTCACCCATCCGTTTAAATCGTCAATGTCTTATCTTAATTTGAGTCTGTGCAGAAAATTCGTTTTTAATTCCCCTTGCTGTTTTTTGGGTAATCTTTTCTTTTTATTATAATTTTTCTTATTATATCCACAGGGAAAATTGTCGCCGCCGTCAAAAGGACAACCGCCCATTCGCTCCCTGTAAGTCCTGCCGTTCTGAGGATTGCTCCACCGAAATATGTCATCACTACCTGTATCAGAGAAATCAACGCCATTACCGTTACAAATTGCTTGTTTTTGGAAATGTCTTTTAATATATTTATTTCATCGCACCTTGCGTTAAAGGCATTAAAAATGCTTATGAAAATAAAAAATGTGAAGTATCCCGTGTAAAAGTATATGTCGCCTGCGCCCTCCCGGAACAATGCCCGATACGACGGAACCGTGAAAAACACAAGGCTTAAAAACGAGATATAAAGTCCGTTTGTGATTATTCCGCTCCACATATTTTTGTCCAGAATATTTTCATCTCTGCTTCTCGGCTTGCTTTTCATATATTTTGAAAGAGCCGGCTCACCTCCGAAGGCTATGGCGGCGAGGGAGTCTATCATAAGATTTGTCCATATCATCTGTGAAATATCAAGAGGTTTTTCCACTCCCACAATGGGGCCGAGCATTGAAACGGCGACTGCCGCAACATTTATGGTAAGCTGAAACTTAATAAACTTTTTTATACTTTCAAAAATTGTTCTGCCGTATAAGACAGCGTTTTTTACAGATATGAAGTTATCGTCCAGAATGACAATATCCGAAGCGGCAGCGGCAGCCTCTGTCCCGCCTCCCATAGAAAATCCAACATCCGAAAGCTTAAGCGCCGGCACATCGTTTACACCGTCGCCTGTCATACCCACTACAAGATTCATACTTTGAGCTATCTTTACAAGACGGCTTTTATCCCCGGGCATCGCCCTTGCCACAATGCAAAGCCTGGGCAGAATTTCTTTTATTTTTTCATCGGTCATTCGCGACAGCTCTTTTGAATCTGTTACAATACCGCCCTTCTTTAAAAGCCCTGCCCTTTCACCTATTGCCACCGCCGTTTCCCGTCTGTCGCCCGTAATCATTATTACGGAAATTCCTGCACCCAAAACCTCCTCTACGGCAGACCTTGCCTCGGGACGTACATCATCAAAAATTGCCGCTATCCCCAAAAGATTCATACTTTCCGGCATATCGCCGTCATAATCCTCCTCGCTTACGGCTATGGCTATAAGACGCATTGCGGATTTTGCATATTCGTTTATTTTTTTATCTATATCCGTTTTTAAAAGCTTTTCCTTATCTCCTTTTTGGGTATACATATTATTACACAGCGGCAAAATTATTTCGGGTGCACCCTTTACAAGAGTAAGCCTTTTGCCCTCCCCCTTTATTACGGCTGAGGAATATTTTTTGTCCGAGGAAAAGGGCACGCTTTTGATACAATCGTATCCAACTCCCCGAGCACCTTTTTTTGCGGCAAACCTGAGCAAAGCTTTTTCGGTCCCGTTTCCGCCGATAATTTCATTTCCCGAATACCTTGCCATTGAATTGTGAACCACGGAAAGTCCGTAAAGCCTTTTAAACGCTTCGCCGAACATATCAAAGCTTTCGTATTCTTTCAAATCCCCCGTTAAAAACTTAATGACTTCCGGCTCGCCCTTTGTTATTGTTCCCGTTTTGTCCGTGAACAAAACATTTATTCCCCCTGCAGTTTCTATCCCGATTATTTTCCTTACAAGCACATTTGCTTTAAGCATCTTTTTCATATTAAGGGAGCAGACTATTGCAATCATTAAGGGAAGTCCCTCGGGAACAGCAACAACAATTACGATTATGCCGATTATTATTGAACTTACCAAGTCCGACAAAACCTGTGCCGTATCGGAAAAATAAGCCGCAATCCTCACAGAATCAAAGGCATTTGCTATAAACGCATTATTTAAAAAGCTTAATATAACAATTATTACTGCACTTATAACACCGAATCTGCTTATGCTTTTGGCAAGCTTTGAAAGCTTTATCCCGAGAGGACTTTCCCGTGTTTCCTCCTGTGCTTCAAGGGACAACTTTCCGTAAACCGTATTGTCGCCTATCTCGTCAATTATCATATTCGCTTCGCCGGAGCAGACAACACAGCCTTTAAACACATTATATTCGTTCCAGAAATCATTGAATTTGGTTTTGGGCATAATTCCGGTTGCATGTTTTTCCGCTTCCTTGCTCTCCCCCGTAAGAGGCGACTGGTCAACGGATATTCTGCCCTCTGTTATTCTTCCGTCCGCAGGAATTATATCCCCCGACTGCAAAAGCACATAATCCCCAACAACAGTATCCGACACATATATTTCACATATTTTGTTGTCACGCCATACCTTGCACTTTGTCATAGACGCTTTGCTTTGAAGCTTTAAAAATGTGTTTTCGTTACTGTATTCCGATATTGCGGAAACAAAGGTTGAAATTATCACGGACAACAAAATCCCTGCACATTCGTGCCAATCAACCTTTCCCAAAAATGTGAATATGACATTTATGCCCAGCGCCAAAAGCAACACCTTTATTATGGGGTCGTTGTACTTGTCCCAATATACATCAAAAAATGTCTTTTTCTTCTTGTTTGAAATAATATTTTTACCGTACTTTTTCGCCGACTTTTCCGCTTCGGCACCGGTTAAACCTTTTATGTTGTTCATTATGTATCCTCCGCAAAACATTCGTCTTTAAATGTTATGCGGACAAGATTAATTTTATGATATAAAAAAAGCATCGCCGGCAGCGATGACAAATTATATTCTTCCTATTGCTTGTGTAAAAGGCGGAAACGGCAACGGGCGCCCGCTGTCATTATCGCAAAACCACGCGGAAAACAATGAAATAAAAACGGGCTCAGCAAGCGGAGCCCCTACGATGAACTACGTGAAATACACATGTAGGGGATGCCATTGGCGTCCCCTACGGCATCCCGAGCCTTAGCCTCGGGGAATCCCCCCATAGAATCCCTCCACCGCAAGCCTCCCCTTAATAAATAAGGGGAGGCTTGCGAGTGGTGAAAGATTGTTCGTTAAGTGCGCCTTTTTACATTCCAAAAGTTATTCAAGCTCGAAGGCTCCTGTGTATAACTGATAGTAGGTTCCTTTTTGAGCAATTAAGTCCTCGTGATTACCACGTTCTATTATTCTGCCGTGATCCATAACCATTATCACATCTGAGTTCTTTACCGTTGAAAGTCTGTGGGCAATTACAAATACCGTTCTGCCCTCCATCAGCTTATCCATACCTCTTTGGACTATTGCCTCGGTTCTGGTATCGATTGATGACGTCGCCTCGTCAAGAATCATAACAGGCGGATCTGCAACTGCCGCTCTGGCAATTGAGATGAGCTGTCTTTGTCCCTGCGAGAGATTTGCTCCGTTATTGGTAAGCTCGGTCATATAACCCTCCGGCAGTCTTGTAATAAAATCATCTGCACCTGCAAGCTTTGCAGCTTCTATACATTCATCATCCGACGCTTCAAGTCTTCCGTATCTGATATTATCCATAACCGTTCCCGTAAACAGGTTTGTATCCTGAAGCACAATACCAAGCGAACGGCGCAAATCGGATTTTTTAATCTTGTTTACATTTATTCCGTCGTATCTGATTTTACCGTCCTCAATATCGTAAAAACGATTTATGAGATTTGTAATCGTGGTCTTTCCCGCACCTGTGGCTCCTACAAAAGCAACCTTTTGTCCCGGCTCGGCAAACACTGATATTCCGTGAAGTATTTCCTTTCCTTCAACATATGAAAAATCAACATCTGTCATACGGACATCGCCGGAGAGCTTTGTATATGTTATTTCTCCCGTTCCGTGGGGATGCTTCCATGCCCACATTCCCGTGTGCTTGTCGCTTTCCTTTATTCTTCCGTCCTTTTCGATTTCGGCATTTACCAAAGTAACATATCCGTTATCATCCTCGGGCTCTGCATCCATAAGCTCAAAAATTCTTGATGCACCGGCAATACCCATAACTATGGCATTTATCTGTTGTGAAAGCTGGTTTACATTACCTGTAAACTGCTTTGTCATATTTAAAAACGCCACCGCAACACCGATGCTGAATGTCATACCCGAAAGACTTAAGTTCCCGTCACCCAAGTCAACGGCAATAAATACTCCGCCTACAACGGCAACGATAACATATAAAACATTACCGATATTCTGAATAACAGGTCCTAAAATATTTGCGTAAGAATGTGCCTTACGGCTGTCCTCATACAAGGCTTCGTTTATTTCGTCAAACTGTTCCTCGCACTCTTTTTCGTGACAGAATACCTTTATAACCTTTTGTCCGTTCATCATCTCCTGAGCAAAGCCCTCTGCACGACCGATTGATTTCTGCTGTCTGATAAAGTATTTTGCGGAGCCTCCGCCCACCTTTTTTGACACAAAGGACATAATAACAACGCCTGCAATCATAATAAGCGTCATCCAAATACTGAAGCTGAGCATCATAAAAAATACGCTTATTACAACAACTCCTGCCCTCAATATCGCAGGCAGTGCCTGCGATATAAGCTGTCTTAAGGTGTCGATATCATTTGTGTAATGGCTCATTATATCTCCGTGCTTGTTGGTGTCAAAATATTTAACGGGCAAGTTCTGCATTCCGTCAAACATCTTACATCTCATTTTTGACAAAAAGCCCTGAGTAATAAATGCCATAAGCTGTGTATAAAGGGTAGATGTTCCGATTGCCAAAAGATAAAGTACACCTAAAAGAATCATTTTCGGTATAATCTCTTGTGCGGCACTGCCCCAATCCTGAGATACAAAATACCTTGAAATGGTGTCGGTTATGTCCTTTATATAGTAATCGGGCACAACGGCGGTTGCCGATGAAAAGAGAATACAAAAAATCGTAACGGGAACAAGCACCGGATAAAACTTAATGAGCATTTTCAATACTCTTCCCAAGGTTCCCTTTTTTGCGGGCGGTCTTTTATTCTTCATCTTCGCCACCCCCATTCGTCTGCTGTTCATATACCTCTTTGTAAATTTCACATCTTTCAAGCAATTCGCCGTGTTTTCCCACATCCGAAATCTTACCGCCGTCCATAACGATAATCATATCGGCATCCATAACAGATGATATACGCTGGGCAATAATGATTTTTGTTGTTTCGGGAATATATTCCTTAAAGCCTTTGCGGATAAGCGCATCTGTCTTTGTGTCAACCGCACTTGTAGAATCGTCAAGTATAAGCACCTTTGGTCTTTTCAGAAGAGCACGGGCAATACATATCCTCTGCTTCTGTCCTCCGGATACGTTTGCACCACCCTGTTCTATAAATTTATTATAGCCGTCGGGTGAGCTTTTTATATATTCCTCTGCCTGTGCAAGACGGCACGCCATATCAAGCTCTTCATCCGTAGCGTTTTCATTTCCCCATCTTAAGTTTTCGGCTATTGTTCCCGAAAACAGAAGATTTTTCTGCAAAACCATTGCAACGGCATTTCTGATTGACTCCATATCATAATCTCTGACATCAACGCCGCCTACCTTGACGCAACCCGTGGTAACATCGTACAAACGAGGGATAAGCTGTACAAGAGTTGACTTACTTGAACCCGTGCCGCCGATAATTCCAACGGTCATTCCCGAATCAATATGCAAATCAATATCGGAAAGGGCATAGTTTTTTGCATTTTCATTATACTTAAATCCCACTCCGCAAAAATCTACGGAGCCGTCCCTTACTTCGGTTATGGGGTTGTCACACTCCTTTAATGCAGGCTCCTCGTCCAGAACCTCACATATACGCTTTGCAGACTCTGCCGACATGGTTATCATAACATAAATCATAGAAAGCATCATAAGTGACATAAGTATCTGCACTCCGTAGGTGAGCATTGCCGATATTTCGCCAACATTTATACTGTTGTACTTTATGGCAAGCAGGGATCCTACAAACAAAATAAATATAGAGTTTATATTCATACAAAGCTGCATAAGAGGTCCGTTTGCGGCAACTATTCTTTCAGCCTTCGTGAAATCCTTGCATATATCATCTGCCGCATAATTGAACTTATCCTTTTCATAATCCTCTCTGGAAAAGCCCTTTACCACACGCATACCTCTGACATTTTCTTCAACGGATTCGTTAAGCTTGTCATACTTTTTAAACACTCTGCGAAATGCCGGCATGGCATGACGGCTGATGAAATAAAGCCCCAACGCCAAAATAGGTATGACGATAACAAATGAGCCTGCGAGCCATCCTCCCATCACAAACGCCATTATCACGGAAAACAATAACATAAGCGGACTTCTGACCGCTGTTCTTATTATCATCATATAGGATATCTGAACATTGCTTACATCGGTTGTAAGCCTTGTAACAAGGGATGCAGAGGAAAATTTATCTATATTGTGAAAGTCATATGTCTGTATTTTGCGGAACATATCCGACCTCATATTTTTTGCAAAGCCTGCCGATGCCTTTGAACAGGTAAAGGCGGCTAAAGCTCCGCAACCTAATGAAGCACAAGCCATAATTACAAGAAAAATTCCTATTTTAAGTATTGCGCTTATCTGCAAATCATCGCTGAACTGATTAACCAAATTTGCCGTTATAAACGGGATAAACGTTTCGATTATCGCTTCACCCACTATAAGCAAAAGAGTTATTATTGACGGCTTTTTATATTCTCTTATGCACCCTGCAAGTTTTCTCAACATTCTCCGTCACTCCTCTCTTTTTTAATGTAATTCTCATCCTTCGCCTTTTTTATCAATATGTTGTACATAATATCAAGCGCTCCGAAAAATTCTCCCATTTCTTCCTCGGTAAGGCTGTCGAAAAAGTCTTTGAAATATATCGCATCATTTTCAATAAAGCAATCTATGTACTCCTCTGCCTTCTCCGTAAGCTCAAGTCTGATTATTCGCCTGTCGCTTTTGTCCGCAACACGGTTTACAAAATCATGCTCTATAAGCTTGTTTACCATTTTTGTCATCTGTTGCTTGGGCATTTTTGTAATCCTTGCTATTTCGGACATGGTAAGTGGCGTTCCTATTTCTTTAAGGAGCTGTATGCAATAATACATTTCAAGACTTATCCCGTCCTTCAGCATTTGCTTAAAGGGCTTTACAACCCTGTATCTCCAATGAGGCAAAAAGTTGATTATCTTCTCAAACATCTCTTTGCTGTCCGTAATACCATCTCCTTTCAAAATAGTAAGCATATGTTTACAGTAACAAAAATGCAACTTTATATATTATAAACGGAATTTGATTAAAAGTCAACCTGGATATATCAATATAAATAGACAAAAAAAGGTGTTCAACAGGGCAAAATTTTATTTAATAAATATATTGAAGTTTAAAAAATTATATGATAGCATTAAAAAGTAATAATTTATCAAAAAAAGGAGCCTGTTCCATGAAAAAAATTTATGAAGGTAAAACAAAAGATGTTTTCAGCCTTGACAACGGAAATGTATTACTTAAATTCAAGGACGACTGCACGGGAAAAGACGGCGTTTTTGACCCGGGCGAAAATTCTGTAGGTCTTAAAATCGAGGGTATCGGTAAAGAAAACCTCAAAACCTCAATCTATTACTTTAATTTGCTCAAAAATGCAGGTATTAAAACTCATTTTATTGATGCAAATGTGGACGATGCCGCAATGGAGGTTCTTCCCGGCAAGGTATTCGGTCACGGCTTAGAGGTTATCTGCCGTCTGGTTGCAACAGGAAGCTTTATTCGCAGATACGGCGAATATATGGAGGACGGAACCGTTTTGGAAGGCGGTTATGTTGAATGTACCTTTAAAAACGACGAAAAGGGCGACCCCCTTGTTACAAAAGAAGGTCTTGTTGCTCTCGACATTATGAGCGGCGATATGTTTGAAAGCATGAAGGAGCAGACTCTTAAAATAACAAAAATAGTTGCCGATGATTTAAAGTCCATCGGACTTGACCTTTGGGATATTAAGTTTGAGTTCGGCTACAACGGAAACGAGGTTATACTCATTGACGAGATTGCTTCCGGAAATATGCGTGTATACAAGGACGGTAAAATCGTAGAACCCGTTGAGCTTACAAAGCTTATCTTAAACAGATAAAAATCACAGCCTCAAAAAAGCAGAAGCGTCATCAAGATGCTTCTGCTTTTAATTTTTGTTTTCCATTGTCTTTTTTAAATCATCTTTCTTTATCAGAAAATATATACCCACGCATATCACAAGATAAATTACAAAAAACACGGGATGAGGCTGGGCTATATTTATTCTGAATGTTGCCTTTGAAAACAAGTTTGCTGTATAATTTACATATTTAAGCACAGGCGTCAAAATCGTAAGTCCCAAAAGCTGTCCTGCGGGCAAACAAACAAGGGACAGTAAAACCAGCAAATATCCGAAGATAAACACAAACCCGATTACGGGAAATATGAAAATGTTTCCGATTATGCTTCCCCATTGGATTTTTCCGAAAAAGTATGCCGTGAAAAATGATATTCCCATTGCACTGCATAAAGACAAAATAACCGAGTCCGACAACAATGTTACGCCTTTGTGAGCCACCGCCTTAATGGACAGCTTTTTGTACTGCGGCAATTTAATAAACCCGTACCACCTTTTTGCTATAAGAGGCGAATATATCAAAATTCCCGCAGTCGCTCCGAAGGAAAGAAGAAAACTGCAATTTTCCAGGCAGTAAGGGTTTTCAAATATCAATATAAGAGCCGCAAGAGAAAGAGCTGTTATGCCGTCGTTTTGGCGTTTGAAAAAGTAAGCCATCAAAACCACGCTCATCATAATTACCGCTCGGCAGGCAGATGGCGTAAATAAGGCGATTGAGGCAAATAAAACAAGTACGGGAATTGCAATAAATCCCATATATTTTTTGGGAATTAAAAAAGGCTTAAATAATATACACAGGAACATAAAAAGATAGGCAACATGCATACCCGACACGGCGGCAACATGGATAAATCCCGAATTGGTATAGCTTTCGTAAAGAGCATCGGAAAACTCCGACTTATCCCCTGTAAGCACGCCCTCAAGCAGAGCCCTGCAATCTTCATCGGGGATAATCTGTCTGCATATGTTAATTATTCCTCTTCTCAATCTGAATCCCAAATCCGAAAGCCTGTCTATGTAAGAAATATCAAAACTCTTATTATTTTTCTCAAAGGTTCTTGTATAAACCTTCATACATACTTTGTTTTGAAAAAGATAGCTTTGAGCGTTAAACCCTCCCTCGTAGGCAAGTCGTGACGACATCTCAAACAAATCTCCGCATTCAAAGCTGTCACCGTATGCAACATTCGTTGAATAAGGCACATAAAGTAAAATCTTTACAGGCTCAATCTTGTTAAGCATTGAGGATGACTCCCCTGCCTCATATATGTCGGCGGAAAAAGAAACCGTTTTTCCCGTTGAGCTTATCTCCGGCTCGCTTGTCACTCTTCCGCTTATGATTTTTTCCGACAGCAACAAACTCTTGCTTTGGTGAAAATTATCGGTTACCGTCACCGTGCGGTAAAAACCGAATATAAAAACAAGGACGGTTATACATACCAATACAGGCTTTATTCTTATCTTCGGATTTTTCCTGAAAAGAAAGAATATTACTGCCGACAGTATCACAAGAACCAAAGAAAAAATCAGGGTGTACGGCTTAAAAACCTTCATATTTTCAAGGATAGGCATAGTAAGATTAAGTCCCGTAAATGTACCTAAAATATACACAAGCACTCCCGTCAACAAGTATCTTTTGTCAAAAGAAAACGACATCACCCCACCCCTTTCGCTTTAACAGTCTTTCAAGTTTTTATTATCACATTTTATATAATTTCTGTCAAGCATTTGTTCCAAAATTCACTATATTCCGTGTATTTATTGCATTTATGCAGTAAAACATAAAATATTTCAAAAAATTTTGTATAATTATGTTAAATAAAAAAGTTGCGTATTTGTCTGTTTTGTGATATAATGATTTTATCTGTAATTATGTTTATTTTAACATCGGAGAGATGAATATGTACAAAATAATAAGAAAAGAAAAGCTTAATGCTTCTGTTTCACTTATGGAAATATCCGCACCATACATTGCAAAAAAAGCAGAACCCGGACAGTTCATTATTTTAAGAATAGACGAGCAAGGGGAAAGGGTTCCTTTTACCATCTCGGATTATGACAGAAAAAAAGGAACCGTTACCATTGTGTTTCAGATTGTGGGTGCTACAACGGAGCGCCTTGATACCTTAAAAGCAGGTGACAGCATACTTGACTTTGCAGGGCCTTTGGGAAACCCGTCGGAATTCGGGAACGCAAAACGAGTTGCCGTAATCGGAGGCGGTCTGGGAACTGCCATAGCTTATCCCCAAGCGAAAAAGCTTCACTCAAAGGGCGTGTCCGTTGATATGATAAACGGGTTCAGAAGCGCCGACATTGTTATTCTTGAACAGGAATGCAGGGAGGTTTGCGACAATCTCTATGTTATGACCGACGACGGCTCAAACGGGAACAAGGGCTTTGTCACAACAAAGCTTGAGGAGCTTATACAAAACGGCGAAAAATACGACCTTGTAATCGCAATAGGCCCGCTTATTATGATGAAGTTTGTATGCGAGCTTACCAAGAAATATCAAATCAAAACCATTATCAGTATGAATCCCATTATGATTGACGGAACGGGAATGTGCGGCGGCTGCCGTGTAAAGGTGGGCGGAGAAACAAAGTTTGCCTGTGTTGACGGTCCCGATTTTGACGGACATCTTGTGGATTTTGATTTGGCTATGAGAAGGCTTAAAACCTTTTCAAAACAAGAGGCTGATGCTCTCAACCGCCACAAATGCAGAATGGAGGGGATGAACAATGGCTGATATGTCACCGAAAAGGACTCCCATGCCGTCTCGTGAACCCGATAAAAGAAACAAAACCTTTGAAGAGGTTGCCTTGGGATACACCGATGAGATGGCACTTACGGAAGCAAACAGATGTTTAAACTGCACGGCAAAGCCCTGTATGAACGGCTGTCCCGTAAATGTAAAAATTCCCGAATTTATCAAGCTTATCTGCGAGAAAAATTACGATGAGGCATATTTTAAAATCCGCGAAACAAGCACCTTGCCTGCAATATGCGGACGTGTTTGTCCACAGGAAAATCAATGCGAGATGCATTGTATCAGAGGAAAAAAGGGAGAGCCTGTTGCAATAGGCAGGCTTGAAAGATTTGTCGCCGATAAATATATGGAAACCCACGAGCCGACCACACCGACTGTTCCCAAAAAGAAGGGTGCATCCGTTGCAGTTGTGGGTGCAGGTCCTTCGGGTCTTGCCTGTGCCGGCGACCTTGCCTCAATGGGTTATGATGTAACCGTATTTGAAGCATTTCACACGGCAGGGGGAGTTTTGGTATATGGCATACCTGAATTCAGACTTCCGAAAAGCATAGTCAGACGAGAGGTTGAAAATCTTAAAAATATGGGCGTCAATATACAGACCAATATGGTAATCGGCAAGGTTTTATCCATAGACGAGCTTCTTTGCGAGGAAGGCTTTGACGCTGTTTACATAGGCACGGGAGCAGGACTTCCAAGCTTTATGAATATTGAGGGCGAAAGCTTAAACGGAGTTTATTCCGCCAATGAGTTTTTGACCAGAATAAATCTTATGAAGGGATATAAATTCCCCGAATATGACACCCCTGTATATATGGGCAAAAACGCGGTTGTTGTGGGCGGCGGAAATGTTGCCATGGATGCTGCAAGATGTGCAAAGCGTATGGGGGCGGAAAATGTAACTGTCGTTTACAGACGAAGCGAAGAAGAAATGCCTGCCCGAAAAGAAGAAATCGAACATGCAAAAGAAGAAGGTATCGATTTTAAGCTTTTATGCAACCCCATTAAAATAACAGGCGACGAAAACGGCAATGCAGAGAAAATTCAATGCATTCGTATGGAGCTTGGTGAAGCAGATGCGTCCGGAAGGCGCAGACCTGTCGAAATACCAAACAGTGAATTTACCCTTGATGCGGAGGTTGTTGTAATAGCAATAGGGCAAAGCCCCAATCCGCTTATAAAAAATACGGCACAGGATATTGAAACAAACAGCCACGGTTGTATTGTTACAAAAGACGAAGGCGGAGCCACAAGCAAGCCGGGAGTTTTCGCCGGCGGAGATGTTGTAACGGGTGCCGCAACGGTTATACTTGCAATGGGAGCGGGAAAGTCCGCCGCCGCTGCAATTGATGAATATCTGAAAAATAAAAAATAAAATAATATATGGTTTTATATGCCAAAAAAGGAGATGTCAGAAATGGCAATTAAGAATGAATACCTTAAGAAGGTATTTGAAGCAGTACAGGCAAGAGATAAAAACGAGCCTGAATTTTTACAGACGGTAGAAGAAGTTTTTGAATCTATCGAACCGGTTGTAGACCAGCACCCCGAATACGAGGAGGTCGGGCTTATCGAAAGACTTGTTGAACCCGAAAGAATGATTTCTTTCCGTGTGTCATGGGTTGACGACAACGGTAAAACCCGTGTAAACAGAGGATACCGTGTTCAGTTTAACAGTGCAATAGGTCCCTACAAGGGCGGCTTGCGTTTCCACCCCTCCGTTTACCCCGGAATCATTAAGTTCCTCGGTTTTGAACAGACATTTAAAAACAGTCTTACCGGCTTACCCATCGGTGGCGGTAAGGGTGGTTCTGACTTTGACCCCAGAGGCAAGAGCGACGGCGAAATTATGAGATTCTGTCAGGCATTTATGACAGAGCTTTACAGACATATCGGTCCCGATGTTGACGTTCCCGCAGGTGATATAGGCGTTGGCGGAAGAGAAATCGGTTATCTTTACGGTCAGTACAAGAGAATTAAGGGTTGTTGGGAAAACGGCGTATTAACAGGTAAAGGCTTGGAATACGGCGGCTCGCTTATCAGACCCGAAGCAACAGGCTTTGGTGCTACCTACTATGCAAACGAAGTATTAAAGCACTTGGGCGATACAATCGAAGGCAAAACAGTTGCCGTTTCAGGCTTCGGTAACGTTGCATGGGGCGTTTGCCTTAAGGTTTCTCAGCTGGGCGGTAAGGTTGTTACCATTTCCGGTCCCGACGGTTATGTTTATGACCCCGACGGTATTGCAACAGATGAAAAGATTTCATATCTTCTCGAAATGAGAGCTTCCGGTCGTGACCGTGCTCAGGATTACGCCGACAAGTTCGGCTGTCAGTTCTTTAAAGGCGAAAAGCCTTGGGGCGTAAAGGTTGATATTTGTATGCCCTGCGCAACTCAGAACGAAATCGGTATGGCAGAAGCCGAAAAGATTGTTGCTAACAACATCAAGTACTATATCGAAGTTGCAAATATGCCCACAACAAACGAGGCTATGGCGTATCTCAGAAGCAAAGGTCTTGTCGTTGGTCCTTCAAAGGCTGTTAATGCAGGCGGTGTTTCCGTATCCGCTCTTGAAATGTCTCAGAATTCAATGAGATACAGCTGGACCGAAGAAGAAGTTGACGCAAAGCTTAAGCAGATTATGGTTAACATCCACAAAAACTCTATGGAAGCTGCAGAAGAATGCGGTTTGGGTTATGACCTTGTTGCAGGTGCAAACATTGCAGGCTTTAAGAAGGTTGCAAATGCTATGATGGCTCAAGGCATAGTTTAAGTCTGTTTATTTATCACTGCAAATTCCGAAAGGGATTTGCAGTGATAAACTCAGTTTGGATTAACATTGTTGCTTGAAATACAAGCCACAATGTTAATCCAAAGCAAGAAAGGATAAAATACTGTGATATACGAAGAAAAAACCCTTTCATCCGAAAAGATTTTTCAGGGAAGAATTATCAAGGTAAAGCTTGACACGGTTGAGTTACCCGACGGAAGCACGGCTCAACGAGAGCTTGTGGAGCATCCCGGAGGGGTGGGAATTGTTGCCGTGACGGAAAATGACGAAATCATACTTGTAAAGCAATACAGAAAGCCTCTTGATAAGGCAATATATGAAATTCCCGCAGGAAAGCTTGACTCGGGAGAAGAACCCGAAAAATGCGGAATACGGGAGCTTAAAGAGGAAACCGGATTTTCCGCAAACAGCTTTACTTATATGGGATTTATTTATCCCTCACCGGGATTCACCGACGAAGTTACTCATATTTATCTTGCAGAGGGTCTTGTTTCCGGCGACGCCGTTCCCGACGAGGATGAATTTCTGGATGTAGAATATGTTCCTATGGAAAAGGCCTTTGACATGGTAATGAAAGGCGAAATAAACGATGCGAAATCCGTTTTCGGCATCTTAAAATATAAGACTTTAAAAAATTGCATAAATAATTAAAATATTCCGAGAGGAGATAATGCAATGGACAGCAAAAAAATAGAGGTTAAAATAAATAATTTTGAATACACTCTTGTGTCCAACGAGCCTGAGGAGTATGTGCAGAGAGTAGCCCTTCTTGTTAACAAGAAGATGAACGAAATCACAGACAATGCTCCGAGCTTAAGCACTGCTATGAAAGCGGTTCTTGCCGCCATAAACATTGCGGACGATTATTTAAAGTGCGAAAGCGTCCTTGAAAATCTCAGGGTTGAGCTTAAAGGCTATGTGGAAGAATCAAGAGGACGAAATGAGGAGCTTCAGCAGAAAAAAGCCGAAAACGAAAAGCTTAAGGAAGATTTGCATAAGCTTCAGATTGAGCTTGCAAAGTGCGAAACGCAGCTTGCGGACAAGCGTTCCGGCTACAACGGCTCATCAGGCAGAAGCTATTGATTAAAATGACCGATACGAATAAAACGGAACTGCTGGCTCCCGCAGGAACAATAGAATGTGCAAAAATTGCCGTAAACTGCGGTGCGGATGCAATTTACTTTGCCGGAAAAACATTCGGTGCAAGGCAAAATGCCGGCAACTTTTCCGACGACGAAATATTTGATATCTCCGATTATTGTCATCTGCGCAAAGTACGCACATATGTTACCGTGAATACTCTTTGCTTTGACCGTGAATACAAAGAGCTTGAAAAATTTATTAAAACTCTTACAAAGGCAGGCACCGACGGGGTTATCGTCCAGGATTTGGGGGTTCTTGATTTTATCAAAAACATCTCCCCCGATATTGAGCTTCACGGAAGCACGCAAATGACGGTTCACTCCGCAGAAGGCGTTAAAAGACTTGAAAAGCTGGGTGTGTCAAGAGTTGTTCTTGCAAGAGAGCTTTCCTTTGAAGAAATATCCTCGATTACAAAAAGTGTTTCTGCCGAAACAGAGGTGTTTATTCACGGAGCAATGTGTATGTCCTATTCGGGGCAATGCCTTATGAGCAGTGTAATAGGCGGTCGTTCGGGAAACAGGGGCAGATGCGCCCAGCCCTGCAGACTTGAATTTTCAAAAAAAGGCGAAAATCCAAAGCATTATTTAAGCCTTAAAGATATGTCCTATGCCGAGCATATAAAAGAATTAAAGGACACAGGGGTTGCATCACTTAAAATAGAAGGACGAATGAAGGGTCCCGATTATGTAGCCTCAGTCGTTTCCGCATACAGACGGCTTATTGACGAGGACAGAGCTCCCACACCTTCCGAGCTTAATGACTTAAACAGTGTATTTTTCAGAGGCGGACTTACCGACGGGTATTATACCGGAAAAACGGGAAAAACAATGTTCGCATTTTTTAAACCCGATAACCCATATCTTAGAAACACCGTTAAACCAACCTTTCCCGACAATATACAGACAGAGGTGTCAGCCTCCGCCGAATTTAAAATCGGGGAACTTCCCAGGCTTTCTCTCAATCTCGGAAACACCTCGGTAACGGTTACGGGAAACGAAGTAATTGATTTGGCAAAAAGCAAGCCTACGGACAAAGAGCAATTAAAAGCACAGCTTGAAAAATCGGGAGGCACGGCATTTAATATTGTCTCAACTCAAATAAATGCCGATGACAGTATATTTATGCCGATATCAAAGCTTAACGAACTGCGGCGAAGGGGAATATCCGCTCTTGAAGCTGAGATACTTCGTCCCTTTAACAGCAAGAGATTTATAAGCAAACGCTTTGATTACTCGCCAAAAACAAACCACAAAATTGCATTTTCCTGCTCGGTCTTAAATTATGAGCAGTATGAAGCCCTGCAGGATTCGGATTTTGAATATATTTATATGCCGTTAAATGTTGTTCTTGAAAACAAGGGCAAGCTTACAGGTGACAGGGAAAGGATTGTTATATCCCCGCCTGTGATTATCAGAGAAAAAGAAAGAGCCGTTCAAAAAGAGAAAATGACTACTCTTTTAAATTGCGGATTTGATAAGGCTGAAATTCATCTCCTTGACACAATTGATATATGCAAAGGCTTCAGGCTTTTTTCGGGGCATAGATTGAATATTGCAAGCAGTCACGCATGCAGCGAGGCAGAAAAATTGGGCATGGAGTCCATATGCCTTTCCCCGGAGCTTAACCTTGCACAGATACGGGATATTTCAAGATTTTTTGAAACAGAGATAATCGCATACGGGAAAATACCCCTTATGCTTTGCGAAAATTGCATAGGAAAAAATATGGATATGTGCAAGTGCGACGGCACATTCCGATTTGCCGACAGGACGGGAGCAAGCTTTTCTGTCGCAAAAGACGGCACAAGCTGCAGAAGCGTTGTATTAAATTCCGTTCCCTTATTTGCAGGAGATAAGACAGACGAGCTGCTTTCATCAAGGGCAAACAGATTCAGACTTATCTTTACAACAGAAACCTGCGACATATGCAAAAAAATTGCAGATTGCTACATAAACGGCAAAAATTATAATATTAAAGAGTTCACAAGATTACAGCTATTTAAAAGTACATTGGCATAAAATCAAATATTAGGAGGAAAAAGTTTGAATAAAATTGCCCATCTTACCACTTTTGGCTCGGGGCGGTGCAGATAGCACAGCACCCGATCTGCAAAGCGGCAATCTGAACAATTTTCTTTCAAACTCAGGTATGTGACTTAAAAAAAGAAAGGAATGGTCATAATTATGATAGATGTTAAAATCAAGTATTTATCCGATAAGGCGGTACGCCCGGAATACTCAACAGATGAAAGTCTCGGAATGGATTTATCGGCGGCTGTTGACGAGCCTGTTACAATTAAGTCCAAAGAAAGAATATTGATTCCCACAGGCTTTGCAATTCAGGTTCCCGTGGGTTGGGGAGCTTTCATTTTCCCAAGGTCGGGATTGTCATACAAAAAGGGTATATCCTTAAGTAACTGCGTAGGCGTTATTGACCCTGATTATACAGGAGAGGTTAAGGTTTCAATTATCAATCATTCAACAGAGGATTATACCATAAATTCGGGCGACAGAATTGCACAGCTTGTTTTTCTGCCTGTTGAAAAGGCAACCCTTAAAGAGTCCGACTCTCTTGACGACACAGACAGAGGAAGCGGCGGCTTTGGCTCTACGGGAATGTAATCGGAGGACCCACCGACATGAATAACAAAAAAATTATTTTGGCTTCTGCTTCACCGAGAAGAAAGGAGCTTTTGGAAAATTTAGACCTTGAATTTGACATTATTCCCGACAACTCCGAAGAAGTAATAGATGAATTTTTAGCTCCCGAGGAGGTTGTCAGAGCACTTGCAATTCAAAAGGCTTCCAATGTGGGAAAAAATGCGGACAAAAATGCTCTCGTTATCGGAGCCGATACAGTTGTCTGCATAGACGGTCAAATTCTCGGCAAACCCAAGGATTCGGAGGATGCAAAAAAAATGCTTTATACCCTGTCGGGAAGAGAGCATTATGTATGCACCGGAATTGCAATATATGACTGCGAAACCGAACGGATTGTTTCCGATATGGAACGCACGGCTGTTAAATTCAAGCCTCTTGACGATGATGAAATAGATAAATATGTTTCCTCCGGTGCACCCCTTGACAAGGCAGGTGCTTACGGAATACAGGGGCACGCTTCATTGTTTGTTGAGGGAATACGAGGCGACTTTTTCAATGTTGTTGGTCTGCCCGTATGTAAATTAAGTATGTTGCTTAAAAACGAATTTGGATTTAATATTTATTAAATTGTTATACAGGGAAAGGAAGGGTTTTAGATGGCTTTAGATTTGGGGATTGATTTGGGAACCTCACGCACTCGCATCTGTGAGGGCGAAAACGGCATAGTTCTTGACGAGCCGTCACTTGTTATAAAAAGTGATGCCGATGATAAAATTGTGGCTATAGGCGAGGAAGCAAGCGATATGATTGGCAGAACTCCCGAAGGAGTATCTGCGATTACTCCCATACGAGGCGGAGCAATTACGGGATTTTATGCTACGGCATCAATGCTTAAATATTTTGTAAAAAAGATTGCCGGCAGTCCTTTTGCCCGTGTCAGAGCGGTAATATCCGTTCCCTGCGGAATAAACGAGGTTGAACGCAGAGCCGTATACGAGGCGGCAAACGAAGCCGGAATTAACGAAACAATTCTTACCGACGCACCCCTTGCCGCTGCGGTGGGATGCGGAATTGATACAGCCGCACCCAGAGGAAGTATGGTTGTTTCAATCGGTGCCGGTGTTTGCGAAGCCGCCGTTATTTCTCTTAACGGGATTGTTGTTTCCAAAACAATAAAAACGGCAGGCGTAACATTTGACAATGCAATAATCCAGCATATAAAAAAGCAATACAATATGGTAATCGGCGACAGCGTAGCGGAGGGTATAAAAATCAGTATCGGCTCGGTTTATTCGGGCATAACCTCTGAAATTGTTGACATAAACGGCAGAGATATGGTTTCCGGGCTTCCCAAAACCGCAAAAATTTCTACCGATGAAATCAGAATATGTCTTACCGAATACGCTGACACCATAGTTGAAACCGTTCGGGCAACCCTTGAGGAAACCCCTCCCGAGCTTGCCTCGGATGTAATGCAAAGCGGTATCGTCTTAACCGGCGGCGGTTCACTTTTAAGAGGTCTCGGCAGACAGATAAATGTTCAGACCGAAATTCCCGTTTATATGTCCGAAAACCCCATAGAATGCACTGCTGTGGGAGCAGGCAAATCCCTTGAACGCTTAATCGAAAAGAACAAAAGAAGCTTTTTTGCAAAGTAAAAGGATAAATTTGGTATGAAAAGATTTTTTAACAGACGACCGATTTTATTTCTGGTCATTGCCTTGGTAGTTGTAGGAATAATAATCGGCATATTCAGTTTTATAAAGGGTACATCCGTTGTTGAAAATGCAGGCGGAACCGTAGCTACACCCGCACAAGGTGCAGCCGACGGAATTGCCGGTTGGTTTTCTGAAATTACAGGATATTTCGGTAATGTAAAAGCCCTGAAAAGCGAAATAGAGGCACTTAAAGCCGAGAACACCAACCTTAAAAAACAGGTAAACGATATGGAGGGTCTTGACGAGCAGAACATAAGGCTTCGAACCATGCTTGACTTAAAGAAAAAGCAGACATCCCTTGATATGGTTGCTGCACGGGTTATCGCAAGGGATCCGTCAAGCTGGTATTCCTGCTTTACAATTGATAAGGGAAGCATTGACGGAATTAAAGAAAATATGGCAGTAGTTGACGCAAACCGTTATTTAGTCGGTCAGATTTTGCGAGTAGGCGAAAATTGGGCAGATGTACTCACCGTTACGGACCCCTCGATATCCGTTGGTGCATTTGTCCGCAGGTCTAACGAAATCGGAATTGTAGAGGGCGACTCAAACCTTCGCTATGATTTCAGAAGCAAGTTCGGCTTTATCGCCCGTACTGCGGATATAAAAGACGGCGACTATGTCGAGACCTCCGGCTTGGGCGGAGTATTCCCAAGAGGACTTCTTATCGGAACCCTTGCCGATATTCACGATGAAAGCTCTACCATGTCAAAGGTTGCATCTGTTGTTCCTCTTTGTGACTTTTCAAAAATCAATGAGGTTTTTGTCATTACCTCATATAAAGAAACCGACCTTTCGGAAAAAATCACGGACAACTCGGACGAGGATTCAAAATCCAAATCCGATTCAACATTGGATTACGACTCAGATGATGACGACGAAGAAGATTGATTAGCAGGAGGCAAAACCTATGAAAAAACGGGAAGTTTTGTTTTATATCATATGGCTTATCGTTCTTGTCATTCTTCAGCCTACCGTTATTGCAAGAATTAAAATTTTTGGAAACGCTCCCGATATGTTTCTTGTTTTTATTGTCTTTACCGGTCTTATAAAGGGTCGGTGGCACGGAACAATATGGGGATTTATTTTCGGCTTTGTTTTTGATTTAACCGTAGGCAAAATGATTGGAATAAGCGCAGGTCTTTATATGCTCATCGGATTTTTGTCGGGAGGCTTAAAAGAGAGAGTCTTAAACTTCGGACCGATTTTTACATCTCTTGTAATTCTTGCTTCAGCCTTTATCTGCGGAATATTTTACTATTTCGGACATCTTATGGTATATGGTGATTTAGGCTTTTTTACGGCTCTTTTAAGAACAATTTTGCCGAAGGCATTATACACGGCTATAGCAGGACTTATTTTATTTAAGCCCATAAAAGCAAGCTTTAATCTCATTAAGGAGAGGCGAGTAATTTAAGAATAGGAGGGAGAGCTCTTGAAAAACACAACCGGCAGAATATTTTTCATTGTAATAATTACGGCGTTGCTTGCCATTGCCTGTGTTGTAAGGCTTTTTGATTTGCAGATAGTCAAGGGCTCCGACTATGAGCAGACGGCAAATCAAAGGCTTGTCAGGGCATATTCAATCCCTGCTCCCAGAGGCGAAATCTTAGACCGCAACGGAAAGCCCATAATCGAAAACCGTATGGGTTACAGTGTGCGTGTCCTTAAAATGGATATGTCAAATGATGAGTTAAACCAAGTTATATACGATACTGCAAGTCTCGTGGCATCATACGACGGAAAAATAGACAGTACCTTTCCCGTTGTAATAAACGAAAACACGGACAAGCTTGATTTTGATTTTACCATAGAAAAAAACGGCGGCACACGAAAGGTTGACGGCGTAAAAGTAATTTTAAAGAAACCATCGGAGGACAGCGATTCGGACACCTCCGACGAAAAGGACGAAGAAGAGCTTACAAAAGAAGCAAGAGCCGAGCTTGAGAAAAAGAAGACCGAGCAAATCCAATCGTGGAAAGCCGAGAACAAGCTTAATAATTGCAATGATGCAAACGATGTATTAAATTATTATGTCAATAAATACGGCGTTTCGGATAATTTTGACCAAAATGCAAAGCTTGCAATCTGTGCCGTAAGATATGCAATGGAAAAAAGCGATTTCAGCGAGAAAAACCCCTACACCCTTGCACGGGATATAGATATGCTTGCCGTCCAGAAAATAAAGGAGCAGCGATCAAAGTATAACTGTATGGAGGTTGCAATCGAACCTATAAGAGTATATTCTCAAAAGAAGCTTGCCTCCCACATATTAGGCAGAACAGGCAAAATTTATGCCGAAGAATACGCCGAAATGAAAAATGACGGCTACGGCATAAACGATATAATCGGAAAAGAAGGTCTTGAAAAGGCTTTGGAGAAATATTTAAAGGGAAAGGACGGCTATAAAAGCGTAGAGATGAACACAGGCGGCGGTGTATCTCAAATATTGGGGAGCAGTGACCCCGTACCCGGAAACTACGCAAAGCTCACCCTTGACATTGACCTTCAAAAAGAAACCGAGAGAGTTTTAAAAGAAGAAATTTTAAGCACGGTAGGTGCAGGCGGAGCCGGTGCGGCAATAGCCGTTGACCCGAAAACGGGTGGTGTTCTTTCAATCGCCTCCTACCCCACCTATGATTTAACCACATTTGATGATGATTATGACAAGCTTTTAAAATCAAAATCAAAACCTCTCATTAACAGAGCTTTAAGCGGAACATACTCCCCGGGCTCAACCTTTAAGCCGCTTACGGCTGTTTCAGCTCTTGAAAGCGGAATAATCACCCCCAACAGCTATATTACCGACAAAGGAAAATACACATATTTTGACTCTTACCAGCCTACCTGTCTTGTATATTCTTCCTCAGGAGCAACCCACGGAACAATAAATGTATCCGAGGCAATCGGTGTATCCTGTAACTACTTCTTCTATGATATAGGCAGAAGGACGGGAATTGAAAAAATAGATGAATATGCACATAAATTCGGTCTTGGCGAACATACGGGCATTGAGCTTTCCGAAAGCACAGGCATTGTGGCAGGTCCCGAGGAAAGAGAAAAAGCAGGCGGCGTCTGGTATCCCGGCGATGTATTGCAGACGGCAATAGGTCAGTCGGATAATCTGTTTACCCCTGCACAGCTTGCTTCATATATTTGCACACTTATAAACAAAGGAAAAAGATATTCTCTCCATCTGGTTGACGAGGTGGTAAACTACGATACAGGCGAGGTTGTTCTGAAAAAAGGGAACGAGGTACTGTCGGATAATCCCATATCCGACGAGACATATAACGCTGTTCGCAACGGTATGCGACAGGTTGTCACCTCAGGTACGGCAAACGCCTCCTTTGCAACCTGCAGGTATGCAGTAGCAGGCAAAACAGGTACTGCCGAGGTTCCCGACGGAGCAGACAATGTACTTTTTGTGGGATTTGCTCCCTATGACAATCCCGAAATAGTGGTTGCCGTTATAATTGAGCATGGCGAAAAAAGTACATTTCCTTCTAATGTTGCACGCTCCATTATCGACACCTATATGGCTATAAAAAGCGGAAAATACGGCAAAACCGCCTCAACGGACAGCAAAAACTAAAATATTTTAAAAAGATTGATTTTTTGTTTTGACTTTTAGTAATTTTTATGGTATTATGTATATGGGAAATGTTTTAATTGTGTATTTTTGTTAGTTGTACCTTTTAATATTACTGAAAGGATGTGGATAGCGATGAATATCGCTTTGATTGCTCATGACACAAAAAAAGAGCTTATGATAGATTTCTGTATTGCATACAGCGCCATACTTAAACAACATAAGCTGTTTGCTACGGGAACAACGGGAAGCCTTGTTGAGGAAGCAACGGGACTGCCCATCAGCAAGTTTTTGCCGGGACCTGAAGGCGGCGACCAGCAAATCGGTGCAAGAATTGCATATAACGAGATTGACGCCGTTTTGTTTTTCAGGGACCCTCTTACCGCACAGCAATATGAGCCTGATATAAGCTCACTTTTCAGACTGTGCGATGTTCACAATATCCCTCTTGCAACAAATGTTGCAACCGCCGAGGTTTTGATTATGGGTATCGAACGTGGCGACTTGGGTTGGCGTGATATAGTAAATCCCAAAAAATAAATAATGTAAATAATAAAAAACCTCGGGATGTCCCGAGGTTTTTTATTCTGTCAATTTACTTTTCAATACCACATCTTCGCCTATTTCCAAGGTATGGACGCCATCTCCGGCACTTCGCCAACACCCAATACCACATCTTCGCCTATTTTCAAGGTATATGCCGTAGGTTTAAATTTTGTTCCTTCTCCGTCAAAGTCTACCGTAACTATAATATCATCTTTTTCCTCTGTAACCTTCTCGACTGCAACTATTATACTGCCCGTAAAGGAAACAGGTTCACCATTTACGGTAACTACAGCTGTTTCATCTGTATACGGCTTCGGTAAAATAATATCAAATACAACATAATTTCCGCTGTCGCCTTCCTCCGGGAAATCGTTTACAAACTTTAATGTTCCGCCTTGCAGAATTTCGGAATAAAGCATTTTCGGATTTATCACAAATTCAAGATTTTCAACAATATCCGATACAGCCTTTCCAAAAACGGTTGTTTGCGATGTTTCTCCAAACAATACGCCTTCGGATTCCTTTGCATCCTCTTCCTCTTCTTCCTCTGTGTATTTATGCAGCTTGAGCTTATCGATATTTACAATATATATTGCTTCTTTTTCATCGCATCTCTTGGGAAGCTCAAGAACAAATGTATGCAACGGTTCTTCTGCATCAAACATTATTGTAAATCTTCCGTCATAGCTCAAATCAAAATCTTCGGCTACATAACCTGTCCAAATACTTCCGCCGTATCCACGGGCTTTTATATCAGCATAATATCTTAAGTTTTCATCCTTTAATGCATCTAAATATGCACCGGAAAGCACAACATCAAAGCCAATCCAATATTTCTTTTCGCCGTACTCGGTGTATTTATATTTCTTTAACTCCTTGCCCGAGATATTTATTTCGCCGTCAAACTCCGTAACATCATAATCTTCTATCAACTCGGTTTCGGGCTTTTCAGACTTGTCCTCAAGCTCTGTTTCCTCAAACTCTGCCGGATTACTGCTTATTTGCCAGCCTGCATACAATGTCGTATTTTTATGCAAAAGTGAATTTGTGTCAACACATCCGCCTCTTGCCGCAATGTCTGCTTTTTCTCTTGTAACATACCAGCCTATAAATTCATAGCCTTCTCTTTCCGGGTCGTCGGGAAGGCATCTGCTGAGCTTTGAATCCTGCGAGAATTTTCCTGAAAACTCTTCTTTTTCATTCTTAAAATATCCGCCGTTTGCAAGACATTTAAGAGTTACCTTTGTGGAAACCGAACTTCCGCCGGAGCCGCCACCAATGTAAGAGCTGCCGCTGCCCGAGCCGCCTTGACTTTTGGTCTTAAATTTCTTATTTCCGAATATTTTGATTTTAATCATGGTATTGCCGTCAATCTCAGGCTCTCCCGCTTTTACACCAATTAACAAATTTCCGCTTTTGAAATTTTTAAACACGGCATTTCCCGAATTAACAACTACAATCTTATCTCCGTAATCACCGGAAAACTCTCCGCCTTGAGTAATATAAAGACCGAGCATATTTGAAATTATTTTAAACGCTTCGCATCTCTTTATATGAGCGTTCGGATTTACATTTCCGTTATCGTCACCGTTGATAAATCCCTTTGTCATAAAAATTCCAACTGCTTTTTTTGCCCACTCTGCAACGGAATTTGAATCATTTGACGAAATGCCCTTATCCTCTCCCGATATGCCGAACGCACGCTGAAGCATAACAATTGCTTCCTGTCGGGTTACGGGATTTTCCGCCTTTACCGTGCTATCATCATAGCCTGATATAACAGAGTTTTTAACCGCCCAATCCATTGCTTTTCCATACCATTTGGAACCGTCAAAATCAGAAAAATCATATGCCGATTTTCCGCTTGAAACATTATATGAATTCCAACCTTTGGTTGATTGATTATAGTCATACTCCGTCGCTCCGTCGGAATCTTCTCCGCCTAACATATTATATGTAAGGGTAACAAACTCCGCACGGTTTATTGTATCATCGGGTCTTACATTCCCGTTATCACCGTTTACAATTCCAAAACCCTTAAGTCTTTCAATGTCCTTATCCGCCCAATGACCTTCTGTGTCATTAAAGCTTGCCGCACATACTGTAAAAGTTGACAATGTAAGCACTATAAGTGCTGTTAATAATGCAATTACTCTTTTTGCTTTCATAAAAACTACTTCCTTTCTCTTACTTTTTTGTAAAAATAAGGAGCTGTAATACAGCCCCTTAATCATTATCTGTTTTTGCGAAGAAAAATCGGAACATCTATTCCGTCATCATCGGAAAATCTTGCAGGAGACTTTTGTCCCGTGCCTCTGTCAGGAGTTTTTGCAGGATTTGCAGTTGCACCGCCTGCCGATGCACCGTTATTCATACGACTTAAGAAGCTGTCAAATGATGTTTCCTTCTTTGCTCCGGGAACATTACCCTTAAAACCTGTTGCAATAACCGTAATCTGGATATCATCACCAAGGCTCTCATCAACGATTGCACCGATGATAATATTTGCGTCCGCATCTGCAGCTTCTTCAACCAGTTCAGCCGCTGTCTTAACTTCTAAAATACCCAAGTCGGAACCGCCGGTAACATTTAATATAACGCCCTTTGCTCCTTCAATGGTAGTTTCAAGAAGAGGACTATGTATCGCCTTCTTTGCAGCCTCCTCCGCACGGGTTTCGCCGCTTGCACGACCAATACCCATATGTGCAAAGCCTGTATCCTTCATAATTGTCTTAATATCCGCAAAGTCAAGGCTGATAAGTCCCGGACGGGAAATAAGGTCGGAAATACCCTGTACGCCCTGTCTTAAAATATCATCAGCCATACGGAATGACTCTGTAAGAGGTGTCTTATTCTCGGCAACCTCTAAAAGCTTGTCATTGGGGATAACAACAAGAGTATCTACCGCACCCATAAGATTGGTAATACCCATATCGCTGTTCTGCTGACGAACCTTACCTTCAAACCAGAAAGGCTTTGTAACAATACCTACGGTCAAAACACCCATTTCTTTTGCAACCTCTGCAACAATGGGAGCCGCACCTGTACCTGTTCCTCCGCCCATACCTGCGGTAACAAATACCATATCCGCACCTTTGATTGCCTGTGCGATTTCGTCACGGCTTTCTTCAGCCGCCTTTTTACCGATTTCGGGCTGAGCACCTGCACCCAATCCCTTGGTAATTTTTTCGCCAATCTGAATCTTCTGTGAAGCCGCCGACAATGCAAGGTCCTGCTTGTCAGTATTTACTGCAATAAATTCAACGCATTTAACATCAGCCTCAATCATTCTGTTTACGGCGTTATTACCTCCGCCGCCGACACCTACAACTTTAATCTGTGCAGGGTTTGTGTTTTCGGTATCAAATTGAAACACTTCATTTCCTCCTAACTGTAACGCCGATAGCAGCACTGCTCTTAGCTTGTCCTGTCTGCTATCTTAAATCTCCGCACCTTTTATTAAAGATACAGACTATTTTACAATAATAATATACACATACATTATACCACTATTTTTAATTTTGTAAAGAGTATTTTTCGATTTTTTTAAAATAATATTACATTTTTGTTACAATTCCTCATCATCGTTTGTTTCCAACTGTCTGTTCTTCCTTGATTTTCCGCTGTTTTCTTCCTCCTGGTCATCATCGTCGGAATCTTCTGAATTTTTACTGTTTTCGTCTTTTTTTTCGTCTTCATCCTGATCCGTGGTCTTTTTTATCTGTTTTACTCTTTGTTTTCCGTCTTCATTTGCCCTTACATATATATCATTTCCCACATAATCCATTATTACTCTTTCCGTTGATGAAATCTTTTTGTCTATAACCTCTGCCAAAAACATTGCTTTATAGCCTATATTTTCACATTTACCAAGCCGTACATCAAGTCTTCCCTCTACGGCAAGCTTAACCTCACCCATATCCGTAAGGTCTATATGGGTGCATCTTTTAAGCAAACCGCTTTCCGAAAGAGCCTTGCATATCTCAATAGCTTTATTATATTTTTCCTCGTCCTTGCTCCTTATTTTTTCGCCCTCTTCCGCCTTTTCCGTTTCAAATCCGGAAACTACCGGAACATTATACATTTTTGTTTGTTCTTCCGTAACAGGTGCTTCCTTGTTTTCGGTCTTTTTACTCTCCCCTGTTTCTATGGTATCTTCTTCTGTGTCTTCTTCATCCTCCGATAACTCATCCCCGGACAATTCATCTTCATCCTCTGTATTTTCGTCTTTTTTCTTATCCTCCGTATTATTGTTGGTATCGGAGCCGACACTTTCCTCGGTTTTTACCTCAAAAACAGGCTTCGTTCCCTCCGCAATCTTTAAGGCGTCGGCACCCTCATATACCTTGACAACCATTCCCTCGCTGTCTATGGTTGCGTAATTTCCGCCGGACTGCAAATTTGCATAAGGTGTCCTTTCTTCAATTCTTATGCATATTTTATCGGGAAAAACTCTTTCAACCGTCGCATTTTTAATAATATGTATTTTCTCCGTATTCCGTTCCGCACTGCCCGTATTTATCAAAAATATGTTTTCTCCTGTCTGAATTCCTGATGCGGCGATTATATCGGCGGAATCCGTATAATTATTTCCTTCGCAATAAACCTCGCTGACCTTAAGCCCCGGAGCAGTCAACGCAACCACCGCTCCTGCCGAAACAATAAGTATACAGATTATAACTCCTATTATAAACTTCGGTGACTTTTTCCGCTTTTTACGGCGTTTTTTTATATGTCTTTTTTTAGGTGTATCCTCCACGATTTTATCCTCCTGTATTAACTCTATAATCGTCTTATGCTTGCACCAAGCCTTGTAAGTTCTTTTTCTATTCCGTCATATCCGCGGTCTATATATTCGACTCCGCTTACAATAGATTTTCCTGTTGCCGAAAGGGCTGCACATACAAGTGCCGCACCGCCCCTTAAATCCTCTGCCTCAAGCTCTGCTCCATGAAGCATTCCGCAACCGTTCACTATCAGAGACTGTCCCCTCTTTTTAACGCTTGCTCCCATTTTTTTAAGCTCTTTTATATATCCGAACCGATTTTCAAAAATCGTTTCGCAAGCTCTTGTATATCCGTATCCCGAAGCAAGTGCCGCACAAAGCTGAGGTTGCATATCCGTGGGAAATCCCGGGTATGGCAGAGTTTTAACCGTCCCTATTCCTTTTGCGTTTCCGTCTGATTTTACCGTCAATCCGCTTTGGGTTTCCGTAATTTCGCACCCTGCTCTCCTTAACGCCTCGCAGACCGCTCTCATATGGCAACTTTCTGTTCCCTCAAGACTTAATTCGCCTCCGCACGCCGCTGTCATACACATATATGTCCCTGCGGCAATTCGGTCGGGCATAACCCGATAGGTGCATCCGTGAAGCTCCGATGCTCTGTTTATTTTTATACAATCGCTTCCTGCTCCGCATATATCGGCTCCCATAAGATTTAAAAAATTTTGCAAATCAACAATTTCAGGCTCTCTTGCAGGATTATAAATCCTCACTTTCACATTTCCGTCTGCACATAGAAGCATAATATTTTCCGTTGCTCCTACGCTGGGATAAAGCAGAGTTATGTCATCCGACTTCAATTTTTTAATTTTACAGTAAATACAATCTCCGTTCTCGGTAATTTCCGCACCTAACCTTGAAAATGCATCTATATGAATATCAATGGGTCTGTCGCCCAGTCTGCACCCTCCGGGTCTGCAAATCAGTGCTTCCTTACGTCTTGCTAAAATTGCACCCAAAAACATAATCGATGACCGCATTTTCTCCATTAAGTTCTGGGGAATAATGCTTCCGTCTGCTCCGTCGGCACATATTTTTACCGTATTATTATAATAATCGGTTCTGCAACCAAGACTGTCAAGAATCAAAAAAGCCGACTTTAAATCCGATATGTAAGGGCAGTTATGTATTACACATTCATCTCCGGTAAGATATGTTGCCGCAAGAATGGGAAGCAATGCATTTTTACTTCCCTGCACCGAAATATCACCCCAAAGATTGTTTCCTCCGTTTATTAAAAGCTTACACACTGTACTACCTCCGTTCCTGTCATATAAACAAAATGTCTGCACTATTGTTATATGAAAAAAACGAAGTTATGTGCATTAATGGGACTTCTGAATAAGCTTCATTATTTCATTGTATATTAACTCGACCGAGTTTTTCTCGCCCAGCTTTTCCGATGCTTCTTTCATTTTCTCAAGAGTTTCTCTGCTGCTTACAATTTCCGAAACAACTTTTTCCAAAACCTCTCCGCTCAGCTCGTTTTCAAGGATTACTTTTGCTCCTCCCCCTTGTTCCACGGCTCTTGCGTTATGCTCCTGATGATTATCGGCAACATAAGGTGACGGAACCAGAATCGCCGGCTTTCCGATTGCCGTAAGCTCTGCAAGAGTGCTTGCTCCGGCTCTTGAAACCACCAAATCCGCCGCATTCATACACACATCCATATCATATATGTATTCGCATATCTCAATTTCGGGATACTTGCTTAAATCTATCCCCTTTTCTTTTATCCTGCTCATCACGGCACCATATTGATTGTTTTTGCCTGTACCGAGAAGCACTCTGTACTTACGCTCTTTTATACGATCGCAAATCCAATCCACTATTGCCATATTCAATTTTTCAGCCCCCAAGCTGCCGCCGAACAGAACAATAAACGGTTTATCGTCAAGGTCAAGCTCATCCCTTGCCTCATCTTGGCTCACGGATAAGATTGATTTTCTTACCGGATTTCCCGTATATACAATTTTGTCTTTTTCTTTTATAAATTTTTCCGCATTTTTTATTCCCAAAGCAACAACATCCACATAGGCTGCCAGAATCTTTGTGGTTATTCCCGGAAATGCATTGGATTCATGAACAAATGTTGGAATTTTTCTTTTTGCAGCTGCATACAAAACAGGTCCGCAGACATATCCTCCTGTTCCTATGACAATATCGGGTTTAAATTCGTCAACTATATCACGGGACTTCATAACGGCAGGTAAAATTTCAAGCATATTTTTTGCCGTTTCAAAACTCAGCTTTCTGTTAAAACCGTGTATCTTAATATATTTTATCTTATAGCCGCTGTGAGGAATAAGGCTTGCCTCAAGACCGCTTCTTGTACCCACAAAAAGAAACTCCGAATCCGGATGATTCTTTTTTATTTCATCAGCAATTGCAAGAGCGGGATTTATATGTCCCGCCGTTCCTCCGCCGGCAAATAAAACTCTCATTTTTCATCCCCCTAAATCGGCAATTTGGATTGCCTTGAAACATTCAGCACAATACCCATTTCAATCATTGTAACCGAAAGTGCCGTGCCTCCATAGCTGAAAAATGGGAGAGGCATTCCCGTAACAGGCACGGACGATGTTACAACCGCAATATTTATAAGGGCTTGCAGACACACAATACCTATAATACCTACAACCAAAAGTGATCCGAAAAGATCCGGAGCACTACTTGCAATTTTTATCCCTCTCCAAAGAAGAAGTATAAAGAGTGCCACAAGCAAAATTGCACCGATAAGTCCTAACTCCTCGCACAAAACCGAGAAAATAAAATCGTTCTGCGGTTCGGGAAGCGCTTGAAATTTTTGTCGGCTCTGTCCAAGTCCTACACCGAATATTCCCCCGGAGCCTATGGCATATAACGATTGAACTATCTGCCATCCGCTTCCCTGCATATCGGAAAACGGGTCGCCAAATGATGTAATACGAGCCATTCTGTAAGGCTCTGCAACAATCAGGGCAATAGCTCCTGCAATTGCAGGAATTGCTGCAATTAAAAAATGCTTCATCGGCGTCCCTGCAACAAACATCATCAAGATTGCCGTCAAGGTTATGAGGATTATACATGAGAAGTGAGGTTCAAAAGCAAGCAGTGCAACATATAATCCAAGTAAAATCACATATGGCAAAAAGCCTTGTTTAAAGCTTTTTAAGTTTTTTTGTCCCATTGTTCGACTCAAATTATATGCAAAAATCAGAATTATGGCAATTTTGGCAATCTCGGAAGGCTGAAATCCGAATAACCATCTTTTTGCTCCGTTAACGGTAGTACCTGCCACGAGAACCAATGTCAGCAATATTACACCCAGAACATATAATCCGCCTGCCAATCTGCCTCCGTACCTGTGATAATCAAATACAGAACAGAATATCATTCCTATTGTTCCAGGTAATATACCCATTAAAAACTGTCTTTTTACAAAGTACATAACATCGCCCTTATACTCTGAATATGCACGGGAGCTTCCGGCGCTGAAAAGCATAATCATTCCATAGGCAATCAAAAGAATAACAATTGCTAAAAAGATATAGTCGGGCTTTCCCCTTACAGGCTTTGTCCACTGTATAAATCGGTCAACCTTGCTATCTCCCAATCCGGCTCTGCGAGTTCGGGTACGCTCGGTTGATTTTCTCTTTGTATTTGGTTTTCTTCCTCGCTGAGTTCTGTTTTCCATACAGATTCTCTTCCTCCGTTACATATATTTTCTATCCGAAAAAGAACATAAGGGCACACATAAGCACCGTTACTACCGAAAATACGGCAACAATCGTTACCTCCTTCCATCCGCACATTTCAAAGTGATGATGAATCGGACTCATTTTAAATATTCTCTTTCCCGTAGTTTTAAAAGATATTACCTGCAAAATTACAGACAGGGATTCCGCCACATAAACAAAGCCTACTATTAAAAGAGCAAGGGGCTGTCCCATTAAAATTGCCATTCCGCAAACTGCGCCCCCTAAGAACAGAGAGCCTGTATCTCCCATAAACACCTTTGCAGGGAATCTGTTATATATCAAAAATCCAAGTAATCCCCCAAGCAATACTGCCGCAAACAACGCTACCTCGTCATTGGGAAAAACGGAATATTCCGCAAAAAATATAAAGAAAATTGCCACCACCGAGGTTACACAGGTTGCAAGACCGTCAAGTCCGTCTGTAAGATTTACGCTGTTCACCGTTGCCAATATTACAAGGGTTGTAAGAGGTATAAACCATATGCCTATATCAAATTCAAGTCCGGTAAAAGGTATTTTGATAACCGAGCCTATTCCTTCGCCGTATACCGCCCAACATACAAATCCTACCGCAACCGCTGCTTGCAACAAGAATTTTTGCTTTGCCGTAAGTCCTAAATTCCGCTTGAAAACAACTTTTATACTATCATCTATAAGCCCGATAATTCCATACGCAAAGGATATTACCAACAGCATAAGTATATGCGAGCCTACCGGCACATCAAAGCCAAAAAGCACTCCTATTGTATAAACAAGTGCAATTGCAACGACAACAGCCACCGCAAATATTATTCCGCCCATTGTAGGAGTTCCCGACTTTTTTTCGTGCCACTTCGGGCCTTCGTCACGAATCTCCTGTCCGAATTTCAACCGTATTAACACCGGAATTATAAACTTTCCGAATATTGCCGCCAATATAAATGCAATAATCAAGCCTATCAGTATGCTGTACATAATCCTCACAGCCCCTTTTTTATGTAAATTTTACTCCGCAGATTTATTTACCTCTTCCATATAATCCGCTATTTCCTCAAGCTTCATACCTCTTGATGCCTTTAAAAGCAAAACGTCCTCATCCTCTAATATGTTGTAAAGTTCTTTTTTAACTTCCTCGTTATTATTGAATATATGTATGTTTTCTTTTGACATTCCGGCATCATGAGCACCTTTTGCAATAAATTTTGCCGCCTCGCCCACTGTAATAAGGCAATCAATGTTATATTTTACAACCAGCTTGCCCACGCTCATATGGGACTCTTCGGATATCGTGCCAAGCTCAAGCATATCACCGAGGCACGCCACCTTCCTTTTGCCTTTATTTGAAAGGGCAAGAACCTCAAGTCCCGAATTCATTGAGTAGAGGTTAGCATTATAGCAATCCTTTATTACCAGGCATTTTCCGATTTGTGCCTCAGCCTGTCTTAAACCCGTCGGTTCAAACCTTGATATACCGATTTTTATATCATTTATAGGCACATTATACTTAAGCCCTGCAATTATCGAAGCAAGAGAATTATATATATGATGTCTTCCGGGTATCGAAACCTTTACAGCATGTTCTTTGCCGTCTATTTCAAACTTAAACTCGCTTCCGTCAGGGTATGTTCTTACGTTTGTTCCCACAATATCACACTTGTCATTTGTTATTCCGTAATAAAGCGTTTCAAAATCCAAGGTGCCTCTGATATTCCACAAATATTCATCATCACCGTTTAATATTACTGTTCCGTCCTGAGAAAGTCCTTCAAGCATTTCAAGCTTTGCCTTTAAAATGCCTTCTCGGCTTCCCAAATTCTGAATATGAGCCTCTCCTATATTCGTAATAATAACCGTGTTGGGCAAAAGTGCCTTGGTTATTCTTGAAAGCTCGCCAAAATGATTCATTCCCGCTTCAATAACGGCAATTTCGTTCTTGCCCGATATTTCGCAAACGGTAAGGGGAACACCTATTTCATTGTTGTAATTATTTCCGGTTACAAAAGCATTGTATTTTTCGGACATAACACAGCCCACCATACCCTTGGTAGAGGTCTTGCCGACACTTCCCGTAATGGCAACAATGGGAATATTCAATCTTTTTCTGTATTCTCCCGCAAAATCAAGAAGTGCCTGCCCTGTGTTTTTAACCTTTATTGTGGGAATATCCTTATCCCCTTCTTCAACTCTTTCAACAACACAACACACCGCACCCTTTTTCATTGCTTCTCTTATAAATTTATGTCCGTCCGTGTTCTCACCCTTTAATGCGAAAAACAAGGCTCCGGGTTGTGTATCCCTTGTATCTCTTGAAACGGATTGTATTTTTACCCCTTCATCCGGGGCATTGAGCACTCCGCCCATAATTTTTGCGGCATCCTTTAAATCAAATATACTTTCCATCTGAACAACTCCCGAAATTTAATCTTTTACGCTTAAAAGCTTTTTAACTATCTCTCTTTCGTCAAAGTCTATTGTTCTGTCATTTAAAATCTGATATGTTTCATGACCCTTGCCTGCAAGTAAGACCACATCATTTGCCTTTGCATTGTCAAGGGCATATTCAATTGCCTCAAATCTGTTTGCTATTTTTTTATATTCACAATTTGCACTATCTATTCCGTCTGTTATTTCCTCAATAATCGTTTCCGGATTTTCGCTTCTCGGATTATCGCTTGTAATTACGCAAAAGTCCGAATATTCGGATGCAATCCTGCCCATTTCCGGTCTTTTCCCTTTATCTCTGTCCCCTCCGCAGCCAAACACGGTTATTATTCTGCCCTTGCAAAAGCTTCTGATTGTTTTAAGGACATTTTCAAGCCCGTCGGGAGTATGGGCAAAGTCAATTATTACGCTGAAATCTCTGCCTGTTTCAACAAGCTCTACCCTGCCCTTTACTCTTCTTGCTTTTTTCAAGCCTGCAATTGCATCATCAATGGGAATACCGGCTGAAATCAAGCTTCCCAATGCCGACAATGCATTGTAAACGGAAAACTCTCCGGGTATACCCAGCTCGACCTTATAGCTCTTTTCTCCGTATGTCAGATTAAATGATACTCCGTTTTCAAAAAGCTCCGGCTCCGACGCCCTTAAATCGCAATCGTTTTTTATCCCGTAGGACAACATACTTTCACACTTGCTTATCTTATTCATATAATCCGCACATTTGTCATCTGCATTGATAACTCCTGCCTTGGAAATAGTATAAAGTATTCCTTTTGCAGCTGTGTAATTTTCCAATGTGTGATGAAAATCAAGGTGGTCCCTTGTGATATTTGTAATTGTCGCCACATCAAATTCACAGGCTGTAACTCGGTCAAGAGAAAGTGAATGAGAAGAAACCTCCATTACCACATATTCTGCCTTTTGCCGTGCCATTCTGTCAAACAATTTCATAAGTTCAAGGGATTCGGGAGTTGTATTCTTGGTGGGAATAATCTCATTGCCTATCATATTCTGATTTGTGCCTATAAGCCCCACCGTCTTGCCCATGGATTCAAGCACGGATTTAACAAGATATGAAGTCGTTGTCTTTCCGTTAGTCCCTGTAATTCCTATAAGCTTAAACTTTTTGTATGGGTAATCATAAAATGTTGCCGCCGTTTTTGCAAGTGCCAATCTTGTATTCTTGCAGATAATGCAGGTAACTCCCAGATTGCTTATATCTTTTTCCGCAATAACGGCTATTGCCCCTTTGGAAATTGCATCCTCTGCATATTTGTGACCATCGGTTTTAAATCCGGTGATGCAGACAAAAATGTTACCCGCCTTTACATCACGGGAGTTAGATGCAATTCCCGTAATATTTAAGTGCTCGCTTCCTATTATTTCTTCTACATCAACATTGCATAAAAGCTCGGTAAGTTTCATAATAACATCATACTATCCTTTCTGATATGTTAATCAGCTCCGACCTCGGAATATCTGAAATCAAGGGTTACCACCGTGCCCGGTTCTACTATTGTGCCCGCCGCAGGAGATTGTCCCGAACAAACTGCATAGCCTGTGCCCGATACACCTTTAAGCCTTGCGTTTAATCCGCTGTTTTTTATCGCGGCGGCGGCATCTGCCGCTCCGTTATCCAAAACATTGGGAACGGTAATGCTTCTGACCGCCTCTTCTCCGCCTAAATATGCAACTATAACGGAATTTGCCGCCAGCTTGGTATGAGCCTTTGGTATCTGGTCTGTAACGGTATCGCCGCTGCCTGAGGTTCTCAACTCAAAGCCTGCATCTTTTAATATCTTCTGTGCATCTGCCACCGATTTTCCCGACACATCGGGAACCTCTGTTTCGGCAAAGCCCTTTTCGTCTTCCTTATAACGAGGTTCAACTCCTAAATATTGTAAGGTTTCTTCTATAATGTTCTTAACAACGGGGGCAGCTATTGTTCCGCCGTAATAAGGCTTATCCGGTGCAGGCTGGTCAAGAATTACAAGGCAAGCAATCTGTGGATCGTCTGCCGGTGCAAAGCCGATAAATGATGCAACATATTTCCCGTTTCCTCTGGGTATTTTCTCGGATGTACCTGTTTTTCCGGCTATTCTGTATCCGGCAAGGTATGCATTTTTACCGCCGCCCTTGGATACAACCGACTCAAGAATCGAACACATTGTCTTGCTTGTTTCCTTGGATATTACCTGTCTTACCACTTCGTTTTCCTTTTTTTCCATTACTATTCCGTCGGAGGTAACAAGCTCTTTTATAATATGCGGCTTATAAAGCGTGCCTCCGTTTGCTATGGCACTTACCGCCGTAATCATCTGAAGGGGAGTAACCGTTATAGACTGTCCGAATGATGATGTGGCAAGGTCTATTTCTTTAAAATTGCTGTCCGCAAATCCCACGCCCGTTGTTTCGCCCGGAAGCTCTATCCCTGTTTCTTCAAAAAATCCGAATGCCCTTACTCCCTTTAAAAAGTTCGCTCTTCCGATTTTTTGACCTATGGCAATAAACGCAGGGTTACAGGAATTCTGAACTGCTTCCACAAATGTCTGATGTCCGTGTCCCGAACGGTTTGAACAGTGAATTAAATCCACACCTACCTGTACCGAGCCTCCGCACTCAAAAGAGTCATCAAGACTGCAAGCACCCATTTCAAGAGCGGTTGAAGCAACCACGGATTTAAAGGTCGAGCCAGGCTCGTAAGAGTCAACCACCGCTTTATTTCTTCTTACCGATTGTATAACCTCATTAAACTTATTTACATAATCCATTCCCGAAAGCTTTTCAAGGTCTTCCTTGGCATTGGGATATTTCTGTTCAACCGCATCAGTTATTTCAAAGGGATTGTTTAAGTCATAGTCCGGCTTTGTCGCCATGGCAAGAACCTCGCCGGTGTTCACATCCATAACTATTGCCGCCGCACCCTCCTCCAGCTTGTTTTCTATTCTGGCATTTTCCAGATGCTTTTCCGCATAGCTTTGAATTACCTCGTCTATGGTAAGGACCACACTGCTTCCGTCCTGAGCCGCTATATAGCTTTCGTAGCTTGTTCCCGATTCAATTCCGGCTGAATCTCTTGTGGACACCACTCTTCCGGGAATGCCCGCAAGCTTTGCATCATATATACTCTCTACTCCCTCAAGTCCTTGGTTATCTTCTCCCACAAAGCCTATTATGTGGGAAGCAAGATTGTTATAGGGATAATACCTTTTTACATCATCAACAAAGTCTATTCCCAAAAGCTTATTATCGTTTACATATTTTCTCAACTCATCGGCAATATCTTTTTCCGCCTTCTTTTTTAAATACTCGTAGTTGCTGTTCTTATTTATTCTCTCTTCTATATCCTTTGGTTCAACATCGAGTATTGCACCTATATCCTCGGCAACACGGCTTATGCTTTTTCCCGATTTTTCAATTGATTCTTTAAGCATTTTCGGAGTCATACTGATTTTTTCCACCGACACATTGCTCGCAAGAACCTTTAAATTTCTGTCGTATATTTTTCCTCTCTTTGCCGCAACCGTGTTGTCGCTTGTCTGCTGTTCCAAGGCGGCACGGGACAACTGTTCACCTTTCACTATCTGATGCCACGCAGTTCTGCCCACAAGAATAACAAACAACACTACGGCAACTCCCATTACTATAACTATTCTTTTTCTGTGTATCGGTTTTGCCTCGCTGTACTTATTTTTTAATGAGCTTTTTCTTCTATCCTCACTCATACCTGCACACCTCTTTAAAATCCAAAATATGCCGTCCGAAATTAAAAGGTCGGACGGCACCCGTTACAGTATATTCAACTTTGTATCAGTTTAAAACTTTAAAAGCATTCATAAGCGTTCCCGGGGTTCCCGCAACCGAGCTTTCGGAATTTTGCGAAACACTTCCTCCACCGCTTTTATCCTGCATATCCATATCTATGTAAAAAACCTGATATGGCTGTGGTTTCATCATTCCAAGCTCACCTTTTGCATATTTTTCAATTTCGGAAAGCTCCATCTGCTTGTCTATCTTTGAGCGTATTGCCTGATTTATCGAAAGGGCTCCGTTTAAATCCGATTCAAGGGTTTTTATTTCCTGATTCTTTTTCAAAATCATTCCGTATCTGTAAAGCACGGTGAAACACAAGGCAAATACTATAAGCCCTGCAACCGCAACCTTTAAAAGCTGTTTCTTGTTTACCTGAACAGAGCTTTTCCGATGGGGCTGTGTTGTCTTTTTAGGACTGCTTTGTGTTGTCTTTCTCCTTGGCGTTTCGGGATACAACGGCGGAATATCATATGCCGTGCTTGAGTTTGAATAAACTCTTTCTCTGTCATAATCTCGGTAGCTTCTGTAGTTCCCTGTTCTGCTTCTGTTTTTCTCGGATGTTACAGGCACATTTATTCCTCCTTCCGTAAATCTTTTAAATTACAACCCTTTACAGTTTTTCTATTATTCTCAACTTTGCACTGTGTGCTCTTATATTGTTTTCGAGCTCAACCTCTCCGGCTGTCAGCGGTTTTTTTGTTATTATTTTTATCACAGGCTTTTTGCCGCAAACACAGACAGGAAAATCCTTGGGACAGGTACAACCCTTGGAAAGCTCCGAAAAGGCTTCCTTTACTATTCTGTCTTCAAGAGAATGAAAGGTAATCACTGCAAGCCGTCCGCCCGACTTCAGGCAATCCGTAAAATCGAAAATGGCTTGGTTTAAGCCTTCAAGCTCGCCGTTTACCTCTATTCTTATTGCCTGAAAGGTTCGCTTTGACGGATGCTTGTCCCCGAATCTTTTGTCTTTCGGAAAAGCCGTCCTTATTATATCCGACAACTCAAATGTTGTTTCTATAGGCTTGTTCGCTCTCTCCCGACAAATCCTTTCCGCAATTCTTCTTGCAAACTTTTCCTCACCGTATTTAAAGATTATATCGGCAAGGCGTTGTTCGTCGTAAGTATTTACAACCTTGTATGCATCAAGGGGTGAGGCTTTGTCCATTCTCATATCAAGCCTTGCGTCCTTGTTATAACTAAATCCCCTGTCGGGATTGTCAAGCTGGTAAGAAGATACTCCCAAATCGAGTATCCCTCCGTCAAGCGTTTCCGTGCCGCACCCTTTAAGTATCTCTTTTATGTTGAAAAAACTGTCATGGCAAAACAGCTTTTTGCATCGAAATTCTTCCAATCGGATTTTTGCGTGAGCAAGTGCCTCCTCATCCTTGTCAATTCCTATAAGGGTGCCGTCTTGTGACAAACCTTTGCAGATAAGGGCGGAATGTCCGCCGCCGCCTAACGTTCCGTCTGCATAAACACCCTTTTCTTTAACGCAAAGTCCCTCTACGCTTTCATTTAACAATACGGATATATGTTTAAATTCCATATCCGCCTCCTAAATTCCGATATCCTTCATAAGGTCGGAAATTTTGTCCATATCAAAGGAAGTTTCTTCATACTTATTCCACTTATCAAGATTCCAGATTTCAACCTTCTTATGTTCGCCCACAACCATAATCTCTTTTGTAAGCCCTGCATCTTTTCTGATATCCGGAGGAATAACCACACGCCCCTGACTGTCAAGAACACATTCTGCCGAATGTGACTGAATATATCTCATAAGCATTGCCCTGTCATCGGGTCCCTGAGCATATATTCTTTCCATAAGAGCGTTCCACTCTTCCGTGGGGAACATATTTACACAATTCTCCCCAAACACCGGTCCAAAGGCGACAACAAAGTTCTCGCCCAAAGACTGCCTGAATTTAGAGGGTATATTTACCCTACCCTTTGCATCAATATTCTGTTCATATTTTCCAACGAGCACAAAAGTCGCCTCCTTTCCATCAAGAGCCGATAAATTAAGGCAAATCTGCCTTTTGTCCTTTTTAAAAAATCAGTGGATTTCGATACATTTCAATACATTTCGCTCCACTTCTTTTTTATAATACTACATTTAAAAGGAATATGCAATAGTTTTTTGAAATTTTTTTGAAAAATTTTAAAAATTTTTAACATTTTTATTTCAAATCCCCTAAAATCCCCTTTTGTTTGCAATTTGGTGTTTTCACAATTGACAAATCAGTGCATTTAGATTATCATATCTATATAAGAAAAGAGAAATTTTATTAAATAAGATTTATAATTGGAGATTTTTATGGAAAGACTTATTGAAGCCGAAAAAATTGAACTTGTGATAAACCTTTTCGGAAGCTTTGACAAAAACATCAGGATTATAGAAAAAGAGCTTGATGTAGCTGTCATAAACCGCGGTTCCGAAATAAAAATAGGCGGCGAGCCTGAAAATGTGGCAAAGGCGACCTCTGCCATCAACGCCCTTCTGGCAATGGCAAACAGGGGAGAGCAAATAGGCGAACAGGAGGTTCGCTATGTTATGTCACAGGTGGAAAGCGGCACCGAGGAGGAGCTTGAAGAGCTTTCAAAGGATGTATTATGCATAAACTCCCACGGGGTTCCCATTAAAGCAAAAACCCTGGGACAGAAAAACTATATTCAGACCATCAAATCTAACCCCATTGTGTTCGGCATAGGCCCTGCGGGAACGGGAAAAACATATCTTGCCGTGGCGGCAGCCGTAAACGCTTTTAAAAATAAAGAGGTAAGCAAAATCATACTCACCCGACCTGCAATAGAAGCAGGCGAAAGCCTTGGATTTTTGCCCGGAGATATGCAGGAAAAGGTTGACCCCTATCTGCGTCCCCTTTATGATGCTTTGGGAGAGATGCTTGGTTTTGAAAACTTTCACAAAAATCTGGAACGGGGAATTATAGAAGTTGCTCCTCTTGCCTATATGAGAGGAAGAACCTTGGACGACGCCTTTATCATTCTTGACGAAGCGCAAAACACCACCGCCGAACAGATGAAAATGTTTTTGACAAGAATGGGATTTTCCTCCCACATTGTAGTTACCGGCGATGTTACGCAGATTGACCTTCCCCGTGATAAAAAGTCGGGGCTTCGGGATGCGGAAATCGTTCTTAAAAACACAGAGGGAATTGAGTTTATATACCTTGATGAACGAGATGTTGTAAGACATCCTCTGGTTCAGCGTATTGTTAAAGCATATGAAAGAAAAGCTCTTGAAAGAGAGCGTGCTTCCAAAAAGAAAAACGGACAGGAAAAATAATTATGAAGGTATGTTTTTTAAATCAGCAGGACAAGCACAAGCTTACAAAGGATTTAAAGGAGCTTGTAAAAAAATGCACCCTTGCCACTCTTAAATATATGGATTTTCGCACAGATGTGGAAATCAGCGTTATGTTTACCGATAACGAAGGCATAAGGGCTCTTAACAGTATGCACAGAAACATTGACAGAGCAACCGATGTTTTATCCTTTCCCATGTTTGAATATGACGAGGACGGAAATATTTCGGACGAATATGCAGAGCTTAACGAGATGGGCGAAATTTTGCTTGGAGATATAGTAATATCCCTTGAAAAAGCCTTTGAGCAGGCAGGGGAATACGGGCATTCCTTTTCACGAGAGGTGGGGTTTTTAACCGTTCATTCAATGCTTCATCTTTTGGGATATGACCATATGATGCCCGATGACGAGAAAGAGATGTTCGGCTATCAAAAAGAAATTCTTGAAGAGATTGGATTGGTAAGATAAATGAAATCAGGATTTATAGCAGTATGCGGACGCCCCAATGCGGGAAAGTCAACCTTAACCAACAAAATAATAGGAGAAAAGGTATCCATTGTATCATCAAAGCCGCAGACCACCCGAACAAAAATAATGGGAGTCAGAACAGGAGATGATTATCAGGTTATCCTTATTGATACTCCGGGAATACACACGCCTCACACAAAGCTTGGCGCTCGTATGGAAAAGTATATCTATACCGCAACCCAGGACATTGACGCCCTTTTGTATGTTGTAGACTGCAACATAAAGCCCGATGCTTACGAAAGAGAAAAATCCGCTCTTTTGGGACTTAAAACATCGGACGTTCCCGTGATCTTGGCAATAAACAAAATTGACACCATACCGAAGCCAGATTTGTTACCTGTAATCAAACACCTCTCCGATTTGTACGAATTTTGCGACATAATACCCATATCGGCAAAAAATGGCGACAATGTTGATCTTGTGCTCAACAAGCTTTGCGATATTCTGCCCGAAGGTCCTAAATTTTTTGCGGACGATACCCTTACAGACCAGCCGGAGCGTCAGATAGTGGCAGAATACATAAGAGAAAAGGCTTTGCGTCTTTTAAACAAGGAAATTCCTCACGGAATTGCCGTGGAAATCGAAAATATGAAGCAACGGGACGACGGGACCTATGACATTTCTGCCGCCATATACTGCGAAAAGCAGAGCCACAAGGGCATAATTATAGGCAAGGGCGGAGAAAAGCTGAAGCAAATCGGCACATACGCCCGTTGTGACATAGAAAAGTTTTTAGATGAAAAGGTCTTTTTAAAGCTGTGGGTAAGAGTTAAAGAGGATTGGCGAAACAGAGAAAACTTTATATCCGACATCGGCTTTGAATAGGAAATTTATAACAGTATATAAAAACCTGCGTATCATATACTAAAATTAAATTTACGCTATATGATACGGAGGCATTATAAATGGAAGATTTTGATAACGAAAAAGCATGGCTTGAATTCACTCAGACCGGAAGCGTTTATTCGTATCTGAAATATAAAGGAATTACACAGGACAGTAACACAAAATCGGAAATTGTATATGAAAGCAAAACGGAGGATGAACCCATTGCCTATCATTGATACCGACGGCGTTGTCACAAAGGAAACAAAATACGGCGACACCTCTCGCATACTTACTCTTATTACCCGTAATATGGGTAAAATTTCCGTACTTGCCGGAAATGCGCGCAGAGCAAAATCGGGGTTGTTATCCGCAACCTCTCTTTTTGCTTACAGTAAATTTACCCTGTTTAAAAACAGCTCATCCTCGTTGTATAAGCTTAATGAAGGAGAGCTTATCTCTTCCTTTAATTCTCTCAAGGAAAGTCTTGAAAAAAACGCTTATGCTTCATATCTTTGCGATATTACAAATTCGGTGGTTCAGGAAAACACCGACGACTTACCTCATACCGAGCTTTTGCTCCGTTCTCTTTATATGCTGGAAAAATGCGAAAACGACTTTGAATGGGAAAAAATAAAAGCCGTTTTTGAGTTTCGTACTCTTACATTATGCGGATTGCTTCCGGATTTAAGCGTCTGTGCCGACTGCAAAAGAACGGATGCGTTAACTGCACTAAGTCCTCTTGACGGAGGAGTTTTTTGCGAAAAATGTGCCGAAAAGCACGAAAACTCTCTTAAGCTAAACGATAGTATTCTTTCGGCAATATCTTACATATCAGTTGCAGAGGACAAAAAGATATTTGCCTTTAATATGTCCCCCGAGGCACTGAAGTATTTAAGTGTATTGGGGGAAAGTTGTATTCGGACATTACTTGAAAGAGATTATAAAACTCTTGACTATTTAAGAAAAGTAACAAATCTGTAAAGGAGATACATAAATTGCAACAGAAAATCGATGAATATTTAAAATCAAAGGGAGCAAGCCAGGTTGGATTTTGCAAAGCAGGAGAAAACCCATTTGAATTACCTTATGCCATTTCCTTTGAGATACCTCTTTCCGATGCAATCATTGACGGAATTGATTTATCTCCCACACACACATATTTTCATCATTATCGCACGGTAAACGCCTTAATTGACAACCTGGCTCTCCGTTGCGGTCTGTTGCTTGCGGAGAACGGTTTTAAATATGTTCCCGTCCCTGCTTCCCAATCCGTCAACGGAATGCAGGGCATTTATTCTCACAAGCTTGCCGCCGTCCGCTCGGGGCTCGGCACAATCGGGAAAAGCGACCTTTTTTTGTCTTACAAAAACGGTCCGAGAGTACGCCTCGGCACAATACTTACCGACTGTCAATTTGACATAAAAGATATTCCCGTCCGAAACGTTTGCAAAAATTGCAACCTGTGCGTTTCAAGCTGTCCGGCTCTCGCAATTAAAGGCACGAATTGGAACGAAAGCACTTCACGGGAGGACTTGATTGACGCAAAAGCCTGCAGTGATTTTATGAAAAGAGAATTTCAGCATATAGGAAGAGGTGCAGTCTGCGGAATTTGTATGAAGGTATGCCCCTTTCCCAACAAGTAAAAAAATGACATTGACTGCACTTTTATGAAGTGATATAATCTAAAAAACTTTTAAACGGAGGTACGCACTATGGGACTTAAGCTTTACGAGGACCTTGAAAGACTTTGGATAAACCGAGAGCCTGCCCGTTCGTATTACATACCCTACGACAGCCTTAAGGGTGCATTGGCGGGAGTTGCGGAAAATTCCCCTTATTATTTTAATCTTAACGGAACCTGGGACTTTACTTATTACGAAAGAGATGCAGAAGAATTTCTTCAAAACGGCAAAACAGGCAAAATCCAAGTGCCCGGAAATTGGCAGATGCAGGGCTTTGGTAAGCCGTGGTACACAAACATATACTATCCTTTTTCCGTAAATCCTCCATATATACCGGACGACAATCCAATGGGGGTTTATGAGAAAACATTTACTCTTCCGCAAGGCTTTGAAAACAGAAAAACATATATTGTATTTGAGGGCGTTTCCTCCTGCTTTGAGCTTTTTGTAAACGGCGAATTTGCAGGCTACAGCACAGGCTCTCATATGCCTGCGGAGTTTGAGCTTACGAATTTACTCGCCAAGGGAAAGAACTCTCTTTGCGTAAAGGTAAGACAATGGTCCGTGGGAAGCTATCTTGAGGACCAGGACTTTTTCAGAATATCGGGAATTTTCAGGGATGTATATCTTTTGTCCCGTGACACCGACCGTCTTTGGGATATTGAAATTACCTTTGATGATAAAAAAATTGAATATTCTGGCGATGGTGAATTTTGCGTATTTGACATGGACGGCAAAAAGACAGACCTTTCTTCTCCCATTCTCTGGAATGCGGAAAAACCTTATCTTTATACTGCCGTAATCCATCACGGATCTGAATATATTCCCATAAAAATCGGATTGCGAAAAATAGAAACCTCAAAGCTTGGGGAATTGCTTATAAACGGCGTGTCCGTGAAGCTTAAAGGTGTAAACCACCACGATACCCACCCGAAATACGGTTATCATATTCCGAAAGAGGAATTAAAAGCCGAGCTTTTGCTTATGAAAAAGCTTAACATAAATTGCATACGAACCTCTCACTATCCGCCAACACCGTATATGCTTGATTTATGCGACGAGCTTGGTTTTTATGTAATTGACGAGGCAGACCTTGAAACTCACGGCTTTGCCTCCCGAAATGGCAAATACGGATTTGATACGGAAAGCGGCGATTGGCTTTGTACAAAGCCTGAATGGAAAAACGCCTTTCTTGACAGACAGATACGAATGGTTGAGCGTGACAAAAACCGTTGCTGCGTAATTATGTGGTCGCTGGGAAACGAAAGCGGTTACGGCGAGAACCACACCGCTATGAGTGAATACACCAAAAACCGTGACAAAACAAGACTTGTGCATTATGAGGGTGCACACTACGCCAATCCCCGCAATCCCAAAGCCGTAGATGTGAGAAGTATGATGTACCCGTCGATAAATGAAATTATCGAAAATGCCGTAAACTATGATGATGACCCGCGCCCATTTATTATGTGCGAATACTCCCACGCAATGGGAGTAGGCCCCGGAGATGTCTGCGACTATTATGACACGGTATATAAATACCCAAAGCTTATAGGCGGTTGTATCTGGGAATGGGCAGACCACACGGTATATAACGAAAAGGGCGTGCCGTTATACGGCGGCGACTTCGGAGAGCCTACCCACGACTCAAACTTCTGTTGTGACGGACTCGTCTTTGCCGACAGAACCTTAAAATCGGGAAGCCTTAATGCCAAAGCCGCATATCAGCCTATGAAAACAGAGTTAAAGGACAACATAATCACCATACATAATCTTTACGATTTTACCGACTTTTCGGACTATGTGATTTATATGACGGTAGAAAAGGACGGCGAGGCGTTTTCCGCAATGAAATGCACAGTTGATATTCCGCCCCACCAAAGTATGGATATTCCCTTTAATATGTCTGTTCCTCAATCCTGCAAGTTAGGTTGCTGCTTAAACATAAGTCTTATTGACAAAAACGATTTTGAGGTTGCTTCAACCCAGCACGAGCTTGATATAAAGAAAGAGCCAAAAGAATTTTGCACGGCTTGGGACAAGCTTAAATTCACAAGCAACGGTTCATATATTGAAATAGAGGGCGACGGCTTTAAGCATATTTTTGACGCATCAAAGGGAATGCTTAAGGATATTGACGGAAAGCTTAATGACATTGCAAAACTGACGGTTTTCCGAGCTCCCACCGATAACGAACTTTACGACAAGGAAAAGTGGTTAATGGGTGGTGCAAACTTAAATAATCTTATGCATAAGACTTATGATGCAAAGCTTTCCGAAAACACTATTTCCGTAACGGGAGGACTTTCGGGAATTTCAAGAACGCCCTTTATGGATTATACCGCAGAATATTCATTCTTTAATGACGGCTCCGTAAAGGTTTCGCTTAAAGGAAATATAAGAGAGGATTTTGTTTATCTCCAAAGATTCGGCTTTGAGTTTACCTTGCCCAAAACAGCAGGCAAATTCAGATACTACGGTATGGGTCCCTATGAAACATATTGCGATATGCAAAGGTATGCAAAGCTCGGCTCATACGAAAGTGACGCAAAGTCCGAGTATGTTCCCTACATTATGCCACAGGAGCACGGCAACCACTTTGATGTAAGATATCTGGAATTTGAAAACGGTTTATGCTTTATCCCCGATAAATCTTTCGAGATAAATGTATCGGAATACACAACCGAAGATTTATTCAAGGCAACTCACACAGACGAGCTTAAAAAGTCGGGAAATATCAACCTTCGCATAGACTACAAAAATTCGGGCATAGGCTCCGGAAGCTGCGGGCCCGAGCTTGATAAAAAATACAGACTTTCGGATAAAAGCATAGATTTTTCATTCAGGATATTTATATAAGGTATAAATTTCAAAAAAAAGAAAAGACTAACTCTGATGGGTTGGTCTTTTTTACATATGAAAATTATTAAAAAATATTACAAACAAATCTTAATCGGAATAATAAGCGGATTTTTAAACGGTCTTTTCGGTGCGGGAGGAGGAAGCATCGTTGTGCCTGCAATGGAAATATTTTTAAAGATTAAAGACAAAAAAGCCCACGCCACCGCCATTGCGATTATTCTCGTAATGTCCGCCGTAAGCTCTGTTTTTTATATAGTAAAAGGCAATTTTGACTTTTCCCTTTGGCTTCCCGTTACAATCGGCGGTGTTTTCGGCGGAATGCTTGGCGCAAAGCTTTTAACCAAAATCCCCGTGAAATGGCTTAAAATTATTTTCGGCGGCGTAATTTTGATTACTGCTTACAAGATGATTTTTTAAAATTAAGGAGAGATTTTTGTGAATACTCTTATCGGTTTTTGCAGCGGAATAATCAGCGGTATGGGCATTGGTGGAGGAGCTGTTTTAATTCCTGCTCTTGTTTTGATATGCGGAACAGACCCAAAGGTTGCCCAAGGCATAAACCTTGTGTATTTTCTGCCTACCGCCGTTTTTTCGCTTATTATTCACATAAAAAACAAAAATGTTGAGATAAAAACCGCCGTTATTATCGGCATATTCGGAATAATCGGAGCCGTGGGAGGGGCGTTTATTGCCCTTAACCTTGAAAGCAATCTCCTACGAAAAATGTTCGGCGTGTTTCTTGCACTAATCGGAGCATATGAAATATTTAAGGGAATAAAGGGTATGGTGCATAATCCTTAATAGCTTATCTCAAACATATCACATACAGGTCTGTTATTGAGGTCATTTTTCCAAAGAAAATACTTTGCTTTTTTATATCCCCCCACCTTCGGCACGGTTATAAGGGACACAATTTCTTTTTCCGTTGAAAGGTGCGGATATATATTCATATCCATAAGTTTTCCGTCTTTATCAAAAAACGCTTGGTACGCTTTATAATATCCTGCTTTTTCCAAGGCAAGCTGATACTCAAAATTGCTGTCGGCTATAATTCTGCTGCTGTTATCCCAGAATATTTTTATATGATATTCTCTTCCGAAAAATCCCACCGAAAAATTGATTCGTTTTGCTCCTAACCCTTTTATTATGGCTTGGGAGTTGGCATTTACCCAATTGGCAAAGTTTTGGTATCTCTCCGCAGGGTCTTCAAAACTGTTATTTCGCAAATCGCAAATTCTGGCATAAGGCTTTGTTTTAACCTGAGAAACTATGTCATTTACAAGATTTGCACAACCTGTACTTTTGGGATTGTCTATATTCATACTGTCGGTTACGGTGAATACATTTTCTTTTTTATAAAAGCTTAAATCATCCGAATAACATTCGGGAAGTTCGTATCCTTCATCTGCATACAAATAATGATAGTTTTCTTCAAACCACTCTGCAGAGCGATTTAAGTAAGCATATGATATCTCATTTGATGCATACTGAGTATCTTCATCCAAAAAATACGGGTCGTCCCAAGTTACATCGGTCATATACCACTTGCCGTCAAGCCTTACAATGTTCCAGGCATGGTCGCCTCCGTCTGCGTAACCACCGACAACAATTGACAAAATCCCCACCCTGTACAAAAGATACTGATAGGCTTTGGCATATCCGTCACAAACTGCATATCCGTTCACAAGAGCGGCATAAGCCGTATGCTCTAATCCGATAGTTCCCGCATCCGCAGAGTCGTAGTCATACTCCGTTATGGCTATAAGACGGTCGTGAATTCTTTTTGACTTTTCGTAATCGCTCATATCGGGGGTAACCCCTGCCGCCTTGATAAAATCATCCGCCGCTTTTTCAAACGCCTCTTCTTCGTCTATGACATCCTCAAAATAATAGGGCGTAAAATCAACGCAAGCTCCGTCCCTCGTTCTGGTGGTAAGAACATATCCGTTAGGCTTTATGGACGGATGATGGGGAAGGTTAGACGGATAAGTATTGTTATAAAAATACTGCGGATTATCAAACTGAAAGGCATTATATGCTTCAAGAAATTCATCATAAGAAACATCATACACATCATCGTCAAGCTCGATAACCTCAACCTTTCGGGAAATCCCGTCGGTCAGCTTATTATATACATACAAAAGCACCGCTTTGTTTCGCTCTTTTTCAAGCATGGTTCTTCCGTAATATTCTTCTTTCTTTATGGGTTCAAAATCTTTTGTTTTGCCCGAAAGACATATATCGGCAGATACTTCCGGCGAATTTTCGGCAGGTAAAACCCCGCAGGCATCCGACGCCTCTCCCGTGCCGTCGCCCCATACCTCAAATGATTTAGGCGCCTCTGTCACAAAATTCGAGGCAAATGCCGAGGTTGTAAAAACAGACGCGATAACAAAAATTGAAATAATGCAAGCTGTTATTCTTTTTTTCATACCACCCGATACCTTTCTCCGTAATTTTATGTGTATATTTTATCATATTCCGCTTTGTTTTTCAATATTTTTTAAGTTTATTGTGCATATATGCAAAAAATCTTTTGCGGTTTATGTGCGAAATGCCATACTTTATTTTCTTGTAGACAAACAAATCAGAATATGTTATATTTTATATATACTTTTCTTTTATAAACAGGAGGGATTTTTATGAAACGCATATTGTGTCTGCTTCTGTGCTTAAGCATAATATTTATTTGCCTTTTTGCGGCAAACACCGAGGTATTTGCCATAACCAAAGACGGCAAGTGCGGTGATAACATTACCTATCATCTCGACACCTCATCAGGTGTGCTTGAGCTTAACGGTACGGGAAGTATGTACAACTATACCATGCCCGGAACCTCTCCGCCCTGGAATGCTATGCGTACATACATTAAAACCCTTATTATATCCGACGGCATAGACAGTATAGGCAGCTATGCGTTTTATAAACTGACAAATCTTACAAGCTGTACAATCGGAAAGGATATAAAAAGTATAGGCAGATACGCATTTGACGCCTGCTCGTCTTTGACAAGCATAAACATTCCCGACGGCATTACATCTCTTTCAGACCACGCCTTTTATAAATGCGAAAACGCAACATCATTGACTCTTCCCGAAAGCATTGAGAGCATCGGCGAAGAAGCGTTTGAGTTGACCGGAATTACCAACGTATACTACCCGTCAGGTCAAAATTCTTGGGACGCCATTGAAATTGACGCTAACAATCCCACACTTTTTAATGCAAGGCTTCATTTAAACTACGCCTATTATTCCGGTCAATGCGGTGATGACCTCTTCTGGGAATTAGACACCACCGACAAAATTCTTGCGATTTCCGGAACCGGAGATATGTATGACTTTTCAAGCGATAATTCGCCGTGGTATGACTATGCCGATATAGTTAAAGGCATAATTATATCCGACGGTGTTACCTCCGTTGGTTCTTATGCATTTGAAGATTGTCAATATTCGGAAAGCGTTTCACTCCCCGAAACACTTTTATCCATAGGTGACTTTGCCTTTTTAAACTGTTCATCTCTTGAAACCCTTCTTATCCCCGAAGGTTTTTCGTCATTTGGAGAAAGCTGTCTTGACGGCTGTTCTTCATACACCGACACCTTTTATATCGGAAGCCAAGATATGTGGAATTTAATTTATATTGCAGAGCCTAACGATGTTTTGAAAGGCTCAAATATAGTCTGCGGTTACACCGAATATTCCGGAACCTGCGGAACAGGACTTACATGGACTCTGAACACGGGAAATTATGTTCTTGAAATAACAGGAAACGGTGCAATTAACAACCGTTCCGCTCTTCCGCCGTGGTACAGCTACGCTTCATATATCAAAAAAGTAAAGATAGGATACGGCGTAACGGGGATTGACTCATACTCATTTTATTGGTGCGTAAAGATGAATGAGGTTACCATACCGGAAACCGTTAAATCCATAGGACCTTTCGCATTCCAGATGTGTATATCGTTAGAAAGCGTTGACCTTCCCGACGGATTACGCAATATAGAAAGCAATGCATTTTCAGGATGCCGTAAGCTTAAGACGATAAACCTTCCCGACAGCCTTGAATATTTAGGCGCAAACGCATTTTCGGAATGTGCGGCGCTTACGGAGATATCAGTTCCCGACAAGATTTCGGATATTTTTGACAACACATTTTCGTCCTGTACAAGTCTTAAAACCGTTAACATCGGCAAAGGCGTATCAAATATTGAGCTTGAGGCATTTTTGGGAAGCGGACTTACAAACATAACCGTATCACCGGAAAACGAAACATATTCATCTGCAGACGGTATTCTTTTTAACAAGGATAAGGACACCTTAATACTTTACTGTATTGCAAGAAATGACAATGAGTACACAGTTCCCCAAGGTGTAAAAGCCATTGGCGAAAACGCCTTTTACGGTTGTTCGGCAATCACAAAGGTTACTCTTCCCGACAGTCTTACCAAAATAGGAGCCGCCGCATTTTATAAATGCCAAAAGCTGTCGGATATTACTCTTCCCCAAGGACTTACCGAAATCGGCAAAGAAGCGTTTTATCTCTGTACCGCTTTAACAAAAGCGGTTATTCCCGATTCTGTAATCACGCTTAACACATCGGCATATTCGGGTTGTTCCTCATTAAACTCGGTTACCTTAGGCAAAAATCTGACTGCGATTGGCGAATATGCCTTTTCGGAATGTGCGGCTCTTACATCTATGGTTATTCCCGACAATGTTTCCTCCATAGGGAAATATGCTTTTTATAAATGCACAAAGCTTTCCAAAATTAACATAGGCAAATCCGTTGCCAAAATCGGAGAACGAGCATTCTTCAGCACGGGGCTTACCGAAATTACGGTCAGCGCTCAAAACCAAACCTTTGCCGATTATGAAGGCAACCTTTTCAGCAAGGATATGAAAACATTTTATCAGTACGCAGTCGCTAAAGCAGGCACGGAATACACCATTCCGGAAAGTGTTACCGCAATCGGAGATGAAGCGTTTTACGGTTGTACACTGCTTACAAAAATCAATATCCCCGATTGCGTTTACAGTATAGGTTATGAAGCATTTGGCTGTTGCTCGGGCATAAAAGCCTTTAAGCTTCCGGAAAGCCTTACGGAAATCGGCGGCGGTGCATTCACCTTCTGCACCTCTCTTGAAAGTCTTGACATTCCCAAGGGAATAACAACCGTTTCAAACTCCTTATGTTTAGGCTGTTCCAAACTTAAAGATGTTGTCATTCCCGGAGGAGTGACAAAGATTGAACTTGCCGCATTTACGGACTGTTCGGCACTTGAGAACATCTCTATTCCAAACAGCGTTGAGGAAATAGGCGTAGAGGCATTTCTAAACTGTCGCTCCCTTACCCGAATAAAGCTTGGTTCAAAGGTTAAAAAAATAGACAACAACGCTTTCGGCTCCTGCTCAAATCTTAAAAGCATAAACTTGCCTTACAGTCTTACAACACTCGGAACAGAGGTATTTTTAGACTGTACATCTCTTGAAAGCATTTCCGTTCCGGCTCAGCTTAAAGCGATTCCCTCTTCTGCTTTTTCAGGCTGTACGGGACTTAAGAGTATGACAATGACTCCCGGCACAACATCTCTCGGTGCTTCCGCATTTTCGGGATGTACCTCCTACAAAGACACCTATTACACGGGAACATCAGCACAGCTTAAAAAGACATCAATCGGCTCGGACAACCAAAAGTTTAAGAGTGCGTCAATCCATTATATTAAGCAGATGACCGTTGCAGGACTTCCCACAGAGCTTGTATACAGCTTAAGTCAATATAACGGAACCGTGCTTATCGGATTTTACAACTCCGACGGTGTTTTGGTGGACACCAATACGGCACCCTGTGCCGAAATCGTAGTTGCCAATACCGATGAAGATTACGCTTATGCGGAGGTTCTTTGGTGGAACAACCTGAATGAAATCAGACCATTATTTGATGTAAGAACGGTTGAGTATTACGAATAATATTTTGTGCACAATAACGGGCGGTCATTGACCGCCCGTTGCTATGCCTTATCCACTACCCCAAAATAATTCCAACATACCTCATACCGATTACAAATTTTCGTATTTTTTCGCTATGCGAAGGGATGTTACTTTTACTTGCCTAAAAGTAACCAAAACGGCAGTCGGGGATGACCCCGACACCCCTAATCGCACCTCCAAAAGGCAAAGTCTATCTATCCGGATTTATTTAGCACGCACAGCGGCAAGACGGCGTTATAGTACGCAATTTACAAATTGGGTGATGTTCATCTTTGGAGCATCACAGACAATATAAAACTCATTTAAATCACTCGACCCGTAGCCGAAATCGGCTACGGGTACCCCGAGGTTTGGCAGCGTAAACTGCGGAGGTTGACGAAAAAATCAGCCATTATCCACATATAAAATCCCGACGGAAATTTCCGTCGATATTTTTTCACTTTAATCTTGTGGTATTGTTGCCTTAAACGGTGTTGCAACAAGGTCTGCCGAGTTATAAAGGTTAAGCACTTCATCGGGATAATCTTTATATCCGTAATAGATTGTAACAGGATCTGTTACCTCCGGTGCATGAACCCTGATTGTATTCGGACCTGTAATCTCTGCCGTTGCTCTGTATCTTATGCCGTCCGGCCCTGCAAGCTCAAATCCGCAAGGAGCAGAACCGCTCTTTATCTTTAAGCCGTCATATACATCCTTATATGTAACCGTTACACTTCTGTCAAAGTTAATCTCGAATGATTCGGGAGCAGGGAACAGATACTGAACATCCATTCCGTAAGCTATTGCCTCTGCGCAAAGTGCCATACGGTCTGCAACAGGCTGCTTGTTTGTAGGATGTATAACCTCCGGTGAAGGCGGAATTGCATCCATAATGGATATAACTCCTACCTTATCCGCTACATCACGAAGCTCAAGCTGACGCTGTCTGATTTCCGGAAATCCGCCGTAGCCACTGCATGGAGCAAGCTCGCTCAAAATAAAGGGGAAATCATAGCCCCAACGAGAACGCCAATCCTTTAAGAGCAATATCTCTTCATCAAGATATACGGCTGCATTTGGTGCGTGATTCTGACATCCCTGATACCAGATACAACCCTTGATTGCATAAGGTATAACGGGGTTTATCATACCGTTATAGTAAAGGGAACGGTCAAGCTTTGAATAATATCTTTCAACATTACTGCCCTTAAATGCGGCTCTGCTGATAAAGCCTTCTATTGATGTACCGCCTCTTGCCGCCTCAATTACACCAATGGGAACATTAAGTGTATCCGAAAGATTTCTTGCGGTCAAAAATGCAACTGCCGAAAGGTTTCCTGCATTAGCCGATGATACCTTTTCCCACTTACCTCCGTCTATATCCTGACATGGTTCTTCCTTTGCAACTATGGGAACCTGATAAAAACGCATATTGGGATAGTTGTTTGCCGACTGAATATTTGCGCTCGCATTGTCACAGGAGGATAACTTCCACCACATATTTGACTGTCCCGAAGCAAGCCAAACCTCGCCTGCAAGCAAGCCTGTGTAAGTGATTGTCTTTTCTCCGTCCGTTACCGTAAGGGTATAGGGATTTTTACTTACATCTATGGGGTCTGTATATGCTGTCCAATCGCCGAATTCATCAGCCGTTGCAGTATAGCTTTTGCCGTCAAGGGTAACTGTGATTTCGGTGCCTGTGGGAGCTTTTCCGAATACCGGAAGGTTTACTCCTCTTTGAAGCACACCGTCATTTGAGAATATGTCGGCAACCTTAAATTCTGCATCGGAATAACGCTTTTCTGTCTTGTATTCGCCGAGAGGAATAATATTTTCCGTGCTGTCAAAAGCAAATATGTTTGCACTTTGATTTTCGCCTACCGTAACATCTGTGCATACAAACGCTTTTCCGTTATCGGCTTCCTTCTTGTCCGCAAGCTGTACACCTTGGAATTTGCCGTCCTTGTCATATACTGCCGATATAAGCTGAACGCTTTCCGCATCACCGTCATAGGCAAACTCTATATGAAGTCCGTCCTCTGTGCGAGTAACATTTACATTGTTTTCATCGGGAATACTTCCTCTGATGAATACTTCGTTCATAACCTGCTGATAAGTGCTTCCCTTTTCGCTTTTGATTTTTACATAACGAGCCTTCTGAGCAGGGAATGTATAATCCGTAAATACCGTAACCCCGTTTGGTGCGGTGATATCTTCGCCCTCTATGGGTTGCTGTCTTACGCTCTTAAAACCTATCTCGGTATAATTTACACCGTCATTACTTACAAACACGGTATATCTTGCGGTTTTTTGGGTATTTGAAAGTCTTGTTGCCAAATCCACGCCGTCAACCCAACACTCCTGACCTAAATCATAATCAACTATAATTGTTCCGCCTTTGCCCCAATCGGTAAATATAACCGAGTCGCCGGCACCATTGGTCATTCCGCCACTGAACAATCTGCCTACACTCTGAGTCTGTGCATATGCATCTGTTTCGGGGTCATAGCTTGCCTTGGCATTCGGAAGAATAACCTGTAAAATACCTTTGTCTGCATAACCTGTGCCTTGCCAATCCGACTCCCAGATATTATTCTGAGATATAAGCTTGTCGCCACCGCGAAGCCTGAGTCCGTCAACAGCTTTATTTAAAGCATCAATATAACCCATAAGCTTTGAAACATCGGTTTCTCCGCTTTCAACCGCACCCTTTGCATCCGAAAGGGCTGACTGCATAGCCTCCCATAAATCGTCCTCATATGGTGTACGGTTTGTGTATGCCTCTGCATTTTTAATTGCACTCTTTACGGGAACAAGAGGATTCTCATGTCCGTAAACTACAAGCTCCCTACAGTTTACCGCATGGCCTGCACGCGCCGGAGTAACTCTTATATATCTCGCCTTTGTGTAAGGGAACTTGATTGTAGCCAAATCCTTTGAATTCTTCTCGGTTATAGCCGGTGGATTGTTAAGCACCGCAACCTTTTCCCAATTTACATTGTCAAGAGATTTTTCAACTGTTATACTGCTTACCTGATAGTTTGCAAGTGCATCGTGACAGTTTTCAACAAAGTCAACACGACCTACTATCTGTTCATCTCCCATATCCACTGTAAGCACGGGGTTTTTATCCCAGTTACCCCATGACGGATTTCCGTTTACGCTTCCGTCAAAGGAATTTCCGGGACCGTCCATATTTAATACGGTTGTTATAACGCTTGAAGTTGCACACACATTGGGAGTTTCCGGCTCGCTTGCTCTTATCCATTCAATTGATGCTGCATCAAGCTGATTTCCCGATAAAATCACTGAACCGTTTACATCATCCTTAATCGCACTTATGTCCGATTCCAATGCACCTACATATTCTGCAATCTTTTCAATTGAAAGTGACTCTACATCAACCTTGCTTATTGTGTCATAATCATTCTGAAGCTTAGTAAGCTTTTCAGGAGTATAGTAAGCCTCATAGCCCTTTGTTGTGTCAAGAGTTGTCTTTGCCTCCTCAAGCAAAGCCGTAACCTTTGCGGCAGGGCTCTCTATACCCGAAATTCCGATTTCGGAAATTCTTAAGCAATAGTTTGCTCTTGTAGCCGTAACCTTTACATATCTTGCGTTACAGATATTAAACTTTAATGTAATAAGCTGGGCATTCCACGCAGCCTGCCATGCATCAAAGGCAGGAGGATTAACGCTTGAAACCTCTGTCCAAGATGACAAGTCATTTGAAACCTCTATTTTAACAGAGGCAATACTCTTTGCACCTGCACTGTCGGGACAGTTACATATATCCACACGGTTTATAAACTGCTTGCCGCCAAGGTCGTATACAAAAACATTGGGACCTCCTTGCCATGTTCCCTCCATATGAAATCCGTTTCCCTTATCGCCGTCGATTGAACGAGAATAGGGGGTGTTTAAAGCACAGCCGGAGCAAAGACTGTCCAAAACCTCTGCTTTTTTGGATGCCGGATTTACCGGAGCCGAAGAATCGGCACCTGTAATCCATGTCTTATATGAAGCGCTGTAGCTCTGTCCCGTAAGCAATACAGGATTGCTTGGAACCACGCCGCCGATTGCAGTATCCAAAGCCGATATGGCAGTATTTGCGGTCCCTTCGTCGATGGTTTCGGGATTTACATCCTTATATGTTTCATACACGCCGTTTAAAGCATTGTATGAATCGGTTGTAAGGAAATCCTTTAATCCCAAAACTGTTTTTGCCTCACTAATCTTCTTTGCAAAAGCGTCACCGTGAGCAGTCGCAAATACTGTTCCTGTCGCTATCACAGTCAAAAGCATTGTAAGCACGCATACCACGGCAACCGCTTTTTGCAATATACCTTTTTTCATTTCCACTAACCTCTCTTATATATATTTATTTTAATTATATTTTTCAAAACAATATTTGGCAATGCACAAAACACTTTAAATATTACACAAAACGCCGAATTTTCGCTTATATGCCAAATACCCCCCCAATTGGAAAAATCAGGAAGGGTAGAATATTGTATTAAATTATGGTTTTTGTGACCTGTTCGGACGGGCGCCCAATGGGACACCCCTGCGAAATCGCATCGTTACAAAGTTTAAAATGTTACGGTATACCGTATTATTTACCTAAATATGTAAAGTGCATATAATCTACGGTGCCGTTAATCCAAGCGTTTCCGCCCCAGAGCCATCCGTATTTTGCAAATGTCTGTACCACGGTTCCGTCAGACGGGAAGGAGTATATTGAAGATTGCGGGTCATAGAATGTACCAATGGTTGTACCGCTTGCATAAACCGTATAGTTTTCGTTGTAGTTTAAGTCGATAACCGTACCGTAGTTATGGTCGGAATAAAGTCCGCTTGCCATAGAGCTTCTCCATGCATAAGCTGTCGCATCCTTAATAGGAGGCTTATCCTCGGAATTGAATATCTCATCAAAGATACAGATTACATCGTCCTTAAGCTTTTTGTTTATCTTAAATGTAAGGGTATCCGCATATTTTTCGTTATCCGAATTTATCTTCCATACATTGACGGTAACCTCCGACATATTGGCGTCTGCCTCTGCCTGAGATGTGTACTTCTGACCGTTGGGGAATATACGAGCCTCTTTTTCTGCTGCCTCGCCGGATGCAAGAGTTTCGGTATATGTCTTTAATCTGTACAAGCCGTCCTCTCCCGGAATCTGAAGAGGTGTTCCGCTGGGCGCAGTAACCGTTCCGCCCATCCATACAGGGTCATCCGTTGCTTCGTCTGGATTGTCCGCATAACGAAGTGCAACTGTTGCTCCCGTAGGAAGGGTAATAGTCTTTAAGAGAGTGAATATGGGCTTTCCCTTTGCATCCTTTGTTTCTCTTAATGTGGTCTTTATCTGTCCGTCAAGATTTTTGCCGTAGGACACATAACATCTGTAAGCGATAACTGCCGCCTCCTGTCTTGTAACAGGGTCTGTGGGTCTGAAGGTTCCGTCCTCATGTCCTGCCATAATGTTATTGTCTATCATAAAGGCAACATGGTTCTTTGCCCAATAAGCAATTTGGTCTGCATCAACTATGCCGTCAAAAACATGCTCCGACGGGAAGTATGGACTTAACACGCCGGCAGAGTCTAAAAGACTTGTCATAATCTTACAAAGCTCCTGCCTTGTAAGTGTACCTTGGGGCATAAAGTGACCTTCTCCGTCACCGCTGACAAGACCGGTATAAAATGCCATATTTGCAAATGCATCATTTGTATCACTGAAGGGATTTTTTGCATTTGTAGAAACATTTTCCGCCGTCAGTGTCGCATATAAATTTACAGCCACATTGGCAAAATCGCTTCTTGATATAGGCATATTATAATCCTTATCACCGTACTGCTCGGATATAATACTGAGCCTCATTGCGTTTCCGACGGCGTTTGCCGCCCATTCGTCAGGCTCATATGCAACAGCGGAAATACCGCAACATAATACAAATACTATTACCATTACTATTGATATAATTTTTCTTAATCTGTTCTTCATAAAACCTCACCTCAAAAAACAATATCTTCAGGATATCATATATATTATCACATTTTGAAACAAAAGTCAAATCGTGAGGCTATTTGTTACTTTATTTTAAGAAACTCCTTGTAAAATTTCCGGTTTTGTGTTATTATATTATCAAAATTATTCCGAAACGGAGATATGGTATGAAAATACTTGGAGTTGACTTCGGCGACAGCCGAACAGGATACGCAGAGTCTGATGCTTTGGGATTTTCCGCAAACACACTTGAGGCGTACAAAAGCAAAAGCACGGACGATGTTGCAGGGCATACGGCTCACCTTGCTCAAAGCATTTCTGCGGAAAAAATCGTTCTCGGCTATCCCAAAAATATGAACGGAACCATCGGACCGAGAGCCGAAAAGGCGGAAAGACTTGCCGAAAAAATCCGAGAGCTTACCAAAATTCCCGTAATTTTATGGGACGAAAGACTGACCACCGTTTCGGCACACAGTCTTATGAATGAATTGAACACAAGAGGTAAAAAACGCAAAGAAAGCGTTGACAGTATATCCGCCGCATATATTTTGCAGGGATATCTTGACAGTTTAAAATAGAAAGGTGAGAGATTAAAATGGAAGAAAGCGAATTTTTGATTGACTTATACGACGAGGAAGGAAACAAAAGGGTATTTGAGCATCTTGATACGGTTATGTATAAAAAAGACGAATATGTTATTTGTATTCCATATGATGAGGACGAAACAGAGGTTACGGAAATTGTCATTTTCAGAACCGTAATCGACAAAAACGGCGAATCCTCTCTGGCGCAAATTTTAGAGCCTGATATTATGGCTGATGTTTATGCAATTTTCAGAGAACGCAACGCAGATAAATTTGACTTCGAGGACTGATAGCTTAAAATGGATGCACTCGATTTTTCACGTGCTTTGCGCCATCGGCAGCCTGCTCCATTTTCTGTTTGTGTTTTTGTATGTGGTATGATAAATGCGAAATTGATTATATGAATTTGAACAATAATTTTGCATTTTCCATTTGTTACATCGTAGGGGCTCCGCTTGCTGAGCCCGTCCGAAAAATGCGGCGAAAATGGCGAAGGCGGTGGATACAGCACAACCCTTCAGTCACTCCGTGACAGCTCCCCTTACACAGGGGAGCCTATGCGGGCGCACCAAGGAGCGCCCCTACTGTTTATTCGCACGGTTCATCGTACGGGCTCCGCTTGCTGAGCCCGTCCGAAAAATTTGGCGGAAACGGCGAAGGCGGTGGATACAGCACAACCCTTCAGTCACTCCGTGACAGCTCCCCTTACACAGGGGAGCCAAGCACCACCGGCAACCATCGCCCCTCCCCTTTGTAAAAAAGGGGAGGCTATGCGGGCGCACCAAGGAGCGCCCCTACCGGATGTTCCGTGTGGTTCATCGTAGGGGCTCCGCTTGCTGAGCCCGTCCGAAAATGCGTCTTGTCACTATAACAATATCGGTTGAAGCTGTTTGCCTTCAACCGCTTTTTCTATTGCAGGCAATATTTTATCAAAATCCGAAATCAGAGAATTTTCTTTTTCCATACAGTCGTCCTGCCCGAAGGGAACCATATAAATATTTTTTCTCGCCAAAAGCTTCCCTATATTTACTGCATTTGCACCAAGTCCGTCATTTGTGGAAATCGCAATCACAACAGGTCTGTTATTCCGAAGCTGGGATTTTGCCGAAAGGGTAACCGTTGTGTCTGCAATCCCGTTTGCAAGCTTTGCGATTGTGTTTCCCGTACATGGGGCAATCACCAATACATCAATAAGCTTTTTCGGCCCAATGGGTTCTGCTTCTTCTATGGTTTTAATAGCTTTATTTTTGCTTATTTCTTCTATCCTTTCCACAAATTCTTCTCCCTTTCCGAACCTTGTTTTTGCCCTTTGACTGTTGTCCGAAAAAATGGGAATTATGTCTACCTCTTTTGCCATTTCCGACATTGTATTTATCACCTTTTGGAAAGTGCAGTATGAGCCTGTGAGTGCAAATCCCACCTTAAGTCTTTTCTCTGTTGTCAACTGTCACACCCCCGTTTCTTCCAGCACATTTATTATTGTATCCGCCACAATTTCACCGGCGGTATCGGGAGCGATCTTACCCGGAAGGGACAGAGCCCATATTGTTTTCCTGTTAAGGCTTTTCGCCATTTCAAAATCCACGCCTCCGGGAGCCGATGCCAAATCAATTATTAACACATCTTTTTTTGTTTTTGCCAAAACTTCAAAGTCAAAAACCACCGTCGGAATTGTATTGAAGATTATATCAAAATCAAGCTCACTATTCCTTAACTCCTCGGTCTTGACCGCTCTTATTCCCATAGCTTTAATCAAGGCTATGTCCTTGCACTTTCTTGCAGACGCCGTCACATCTGCCCCCAATGCCTTAAGGTATCCCGACAGCACCTTTCCGATTTTCCCGTAGCCTGCAACAAGGCAACGGCTGCCGTTTATTGTATGAGTCGTATTATTCATGGCAATTTCTATTGCCCCCTCGGCGGTTGGCACTGCATTCATAACTGCCATTTCCTCACGGTTGGCATAATCGAAAAGCCTTGCGTTTTTCTCCTTGCATATATCCGAGATTATATTATCCGCCTTCCCTGCAAGCACCGTTTTGCCGTAGGGAAGTGCATCCTTTAAATCCTCCGTCCCTATTTTTTCTTTTGTTAAATCGCAGTTTATGTTTTGCCCATCCCTTGTATAAGGAAGAGGCAGGCACACAACATCGCAATCCGTCAGGCAATCCTTTAGGGATGATGCCCTGTATATACTGTGGGGAAGCTCTTTTGAGTCTATCCCGAATACTCTTATTTTATGTCCCATCTCCTGCAAAATGGAAATTACACGGAGTTGTCTTAAATCTCCGCCAATAAACGAAAATGTCAAAAGCCTGTTCAATTACAACACCTCTTTATAATATATGCTATCCGTGTAAAGAAGTGCAAAAAAGGCTGCGGCAAAATAAATTTGCCGCAGCCTGTCTAATCTTGATTTATCAGTTAATGATAGTTTCTTCTGTTTCTTTATCAAAGAGATGGATTTTGTTAGAGTCAAGAACAATCTTGATTTTCTGGTCGGGTTCAGCCGTTGTACGGGGATTAACCCTTGCAGTAAAGTTTACTCCGCAAATCTTGAAATAAAGATATGTTTCGGCACCCATAAGCTCCGTAATATCTATGGTTACATCCGATACACACTCCGGCATATCCGTAATATGCATCTGGTCATCATAAATATCTTCAGGTCTGATACCCATAACAACTTCTTTGCCGTTATAAGCCATAACCTCATCCTTCTTGCCCTTACCGTCGGGAAGCTTAATCTTAAAACCTCCGTTTGTAAGGTACGTTCCGTCGGGCTTACACTCTACGGTAACATCCAAGAAGTTCATCTGGGGGCTTCCGATAAAGCCCGCAACAAACATATTGCAAGGCAAGTTGTAAAGGTTTGTAGGCGAGTCAACCTGCTGAATAACGCCGTCCTTCATAACAACAATTCTTGTACCCATTGTCATAGCTTCTGTCTGGTCGTGTGTAACATATATAAATGTTGTCTGAAGCTTTTTATGAAGCTTACCTATCTCGGTTCTCATCTGAACTCTAAGCTTTGCATCAAGGTTTGAAAGAGGCTCATCCATAAGAAATACCTTAGGATTACGAACGATAGCACGTCCCAATGCAACACGCTGTCTTTGTCCGCCGGACAAAGCCTTCGGCTTTCTGTCAAGAAGACTTTCAAGTCCCAAAATCTGAGCTGCCTCATTAACCTTTTCCTTAATCTCTGCCTTGGGGAACTTTCTGAGCTTAAGACCGAATGCCATATTCTCATAAACTGTCATATGAGGATACAAAGCATAGTTCTGGAAAACCATAGCTATATCTCTGTCCTTAGGAACAACATCGTTTACAAGACGGTCGCCTATGTAAAGCTCTCCTCCGGTGATTTCTTCAAGTCCCGCAATCATTCTCAGGGTTGTAGACTTACCGCAACCCGAGGGTCCTACGAATACTATAAACTCCTTGTCCTCGATATCAAGATTAAAATCCTTAACGGCAGTAAAACCGCCGGTATAAGTCTTTGTTATGTTTTTAAGACTTAAACTTGCCATATCAAAAACCTCCTATACTTTCGCTAAATCTTCCATAGTATTGTACCACACTTTAAATGAAATTGTTAGAGCCTAAATACACAAAATTAAATTTTTCTTTTTAGTAAAAATGTATAAAGAGTTTAACCGGATTATTTCATTATTGAAAAAATAACCAAAAATAATCATTTTAACCGCCGTATACTTGAAAATTTCATACAAATCGGTTATAATCGGTATTGTTTAAACTTAAATTAAGAATCGAGATGGACGAAAATGATTAGAGCAGGTGTACTTGGAGCTACCGGATATGCAGGTATAGAAACTGTAAGGTTGCTCTCAAATCACAAGGATGTTTCAATTACGAGGATAGTTTCACACTCCTATGACGGCACGGAGATTTCGGAGCTGTATCCAAACTTAAAAGGTGTATGCGATGTTGTCTGCACACCTCTTGATGTAGACGATGCAGCAGAAAACTGCGATGTTGTTTTTACGGCACTTCCTCACGGTGCTTCAAAAGAGGTTATCCCCGCCCTTTACGAAAAAGGTCTTAAAATCATTGATTTATCCGGAGACTTCCGCTATGACGACCCCAAGGTTTATGAAAAATGGTACGGGATGCCCCACTCCGACCCGGAGCTTCTTTCAAAGTCGGTGTACGGACTTTGCGAGCTTTACCGTGACAAGATAAAAACCGCACGTCTTATCGGAAATCCCGGCTGTTATACAACCTGTTCCATTATGGGACTTTATCCCATTGTTAAATCTGGAATAGCGGATAATCACAGTATTATTATCGACGCAAAATCAGGCGTAACAGGTGCCGGCAGAGGTCTTAACCTCCCCAATATGTTCTGCGAGTGTACCGAGACGATGAAGGCATATAAAGTAGCTTGTCACAGACACACCTCGGAAATTGAGCAGGAGCTTTCTCACGCCGCAGGCGAGGATATAATCCTTACGTTTACCCCCCACCTTGCACCTATGAAGAGAGGCATTTTTGCAACCTGCTACATAAATCTCAACAAAAAAGCTTCCCTTGATGAAATTGTTTCTTTATACAAGGATTTTTACAAGGGAGAACCCTTTGTAAAGGTTTGCGATACGGGCAAGCTTCCCGAGCTTAAATTTGTCAACGGCTCAAACAATGTGTCAATCGGAATTGCCCTTGATGAACGTTTAAACCGTGCCGTTGTTATCTCATGCATAGACAACCTTATAAAAGGTGCCGCAGGACAGGCCGTGCAGAATATGAATATTTTATACGGTCTTGACGAAAAAACAGGACTTGAGATGATACCAAACTATTTATAATAAGAAAGGAAAATGGCTATGGACCAACCGGAAATCAAACCAATTATAGATAAGGCAAAAATTCTTATCGAAGCGCTTCCTTATATGCAACACTTCTACGGAAAGACTGTTGTAATCAAATACGGCGGCAACGCCATGATAAACGAAAGCCTTAAAAATAAAGTTATGGAGGATGTCACCCTTCTTAAATACATCGGCATAAATCCCATTGTGGTACACGGTGGCGGTCCCGATATTTCTTCTGCGCTTAAAACCTTCAATATTGAAAGCGAATTTGTAAACGGCTTGCGTGTTACCGATAAACAGACAATGAATGTGGCAAGAATGGTTCTTATCGGCAAAACAAACAAAGAAATTGTTTCTCTTCTTTGCTCAAAGGGCGGAAAAGGTCTTGGCATATCGGGAATAGACGGAAATCTTCTGGAATGTAAAAAGTATTATCCCGAGGTAGACGGAAAGAAAACGGATATAGGTTATGTGGGGGACATCGTAAAGGTAAATGAAAAAATCCTGAACATTTTAACTCAAGACGACTACATCCCCGTTATTGCACCTATCGGCTCGGATAACGAAGGCAACAACTACAACATAAACGCCGATACCGTGGCAGGAGCCATTGCCTCGGCACTTAAAGCGGAAAAGCTTATTCTTCTTACGGATATCGACGGAATAAAAGAGTCCCCTGACAGCGACGAGCTTATTTACAGAATCAGCAAAGCGGAGATAAACAAGATGATTGACGAAGGCAAAATCGTAGGGGGTATGATACCAAAGGTAAAAGGCGGTATTGAAGCAATGGATGCAGGTGTCAACACCGTACATATTATTGACGGACGGGTTCCACACTGCCTGCTTCTTGAAATATTTACCGACAGCGGAATAGGAACAATGATAACAAAATAAAAATGGGCCGGTGCAAAATGCACAGACCACACAAATCGTTGAAAGAATATAATACAAGCATTTCAAGTTGCATAAACAACAAAATGAGGAAAAATTAAGGTAGAAATTCGTTAAATAACGAATTTCAGAATAAAAACGATTTGTGTTTTGAACAAACTTCACCTCTCGGAGTACCTATGTACGCCTTCGGGTTCAGTTTGTCCAATCTGCACTATTTTCCGTTCAGCCCTAAAAAATTATTTTTCGGTGGTGTGCTCTACATAAAATGTCACAAGCTCCTCTAATATCTCATCACGCTCAAGCCTCCTTATAAGGCTTCTTGCTCCGTTATGAGATGTAATGTACGAGGGGTCTCCCGACAGTATATAACCCACTATCTGATTTATGGGATTGTATCCCTTTTCCGTAAGAGCATTGTGGACTCCGATTAAGATTTCTCTCGGCTCCATGGGTTTATCCTGATTTACATTGAATTTCACGGTATTACCGAAATCATTTTTGTTATCCATTTTATCACTTACCTTTCTGCTAAATTCTTTATCTGAGCTGTGCTCCGGCTTTTTTCTCAAGGTCTTTAAGTATAGAGTCAATAATCGGATTTACATCATCATCCGTAAGAGTTTTATCATTTGCCCTGAATGTAATGGAATAAGCAATACTCTTCTTGCCCTCTTCTACCTGTTCGCCCTGATAAATATCAAAAAGCTTACACTCTTCTATTATATCTATTTTTTTCTCTGCTATTATCTTGACAATATTTCCCACCGGAAGGTCATTGTCAACAATGACTGCAATATCACGGGTAACGGACGGGAACTTGGGAAGCTCCTTTGCATATCTCTTAAAGGAAGCATTTTCCACAATTTGTTCAAAATCAATAAGCGCCATATATGCTTCTGTATCAATCTTAAAGTTATCACAAACCTTGGGCATAACCTGTCCTACCGTTCCCAGAACCTTGCCCAAAAGCTTTATCCTTGCACAACGACCGGGATGGAAGGTCTTGTTGTCGCTGCAAGCTTCAAACTCATAATCATATATTCCCACATTATTGAGCATTTGTTCAACAATTCCCTTTATATCATAGAAGTCACATTCTCCGTACATACCGATAGCAAGACACCGGCTTTCCTTGGGAAGCTCCTCGCCTTCAATGAGAGTAAACAGCTTGCCTAACTCAAAAATCCTTGCCTTTGCGTTTCTTCTTGTATAGTTGGTGCGGAGAATCTTAAGTACGGATGACGCCATATCTGTTCTCATAACGCTGTTTTCCGCTCCCAACGGATTTTTTATTCTTACAAAATTATTTCTTTTGTCATCGGGAGGAATATTCACAAGTGCGTTTTCATCAGGGTCAATAAATGAGTATGTAATCGCCTCAAAAAGACCTGATTGAGTAAGGTTGATTTTTACGATATGTTGAACATATTCTCCGGCATCGATACCGCCTGCAACCATCTCGCCTTTCATAAGAGTGGTAGGTATCTTTTCATAACCGTAAATTCTGACAATCTCCTCGGCAATATCCGCCATTCCCTCTACATCGCCTCTGAATGTGGGGACATATACATTGCCGTCCTCTACCTCAAACTCAAGCTTTTTAAGTATGCTTTCCATTTCGGTCCTTGGTATTTCCATACCCAAAAACTTATTTATCTTTTCCGGTTCAAAGGGAATAACCCTTTTCTGCTTTTTAACGGGATATACATCTATAACACCGCCTACGACCTCTCCTGCTCCAAGCTCACAGATAAGCTCACAGGCACGGTTTACGGCAGGCAGACAGTTTTCGCTGTCAAGCCCCTTTTCAAACAAAGCGGAGGCATCCGTACGAAGTCCCAAAGCCTTTGCCCCTCGGCGTACAAGAGCACCGTTAAAGCAAGCCGACTCAAAAAGAACGGTTGTTGTATTTTCCGTAACCTCCGAATTTGCTCCGCCCATAACGCCTGCAACACCGATTGCACGCTTGTCATCGGATATTACTATCATATTTTCGTCCAATGTTCTCGGTTGGTCATCAAGAGTTTCAAGCTGTTCTTTTTCCTTCGCTCTTCTGACGATTATATGCTTGCCCTCTACATTATCAAGGTCATATGCGTGCATAGGCTGACCGTATTCAAGCATAATATAATTCGTAATATCAACTATATTATTGATTGCTCTTATCCCGCAGGAATTAAGTCTTTTTTGCATCCACTCGGGTGAGGGTTCGATTTTAACATTTTTAACCGCTCTTGCAACAAATCTGCTGCACAGCTCGGTATCGTCAATGTCAACCCTTGCGTAATCCGAAACATTTTCCGAATTTTCGGAAACTACAGGCGTTTTAATATTCAAATCACGGTCAAAGGTCGCCGCCGACTCTCTTGCAAGACCGATGATACTCATACAATCCGGTCTGTTTGAAGTAATCTCAAATTCCGCAACGCTTTCGTCAAGTCCCAGAACCTTGGTTATATCCTCGCCGACGGGAGTATCCTCGGGCAGAATCAAAATGCCTGTAGCACGCTCTTCGGAAATGCCCAACTCATCTGTTGAACACATCATTCCGAAGCTTTCAACCCCTCTCAGCTTGCCCTTTGTGATTTTTACGCCTCCGGGCAAACAGCTTTTATGCTTTGCAACGGGTACTATGGCTCCTTCAAAAACATTGCTTGCTCCCGTAACAATCTGTATGGGTGCTTCCTCGCCCACATCCACCTGGCATACAACAAGCTTGTCTGCATCGGGATGCTTATCGATTTTGTGTATTTTGCCCGTTACAACATTTTTAAATTCAGCCGCTTTATTCTCGATTCCTTCAACAATGGAACCTGTCATTGTCATCTTGTACATATAGTCGGCATTTTCTATGCCGTCCGTATTCATATAATCTTTAAGCCACGATAATGGTAATTTCATTTGCTCCGCCCTCCTAAAACTGATTAAGAAAACGTACATCGTTTTCGTAGAACATTCTTAAATCCTTTACGCCGTAACTAAACATGGCTATACGCTCAAGACCGATACCAAAAGCAAAACCCGAATATTCGTCAGGGTCGATATTACAATTTTTAAGCACCTTGGGATGAACCATTCCGCAGCCTAAAATTTCTATCCAACCTTCGCCTTTACAGATGTTGCATCCCTTTCCGCCACAGTTGAAGCAGGAAATATCAACCTCTGCACTGGGTTCCGTAAAGGGAAAGTGATGAGGTCTGAATCTGAGCCTTGTATCCTCGCCGTAAAGCTGACGGGCAAAAAGCTCAAGAGTTCCCTTTAAGTCCGCCATTGTAATTCCCTTGTCCACAACAAGTCCTTCCACCTGATGAAATACGGGTGAATGGGTTGCATCCACCGTATCGCTTCTGTACACTCTGCCCGGAGCAATAATTCTGATAGGAGGCTTTTGCTTCTCCATTACTCTTATTTGAACCGGAGATGTCTGTGTCCTGAGTACAACATTGTCACTTATGTAAAATGTATCCTGTGTATCTCTTGCAGGGTGGTCGGGAGGTATATTAAGAGCCTCAAAGTTATAATAATCGAGCTCAACCTCCGGTCCGTCAACTACGGTAAATCCCAAACCTACAAAAATACCCTGTAACTCGTCGAGTATTCGAGTCATAGGATGCTTTCCGCCCTTTTCCGGCATTTTACCCGGAATGGTAACATCTATCTTTTCGGCATTCAGCTTTAATTCGGACATTTTGTCCTCAAGAACCTTTTTGCTCTTTTCCAGTTCGTCGGTTACAAAAGTGCGCACCTCATTGGCGAGCTGACCGATTTTGGGTCTTTCCTCGGGGGACAGTCCGCCCATACCCTTCATTATGCCCGTAAGCTCACCTTTTTTGCCCAAAAACCTAACTCGGATTTCCTCCAGGGCTTCAAGGGTGTTTGAGGCCTTTAACGCTTCCTCCGCCGCTTTTTTTATTTGAATCAATTGGTCTTTCATAGTACATCTCATCCCTATCCTATCATTTAAACATATACATTGTCTATAATAACACATTTTTTTTAAATTTACAAGTATTTAAAAAAGTTTTTTTAAGTTTATTGCAAACTTTTGCATTATGCTTTATAATATAGTTGAGGTTGAAGGATATGAAAGAGTATATTATATCGGCATACGATGCCGGAACAAGACTTGATAAATTTATTGCAAAGTTGCTTAAAGACGGAAAAACAAACGAGGTATACAAGTCCCTGCGAAAAAAGAAGGTTCGTGTAAACGGCAGTCACAGGGATGGCTCTTTTCGCCTTTCGGAAAATGACAGGGTATGTCTTTATATAAACGACGAGCTTTTCAAGGCAGAAGACAACGATTTTCCGTGGATTGATATTTCGCCCTCCGTAAATATTGTATATGAGGACGAAAACATTCTTATTGCCCACAAACCATCGGGGCTTTTATCTCAAGGGGACGGCGACTGCCTTGAAAACAGGGTTCGCTCCTATTTGTACAGGAAAGGTGAGATTAAGGCTCACGCCTTTATCCCCTCTCTGTGTCACAGGATAGACCGCAACACATCGGGACTTTTGATAGCCGCAAAAAGCTCGGAGGCATTACGCATTTTAAACCAGAAAATAAAAAATCGCGAAATACGAAAGCTGTATCTCTGCGAAACAGAAAATGTACCCACTCCCGAAAAAGGCATACTTTCGGGGTATCTGAAAAAGGATGAAAAACTGCGGAAAATGATTTTTTATCCCGAAAAACAAAAGGACGCCCTTCTATGTAAAACCATATACAAAACAATAAAAAAATCGTCGACCGTTTTGGTGGAAGCCGAGCTTTTAACGGGAAGAACCCACCAAATCAGAGCCTGTCTGTCTTATCTGGGTGCGCCTCTTACGGGAGATGTAAAATACGGCGCAACTCCCGACGGCAAAAGAGAGTTCCAACACCTTACGGCGTATAAGCTTATTTTCGATTTTAAAGGGGACAACGGATGCCTTGACTATTTAAGCAAAAAAACATTTGAAGCAAAACCGTTATAAAATAATACTTCGGAACAGTCTTTAAGGATTTTAGTTCAAAAAGACCAGGGGTTGTAGCAAAAGACTTTAAAAAATCATTTTGCTACAACCCCTTTGGTCTTAATGCCCAAACTCAATCTTGTAGAATACCTATGGTTATTCATCTTGCTTGCATCGCAAATTTAGCTCGTCGACAGGCGAATTTAGCTGAAAAAGCACCGACAAAATCGGTGCTTTTTCTGGTGGAGGGAGATGGATTCGAACCATCGAAGCAAGATGCAACAGATTTACAGTCTGCCCCCTTTGGCCACTCGGGAACCCCTCCGTGTATTTAATTCATGCAACTTTGATATAATATCACATCTGTTTATGTTTGTCAATACCTTTTCCCGAAATTATTTTAAAAAATTTTTTAAAAAACTATTGACAAATAAAATTTCCGTGCTATAATGTAATTAAAGGTCAAGGAAAGTCAAAGTCAAATTTGATTTTGAAGGGCGGTAGATTATCAAATGGGATTAAGTAATTTAATAGAAGAATTTATAAAGGAAATGATGACGGGAGGAAACGGAGAAATCGAGCTTAAAAGGAATGAGCTTGCAGGGCATTTCGGTTGTGTTCCGTCCCAAATAAACTATGTTATATCCACAAGGTTTTCGCCGGAGCGCGGATATATAGTGGAAAGCAGACGAGGCGGCGGCGGATATATAAAGATAACAAGAGTTGTTCCCAAACAGGGAAATCAAATGATGCATGTTGTAAATACTGTTGGCGAATATCTTTCCTTTACCGATGCGGCGGCAATAGTGAGAAATTGTGCCGATTATGACTTGATAAGCGAAAAAGAGGCAAAGCTTATTATTGCGGCACTTTCGGAAAAGGCAATACCTCTTAAGCAGCCGGAGCAGGATTATTTAAGAGCGAGAATACTTAAAAATATGCTTGTTACCATAGCATAATAAAAGAAAGGATGATAAAAATGAAATGCGAAAAATGTAATAAAAGAGAAGCAACAACCCATGTTACAAGAATTATAAACGGATACAAAGAGGAATATCACCTCTGTTCAAAATGTGCTGCCGAGCAGAACGGATTTAAGGAAAGCAATCCCTTAAATTTCGGAATAAGTGATTTCCTTACGGGAATAATCACAGGAGGAAAGCAGTCACAAATCGCAGGAGAGCACGGAATAGCTTCCTGCCCTACCTGTAATATGACATACAATGAATTTTTGAAAACCGGAAGGCTGGGCTGCGGAGATTGCTATACGGCGTTCGGCGACAGGCTGATAAGACCGATTCGGCAAATTCATCAGGCGACCGAGCATTTGGGAAAGATACCCAAAAGAGGCGGCGGAAGCGTTATGCTAAACAAAAAAATCTCCGAGCTTGAAGCAAAGCTTAAGGATGCCGTAAACAAACAGGAATTTGAAGAAGCGGCAAAGCTCAGGGACGAAATCAAGGATTTAAAAAACGGGAATAACAAGGAGGAGGCGTAGAGTATGTGGTACACGGAAAGCGGAAAAGAAAGCGATATCGTATTATCAAGCAGGGTAAGGCTTGCCAGAAACTTTACGGGAATTCCTTTTCCCGAAAGGGCAAATGAGGAGCAACAGCTCTCTATTATAGAAAAATGCAAAAATGCCATTGCAGACGGAAAAATAAAATTAAGCTATATTGACATCGGAGCAATGAAGGATTATGAGGCACAGGCTCTTGCCGAAAAGCATCTTATAAGCCCCCAGATGATAAACAGCAATAAAAAAAGAGGTGTGCTTTTAAATGATGATAATTCAATAAGTGTGCTTATAAACGAGGAGGACCATTTAAGAATCCAATGTATGTCGGCAGGACTTGACCTTGAAAAGTGCTTTAAGACCGCAAATGAAATCGACGATATGATTGAAAGCTCCGTTGATTATGCCTACAGCGAAAAGCTCGGTTATCTGACCTGCTGTCCCACCAATTTGGGTACGGGAATGAGAGCGTCCGTTATGGTGCATTTGCCGGCACTTACAATGAGCGGTTCAATCAACAGCATTATTGACTCATTAAGCAAGCTGGGTATGACGGTAAGAGGAATATTCGGAGAAGGAACCAAGGCAAGCGGAAATATATATCAGATATCCAATCAGGAAACCTTGGGCGAAACAGAGGAAAACATTCTTGAAAGGTTTGAGCAAATCGTAAAAGAGGTAATCGAAAAAGAAAAAGCCGTAAGAGAGAAGATGTATAAAGCCGACAAATATCGTATAGAGGATACACTTAAAAGGTCCTTCGGCGTGCTTATAAACGCCGTGATTTTATCCTCGGATGAGGCAATAAACAGATTGTCGGATATGAGATTTGCCGTTCAGCTGGGCATTATTAAAGGGGTTGACTACGGCAGACTGAACAAAGCTTTGTATGAGGTTATGCCTGCAAATATAGTTAAAAACTATAACCTTGTCAGCGCAAATGACCGTGATTTAAAAAGGGCAGAGCTGGTTCGGGAAATTCTTACGGAAGAGAACTAATGTGAAAGGGTGATAGATATGTTTGGAGACAGACTTACGGAAAAAGCAAAAATAGTGTTGGACTATGCGGCAAAAGCGGCTTTGGAGCTTGGTCAGAATTATGTAGGCACAGAGCATTTGCTTGTGGGACTTATCAGAGAAAATGACGGCGTTGCCGGAAAGATTATGGAAGCCAACGGCGTAACCGATGAAAGAGTAATAGAAAAAATAGATACTCTCATCGGCACGGGCGAGCCGATTGAGGGGGTTAATCCCGATGCTACCCCGAGGACAAAGCGTGTTTTGCAGAACAGTTATATAGAAGCAAGACGCCTCGGTCACAATTATGTGGGAACGGAGCATATTTTGATTGCCGTACTGCGTGAAGGCGAAAGTATAGCGGTAAAAATACTCCTTGAGCTTGGAATTTCACCTCAGAAGCTTTACGGCGAAATTTTAAATCTCTTAAACGAGGGCGGTGGCGGAGAAGCCTTTGAGCCAACCGAAGACGGAGGAAAAGTAAGGGGAAAAACAAATGCTCCTACCCTTATGAAATTCGGCAGAGACCTTACGAAAATGGCAAAAGAGGATAAGCTTGACCCTGTAATCGGCAGAGATGAGGCAATAGAGAGAGTGGTTCAGATATTAAGCCGCAGAACAAAGAACAACCCCTGTCTTATCGGGGAGCCGGGCGTTGGCAAAACAGCGGTGGCAGAAGGACTTGCCCGGAAGATAGCGGCAGGCGAGGTTCCGGAAATACTTAAGGACAAAAGGGTTGTTACTCTTGAAATGTCTTCTATGGTTGCCGGGGCAAAGTACAGAGGCGAGTTTGAAGAAAGGCTTAAAACCGCTATGGAGGAAATCCATAAGGCTGGAAATATAATCCTGTTTATTGACGAGCTTCACACCATCATCGGTGCCGGAGCGGCAGAGGGAGCGATTGATGCAGCAAATATCTTAAAGCCTGCTCTTGCACGAGGCGAAATACAGGTAATAGGTGCAACAACCCTTAATGAATACAGGAAACATGTTGAAAAGGATGCCGCTTTGGAAAGAAGATTTCAGCCTGTAACCTTATCCGAACCCACAGAAGAAGAAAGTATTGAAATTTTAAAGGGCGTAAGGGATAAGTACGAGGCACACCACCGTGTAAAAATCACGGATAAGGCACTTGAATCGGCAGTTAAACTTTCGGTGCGTTATGTTTCCGACAGATTTTTGCCGGACAAGGCAATAGACCTTGTTGATGAAGCGGCTTCGAGAATAAGGATAAAAACCCTTACCGCTCCTCCCGATGTTAAGGATCTGGAGGACAAAATAGGGGAAGTCCGCAAGGAAAAAGAGGCGGCAATTACCGTTCAGGATTATGAAAAGGCAGCAAAGCTTCGGGATGAAGAAAAAGACCTTGTTAAAGAGCTTGAAGAAACCAAAGAAGGCTGGGAAAAGAACAACAGTTCAAACGAAGCCGTGGTTACGGAAAGTGAGATTGCCGAAATAATTTCCATGTGGACAGGTGTCCCCATAAAAGCAATAGAAGAAACAGAGAGTGAAAGACTTTTGAAGCTTGAAGAAATCCTGCATGAAAGAGTTGTTGGACAAGGGGAGGCTGTATCCGCCGTTGCAAAGGCAATACGCCGCGGAAGGGTTGGACTTAAAGACCCGAAACGACCAATAGGCTCATTTATCTTCCTGGGACCTACCGGTGTGGGAAAAACCGAGCTTTCAAAGGCGTTGGCAGAAGCCATGTTCGGGGACGAGGATTCAATGATAAGAATTGATATGTCCGAGTATATGGAAAAGCACACGGTATCAAGACTTGTAGGCTCTCCTCCCGGATATGTGGGCTATGACGAGGGCGGACAGCTTACGGAAAAAGTACGCAGAAAGCCTTACTCCGTTGTGTTATTTGACGAGATAGAAAAGGCACACCCCGATGTATTTAACATTCTGCTTCAGATTTTGGAGGACGGAATACTGACGGATTCCCAAGGCAGACGAGTTGACTTCAGGAACACGGTTATTATTATGACATCTAATTTGGGTGCAAGAAAAATTACGGATGTTCCGAAAAGTCTCGGATTTTCAACAGATGACGGAAACGGCGAAAGAAGCTACGAAAAGATTAAAAGCGAGGTAATGGGCGAGCTTAAGCAGGCCTTCAGACCTGAGTTTTTAAACCGTATCGATGAGATGATTGTTTTCCATCAGCTCGAAAATGACGATATTAAAGAGATTTCTGCAAAAATGCTTGACAGGCTTGCAGACAGACTTAAGGAAAACAAGATAACTGCCGAGATTTCCGAAGATGCAATTTCCAAAATTGCAGAAGAAGGCTTTGACCCCATATTCGGAGCAAGACCGATAAGGCGAGTTATCCAGAGCAAAATCGAGGATATGATAGCCGAAAAAATGCTTGACGGAAGCATATCATCGGGAGATTCAATAAAGGTCGTTGTAAAAGATGACAAATTCGATATCGAAAAGGTACAGTAACGCAGTGGCGGAGCAAAATGCTCCGCCAGTGTGTTATAGTTAAGTAACTTTCATTGACATAATTTATAATTCGTAGTATACTCAATATTTAAAGAAAGTAATTATATTGAGGATGATTTTATGAAAAAGATTACGCCATTATTTTTGACACTTGCCATTATCCTGTCAATAACGGTATCCTTTGGGGCACAGCCTTACGAATGGGCAATGGATGCGGTAAGCTATTGCACCGAAACAGGAATATTAAGCGGAATGGAAAACGGCGATTTGGCGTTGGGGAATTTTATTACCAACGAGCAGACGGCAAAAATGCTTGTTGTTGCATTTGCGGATGATATTATAACCGACAGTGTAAATACCGATGTAGATAATGGACGATGGTCTTATCCTTACATAAACACCTGCAACGCTTATGTACAGGCGAAAACAAATGACGAAAATGTTGCAATTCCCACCACAAGAGAAGAATTTGTTTCATCTCTTGTGATAATGTGCGGACTGGATGACGAAATTGTCGATAACCCCGATGTTTTAAAAGGCTTTGCGGATTACGGCGATGTGTCGAAAGAATATAAAAGACAGCTTTGTATTGCTGTCCAAAGGGGATATGTAAAAGGCTCCTTCGGCAAGCTTAATCCAAAGAGCAATATAGCCAGAGCGGAAGCCTGTGCGTTGATTTACAGAATTATTTCGGATTTGGGACTGGAAATGTCCCATACTCCCCTTGTGAGCGAGCCGAGCGTCAGTCTTGAAACGGCAAAAAAGTGGGCAAGAAACTGCGGTGCGGCGGACAGATTTGTAGATGTTGCCGATATATATTGGAAGTACGGAGAAATCACGGGACTTAATCCTGCTATACTTTACGCACAGGCGGCAAAGGAAACAGGCTACGGAAGATACGGCGGACAGGTTCAGCCTGAGCAGAACAATTGGGCAGGTATCAGAGCCGGAAGCGGAGACGGATTTGAAAATTTTGTAACGCCGGAGGATGGTGTCAGAGGACATTTCAATCATATAGCGGCATATGTAGGACTTCCGCCTGTGGGAGAACCCCACGGAAGGTATTATTCCGCCGCTTCAATGAATTGGGCAGGCACGGTAATAACCCTTGAAGGATTAGGGGGAAGGTGGTGTCCCGATCTAGATTACGGTTACAATATACTCCATAGCTGTCTTGAACCTATGATGAATACAAAATAAATTGGTCGGTGCAAGTTTTGCACCGACCAATTTACTGTGCTTCACGGATATCCGATATGTATCCGTCAAATATTGAATCTCCTACCACAAGGTTTAACCGTGAACCGTTCAGGTATACATTTTCTTCAATGTTTATTCCGTGGGTAATTTTAATTCCCTCCGCCTTGAAACATATGATTCCCTTTGCTTTTTCGCCGTTTTCGGAAAGCTCCGCCTGTCTGTAAAGAACGGTTCCCAGCTTTGCTCCGGTTGCACCGTCGGCACAGGCTTCGCCTTCTTCAATTCCCATAAATAATTCCTGAGGAGCGTTTTCGCATATATAAGTAAATTCATATGCTTTTTTATCTCCGTCGGGAGCACCCGACATTTTATATATAAGAGCAATAAGGGCAAGTACAACCGCCGCAATAATAATCAAATCTATTATATTAAATTTCCAAAATATTTTTTTGTCCATAATATAAACACTCCGCCTCTTTCTTTATTTTATTATAAACTATGGGTTTAAATATTACAAGAAAAATTTTCTTAAATAAATGCCCGTATTTTATCGTAATTTGTCAAAATCATAATGTTTTATTTTATTTGCTGTCATCGGGCGGTGGTTTTTGCTGAAATTTGTATATGGAAATATTTTGCATTTTTACTATATATTGTGTTAGAATGTATATGTAACCACAAATGAGAAAGGGGTATAATTATGATTGCGGATTACAAAAAAGAGTATAATGTATCGGAGATTCCTCGTCATATTAAGGTTTACGACAACGAGGCGGCAGAGAGCAGTCGAAATTTCACAAAATGCGGAGAGGTGCGAACCATTCCCATAAGCAGTATATCTCCCAATCCAAATCAACCAAGACGGAGCTTTGACAAGGCGGCACTTCAGGACCTTGCAATTTCCATTATGGAGCATGGTTTAATGCAACCTATAAGCGTAAGACAGACGGGACCTTTTAATTATGAGCTTATTGCAGGAGAGAGGCGGCTTACCGCCTGCAAAAATCTGGGTATGACATACATACCTGCAATAATAATGAAGGCAGATAACACAGATAGTGCCGTCCTTGCATTGGTAGAAAATATACAGAGAGAAAACTTAAGCTTTATTGAAGAGGCGGAGGCGTTTTGTGCTATCTTAAACGAACACGGACTTACCCAAGAGGAGCTTGCGGACAAGCTGGGGAAGGGGCAATCCACCATTGCGAACAAAATCAGAATACTGAAGCTGTCACCGGAGGTTTTGAAAATTATACGGGAAAATAATCTTACCGAAAGGCACGCAAGGGCGTTGCTTAAGCTTCCCGAGGAAAAACAAAGGCTCAGAATACTTAAAATTATTACGGACAGGGGACTTAATGTTTCCAAAACGGAGGAGCTTGTGGACAAACTTTTAAAAAAGCCGGATATAAGAGAGGTTCAGCTTAAAAATGTAAGGGTTTTTAAAGATTTACGGATATTTACCAATACCATATCACGGGCGGTTGAAATTATGAAACGCTCGGGAATAAACGCAAAAGCAGAAAAACACGAAAACGAAAGTTATATTGAGTACAGCATACTTATTCCAAAGCAGGAAAACGGCATTTAAACCAAAAAACACTTGACAACTTCGGGATAATATTCTATTATAATATAGTACAATATGCAATGTCATTAACGCTTAAGTTAATGACATTGGTATAGCAGGAGGGTACAAATGAGTAGAACCATTATTCCGGAGGGGTACAAATCTTCTCTTGAAATTTACGATACACAAGCCGCCATTGAGCTTATAAAAAGAACCTTTGCAGAACATTTTACCCGTACGCTTAACCTGAAGCGTGTTACGGCACCGCTTATGGTCAGGACGGACAGCGGATTAAATGACAATTTAAACGGAGTTGAAAGACCTGTGGAATTTGATATTCCATATGCAGAAACAGACGCTCAGATCGTCCATTCACTTGCAAAGTGGAAACGCCTTGCCCTTAAAAAATACGATTTTAACACAGGCAAGGGATTGTACACGGATATGAACGCCATTCGCAGAGATGAAGAGCTTGACAATATCCATTCCGTATATGTTGACCAATGGGATTGGTGCAAAATAATCACAAAAGAACAGCGCAACGAAGAATATCTTAAGAATACGGTAAAAGCAATTGTTATAGCCGTATGTGATACCCTTGATGAAATTAAAAGAGCATATCCCTCCGTGACGGTAAGCATTAACAGAAATGTTACCTTTATCACCACCCAAGAGCTTGAGGATATGTACCCCAATAAGACGCCCAAAGAAAGAGAGTATCTTATTACAAAGGAGCATAAAACCGTATTTTTGATGAAAATAGGCGGAGTGTTAAAGTCAGGAGAAAAACATGACGGAAGAGCTCCCGATTATGATGACTGGGAATTGAACGGCGATATACTCATATGGAACAATGTGCTTGAAAACGCCTTTGAGATTTCTTCTATGGGAATAAGGGTTGACGAAGAGACTCTTAAAAAACAGCTTGCACTTGCAAACTGCGAGAGCAGAGCGGCTTTGCCCTTTCACAAAATGCTGCTCGGCGGTGAGCTTCCCCTTACAATAGGCGGCGGTATCGGTCAATCAAGATTATGTATGCTGTTGCTGGGAAAGGCTCATATCGGCGAGGTGCAAAGCTCTGTATGGGACAAAGAAACCTTGAGAATCTGCGAAGAAGCAGGGGTTGTGATTTTATAAATTTTCGGCTGATTTATCTGATTGAGGGGTAAATCAGCTTTTTTACAGGGGGATTTTAAAAATGCAAATGAGAAAAGATAAAAAGGCAGGAAACGAGCTTTCGGCTTTAGGCTACGGTTGTATGCGTTTTACCAAAAAGTTGGGGGTAATAAATCAGGAAAAAGCGGAAGCTGAAATGAAGCACGCCATAGAAGGCGGAGTTAATTATTTTGATACTGCGTACATCTATCCCGGAAGTGAGGTGTGCCTCGGAAAATTTCTTGCAAAGGGATATCGCGATAAAGTTTATGTTGCCACAAAGCTCCCTCATTATATGCTTAAAAAGCTTTCGGACGCCGACAAAATATTTGATGAGGAATTAAAAAGACTGCAAACGGATTATATAGACTATTATCTTATCCATATGCTTACCGATATAAAAAGCTTTGAAAGGCTTAAGGATATGGGAATTGAAGAATGGATAAAGAGGCGGAAAGAGGACGGAGGAATACGCCGAATAGGATTTTCGTATCACGGCGGATGTGAGGGCTTTTTAGAAATCCTGAACGCTTATGACTGGGATTTTTGTCAGATACAGTTTAACTATATGGACGAGAACAGTCAGGCAGGTATCAGAGGTCTTAATGCCGCCGCCGAAAAAGGAATACCTGTTATTATTATGGAGCCTTTAAGGGGCGGCAGGCTTGCAGACGGTCTTCCCAAAAGCGCAAAGGAGATATTTAAAAAGGCAACTCCTGATATAAGTTCTGCGGAATGGGGACTTAAATGGATTTGGAATCATCCCGAAGTAACCGTTGTTCTGTCGGGAATGAACTCAATTTCTCAGGTAGAAGAAAATATGCGTGTTGCATCAGATGCCCTTCCGAATTCTTTAACCGAGGATGAGCTTAAGGTTTATGACAAGGTTCGGGAGGCGATTAACAAGGATGTTAAGGTGCCTTGTACAGGTTGCGGCTATTGTATGCCCTGCCCCTACGGAGTTGATATTCCCACCTGCTTCCGTTCATATAATGTTATGGCTTCCGACGGTTGGTTTAACGGGATAAGGGAATATATGATGTGTACCACCTTCAGAAGTAAAAAGACAAACGCATCTCTTTGCAGAAAATGCGGAAAATGCGAAAGTCATTGCCCCCAATCCATAAAGATAAGGGACGAGCTTGAAAATGTGAAGGACAAAATGGAAAGACTTCCCTTTAAGGTTGCTCGTCTTGCGTCAAAGATTGTCAAATTTTAATTTGGGTATGGACTTTTTATTAAAAATGTGCTACATTATATAGTAACCACTTAAAAGAGGAGAAAAGGTATGAAAAAAGTAATTTGTTTAATATTGACAATATGCGTTTTGTCAATGATGCTTTGCGGACTTTCGACCGTTGCTTTTGCGGCGGAACCACATGGAAGCTGCGGCGACAACGCAACATGGACATATGATGAAAAAACAGGCACATTGGAGATTGCCGGAAGCGGTGATATGAAAGACTTTCTTATCAATACTCCGTGGGACGAATACCGCGATTCCGTAAAAAAGGTTGTGGTAAATGAAGGTATAACCTCTCTTTCTGCAAATGCCTTTCATTTTTGCAGGTCGCTGACAGATGTAACCCTGCCGAGCACTCTTACGACGGTTGGCAGATTTGCCTTTTACTGCGACAGCGGACTTTCCAAATTAACGATTCCAAACAGTGTTAAAAAAATAGGCAAAAGAGCCTTTTACGGTTGTACCGCACTTGAAAGCTTAAATGCTCCCGAAGGCCTTGAGGTTTTCGGCGAAGAAGCACTTTTAAATTCGGGTTACTATAACAAAGGGGAAAATTGGGAAGATGGCAAGGTTTTGTATTTCGGAAGCTGCCTTGTAACCTCAAAAACATCGAACTCCGGAGACGGTGGAACATATACAATAAAGGACGGAACAAAAATTATTGCGGAAAATGCTTTTTACGGCTGTACCGGACTTACGGAAGTGAATTTGCCGGAAAGCTTGGTTGATGTAAACTATGCCGCATTTTATAAGTGTAGGAATATTAAGAAGTTTAATTTTCCCAAGAATGTAAAAAGAATTGGAGGCTGGGCATTCTATCAATGCGGAAGTGCAACGGAGGTAACCTTCCCCGACGGACTTTTGAGCATAGGCGGAGGATGCTTCCACGGTTGCGGCAAAATAAAAGAGATTTATATACCCGACAGTGTTACGGAAATAGGTGTGGATTTGTTCTATGACAGTGGAATCCAAAAAATAAGATTCCCGTCCTCAATTACCGTTATTCCGGCAGGAACCTGTGTGCGTTGCGCAGGACTTAAAGAAATAAGCATACCGGCAGGGGTTAACACAGTAGGATTTCTTGCATTTTTAAGCTGTAACAATTTAACGGACATATACTACGGTGGAGATGAGACGGCATTTAAGAAAATTGTCACCGGCGCATATAACGAATGCTTCAGAAACGCTGCTGTGCATTATAATTCATATGAATAAAAAGCTCTGATAAAAATCGAGGATTTTGATGTGGCACCAAAAAGTTAGACTTTTTATAGCGTAGTGGTTTAATGGCTGCTGCGCTGTTTTTATGCAGCCAATGTACACGGTTTAAGAATAAATCCAATATCCATAAAGCTTATTCCAAATATGATAAATGGGAAACGGAGCTTAATTGCACCTTTTCCCATTTTCTCTCGCTTTTAAAAATCATCCAAAATTTTAATATTTGTAAATAAAAATCTTTGCGGTTCTTTTTCGGGGAATTGTAATGTCAAAGCCGTTTTCACAAAGCTCCGCTCCCGAAAGAATAACTGTTGACTCATCATCTATATCCGTAAATGTATAGGTCTTTGATTGGTCTATGTTCCCGAGAACAAATGAAGCGCTCTTATACGGCGACTCATCACGCCTGAAAATCTCAATCATACCGTCGTTATTTTCCGGGCGGTCAAACTGTACCCCATGCCAAACATCAAGCTTATCCGAAACCTCTGTAAGAGGATAAAAGTCAGCCGAAAAATAATCTCTTACTCTTAAATACTCATTTGAGAATTGTTTAATAAACTCAATCTCTTCGGGATTTTCACCGAATTCGTTTCTTTCGGAAAATGTGAAGTTGGTAGTCATTGCATAAGCATATGCGCTTCTTAATCTGTATATATCATAAACTCTGCCGCTTCCCGTTCCCGAATAAGGCATCCACAAATTAAATCCCAACGCCTGTGATTGAGATATATAATCATCATAATTTGCAGGACACATATAATCCGAACGCCAAAGGGGAATGCTTCTTCTTAATGTTTCAATATCAATTCTTCTTCCGCCTGATGCACAGTTATCAATAAGCAAATTGGGGAATTTCTCCCTTAGTGCATCCCAGAGCTTGTACATTCCGTTTATATGTTTTATTTCCGAAATACCCCGTCTGCCGTTCCAATCATTATTTTGCCAATACAAAAGCGGATCAAAATTAAAATCCTGTCTGTAGCAATCAACATTTAGTTTTTCAATGATTTTCGATATGATTTCAAAGCAATAATTCCAAGCCTCCGTGTTTCCCAAATTCAAAAGCAAATTCTCTTCATCTGCATTGCCGTCGCTTCTTCCGAGTAAATATTCGGGGTGTTCTTTTGCAATAGGGGTTTTGTTGATAATCCTTTCAGGCTCAAACCAAAGAATCAGCTTCATACCTGCATCATGTATCACCTTTGAAATATCTGTCATTTCATTCGGATGAATATGCTTGCTTATGGTCCAATCTCCCGTATGGCTCGGCCAATCGCCCTCAAATTCGTCCGGGCTTGGCATTGTGTCCGTTCCGTACCAGCCTGCATCTATCCAGATATATTCAAATGGCAGTTTTTCTTTTTTGATTTTCTCTATTCTGCGGAGAACAGAAGATGTTTTCATTCCGCCCCAGATTCCGGCACAGAAGGGACCGTTTTTAATATCTGGTGAATAATTTTCCTTTAACAGCCTTCTCCACTTGTTGTGTGCGTCAACAATTCCGCAATCATATTCCATCATAACAAATGATGTTGTTCTGAACCTTTCGCCGCCGTAAATTTTAAATGCCGCACCATCAACCCCCGATGTTATAACAACCGAGTCGCTTTTTCTTGTTATACTGCTTGTCCACTTACCGCTCCAGCCTATTGCACAAATAACACCGTAATCCTTTTTTGAAATATTAAAAAAGGGTGCCACGGTTTCCGAGGAACGACCCGTAGGCGTGGTGTAGGTTTTTGTTTCCCCCGGATAAATATGATTTATTCTTCTGTTTTCAACAATTTTATCAACATCACAGGAAAACTCATCATATGTCCAGGTTGAACCGGAAGGCGAGATAATCTTTGTTGCTGTCTTAACATCCGGAAAATATGCCTCCCACTTTCTGTCCTCCTCATACTCAAATGGAATTTCAATATGGCAATCACAAATTTCCGTAATCAATTTTGTGGGCTTGTCCGAGGTATTTTCAAACCAATTTACCCACTCATAGCTGTTAAATTTTTCATTTTTGGTTGCAATGTTCGTAACCTTCAAGCCGTCATCGAATTCATAAACCGTGGTAAGCTTGTTGCCTTCAATTTTTTCGGTAATTTTGGGCTTGCATTCATCTATTGTCTTTCCGTCATACAGAAAGCTGAATCGTCTGTTATTTTTTAATAATTCCATTTCATCTACCCCTTTATTTTTTTCATTTTATCACAACGATTAACAAAAAAATACTGTTTTTTTGCCTAAAAAATTAATGCTGAACTCAGCAATTATTTATAAATATTCCCCGAGAAGCATGTAATATGGGCGAACCGTATAATGCAGCTTTCTAAGGTTGACAAATCAGGAGATTTTAGATATACTGTATAAAAAGACAATATCGCACAGAAAGGATAATATAATGAATAAATTAAAGGTATTAGACAGAAATGCATTAAAGATTTTAGCAATAATAACCATGACAATGGATCACATTGCTCCGGTTGTATTTGCCGAGGAAAGCTTGTGGTGGTATGTTTTCCGAATGATAGGGCGACTGACCTTTCCCATAATGATTTACTTCTTGGCGGACGGATTTCGTTATACCCGAAATCTGAAGAAATACATTCTCAGAATGTTTATATTCTCGGTTATCAGCCTTTTCACATTTTCATTTTTGGAAACAGGCTCCTTTCTGCCCATACAGCTTTTACCCGGAAGGATTGACAACTATGAGTATAGCTATTATTACATAGCATCAATAGATAAAACCCTTTGTATTTCAGCATTTAGCGTAATAACCAACCTTTTGCTTGCCTTGCTTACATTAACTGTTTGGGAAAAGACAAAGTGGAAAACCCCATTTAAAGTGCTTGCAACAGTCGGCATGCTGCTGATTTCTTTGGGCGGCGACTGGGGTTATATGCCGATTCTCTTAGCCCTTACCTTCTATTATCTGCGTGACAAAAAGTGTGCAAAATGGTGTGTTTATCTTCTTATTTCGGCGTTATATGTTTTCAACATCGGTTTTCCGACAAATCGTTTTGCATTGAATGAGTACATAGCTATCTCATTTAAACTGTACCGAGTGGGAATGGTATTGGTTCCTGTGGTAATTGAACTGTTCTATAACGGTCTTGCAGGCAAAAAGTCAACCTTTGGAAAATGGTTCTTCTATGTTTACTATCCGGCGCACCAAGTGGTTATCGGACTTATATCAATGTTCATCGGTTAGTATCAATTTTTCTATACAAAAACAGACTGAGAATTTGACTTCTCGGTCTGTTTTATTAAAGTAAACTTTCTCCTTTCATCTTCCTGCTGCTTGATTTGAAAAGCTTTCTTTAAGGGCGGAATAAAATTCTGCGGCGGACCTTGTCATATACCCTGTTTTTCTGCGGTACAGATATACGCATCTTTCGCAATTTTCAAGAGTTAAAAGCTTTACATTATCCGAGAACTGCCCACGCCAGGAAACTGTAGGAACAACGGCAATCCCCAAATCCATTTCCACATATTTTCTGATATAAAAGGGGTCGTCGCTCTGTATTGTTATCTTGGGAGCAAAGCCCATATCCGAGCAAACTTTTTCCGTTATTTTATAAAGACTGCTTCCGTTTTGCATGGTTATAAATCTTTTGTCACGCAAATTTTCCGCCGATAATTCCGTCACATCCGAAAGAGGGTTTTGCTTTGACACGGCAAGTGCCATTTTTTCATTTAAAATAAGCTCTCCTTCGTAACTGCCCTTTATAAAGCTGTCGTTCGATACAACAAAATCATAAATATCCTCCTCGGAAAATCGGTGATTTATATAAAATGAAGCTTCGGGGTATTTGTTTTTAAACTCTTCTATTGCCCCTGTTACAATATTCCTGTTTGTTCCCACGCAAATCCGTATTTTCCCGTTCATTTTATCCGTTTCTTCTTTTATTTCATTGCAGGCATCTTCTATATACTCCATCGCCTTTGATATGCCTTCAAAAAACACCGTTCCCTTTTCGCTTAACCTGACCCTGTTTGAGCTTCGGTCAAACAGACTGCACCCAAGCTCTTTTTCCAGCCTGTTTATCGTCTGGGATATATCCGAGGGGGGAACATCAAATTTTCGTGCCGTTTCGGAAAAATTCTGAGTCTTTGCGGCATCACAAAAATATTTAAGCTGTAAAATCTCCATACAATCACCTCAAACATATAATAACACACACTCGCTATCACTGTCAATATATAGCTCTGTATTGCATCGTATTATTTACAAATTGGCATTTATCTGCTAAAATTTAAGCAATAAATCGGAAGGGAGATTTTAAATATGTCGGAATTATTGGAAATTTTGATGATAGTGAGCTTTGGTTTTTCATGGCCTATGAATGTTATAAAATCCTACAAAACCCGCACCACTAAGGGAAAGAGTCTTGCATTTTTATTGCTTATATTCTTTGGCTACATAGCAGGTATTGCTTCAAAGCTTGTAAACGAAACCTATATGTCCCAAATCGGGCAAAAGTGGTATGTGCTTTTCTTCTATGTTTTGAACTTCATCATGGTTGGACTTGACCTTGTGTTGTATGTAAGAAACTACAGACTTGACAAAAAAGCAGGTATTTTGTAAAGGAGATTAAGATGAAAAAGATAACGGATATCAAATACGGGGAATTTGAGGAATGTATTCTTGACATTTATCATCCCGAATGTGAAAGCTTTAAAACATTTATCTATTTTCACGGCGGCGGTCTTGAAAGCGACGACAAATCAAGGGCAGATGTTTTGGCTGAATATTTAACAAGCCACGGCATTTTGGTTGTAAGTGCAAACTACAGGATGTATAAATCTGCAAAATATCCCGAATTTATCGAGGATTCGGCAGCAGCCGTTAAGTGGACCATTGACCATATTGGTGAATATGGCACAAATAACGGAATTTTTGTGGGCGGTAGCTCCGCCGGAGGATACCTTTCAATGATGCTTTGCTTCGACAAAAAGTACTTGGGCAAGCACGGCATCTCTCCACTCGATATAGACGGATTTGTTCACGATGCAGGTCAGCCCACCTGTCACTTTAATATTTTGAGGGAAAGAGGTCTTGACACAAGACGGGTTATTATTGATGAATCGGCAGCCCTTTACCATATTGGTCTTGACAAGGAATATCCCAATATGATATTTATTGTATCGGATAACGATATGGAAAACAGATACGAACAGACTATGCTTTTAATGTCAACACTTAAGCATTTTAACTATGACGAAAGCAGATATAAGTTAAAGGTTATGCACGGTTCACATTGCGAATATGTGTCAAAGCTTGATGAAAACAATGAAAGTATTTTCGGGAAGATTATATACGAATATATTAACGAGGTGAAATAATATGAATGTTTTAGCAATAGGAAACAGCTTCTCTCAGGACGCAACAAGGTATCTTCACAAAATCGCAAAAAAGGACGGCGTTGATATGACCGTTGTCAATCTTCCTATCGGAAGCTGTTCTTTAAGCCGTCACTATAGAAATATATTGGAGAACGAAAAGGCATACGGTATGGAATTTAACGGTGAGCCGACAGGATTTTTCGTTTCTGTTAAGGATGCTCTTTTAACCCGTGACTGGGACTTTGTTACCATGCAACAGGTTAGCGGCGACAGCTTTAAAATCGACTCGTATCAGCCCTATTTATCGGAGTTTTCCGCATACATAAAAAAATATGCCCCCAAGGCAAAGCAGGTAATTCACCAGACATGGGCATATGAAGAAGGAAGCGATATGCTGTGCAATACCTTCGGCTTTGCAAGCCACGAAGAGATGTTTAAGCTGATTGAAGCCGCATACGAAAAGGCGGCATCCGATATTAACGCTGACCGAATCATTAAATCAGGCAAGCTCTTTAATGAGTTTACAAAGGCAGGCCTTAAAATCCACCGTGATATGTTCCATTCAACCCTCGGCTTCGGAAGATATGCCCTTGGTCTTTTGTGGTACAGGACATTAACCGGCAACGATGTAACCAATAATACCTTCTGTTGCACAGACGAGCCTTTAACGGAAGAAGAATTTAATACGGCAAAAACATTTGTTCAAAATCTTGAACTGTAATATTTAAAAATAAAAACCCCCAACCATTAGATTTTCAGTCTATGGATTGGGGGTTTTAAATTACGCCTGCAAATTAGTGCCGTTACGCTACTTTTTTGAATCAATGAATCCGTTGATTTTATTTGTCGCCTTTTGAAGCAATACGGCAAGTATAGCTGTAATTACAACAGCAGCTGCATTTGCAACCCATATATTATCGATGATTTTGAATACCGATATCTCACTCATCACTGTTATAAAGTGAATTAAGTATATTTCAAGGGTTAACGACGCACATACCTTCACGAATTTTATTTCGGCAATCCTGTCAACCAAATCCGGAAGCTTTTTCCTGATAAAAAATACAGTAGCAAAAATCCAAATTCCCAAAATCATATTCTGTGTCGGCGCAACCAAAAAGTCATAGTAAAGGATACCATCTATAAATTTACGCAAAACAACTCTTAATGCCATAAGAAAAATTACAACGCAGGTAAGAATTACATACTTTTTATTTGATAACTCTATCTTACTTTTTGAAACATAATAGCCTATGAAATATGCAAGAATATATATAATATGTATATGACACAATAACAAAATCGGCTGTAACACAAACAATGCTATCAATATTATTTTTAAATTTATTCTTTCATAGTATTTATTTAAAACAACGGTTAAAAGTGAGCAAATAAGATAAATGCTGACATACCAAAAATGTCCCATACCTGCCGGAGCAGTATAAAAGTTAACATTGATCAAAAAATAATTCTGCAATCCCTGTAAATCAAAAAGCAAAATAAAGAATTGCTTTAAAGAAACCTTTGCTCCTATTATCAGATATATTACTGTCAGCAACAAAAAAACAATAAAAAACGGAATTAAAATTCGTTGGCACTTCTTTATAATCCATTCTTTTCCGTTTTCGATCTTTTTAATTCCCGCCAAAAAACCTCCTGTAAACAAAAAGATAGGCACACCGGCAGCCCCAATTGAAGTTATAATTTGTTTAATAACTACATGTGTACCGGAAGTAGGTGCACCTACTGCATGGGATATACCTTGAATGGTATGATTTACAAAAATGATCAATGTTGCTGCAACATAAAGTATTGTAATTTCAGAGTATCTTTTTCTTTCATTCGCCATTGTTTTGTACTCCTTTTTGGCAACTACCACATAATGTATATTATGTGGTAAGGATATAACAAAAAACAAGATGACACCCTATGACACTTTTATATGATAATAAGACCAAAGATATTTTTATTGCTTTGGTCTGTTTATAATGCATTTTTTAACAAAATAAACCTGAAATCATTAAAAACCTATTGACAAATATTGCATATAAAGGTATAATTTTTCTATAAAATAAATATTTTCACCACATAATATACATTATGTGGTAGTTGTTTTTTTGGGAGGCAAATTTGCATAGGCGTAGTTTGTGGAACCGGCAGAATAACCGGCGACCACGTAGAGTCGCCCGTCCGAAAAATGCGGATAAGGCAAAGGCGGTCGATACAGCACAACCCTTCAGTCTGCTCCGCAGACAGCTCCCCTTACACAGGGGAGCCGGTAGCACCACCGGCAACCATCAACCCTTTGACAAGGTGAGCTATGTGGTTGACACGATGACCGCCCATCCGGGACGCCAATGGCATCCCCTACATGTGTATTCCACATAGTTTGCGGAAACGGCGAAATGATAATGGGCATCCAAAATGGACGCCCATCTTTTTTACAGCCTTTAGTCTTGTAATTTTTTTAATTCATAGAACTTGCCCTGCTTTGCCATAAGCTCATCATAGCTTCCTATTTCCGCAATTTTACCCTTTTCAACATAGGCAATTCTGTCGGCATTTTTTATGGTCGAAAGTCGATGTGCCACCAAAAATGTGGTGCAATGCTTCATCATATTGTCAACCGCCGCCTGAACCTTCTTCTCCGAAGCCGAGTCAAGAGCAGAGGTTGCTTCGTCAAATATAATGATTTTCGGCTTTCTCAAAAGGGCTCTTGCAATAGAAATCCTCTGTCTTTGTCCTCCTGACAGCTTTCCGCCGTTTTCGCCCAAGTTGGAATCAAGGCCGTTGGGAAGCTCCTCTATCACATCTTCAAGTCCCACATCTTTTATTACCTTGTATATTTCTTCATCCGATACATTATCAATTCCGTATGTAATATTATCACGAATTGTGCCCGAGAACAAAATGGTATTCTGGGGTACTACGGCAATATTGTGTCTGTACTTTGTCAGGTCAAGATTGGCTATGTTTACCCTGTCTATTAAAATCTGTCCGTCATTGGGTCTTTCAAATCCGATAAGCAGATTAAGTATTGTGGATTTACCCGCTCCCGAACCGCCTACAAAGGCAAGGCTCTGCCCGGACTCAACCTTAACATTAAAGTCGTTTAATACATAGTCCGTTCCGTCATCATATTTAAAGTAAACATTTTTAAACTCTACCGCACCCTTCATATCCTCTTCAAGGGGGTAAATCCTTCCATCCTTTTCGTCATTGTCCTCGTTTAAGATTTCGCTTATTGAGTTAACGGCATCCATACCCTTGCTTATTGCCGGATAGAGGCTTAAAAGGGTTGTAAAATATCCCACAAGCTGGGTAAAGTAGCTTTGATACAACACAATATCCCCAACGGGGATTTTTTTCAAATAAGCAAGATATCCCGTAAAGGCAAGACAGGCAAGAACCGCTATCTGCATTGACGCCCAGGAAAGCGCCGCAAAAAATTGGTTTGCCTTGTCAACCTCATAGCCTGCGTTTTTTACAGTGTCAAAGCTTGAATCCATATTGTGTATCTCTCTGTCCTGAAGCCCGTGAGCTCTTGTAACAGGTATCATATCAAGCATTTCGGAAACGCCGGATTGTGTTTTTTCTATGGTTTTACGATAGCTTATATTGCGATTTTGTATGTTTTTTCTCGGTCTTCGAAGCAGCAACACCTCAACCGGCACAAGTATTAAGAAAAACAATGCCACAACCGGGCTGTGAGAAATAACAACAGCTACCGCAATGCCGCCGCTTACCACTATATCAAAAAGCGACCTTACCAATGACGAAAGCAATACTTCTATACTTTCGCAGTCACGAATAATCTTTGACATCAGCTTGCCCGAATTGTTTGACTTATGATATGACATAGACAAAAGCTGCAGCTTTTGAATAAGGGCAGAACGCAGGGATTGTTCAACCCCTCTTACGAATTTATCATATACCTTTGAGGTTGCAAATGTGGTATAAATATTCTGAAGCAGGAATATAAGCAAAATTCCCGCATTTATCCATAACTCGTTAAGGGAGTGTTGGTCGCTGTAGGTTACTATATTGATAATATTCGCCGTGACAATGGGGATAACCCACGCAGGCGAGGTTTTAAGTGCAAGTAAAACCACGGTTTTTATAACCGTCCATGTATGCCCCTTGTAAAAACCCATTAAAATTCTAAATGGTTTTCCGTTGTTTTTTCTGAAATTTTCCTTGCACTGTTCCGTGCTACCAAGTTTCTCTTTTCCCATAATAATGACCTCCAAACCGTCAACTAAAAAATTTGTTATCTTGGCTTTTCGCGCACCATTATACACCCATTTCAAGAAATGTCAAGGGAAATTTCAAAAAAAAATATTATTGTAAAAAACCACTAATAATAAATTTATTTTTTATGAAAAAGTTCCCTTGAATTGTATTATTATATATGTTAGAATAACACTTTTTGTTATAATGTGTACTGTCAAAATCACCAACTTACACAAGGTTTCTTTGGGCAAAAAAACAAAATTATTATTTTTCGGTTAAATGGGTTGACTTTTATCTTCAAGGTGCTATAATACAAAAAAAGTTTTTAAAAACATTTCAAATTTGGAGGCAAATTGTTATGGAACAGGTTTTAAAAGTAGACTTTGAAAATGTCTTATGTAACAACTTTTTGGGAATGGGCGGAACCTATCACGCTTTCTCTTTAAGAGATGAGCTTGACAAGTTCGGCGACAAGGAATTATCCTTTAAGCACGAGCTTGAGAGGTTAAAGGCAACAGGGATGAAAATTGTCCGAGTGGGTATTGGTCCGGGTTTATGTTGCGCAAGAATCGGCGAAGATTACGATATGCATTCAAAGAAAATGGATGCTTATGTAGGATTTTGCAAAGGCTTACAGGAAATAGGAGTAGATATAGCTATATGTATAGGCGGCACGGGTCATGGTGTTTCTGACCTTGACAACGCCGCAGAGCTTGCATTTACACATTTCCCCGACTGGCTTTGCAAAACCCTTTTTTATTTGCTTGACGAATGTAAGCTCACAAATATTAAATATATGCTTTTGGGTACCGAGTACACAACCGTTGACGACCATTGGACGCCAAAAGGCTACGATACTCCCCTTGATTTCTATATCCCCATGTGCAAGGCAATTCACAAGGGACTTTGCGACAGCGGACTTCGGGACAGGGTAAAGCTTGTAGGCCCCAACAATTCGGAAAGAGGCAGACATTTAAAGGAATGTGTTGAACAGCTTAACGATGTTATCGATATATATTCGGGACATTTTTACAACTATGTTCATCATTGGGAATGGAAGAGTATGTGCGACGACTTTACGGATATTGTTGCACCTACGGGAAAGCCTGTATGGTTTGACGAATACGGAATTCAGCTTGAAACCCTGCGTAATGTTCCTCAATACGGAACAATGCTTGCTTCAATTATCTGTGCCTCTGTTTCAGCAGGGCATCAATATTCATTTATATGGAGCTTGTTTGATCAAAAGTTTCCCAACAGCACACATCACAATATTGACAGCTTTCACGACGGCGTTCACCGTTGGGGCGTACATCATTGGGATTACGACAATTGCGAGGATGCGGGAAAACCATACCCGAGCTGGTACGCATTTAAGCTTTTGTCACAGGCATTAAGAGGGGAAAATGTCAGCTCGGTTAAAACCGAGGATCGTTTTACCACATGGCGAAACGCCACATATTATACCTGCTTTGCGGCGGCAACAAAAACAGATACGGACTGCACAATAATCGCCGTAAACACCGACGCTTGCCCCCAGAATATTGTTATCGACTCAAACGGTGGCGACAAAACCCTTTACCGCTACACCTTTGAGCCGTGGAGCGATGACGAAGCTTACGAAACGGAAAAATTCACCCAAATAGAAATGAAGGACGGAAAAATATACGATACCTTGGGAAAAGGCGCATTTTGCATATACACTACAAAGAAAGTTTTTTAAGGAGATGAGATATTATGCTGCACCCAACTTTAAAAATTGATTTTGACAATGTAATTTGCAAGGACTTTATGGGGGTAAACGCTATTTATCACCCCTATGCATACGACAAGGATTTTCTTCAATACGGAGATTTGGACGAACAAATGGAGCAGGAGCTTTCCGTGGTAAAACAATTTAAACCCACGGTTTTGCGAGGCTTATTTGATACAACAAAAGCAGTAGAAAACTCGATTACGGAAAAGGTTGACTTAAATTGCGACTACATAGAATCAAGACGCAGGTTTTATCAAAAATTAAAGGACAATAATTTAACCGCGGCAATCCAACCCGGATGGGGTTTTCCTTATTGCATCTTCAAAGGAAAAGAAGATATGGAAAATTACCCTATCTCCGTCATCATAGAGAGCTTTGCGGAAAATTTTGCCCGCATTATGGATTATTACTTAAATGAATGTAAGCTTGACAACATAAAATATGTAATGCTCTTTACCGAGCCTACCACAACGGATGACCGTTATTTACCCAAGGAATATTCAAACAACTGGGATTTTTATGTTGACACCTGCAAAAAAGTAAACGAAAAGCTTGTTGAACACAAGCTTCGTAACAAGGTTTTGCTGGTAGGTCCCAACAATTCGGAAAGAGGCAGACATTTAGACAAAGCCGTTCGTGACCTTGACGATATTATCGACATATATTCGGGACACTTTTATAACTATGTTTACCATTGGGAATGGAAAAGTATGTGTGAGGATTTTACGGATATCGTTGCCCCCACGGGAAAGCCCTTCTGGCTTGACGAGTACGGAACCCAGCTTGAGGTTTTCAAGCAAACTCCTCAACACGGAAACTATATTGCAGTTGTTCTGTGTGCTTCAATAAACGCAGGACATCAGACGTCCATGATGTGGACAATGCTCGACCAAAAGTTCCCGGGACTTGGCGAATTCCCCAACATAGATTGCTTCCATAAGGGTTATCATGTCCACGGCGTGTACAGGAGAGAGTACGGAACAAACACCCCTCCGGGTACGCCTTATCCCTCTTATTATGCATACAAGCTCCTTGCCTCCGCCTTTAACGAAGAAAACACAAGCACGGTTAAAGCATCGGACCGCTTTACCACATGGCATAATGCAACAAATTACAGTTGCTTTGCCTGTGCCGCAAAATCCGGGGATGATATAACCATTGCCGCAATCAATTCCACCAACTGTGATTTTGATATATTGATTGACTCAAACGGCGGAAACAGAACTCTTTACCGTTACACCTTTGACCCATGGAGCGATGATCCCACTTACGAAACAAGAAAGCCTCCCGTTACGATTGAGATGAAGGACGGCAAAATCAATGACAATCTGCCAAAGGGTGCGTTCTTTATCTACCGTTCAAAAAAAATAGAATTTGTGGATTGAGTTAAATGAGTAATTGTAATATATGTCCGAGAAAATGTAATACAGACAGAAGCAAAAATTTGGGCTACTGCCAAATGACCGATTCCGTCACCGTCGCCCGTGCGGCTCTTCATATGTGGGAGGAGCCGTGCATCAGCGGAACAAGGGGAAGCGGAGCCGTATTTTTTTGCGGATGCAATTTAAAATGCGTATATTGTCAGAACTATGAAATAAGCTGTGGAAATACAGGAAAAAAGATTTCGGCAAAAAGACTTTCGGAGATATTTACAGAGCTTCAAAAAAATGGAGCTCATAATATAAATCTGGTAACCCCTACTCACTTTTTGCCTCAGATAAAAACTGCCCTTAAGACGGTGGAGGGCAGTTTAAATATTCCCGTGGTTTACAACTGCGGAGGGTATGAGTTAAAAGAGAGCATAGAAGGTCTGTCGGGATATGCGGACATTTTTCTTACAGATGTAAAATATTACGACGACAGCCTTGCCGAAAAATTAAGCTGTGCGAAAAACTATTTTGAAATCTCAATATCAGCTCTTGATTCCATGATAGAAACTGTGGGTGAGCCGGTATTTTCGGCGGATGGTATTATGCAAAAAGGGGTTATTGTTCGTCATCTTGTTCTGCCCGGACAAAGACGGGATTCCTTTGAAATTTTAAAAAGACTTAAAAGCCGATACGGCTGTGACAAATTTATATTAAGCTTAATGAGCCAATTTACTCCCAACGGCAGGCTTGAAGCCTATCCCGAATTAAATCGACGAATTACATCATTTGAATATAACTCTGTGGTTGACACCGCATATGATTTAGGCTTTCATAACGCCTATGTTCAGGAAAAGTCAAGTGCAAGGGAAGAATACACTCCTCCCTTTGACCTGTCAGGAGTATAGAAGTAATATGTAATAGTGAATAAGACGAATCCCCTCTTTAACAAGGGGGTCTATTCGGGATGCCATTGGCATCCCCTACAAACAAATTCCGTGTGGTTTATCGTAGGGGCTCCGCTTGCTGAGCCCGTCCGAAAATTGCGGACAAGGCAAAGGCGGTGGATACAGCACAACCCTTCAGTCACTCCGTGACAGCTGTCTCGGCTGCCGCCTCGGTCGGCGATAAACGGTTGCCACCGGCAACCATCGCCCTTACACAGGGGAGCCAAGTGCCACCGGCAACCATCGCCCCTCCCCTTTGTAAAAAAGGGGAGGCTATGCGGACGCACACAAGGAGCGCCCCTACCTGTATCGAGGCAAAAAGTAATAGCGAATATGGAATATGTTATGTTCAATTTTCAATTTTCAATTCATTATTTCATTTTCTTTTTAATAAATTCCATTAAGGCTATCCAGTCATTTCTTGAGAAAAAGTGTATTCCGTCACGCAGATGATAACCGACATATCCCTCAAACATTCTTTCACCTATATTTACGGGCATATCTGTTCCTACATAACCTTTAAGTCCGTGCAACTCCCATGCAGGAGATGACGCTATGCAACAAAGCTGTTCAGAGTATTGGTCAGCCCATTCATCTAAGCTTGCGCTTCCAACACAAACATATCTCGGTGCTATTGCCGAAATCAGAAAATGCTGGTCAAACTCCCTTGTATCGGGATTTTTCCCGTACTTTACATAATTATCACAAAACCAAAAAGGAAAAACACGAACAATATCTTCTATTGTTTCTCCGCCCTCATGCTTTATTCTTTCATATGCCGCTCCGCTGCATCCTGAATCGTTTGAATAGGAAAACTTAAATCTTTCATCGTTTGCTCCGCACCACAAGGCAGTTTTTCCAAGACGGGAATGTCCGCATACACAACAGTTTTCCTTGTCTACTTCTTCTCTTTCCCAAAGATAATCAAGCACTCTGCTTGCGCCAAACGCCCACATTGAAATCTTTCCCCAACCGGTATCTTTTGGTCTTTCATACATACCTGCAATTCCGTTTGAAAAATCATTATTATCGGATGTTATGTCATTATAACACACCACGGCAAGTGCAAATCCGTTATCTATTATTTCTTCTGCCGGAAAATACATATCGTATATGTCATCTCTGAAGTTTATCATTACAATCAGAGGATGCTTTTTTCCGTCGGAGGGCACATAAAAATTAAAAGGAAATGAAAATTCACCCTTTGGAGTATCAAAGGAAATTTTAATTTTTTCGATTTTCCCGTGTCCTGCGGCAAAACGATTGATTGTTTCATAAACCTTTCCGTTTACTTTTTCGGGAGGCTTTGGCATATATCCGTATTCCTCCCGTGACAAAATATCAAGCAGTTCTTTTCTGCGTTCTTCCCATGTATTAACGGTTACTTTTTCTCCGTTTTTATGTTTTAATATTTCAGGTACAAAATTCATATTCTATCAACTCCTTTGCCACATTATAGTATATCAAAAACAATATTTCAATAAGCTTTATCAAATTTTTTAAGAAAAAAAATAAATCGTAAAAATTTTAATGTTTTGACTTGCATATTCAAAATCGTAATGATATAATTACTAAGTATTTAATTTTAAAATTTAGGGGGATATTTGCAATGCCTAAAATTGGGTTTGACAACTTAAAATATCTTGAACTGCAATCCAAAAATATCCGAGAAAGGATTTCTCAATTCGGAGGTAAGCTGTACCTTGAATTCGGCGGAAAGCTTTTTGACGACTATCATGCCTCAAGAGTTCTGCCGGGATTTCAGCCTGACAGCAAGGTTAAGCTTTTGCTTGAAATGAAAGACGAAGCCGAAATCGTTATTGCCATAAATTCCGACGCAATCGAAAAAAACAAGCAACGAGGCGACTTGGGTATTACCTATGACCTGGAAACCTTAAGACTTATTGACGCATTCACCGAAATCGGTCTTTTTGTGGGAAGCGTTGTTATTACCCAATATGAGCCGCAACCTTCGGTTGTTGCATTTGAAAAACGACTTGAGGGAATGGGCGTAAAAGTGTATAAGCATTACACAATTCCGGATTATCCGGCAGACATTCCTCTTATAGTCAGCGAAGAAGGCTTCGGCAAAAATGACTATATCGACACAAGCCGTTCACTTGTTGTTGTTACCGCTCCCGGTCCGGGAAGCGGAAAAATGGCGACCTGTTTATCTCAGCTTTATCACGAAAGCAAGCGAAATGTCAGGGCAGGTTATGCAAAATTTGAAACATTTCCTATTTGGAACATTTCCCTTAAGCATCCCATAAATCTTGCCTATGAGGCAGCGACCGCCGACCTTGACGATGTAAATATGATTGACCCGTTTCACCTTGAAGCATACGGAGAAACGACGGTTAATTACAACAGAGATATTGAGATTTTCCCTGTTTTAAACGCTATATTTGAACAGATACACGGTATGTCACCTTATAAAAGTCCGACTGATATGGGCGTAAATATGGCAGGCTACTGCATTGTAGATGATGATGCCACAATTGAAGCCTCAAAACAAGAGATAATACGGAGATACTATGCCGCAAAATGCGGTGTTAAACAAGGAAACTCAAATCAGTCAGAGGTTTTCAAAATCGAACTTTTAATGAAACAGGCAAACGCAACTACCGAGGACAGAGCAGTTATCAAAGCCGCTCTTGACAGAGCCGAAAAAACAGAAAACCCTGCCGCCGCAATTCAATTGCCCGACGGACAAATTATCACGGGAAAAACAAGTGCCTTGCTTGGCGCCTCTGCCGCAGTTCTTATGAACGCACTTAAAACCCTTGCGGACATTCCCCATGATATGAAGCTTATCTCTCCGTTAGCTATAGCTCCTATACAAAAGCTAAAGCTTGATTATATGGGAAATCATAATCCAAAGCTTCATTCGGACGAAATACTTATCGCCCTTTCCATATGTGCGGCAACAAACCCAACGGCAGAGCTTGCAATGAGTATGCTTGGAAAGCTTAAAGGCTGTGAGCTTCACTCATCTGTAATACTTCCAACCGTTGATATGAATGTATTTAAACGATTGGGAATAAATATCACCTGTGAACCTGTTTATCAAACAAAGAAACACTATCATAAATAACAAAAGGAGTATGGCACAATGAAGAAAAAGTTTGAAATTGGCATTAACTTTGAAAATAACACCGAGTATTATGCAGAAGAGAAGATATATGATATTTACGCAAAAGATGCAAAAATTGTATCCGACCATCATTATTCCATACTCAGGACACACAGCACGCCTGAATTTTTATCGTTTGTTGAATTAAAAAACAAAAAGAATATTACCATTGATTTTTGCGGTGCAACACTTATGTTTCACGACAAAATCCAACCATTCATATTGGATAACTGCGAAAATATTACAATTAAAAACTGTGTCATAAATTATTCAAGGCCACCCTTTACCGAATGTGAAATAATTGAAGTAAACAATGACAGTCTTAAAGTTAAGGTTGTCGACGGGTGTACATATCGTATAGAAAACGGAACTCTTATCCCCACAGGCGAAACATGGGAAAATAAAAACCTTGAAAACGGAGGCGGTATGTTTTTTCAATTATTTGATAAGAAAACAAAAAAGGGCAAAGGACTTATGCTCGGTTGCATTACAAAAAACTTTGTTCCCGACCCGTCAAGACCTTGGAAGGTTTATCCGTATATTGCGGAACAGGACGGTGAATTTGTTATCCTAAAAGGTGAAATTTTAGAACATTTTAAACCCGGCTTGTCTATGGTAATTACTCACGAAAAAAGAGATTTATCAAATTGTTTTGTATATGAATGTAAAAATATAAGCATCGAAAACTATCGCATACTTGCAGGATACGGAATGGGAATCTATTGTTTCAGAACTGAAAACATTAACATTGACAGATATCTTCTTAAATACGACGAAACTTCCCCTTATGTTGTCACAAATGCGGCTGATGCCTTACATACCTTTGCATGCTCCGGTGATTTTAAAATTACAAACAGTTCTTTTGAGGGAATGATTGATGATGCAATAAATATCCACAGCAACTTCCATACCGTTGACAGCTGCAAAGACAATGTGATTATTGCCGATATTGCATCCTGTGAGCTTGAAGCAGGCTTTGTATTTAATGCCGGCGACAAAATCGCTGTATACAACGGTCCATCTATGGAACAAACAGGGGAATATACAATTATCAAGGCGGAAGAAATCTCTGAAAGAATCCGAAAATTCACTCTTGATAAGCCTGTTGCAAATCATAAAAAGGGAGATTTAATCGAAGACCTTTCGGGAAATGCCGATGTAACCATTAAAAATTGCAAATTTGGTATGGCAAATACCCATCTGCGACTCCAGAGCAGAGGAAAGTTTGTTATTACCGATTGTGAATGTGAGCTTGAAATAATGCTTTCGGGCGATGCATCATATTGGTTTGAATCAAGTCCAATCACCGATTTAACAATTAAAAATACAAAATTCACGACAGAACCCGCAAGCATTTACATATCAAGCGAAATAATGCCTACAGAAAAAGCACCCTATTATCATAAGAATATTAAGATTACGAATTGTGAGTTTTATAATCAAACTCCTCTGTGGGGCGGATATGCGGACAATATTACATTTACCGATAACACCAACAGTCGCAATCTTCCCATGCAGCTCATCCTTACAAACTGCGGTGCACTTGAAAGCAACAACTGTGAAGTAGTACGAAAAACCGAGATTAAAACCGAATTAAAACCCAACTAAATTGCATACAACACAAATGAAACACAAGATGTTGTGTTTCATTTGTGTTACAAATAGCATATTTTGTGATTTTTTTCAAAAAAGCTATTGACAAATGAATATTTAAGTGCTATCTTATTATTTGTAAAGCATTTCGTGACTGACGGATTAGTGGAAAATAAACCACATGAAGCGAAATGCATATAAGCAGCCGACCGTCTGGGCATATATTTATCCTCTAATCGGGAAAATATATGTTTTTTTATAAGCATTTTACGGAAAGGATGGAATTTAAAAATGGAATATGTGGAAAATAACTCGGATTACACTCAATGGGAAGGATTTACGGGCAGATTATGGAAAGAAGAAATCAATGTCCGTGACTTCATAAAACACAATTATACATTATATACAGGAGACGAAAGCTTCCTTGAAGGTCCTACTCACGCGACAAATAAATTATGGGAAAAGCTTAAATCTCTTCAAAAGCTGGAAAGAGAAAAAGGCGGCGTACTTGATATGGAAACCGAGATTGTTTCCACTCTTACCTCCTATGGGCCGTCTTATATAAGTCCCGAATTAAAAGACCTTGAAAAAATCGTTGGACTTCAAACAGACAAACCCTTAAAGCGTGCTTTTATGCCTGCCGGCGGAATGCGCATGGCAGTTCAATCTCTTGAAAGCTACGGCTATAAGTTAAATCCAACCGTTAATTCCATACTAAGCACAAATTTTGACTCCTTCGGCACAAATCACAATCAGGCAGTATTTTCGGCATATACACCCGAAATGAAAAGAGCAAGACACAACAAAATACTTACAGGACTTCCCGATTCCTACGGCAGAGGCAGAATTATCGGTGATTATCGCCGTGTTGCCCTTTACGGTACGGATTTATTGATAAAATCAAAGAAAAATGACGCAAGACTTTTGGAAAAATCCGCCATGTCAAACGAAACAATTCGATTAAGAGAAGAAGTTTCAAAACAAATTAAGGCTCTTAACGAAATGACTCAAATGGCAATGTCCTACGGCTATGATATTTCTCAGCCTGCAAGGGATGCTCACGAAGCAATCCAATGGCTCTATTTCGGTTATCTTGCCGCTATCAAAACACAAAACGGTGCCGCAATGAGCGTAGGCAGAGTTTCTGCGTTTATCGACATATATATAAATCGTGACCTTGAAGCGGGAGTAATAAACGAAAGCGAGGCTCAGGAACTTATCGACCATCTTGTCCTAAAGCTCAGAATGGTTAAATTTGCACGCACACCTGTATATAATCAGCTATTCTCCGGCGATCCTGTATGGGCAACCTTATCATTGGGCGGAATGGCAAACAGCAGTAAGCCTCTTACAACAAAAACAGATTTCAGATTTTTACATACTCTTGAAAATATGGGACCATCTCCCGAGCCTAACCTTACAGTTTTGTATTCATCATGCCTTCCCGAAGCGTTTAAGAAATATGCCGCTCGTATTTCCGTTGAAACAAGCTCTATTCAGTACGAAAACGACAATGAGATGAGAAAACTCCGCGGTGATGATTACGCAGTATGTTGCTGTGTATCTGCGGCACAAAGCGGTAAAGAGATGCAATTTTTCGGTGCAAGAGCAAATCTTGCAAAATGTTTGCTGTATGCCATCAACGGCGGCGTTGACGAAATGACAAGAGAACAGGTAGGCCCGAAGCAATCGCCTATTACAAGCGAATACCTTGACTACGAAGAGGTTATGGAGCGCTATTCAGATATGATGGATTGGCTTGTAAATCTCTATGTTAACACTCTTAATATAATTCATCATATGCACGACAAATACTATTACGAAGCATCTCAAATGGCACTGATTGATACTGCTGTTAACAGGACATTCGCAACAGGTATTGCAGGATTTTCTCACGTTGTTGATAGTTTAAGTGCAATAAAATACGGTCACGTAAAAACTGTAAGAGATGACAGCGGATTTATAGTTGATTATATTCCGGAAAATGATTTTCCCAGGTACGGAAACGATGATGACCGTGCCGACGAATTGGCTACCATGATTCTTAAAATGTTTATGGATAAGCTCAAAAGAATCAGAACCTACAGAAAGGCAACTCCCATTACTTCAATACTTACAATTACATCAAATGTTGTTTACGGAAAAGCTACCGGAAACCTGCCCGACGGCAGAAAAGCCGGCGAACCATTATCCCCCGGGGCAAACCCAAGCTACGGAGCGGAAAAGAACGGACTTTTGGCTTCTCTTAACTCACTTACAAAGCTTCCTTATAAATGGGCACAGGACGGTATTTCAAACACACAGACCATTAACCCCGATGCTTTGGGACATAACACCGTCGAAAGAGTAACCAATCTCGTTCAGGTTCTTGACGGATATTTTGACCAAGGCGCTCACCACATCAATATAAATGTGTTTGGAAAAGAAAAACTCATTGATGCAATGGAGCATCCGGAAAAAGAAGAATACGCAAACTTTACAATTCGTGTGTCGGGCTACGCTGTTAAGTTCATTGATCTTACAAGAGAACAACAGCTTGATGTTATTTCCCGTACCTGCCACGCAGTGATGTAATATGGAAACAACAGGAAGAATATCATCAATAGAAACTTTTGGTCTTGTAGACGGTCCGGGTGTGAGATTTGTTGCCTTTATGCAAGGCTGTAATATGCGTTGCAAATACTGTCATAACCCTGAAACCTTTAGTCTGACCGGCGGCGAAGAATACACAACAAGCAGACTTTTATCCAAAGCATTAAGGTATCGTCCTTATTGGAAGGATAACGGCGGAATTACGGTTTCCGGGGGCGAACCTCTTCTGCAAATTAAGTTTGTTACCGAATTTTTTGAAGAAGCAAAAAAGAATAATATTCACACCGCTCTTGATACATCTTGTCAGCCTTTCAATACATCATCCGAATTTCTTAATGATTTTGACAGACTGATAAAAGCATGCGACCTTGTTATACTTGATATTAAAGCAATGGAAGGCAACTTACATCGCGAAATAACAGGACACAGTAATAGAAATATACTTCTTGCGGCAAAATATTTATCGGATAAAGGTATACCTCTTTGGATAAGACACGTTCTTGTTCCCAACCTCACAGACAGCGAGGACGAATTGATTAAAATTCGCAACTTTGCCAAGGAATTAAACACCGTTGAAAAAATCGAAATATTACCGTATCATACTATGGGGATTTCAAAATGGGAAAGCTTGGGATTATCTTATCCTCTTATTAGCGTTCCCGTTCCGAACGATGAAAAAATCCAAAGGGCAGAAAGGATAATAAACGGAAAATAAAAATGATATTATATGTAAATTCATGCATCAGAAAAGAATCCCGTACATCAAAAATAGCAAATGCTCTTCTTTCAAAATTAGGAGAGTACACCGAGGTTAAGGTTGCGGATTTGGATATACAGGCGTACGACGAAAAAGGGATAGAAAACCGAATTGCACTTATAGAAAACAACGACTTTGAATGTGAAGAATTTAAACTTGCCAATCAATTCAAAGATGCCGATATTATCGTGATTGCCGCACCATATTGGGATTTGGGTTTCCCTGCCAAGCTTAAGCTTTATCTTGAACATATATATATTACGGGAATCGTAAGCACCTATAACGAGCAAGGCATCCCCGTAGGCTTGTGTAAAGCAAAAAAGCTTTACTATGTTACAACAGCAGGTGGTTCCTACGACAGGCGCTTCAGCTATGAATTTATAAAAGAAATGGCAACAAACTACTTCGGCATTCCCGAAACACAGCTTATATACGCCGAAAACCTTGACATCGAGGGCAATAACCCCGATAAAATTGTATCAGACACAATTTCCAACCTTAAAATATAAAATTTATAAAAATGACGAGGTATATTTTCCTCGCCATTTTGCATTTCTTTTGTTGTGTGAATCATGGATAATAAAGATATCCAACTAAACTGCTGATAAAAATATTCACATACATTCTCATTAGAATCACCTCATATTCTGTATAATATAATTATATTATACAGTTAAAATCAATAATTCCAATTCAAACAAAATCTGTTCTGCATGTACCGGCAAAATAAACTTTATAATCTCTATACCGTTTTATTCAGCGTAGAAAACCGTAACATTACCATTAGACAAAAGTTCGTTATGCTTTCCTATTTCAATAGCATTCCATGTATCGGCACTTCCGGAATAACTGATTTTTTCAAGAACGTCACAAAATGCCAAGCAATATTCTCCGATTTTCTTAAGGCTCTTCGGAAGTCCGATTTGTTTGAGGTTTCGACAATTATAAACCCCGAAATCACCTATTTGAGTTAAACCTTCATTTATATGTATCCCGATAAGATTGGACGCCTGACTCATTGCATAATTTCCGATTTTTTCGCATCCTGTCGGAACTGTGTATTCACTTCTTTCATTTGCAACAGGATAGCAAATAAGATTTTTTCCGTCCTTTGTGAAAAGCACGCCGTCAACCGACATATAGTTCTTATTGTTTTCGTCAACCTCAATATTAGTAAGTGCGTAGTTCCAGTAAATTGCGCCCTCATCAATTTGCGTAACTCCGGCAGGAATAACAATTTTTTCAAGAGTATTTGTAACCTGAATTGCCTCTTCAAGAATTGTTGTTACGCTTTGCGGCACTTCAAAAATAGTGTCCTGCTTTCCGGCAGGGTACGTGATAAGTGTTTTCATATCCTTATCATACAAAATCCCGTTGTCTGCTGTATAATCAGGATTCGAAGGATCAACCTTTATTTCGAACACAAAGCAATTATTGAATGCATTTTTTCCTATTTCGGTAAGCGTTGCAGGAATTGAAATATACGATTCCTTAAAACTTGAATGAAATGCTTCATCACCTACATATAACATACCTTCCGGAAATGTGAATCCGTTGTCGCTATGAAGCAAATCATTGTAAAATGCACGGGTCCCAATATATTTTAGGCTTGTCGGAAAGTTTATCGTTCTGAGTGCCCAACAATAATCAAAAGTACTTTTACCTATGAATTCTACCGAATTTGCAAACTGTACATTTGTGAGTGCACCAAAATCGCAGAAAGCGTATGCACCAATCGATGTAACATTATCGCCTATTACTATCTTTTCAGCTTCGTCTTTATACTGATACCATTCGGGCTCTTCATCAGTATAGTCCTTCATCGGACCGACACCTGAAACAGAAATTGTTTTCGTCGATGAATTGTATTCCCATGTTAAATTATCTTCAGAAAGTCCCACATAATTTTTTTCAAGATTTGCAACCTCGCTGCTTACTTTTGTTTCTGCATTTTGAGAAGAAGTAGCAGAATTATCATTTTCACCGCACGCACTAATTAAAAGCAGGCAAGTAACAGAAAGCAAAATTAATACTAATTTTTTCATATTAAAACCTCCGTTAAAAAATATATATAAAATATACATACATTCTATTATAAATCATAAAAAATGTCAATAATATATTAACATTGCACCACATGCACATCGTTAAAAAACAATAAGTTTCGACTTGCGGCTCGCAGGCTCGTTGGTTCGACTTAAAAAAGATAGCAGAACAATAAAGATATCGGACTAATTATTACTTTTTGCTGTGTTGATGGAAGAAATCAAAATTTTCTTTACTTCTATGCATTTATCAAGTATCGCTTTATCTTCATAATATCCGCTTTCAATAAGTAATTCAAGCCAATATTCACTTTCACTGCACTCTTTTAACGCTATTTGTAATTTTGCTATAAAATCATTCTTACCATGCCCGCAAAAAGCTTCTCTTATATTTGCTCCGATGCTCGTTCCACTACGAATAAGTTGATTTGTAAGAACGCTTTCTCTTTTCTCGCTTTTTACTTTATTACATACTTTTATAATGTCTAATGCAAATTGTTTGGATTTAATAAGTAACGGACTATCCATAAAATTTCTCCTTTTAATTCAAAACAAAATCGCTGAAGCGATTTTGCACCATACTTCTTCCCTTTTCCATATTACTTATTACTTCCCAAAAATCGACATATTTTCAAGGGAATAGTGAATAGTGAAAAGGTAATAAGTAAAAATCGGCAAACTTCTTTCGAAGCTTGTCGATTTTTGGCTCCTCCAGTTGGACTCGAACCACGTCCTGTTGTAACATCAATTCAACCTACGCACTCTTGTGCTTGCTTTCATTGTGTTACTGCCACTCCTTATTGCTCCCTTCATCTGCCACAGGCAGCGGTCGCAAAC
>JAZLFN010000030.1:0-44478 GCA_045615805.1 Clostridia bacterium | reverse complement strand
TTTAATTTTTTTTTCTACTTTAGTCGTATCTGTTTACAATACAGACGGGTTAACGGCACATACCGATTTGCAGTATAGCCATTAACTTATTACACATTATAGCACCACTTGATGTAAAATGTCAACTATTATTTTAAATTTTAATAGTTTTGTAACAAAGTAAACAAAAAATGGAAAAAAACCATCCCATATCAAGCACTTTTGCAAAACATTTAACAATAATGCCATTGTGTATTTCCTATTTTAATACCCTAACGGCGATATGTCAAGACTTTTTTGCAAATTTTTTCGGAATTTTATTATTTTTTTATTATTATATATTAAAATAAGGAAGATTTTCGGGTTTTTGATAAAATTTTACTCTTTTTTGTATTCAAATTTTAACTTGAAGATACCGAAACGATATGGTACAATTATAAATACAGTTTTAAGTTTTAAGTTTGAAGTTTTAAGTTTCGGGGTGAAATAAATTGAATGAATTACCTAAACGAAAACAGATACGGTTAAAATATTATGATTATTCCCAAAACGGATATTATTTTGTAACGATTTGCATCGATAAAAGACGGCATATATTTGGCGAAATCGTAGGGGCGACCCTGTGTGGTCGCCCGAATAATCCCGATAAAATGATAGAGAAATGGTTGCTGGAAATAGAGAACAAATTTAAAAATGTAAAAATACCGATTTATGTAATCATGCCAAATCATATACATTGTATTGTCGAAAAAACGGGCGACCACGCAGGGTCGCGCCAACAGGATATTGTTGGGTGGTTTAAATCAATGACAACAAATGAATATATAAAAAATGTAAAACAAAATTTATATTTGCCCTTTGACGGCAAGTTGTGGCAACGAGGATATTATGAACATATTATCCGTAACGAAAATGAATATATCGAAATATGTAAATACATAGACGAAAACCCCATAAAATGGGAATCGGATAAATATTACGAATGATTCACCCCCCAACCCATGCGGATATGGAAATATTATCTATGTCCTATTTTTTGAACACGAGGAGTTGTATTATAATGAAAAAGGTTAAAATCCGTGATATTTCAATAGGCGACGGCGAAAAAATCGCCGTTCAGTCAATGCTGAATGTTTTTACAACGGACACAAAAAGGGTAAAAAAACAAATTACCGAGCTATATAATGCCGGCTGTGATATTGTTCGTCTTGCCGTTCCGGACACAGATGCTGCCGACAGTATGGCGGAAATAGTACGGTTTTCGCCCATTCCCGTTGTTGCCGATATTCACTTTGATTACACCCTTGCTTTAAAATGCATAGAAAACGGTGTTGATAAAATCAGAATAAACCCCGGAAATCTCGGCGGAATAAAGCAGGCAGAGGCTGTTGCCAAAGCCGCAAAAAGCAGAAATATTCCCATACGAATAGGCATAAACGGCGGTTCTCTTCAAAAAGGGGTGTTGGAAAAATGCGGCGGCGACCTGCCTGCCGCTATGATTGAAAGCGCCCGTGAGCATATTGAAATACTTAACAAATGCGATTTTGACAATATTGTTTTATCAATGAAATCATCCGATGTTAAAACAACTGTTTCGGCGTACCGCCTTGCAAGGCAAGCCTTTGATTATCCCTTACATCTCGGCGTAACCGAGGCAGGCACGTACAAAGAAGGACTTGTTAAATCATCTATCGGCATCGGCTCCCTTTTATGCGACGGAATAGGCGACACAATTCGTGTTTCTCTTACGGACAATCCCGTAAAAGAGGTTGAAGCGGCACGGGACATATTAAAAGCCCTTAATATGCTTGACGGATGCGTAAACGTTATATCCTGCCCCACCTGCGGAAGAACAAGGATTGATTTAATCCCCATTGCAAACGCCGTATCCGACGCCGTTAAAAACATACGCAAAAATCTTACTGTTGCGGTTATGGGCTGTGTTGTGAACGGTCCGGGAGAGGCAAAGGATGCCGACATAGGTATTGCCGGCGGCGACAGATGCGCCGTATTATTTAAAAAAGGCGAAATAGTCGGTAAGATTTCGGAGGATAAAATAGTTGAAACACTTTTAGCCGAAATTGAGGCTATGTAAAACTAAAGAAAAGGAAGATTGTAAATGAGTAAGTCTATTTTAGATTTGTTTAACAACGTAACCGTTGCCGAGAAATTTGCCGAACAGCTTGATAAAACCTCGATTTTATCCTGTCGGCTTTCTATGGAAAAAAACGGTGCAGACATTGTTCTTGCCTGCGACACGCCCCTTGACAGAAATGCACTTTTTGAATATTCCGAAGCGATAGAAACCGTATATAACCTTGACTTTGTAGATATAAAGATGTCAATTACGGACTACACTCCCGATGACTGTTACGCAAACGGCGTACTGAGCGCCTTTTTGCGTAAAGCAGGACGGTGCAGACCCTTTCTTTCCGAGGCGGCAGCAAAGGTTTATGCCGATTATATTTTAATTGAAAACATTATCGGCGGAGAGGATATGTTAAAGTCTATGGATTTTACCGGCTTTATCAGAAACACCATATCGGACGAAACAAAAAAATCTTACGATGTGAAGCTTTACTTTAAGGAAATCGCCACCGATGAATACTTAAAGCACAGGGACGAGGAAACCTTTGCCATAACCCAAAAAAAGGCAACGGAATCCCATACGGCTAAATACAAAACCGTTGTTTCCGCAGGCTTGCTTTTCGGCAGAGCCATATCCGAGCCAGTCGTTCCCATTTCCTCGCTTAAAATTGCAGGGGAGGACGAAAAACCCGAAAAATGCGTTATAAGCGGCGAGGTTTTGAACTTATCTATGCGTGACCTCCCCGGAAACCCCAGATTTTCAAACTCAAAAAGAAGCATTATCACCTTTGCTTTGGGTGACGGCGAATGGGCTTGTGCCTGCAAGCTTGTTTCCGATTCGGAAAAGCTCTCGGGCGTTAAAAGCTCGGTATCCGACGGAAAACACATTAAAGCCATGGGCGTATACGAGATTGACCGTTATACAAGAAAGCCTACATTTAATATTTCTTCCCTTGAACTGCTTAAAGAAGCAGAAATCAGAGAAGATAACGCAAAGGAAAAGCGTGTAGAGCTTCATTTGCACACAAAAATGAGTGCTATGGACGGTATAAGCTCGGCAAAAGACCTGATTACCCGTGCCTGCATTTGGGGGCACAAGGCAATCGCCATTACCGACCACGGCGTAGCACAGGCATTTCCCGATGCCCACAAGGCTTTAAAAGACCTTCACAAGGACGGACTGGATATTAAAATCATATATGGTATAGAGGGATACCTTATAAATGACATAAACCCCAAATCCCATATTGCAGACATAAACCTTAACAACACCTATGTTGTTTTCGACATAGAAACCACAGGACTTTCTCCTCACGCCTGCGAAATAATCGAAATTGGTGCCGTAAAAATCGAAAACGGCGTTATTACAGACCGTTTTTCCCAACTGATAAATCCCAATATGCCCATTCCCGCCAAGATAACCGAGCTTACGGGAATAACCGACGACGATGTGTCGGGTATGCCATCAATTGATGAAGTTTTGCCCCAATTCCTTGAATTTTGCAAGAACTCAACCGTTGTTGCCCACAACGCATCCTTTGACTGCGGATTTATCAAATACAACGCAACAAAGCTTAATCTTATTTTTGATAACAAAAGCGCCGACACACTTAAGCTTTCAAGGGAATTGTTCCCCAATGCTGAAAAGCATACTCTTGACGCTGTTTGCAAAAGGCTTGACATCAGCCTCGAAAACCACCACCGTGCGGTAGACGATGCAAACGCAACGGCGGAAATCTTTTTAAAATTCGCCGAAATGCACAAGGAAAAGGCTGAAAACGAAAAATTTGTTTTGAACAGCGACAATATTAAAAGCCTGTCAAGATACCACATAATAATTCTTGCAAAGAATTATGTAGGGCTTAAAAACCTTTATCAGCTTATATCCGCTTCAAACCTTGAATATTTCTATAAAAAGCCTCTTATGCCCAGAAGCTTAATCGAAAAATACAGAGAGGGATTGATTATCGGCTCTGCTTGCGAAGCAGGCGAGCTTTATCGGGCAATTGTCGAAGGTCAAAACGATGATATCCTTAAAGATATTGCCTCTTTTTATGACTATCTTGAGGTTCAGCCCTTGTGCAACAATGATTTTATGGTTAAAAACGGTTCGGTATCGTCTTATGACGACCTTCGTAACTTCAATATAAAAATAGCAGAGCTTGGCGACACTCTGGGTATTCCCGTTGCCGCAACCTGTGATGTGCATTTTCTTGACCCAGAGGATATTCGCTACAGAAAGGTTTTGCTCGGCGCCCAAGGATTTTCCGATGCCGACGATTCCCCTGCCCTTTACCTTCGCACAACAGATGAGATGCTTGAGGAATTTTCTTATCTCGGAGAGGAAAAGGCAAGAGAAATCGTAATAGATGTGCCAAACAAAATAGCCGATATGATAGAAGAAATTCAGCCTGTAAAGGACGGCTCTTATCCGCCTTCAATCGAAAACTGCGAACAGGATTTGATTGATATGTGCCACGAAAAAGCACACCGTATTTACGGCGAGGTACTGCCCCCCATAGTTCAGGCAAGAATGGACAAGGAGCTTGACTGTATTACAAAATACGGATATTCCGTTATGTATATGATTGCTCACAAGCTTGTAAAAAAATCCAACGAGGCAGGATATCTCGTCGGTTCACGAGGCAGTGTAGGCTCATCCTTTGCGGCGTTTTTATCGGATATAACCGAGGTAAACGCCCTATGCCCCCACTATGTATGCCCCAACTGCAAGCACAGCGAATGGTTTGAAAACGGTGAATATCCCACCGGTATTGATATGCCCGACAAGGATTGCCCCCAATGCGGAACAAAAATGAAGAAGGACGGCCTTGAAATACCCTTTGAAACCTTCCTGGGCTTTAAGGGTGACAAGGTTCCCGATATTGACCTCAACTTCTCGGGGGAATATCAGGCAACCGCCCACAAATATGTTGGCGAGCTTTTCGGCGAATCCTATGTATTTAAAGCAGGAACCATCGGTACAATTGCCGAAAAAACCGCTATCGGCTTTGCCAAAAAGTATTACGAACTAAAGGGCATAGACGCCCCCGAAGAGGTTCTTATTCAGGCTTCAAAGGGATTGATTGATGTAAAAAGAACGACCGGTCAGCACCCCGGAGGCATTATTGTCTGCCCGAAAACCATGGACATTCACGATTTTTGCCCAATTCAGCACCCTGCAGACAAGCGTGATTCCGATATAATCACAACGCACTTTGATTTTCACTCCATACACGATAACCTTTTAAAGCTTGATATACTCGGTCATGACGACCCTTCAACCATCAGAATGCTTGAGGATTTAACGGGACTTGACGCCCTTTCTCTTCCCCTTGACGACGAAAAGGTTATGTCCCTGTTCTCGGGAACGGAGGCTTTGGGAGTTACTCCGGAGCAAATCGGAAGCAAGGTGGGAACCTTCGGCGTTCCCGAATTCGGAACCTCATTTGTTCGCGGTATGTTGGTTGATACCAAGCCCACAAAGTTTGTGGAGCTGCTTATTATATCCGGACTTTCCCACGGTACCGATGTCTGGCTCAATAACGCCCAGAACCTTGTAAAAGACAAAACGGCAAGCCTTTCGGAGGTTATCGGTTTGCGTGACGATATTATGGTTTATCTTATACATCATAATCTTGAACCCAGTATGGCGTTTAAGATTATGGAATTTGTCAGAAAGGGCAGAGCCGCAAAGGAAGGTATGCCCGAGGAATACGAAACGGCAATGCGTGAAAACGATGTTCCCGATTGGTACATAGACTCCTGTAAAAAGATAAAGTATATGTTCCCCAAGGCACACGCCGCCGCATACGTAATGATGGCACTTCGTATTGCATATTTTAAGGTATATTACCCGCTTGAATTTTACACGGCATATTTTACGGTCAGAGCCGACCTGTTTGATGCAAAGCTTATGACCAACGGAAAAGAAAGGGTAAAAAACGAAATGAAACGCATATCCTTCCTCGGCAATTCCGCAAGTGCAAACGATAAATCCCTTTACACCATTTTGGAGCTTTGCCTTGAAATGTACGAGCGAGGATTTGAGTTTATGCCTGCCGATATTTACAAATCCCACGCCGTAAAATTCCGAATAATCGACAACAAAATTCTGCCTCCCCTTAACGCTTTTCAGGGTGTTGGCGAATCTGCCGCATATTCAATTATGAATGCGGCAAAGGGGGGTAAATTCTTATCGGTAGAGGATCTTAAAAGCAGAAGCGGTATCACAAAAGCAGTTGTGGAAGTCCTTACGGACAACGGCGTTTTAAAGGGCTTGTCGGAAACAAGTCAGCTTGACTTTTTAAATTTGCTTGGTTAATATATTATATCTAAAAACTATTACAGAGGAGATTGCATATGACAATAAACGAAACCCTTGCCACAGAGCTTTCAATAAAGCTTTGGCAGGTAGAAAAAACCGTAGAGCTTATTGACGAAGGAAACACCATTCCCTTTATCGCAAGATATCGAAAGGAGGTCACGGGAGAGCTTACGGACGAGGTATTAAGAGCCCTTGAAGAACGGCTCAACTACTTAAGAAGCCTTGAAGAGCGAAAGGACGACGTAAAGCGAATAATTGAGGAGCAGGGCAAGCTTACGGAGGAGCTTTCCGCGCAAATTGATGCCTGCTTAAAGCTTACGGAGATTGAAGATATTTACAGACCGTTCAGACCCAAGAGAAAGACTCGTGCCACCGTGGCAAAGGCAAAGGGACTTGAACCCCTGTCCCGGATTATTTACGAACAAGCTTCCGACGATGTAGACATAGATGCTCTGCTTTCCTCATGTATAGATGAAGAAAAAGGCGTTGCCACCTGCGAGGAAGCTCTTTCGGGGGCGTGTGATATTATTGCGGAAACAATCTCCGATAATGCCGAACACCGCAAGAAGATAAGAGAAATCACCTTTAAAACTGGAATTATAAACACCTCGTCGGCAAAGGAAGAAGACAGCGTTTACCGTATGTACTACGACTTTTCGGAGCCATGCACAAAGCTTGCTCCTCATCGAACCCTTGCCATTGACCGTGGGGAAAAAGAAGGTTTTTTGTCGGTTTCTCTTGAATGTGATACCGAAAAGATTTTATCTTATCTTAAAAGGAAAGAAATCTCCAAAAACTCGTCCCCGTTTTCAATCTATGTGGAAAATGCTTTGACAGATGCATATTCACGGCTTATAAAGCCGTCAATCGAACGAGAAATCAGGAACGAGCTGACGGAAAACGCACAGGAACAAGCGATATCGGTATTTAAGTTTAACCTTAAAAACCTTCTTATGCAGCCGCCCATACACAACAAAACCGTAATCGGACTTGACCCGGGATACCGCACCGGCTGTAAGGTTGGCGTGGTTGATAAAACAGGTAAGGTTCTTGATACGGGAGTTATATTTGTAACCCACTCCGATGCACAAAAGAAGTCGGCGGCAGAGTATATCAAATCTCTTATTTCAAAATATGACGTTGACCTTATTTCCATCGGAAACGGCACTGCCTCAAAGGAAACGGAGATGTTTGCCGCAGAGGTTCTGGCATCAATTCCCGGAACAAAGGTCAGATATATAATAACCAACGAGGCAGGTGCCTCCGTTTATTCCGCATCTCCCTTGGGAGCAGAGGAGTTTCCTGATTTCGATGTTACCAAAAGAAGTGCCATATCTATTGCACGCCGTGTGCAGGACCCTCTTGCCGAGCTTGTGAAAATCGAGCCCAAAGCCATCGGTGTCGGTCAGTATCAGCACGATATGAACCAAAAACGCCTCGGAGAATCCTTAAACGGCGTAGTGGAAGATGTTGTAAACAGCGTAGGCGCAGACTTAAACACTGCTTCCGCACCACTTCTTGCTCACATATCGGGAATCAGCTCTGCCATTGCCAAAAACATAGTTGCACGCAGAGAAGAGGAGGGCGAATTTAAGTCAAGAGCCGAGCTCAAAAAGGTTTCAAAGCTTGGTCCCAAGGCATATCAGCAATGTGCCGGCTTCTTGCGTATAAAGGGAGCAAAAAATCCTTTGGATAATACCTCGGTTCATCCCGAAAGCTATGACGCTGCAAAAATCATTCTGGAAAAGTGCGGATTTACCCCTGCCGAAACAGGAAGCAACAAGCTGTCTGCCCTTAAGGAAAAGGCGGAAAGCTACGGCCTTTCAAAGCTTTCGGAAGAAGCATCTGTTGGAATTCCCACACTTTTGGACATTATCAACGAGCTGATAAAGCCCGGCCGTGACCCGAGAGATGACATAGAACAGCCTGTTTTACGCACAGATGTTATGAGCATTGAGGATTTAACCGAGGGAATGATTTTAACCGGAACTGTGCGAAATGTCATTGATTTCGGAGCATTTGTCGATATCGGAGTTCATCAGGACGGACTTGTTCATATATCACAGCTTGCGGATAAGTTTGTAAAGCACCCCATGGATGTTGTGGCAATAGGCGATATCGTAAAGGTAAAGGTTTTGGAGGTTGACCCACAGAGAAAAAGAATAAGTCTTACCATGAAGGGACTATAATATTTTGTTTCACGTGAAACATTTTTTAAAATACAAGGCTTAAAGGTCTTGTATTTTATTTTTTTATGTGTTATTATATAGGTAATAACTAAAAAGAGGTGTGCTATGGCAAAGGTAATAGCTATTGCAAACCAAAAAGGCGGAGTAGGAAAGACAACAACGGCTGTAAACTTATCCACCTGCTTGGGATTGCGTAAGAAAAAGGTTCTTGTCATCGATTCCGACCCTCAATCAAACACATCAAGCGGTCTGGGGATAAAATCCGACACGGAAGAATATTCCACTTATGACTGTCTTGTAAACGACATTGACATTGAGGAAGCAATGATAAAATCCGACTATGACAATTTATGGGTTCTTCCCGGCTCAATAAGCCTTGCAGGCGCCGAGGTTGAGCTTGTAGACAAGGAGCAGAGGGAATTTTGCTTAAGGAAGGCAATCGACAGGATTCGTGACAAATTCGATTTTATAATCATTGACTGTCCGCCGTCGTTGGGACTTATTACACTTAATTCCCTGTGCGGAGCAGACAGCGTAATCATCCCCATACAATGCGAATATTACGCTCTTGAGGGGTTAAGTCAGCTTACAAAAACAATCAAAACCGTAAAACAAACCTTAAGTCCCAATCTTTCAATAGAAGGCGTGTTGCTTACGATGTTTGATAAGCGCACACGGCTTTCGGGACAGGTAGTGGAAGAGGTTCGCAAATACTTTGGAGCCTTGGCGTTTGATACGGTTATTCCCCGAAATGTAAGGCTTTCCGAGGCACCAAGCTATGGTCAGCCCATTACTGCATTTGACAAAAATTCAAAGGGTGCAAAATGCTATAAAAAGCTTGCCCTTGAAATCGTAAAACGAAATTCTTAAATTCTTAAAGAAAGGAATGTGATTAAATGGCTGAAAAAAAGCAAAAAAAAGCAGGGCTCGGCAAGGGCTTGGGTGCGTTGTTTTCAACCCCTGCGGACACTTTGGTTGAAGATATAAGCTTGTCCCATAACGGCGATTCCGTAAAGCTTTTGCCTCTTTCCGACATAGAGCCGGATAAAAATCAGCCGAGAAAATCCTTTGACGAGGACAAGCTTTCCGCTCTTTCTCGATCCATAAAGGAACACGGCGTTTTATCACCGATAATCGTTTCTCCCACAAAAAACGGGACTTACAAAATTATTGCCGGCGAACGCAGATGGCGTGCTTCAAAGCTTGCGGAATTACGCCATATTCCTTGTATCATTAAGGATTTTGACAAGGAAAAAGCGGCAGAGGTAACTTTGGTTGAAAATCTTCAAAGGGACGACTTAAATCCCATAGAAGAAGCAGAGGGATATCTTCGTTTGATGGAAAGCTTTTCTCTTACTCAGGAGGAGGTTTCAAATAAAGTCGGAAAAAGCAGAAGTGCAGTTGCAAACGCACTCAGACTTAACAACCTTTGTCCCGAGGTCAAGGCGTTTTTAAAGGACGAAAGCCTTTCTCAAGGTCACGCACGGGCATTGCTTCCTCTTAATGCGGAAAGACAGCTTGCCCTTGCGGAAAAGGTTATTGAAAACGGATTAAGCGTTCGTCAAACGGAAGCTTTGGTAAAAGCAGACGAAAAAGCAAAGCCCGCTTCCTCAAAATCAAAAAAAAGCTCTCTTACCCAAAAATATTTTTCCGAAATCGAATCGGGACTGTCCTCCCGTTTCGGAACGAAGGTGAAAATAAGAGAGGGAGCAAAAAAAGGCAAAATTGAAATTGAGTATTACAGCAAGGACGATTTGGAAAGAATTTTATTTGAATTGAAAAAGTAAAATATGTTTCGACAAAATTCGACAAGCCAAAACCCTGTTGAATTTTTTAAAAAACAATATGCGGTATATCATATGTATTTAAAACAACAGTTTGCATTACAGCGGCAATTTTTAAGCTGTAACGCAAAAATCGAAAAGAGGGGTTTTTTTGAAGGATAAAAATGAATCTCTTCCGAGGAAGCTCGGATTATACGCCATCATTTTGTTGTTGCTGGTTATAATCGTAATTATTTTTGCGGCAATGGCAGACAACCGCGAACAAAATTATGAAAACCAAATAAACGAAACAACAAAAATCAATATATCCATTCAGGAAGAGATAGTCACACTCAAGGATGAAAATTATAGATTAAAGCAGGAAAACGAAAATTTAAAGGCATTGGCTTTAACTGATGAAGAAAAAGATGTCGAAGCAAAAATCGACAATGTATATTCTCTTTTATCGGACGGAAAAACCGAGGATGCAAAAAAGGCTTTTGCCGAAATTGCTCCCGACAAAATTCCCGACAAAATCAAGAATTATTACAACGCCGTAGCTCTTTTAATAAAGAGTAATAAATAAAAAAGAAAGGACAAAATCAAGATGATAGATTTAAAACTTTTAAGAAGCGAACCCGAGAAGGTAAAAGCAGCGTTATCACGCAGAAAGGAAGAGGTAGACCTTGATGCTCTCCTTACTCTTGACGCAAAACGCCGTGAACTCACATATGAAGCAGAGCAGAAAAAGGCAGAGCAGAATGCAGTTTCAAAGAAAATTCCCGCAATGAAAAAAGCAGGAGAAAATACCGACGCCGTATTCGCAGAAATGAAGAGCCTGTCGGATGCCATCAAGGCGCACGACGAAGAAATAAGAGCTCTTGACGAGCAAATCAAAGAGCTTATGTATTCAATTCCCAACATTCCAAACCCCACCGTTCCCGACGGTGACACAGACGAGGATAATGTGGAAATACGCCGTTTTATGGAGCCCACAAAGTTTGACTTTGAACCTAAGGCACATTGGGATTTAGGCGCAGACCTGGGTATTCTTGACCCCGAAACTGCCGCAAAAATCACAGGAACAAGATTTACGGTCTACAAGGATTTAGGTGCACGCCTTGAACGCTCGGTTATGAACTTTTTCCTTGATACCCATACCCAAAAGCACGGATACACCGAGGTATTTCCGCCCTTTATGGTTCACAGAAACAGTATGATGGGTACGGGACAGCTTCCCAAATTTGAAGAGGATGCATTTAAGGTATCAAACACCGATTACTTCCTTGTTCCCACCGCAGAAGTGCCTGTTACCAATATGCACAGGGACGAAATCTTAGACGGGAACAAGCTTCCCCTTAAATATTGTGCTTACACGGCATGCTTCAGAGCAGAAGCAGGCTCGGCAGGGCGTGACACAAGAGGCCTTATCCGTCAGCATCAGTTTAATAAGGTTGAGCTGGTTAAATTCACCAAGCCGGAGGATTCTTACGAGGAGCTTGAAAAACTCACAAACGATGCAGAAGATATGCTCAAGCTTTTAAAAATTCCTTACCGTGTTGTAAAAATCTGTATCGGCGATTTGGGCTTTACCGCCGCAATGAAATATGATATAGAGGTATGGATGCCCAGCTACAACCGTTTTGTGGAAATTTCGTCTTGCAGTAATTTTGAAGATTTTCAGGCACGGAGAGCCAACATAAAATACAAGAACTCGCCTACCGACAAGGCGGCTTTGGTGCATACTCTTAACGGCTCCGGTCTTGCAATCGGAAGAACCACCGCGGCAATTCTTGAAAATTATCAAAATGCCGACGGAAGCGTTACTATTCCCGAAGTTTTAAGACCTTATATGGGCGGAATTGACAAGATTACCCCTTGTAAATAAGTTATGCTGAAGATAAATAATTTAAGCAAAGTATATAAAAGCAAGCCTCTGCACAACGGTGTAAGAGGCTTGTTTGCCAAGAAATCGGAGCATCTCGCCCTTGACAATATATGCTTTTCCGTTGAACGCGGCGAAAGCGTGGGCATAATAGGCTCAAACGGCTCGGGGAAATCAACCCTGCTTAAAATTTTATGCGGAATAACAAGCCAAACCAAGGGAGGCTTTTCGGCAAAGGGAAAAATCTCGGCAATTTTAGAGCCGGGAGTTGGATTTAATCCGGAATATAACGGAATTACAAACATATACTTAAATGGAACAATACAAGGTCTTTCCCGAAAAGAAATAAAATCTCAAATCCCCGATATCCTTGAATTTTCCGAGATAGGCGACTATATAAATATGCCTCTTAAAACATACTCGGACGGTATGTTTTTACGCCTTGCTTTCTCTTGTGCAATAGCCGTAAAGCCTGATATACTCGTAATTGACGAAGCTTTGTCCGTGGGTGATTTTGCATTTCGTCAAAAGTGCTTTTCCAAAATAAATGAACTTAAAAAAGAGGGCGTAACATTGATTTTGGTAAGTCACGACATAGATACCCTTCGCCGATTTTGCACTCGGGGAATCTGGATTGAAAAGGGAAAGCTCCGTCTTGACGGCGATATTTCTTCCGTCAGCGCCTCATATATGCGGCATATGACAGGCTGTGCAAAGAGGTGCATCCACACAGCATCAAATCAAAGCGATTTGCGTTTCGGCTCTGCCATAGGAGCAATAAAAAATGTTTCTGTCATAAAAAACCAAATTATGGGAAACCCTTATAAAATAAGGATTTCTCTTGATATTCCGGAGGATATTGACCTTAACGGTCTTGCTCTTTCCGTGGCTTTTAAAGATAGCTTCGGTCTTGATATATCGGTTATTTCAACCGAGGACAAGGGCATTGCATTTACTAAAAAAGGCAAAAACCAAGTCGATATTGACTATGTATGCAGATTAACTCAAGGCAGGTACAGTCTTGCCGTATCCCTTGAAAATCGGAAGGAAACTCCTATTAAATACTACGATTACGCCGACGGAATAACAAATATCCATATACGCTCCGAAAAAGAAGGCTTCGGAATATTTGAAACGGAGTACACTCTTGCGATAAATGGGAGTAAAGAAGATGAAAAATAAAAGCAATATATCCCTTCGGGCTATTTCAGACAGCCAAAACTGCGGACTTTTCCTTTCACTTAAAAAGGGATTGAATGAAATTTTCAGAGTTAAGCGAAAAAAGAGCACAAGGCTTGAATATAGCTGTGTTTCGGACTATTCGGACAAATTATCGGTTATAATTTGCACGGCAAACAGAAACGAGGCACTTTCAAACGCTGTAAATTCTTTACTTAACCAAAGCCTGTCACAGGACAAATACGAAATAATAATCGTAAATAACACCACATTTCCCATGCCCGACACGGCTTATAAAGATAAAGTAATAATCGTTGACGAACCGAACTTCGGACTTTCAAACGCCCGAAACATAGGGGGAAAAACAGCTTCGGGAGAATATTTACTGTATATTGACGACGACGCCGTGGCGGACAGGGATTTGCTTTTGCATATGTTTAACGCCTTTAAAGCTCACAAAAAAGCCGCCATAATCGGCGGTCAGATTTATTTAACCCTTCCCAATCCCACTCCCGAGGTATTTTTGGAGGGACGGGAATCGGTCTGGAGTGCTTACACCGTGCCGTATCGAATGTTTAAGGATGTAAAAGAACAGTACGAATTCCCATACGGAGCCTGCTTCGGAATAAGGCACTCCTGCTTGCAGGCATTGGGTGGTTTTGATTCCTCCTACGGCAGAAAAGGAAACAACTATGCAGGAGGCGAGGAAACCGTTCTTTGCTTTAAGGCGAAAAAATACGGCTTCAAAATAGGAATTGAGCCGAAAGCCTTTGTTCATCACAATGTAGCTCCCGAAAGATTCAGCCGTGAGCATGTGGAAAAAACTTTGTATCAAGGGATTTTTACCACGTATCGAATGATAAAGGACGGCTTTACACCATTTGTATGGACGGAAAGCTATGTAAAAGAGAGAATAAATATATTAACCGCCGAAATTTCAAGGCTTAAAGCAAACAAAAAGGAGCTTGCCGTTTTTTATAAGCAATGCGAGCTTAAAGCCTTTATGGATGTTCTGTCCGATATTAAAAATAAAGGGTGAAGCGAAATGAAGCTGTTTTCAAAGCTGTTTTCAAAAAACGAAGAAAAATCTTTCAAAAAATACAAGGGAAAGCTGTCAAAACGCTTTCCCATTTGCAGCGCCGACATCCATTGCGATACAGAGCCTTGCCTTGTTTCCGTTGTTTTGCCCGTGTACAACTGCGAAAAATATCTGCCCGACGCCATAACCTCGGTTCTTGAGCAGACCTATAAAAATTTCGAGCTTATCATTGTTGACGACGGTTCTTCGGATATGTCGGGCAAAATTGCCGACGATTTCGCTTTGGTTGATGACAGAATAAAGGTCATTCATCAAAGTAATATGAAGCTTCCCTCTGCTCTTAACACAGGATTTAAAGAGGCAAAGGGCGAGTTTTTAACTTGGACCAGTGCCGACAACATAATGCTTCCGGGATGCATTGAGCTTCTCGCTTCGGAGCTTATCAAAAACCGCGGATATGATATGGTTTACGGAAATATGCGCCTTATTGACGAAAACGGCGAGCTTTTAAGGGGGAAGGGATGGTATGAATATCCGCCTCTTTCCGGGAATGTAATTCTTCCCGATAGCACAAGCCTTTTAAACATTGTTGCAAACAACACCATAGGAGCGGCGTTTATGTACAGGAGAGGCGTTTTTGCCCTGATAGACGGCTATTCCGATTATCTCTTTACATTAGAGGATTATGATTATTTTATGAGGATAAACGCCTTATTTACCATAAAACACATTCTGCAAAAAAAGCCGGTTTATGAGTATCGAATGCACAAAAATTCTCTTACATCTCACGATGAAGAGCTTTCCATTACGGCATCACGCCCCAAGCTTATGGAGCTTGACAAAATCCGCCGTGAGCATTACTCAAAAATGCCGTTTTTCTACGCCGACGGTGATTTGGGCGACTGTGAAAAATATCTTTCGCAGTCAGCCAATCGCATATATTCCGAAGAAATTGCAAAAAAGCTTTTTTCAATGAAGCCTTCAAATATTTTTTATATAAACTTCGGCAATGTTCAGCCTACCGCAGAAATTCCCGAATATATTCCCAAATTCTTAGCGGTTGGGGATTTAAGCTGTGATGTGTGGGGATATGATTATGTTGTTTACAAGGGACTTAAAGCGGATGGCGTTTTTACGCCATCCTGTCATATAGCGGACAATCAAGCCCTTTCTTCATTTGTCTGCCTGAAAGCAAAGTGCCTTTCTCTGTCGGAATTTGAAAGGACGATATATTACGGTTGATATTTTATTCCACATAGTTTGTAAAAATGACGATTTGTTCGGAATAAATTCGCTATGGCGAATTTAAACAATAATTTTCAATTTTGCATTTTCCATTTTCCATTCAGCAAGGCTGTGCCTTGCTGAAAATTTTCCGGCTTATGCTGGACAAAAGCATTTTTGTGTGTTATAATATCCCTATTAAATTTCGGGGAGGACGCTATGAATTACATACTGCTTTTCACATCTGTTATAATTGATACTTTAAAAAATATGTATTTTAACCACTTCGGCAAAAAAATACTTAAAACAAACAAGGACAACATTATGTTCAATGTGGTTTTAGGTGTGGGAGCGGTTTTGTTTTTTGCAATCATTGCCCTTATTTTGGGCGACTCTCTTATTGTGTCAGGATTTACATTTATCGTGGCAATATTTTTTGCCTTGGTTACGGCACTTGCACAATATACAAGCCTTATGGCAATTTCAACGGGTCCAATGTCCTACAGCGTTCTTTTTACATACCTCGGTATGATTATCCCCACGGTTTACGGCATGATTTGCTTTCATACTCCGCCGACGGTTATACAGATTATCGGCGTAGTTTTAATGCTTATCACATTTTATCTCTGTGCCGACTTAAAAAAGGATTCGGCAATAACTAAAAAATGGTTTTTCTTTGCCTTTTCAAGCTTTGTATTGTTCGGACTTGTGGGCGTTTGTCAGGTTGTTCATCAATCCTCGCCTTATGCCGACGAAATGACCGGTCTTTTGTTCTGGACATTTGTGTTTATGTCCGTATTTTTGTTAATTTTATATTTTATCATGCCAAACAAAGACAATGCAGAAAACGGCTACAAAATAATAAGCAAGCCATCTTTAATCGTGCTTCTTATAGGCGTTGTTGTAGCCGCCGTTAATATAATAAACCTGTATTTAAGCGGTCATATGGAAAGCATTATTTTCTTCCCCATTGTAAACGGCGGAGTAATTATTCTTTCGGGACTTGCCGCAATTACCATATTTAAAGAAAAGCTTGACACGAAAAAGCTTTTGGGACTTATAATCGGTCTTATTTCCACCATACTTTTAAGCATTTAGGAGGTACAGAAAATGAAATTATCGGATATTTTCAACATAAAAGGAGATTTCCCCTTTGTTGACGGCGAGGTTTCCGAAAATGGCAATATCTCATTTGAAAACGAAGTATTTTCCTTAAATTCCGGTCTTGAAGAAGGGGAAAACGGCGTAAAGATTTACAGCGGAAGCATAAAAAACCTTTCGGCAGAGGACATAACCCTTTACAGCCTTCGCCGCAGATTTACATTTTCCGAGGGAAAATATGAGGTATACACCCAATACACTCAATGGGAAAACGAAAGCATGGGAGGCTGGCAGCCCCTTGTAACAGGCGTGCTTTTAAGAAATAACAGCGTCAGAAATTCAAGAGATGTTACGCCCTTTGTCGCACTTTGGAACGAGCAATCGGGCAGAGGCACGGTTTTTCATATCATTTCCGACTCCTGTTGGGAAATTGACATAAGGCGTGAAAACAAAGGGATGCGTGTAAGCGTTGAGCTTGGCATAAACAGCGAAAATTTAGCCATGAAGATAAAAAAGGGAGAAAGAGTGGAGCTTCCCGAAATAATCTGTTATAACGCCAAAAGCAAGGCAGACCTTGACTGCTATAAAATCCAGAATTACATAAACAAAAAATACCCCCGACGTGAAATGCCGGTGGTATATAACACATGGCTTGCAAACTTTGACCGTATTACTTATGAGAATGTTTCGGCTCAGATTCTTCTTGCAAAAAGCATTGGTGCCGAATATTTCGTAATTGATGCCGGCTGGTTCGGAGACGGCGGCGACTGGTACGACTGCCGAGGAGATTGGGAGGAAAACACCAAAACCGCTCTTCAGGGAAAAATGAAGGATATTTCCGACTCCGTTCGTGCTTCGGGAATGAAGTTCGGCTTCTGGATTGAAGCGGAATGTGCAAGCCTTAAAGCAAAGATGCCTCAAAAGCATCCCGAATATTTTATTGAAACAGACCACGATTATTTTCTGAATTTTGCAAGAGAGGATGCAAGAGATTATATTTTTAAAACGGTTTCGGATTTGGTTTCAAAATATAATGCGGAATATATCAAGTTTGACTTTAACGACGATTTGACAACGGATTTATCCCATAACGCATTCACCGATTACGGCGTGGGATATAAGAAGTTTTTAAAACGTCTGAGGGAGGAATACCCCAATTTGTATCTGGAAAACTGTGCAAGCGGAGGCACCCGTATGACATTGCGTGACGGCAAAATCACCGACAGCTATTGGTCTACGGATAACCAAAGCGTGTATGACACCATGCGGATGTTTAAGGACACAATTTTGCGTATGCCTCCTCAATGGATAGAAAAATGGGTAACAATAAGAACGGTAAAGGATTGTAATCCCGTTTACGGCTCAACAGAGCTGGGAGAGAAAATATTTTCAACCCATGATGCCGTTTGGGATGCCACAATAAGCGTTGACAAAACATACTTAAAAGGCTTTATGCAAGGAAGCCCCATCGGCATATCCTGCGACCTCACACGCCTTTCGGAGGATACCCTTTGTACCCTTAAAGATAACATCACCGAATTTAAAAATGAGCGTGATTTTTATAAAAACGCCATGTGCCGCATTTTATGTGACAGCGGTAATGTGTGTGTTTTAGAGTATTTTGACGAAAATTATGATAAAATTGTTATTATCAGCTATACATTAAGGCTTCTACAGCACGATGTGACGGTTTATCCTTATCTGGATAAAAAGGCAAGCTATATTAAGGACGGCGAAAAAATAAAGGGCGAAAAGCTTGACGACGAGGGCGTAAGCCTTCCCCTTACCGGAAATTATCGCTCGGATATGATTGTGCTTACAAAATGTAAATAAAATTAGTGAAGCTGTTGATGATTTTTGTTTTTCTCTGCATAATATTTAATAGAAAAAAGCCTTCTGCTTACGCAGAAGGCTTTATGTTAGTTCACGCTTAAATCTCAACTTTTTCCGCAAATTTTGTCATTACGGCTATTGAATTTTTTGCGGCAATTTCCGCAAATTCTTTAAAGGAAAGTCCCGCACCGTCCTCGCCGTTGTCGGATATAGCACGCAACACTCCGTATGGAATATTTCCTCTCTTGCAAACATGTCCGATTGCTCCGCCTTCCATTTCGCAAGCAGTGGCGTTAAATTTGCTTCTGAGCCTTTCCGCTCCCTCGGCAGATGCTATAAACCGGTCACCGGTTGCAATCACTCCTACTCTGTGACTTAGTCCAAGCTCCTTTGCGGCTTCATCAAGAAGCTTTACAATCTTTTTGTCGCATTGGGTAAATATGCTGTTTATTCCCAAGGTGTAACCCTCGTCGTAGCCCAACGGCGATAAATCCATATCGTGTTCGCAGGTAGTATCGGCAATTACAATGTCGCAGGCTTTAAGTCCTTCGGCAATTCCGCCTGCAACTCCTGTATTGATAATCATATCAACACCGTATTTTAAAATCATAGTCTGAGCACACATAGCGGCGTTTACCTTTCCGTCGCAGCATACGGCAACCGCAATATCCTTACCGCAAAGAGTGCCGAGAGTATAGCTTATTCCCGTTACCGTTTCCTCTTTTTTGTTTTCCATTATTTTGCGAAATCCTTCGATTTCAATATCCATTGCACAAATAACGCCTATCATATTTTTATCCTCCGTTATAAATTAAAATCATTCGGGTCAAGTCCTGCATTCTCCAAAGCTTCCCTGCGTTCAGAGTCGCTCATATTATTAAGCTTATTCGCATCAAGCCCCGAATTGGCTATTTTTTGCTTTTGTATACTGTCCATCATTCCCATGAATGCGCCAAAATCCGCCGCTTGCTCAAAGCCGCTAAGCTTTCCGTCATGGTTAAAATCAAATAAATTTCCAAAAAATCCGTTAGACATAATTTTTCCTCCGTTTTTGTTTAATAATATCACACTACGCAACAAATGTCAACACATTCAAGAAAGTCGATACAATCACTTAAAACAGCCTGTATTTCTTTAAACCTGCTGTTCTTTATTCCCGGGGAATCCATATATAGGCTGCGGTTTACCTCAATCATCACCGAATGAACTCTTTTATCTTTTTCGTAGTATTTCATCGGGACAATAGTCCCTGCAAAAGGAGAATTGACCTTAACGCTGTATCCCTTTCCGGACAGAAACCGCACAATACCCCAAACCATATTTTCGGGCGTGTGATACTCCGATGTACCGATACAAAAATCCGGACGGAGCAAAGACTTGTCCCTTTCGTAGGGCAAGGGCAAGGGATAAAAGGAATGGCAATCAACGATAAGGCACCGCCCTGTTGTATTTAATTTTCTCTCAACCGCTCTCGCAAGCGCCTTATGATGCCTGTCATAATATCGGAAAATAATGTGTTGTCTTTCCTCTTTTGTAACTTTGCGAAGGTCGCTTAAATCCGATGCTTTTCGATAGACTGCCCCCATGCCCACCTTTGCCATTATTTCGTCTTTGTCATCCCTGAACCGCTCCGCATCACACACCAAACGGCTTATGGGGAAAAGGATTTTATCTCTTCCGCAATTGAATAATTCGTCACAAAACCAATCCGTCATAACATTTATCTCCCGGGCAAGCTTTTCCCGATAAAACGAGTCCCTGTACGCCTTGGGTATTTTGGTTGATGCGTGCGGAATGTGTAAAATAGTACTGTTTTTCATTTCTGCCTCCTTATTTTTATGAAGAGGCAGAAAAAGCACCCATCGTGAAGATGGGTGCTTTTTTTACTTCATATACCCATCGGTCAAGCATTAGCACCTTACAAAATTGCAGGTTGCTGTGCGGTCAACGAGCTTGTCTCTCGCGCACTCTTCATAGGTTTATTATTTAATTTTTTCTGTTGTTTAATTAACCTTCGTTAATAGCTGCCTGTGCTGCTGCAAGTCTTGCAATGGGAACACGGAAGGGTGAACATGATACATAGTCAAGACCGAGCTTGTGGCAGAACTCAACAGATGTGGGATCTCCGCCGTGCTCACCGCAGATACCTACATGGAGGTTGGGGCGAACATCCTTACCAAGCTTAATTGCCAATTCCATAAGCTTACCAACGCCTGTCTGGTCAAGCTTTGCAAATGGGTCGTTCTCAAAGATTTTAGCGTCATAGTAAGCGTCAAGGAACTTACCTGCATCATCTCTTGAGAAGCCGTATGTCATCTGTGTCAAGTCGTTTGTACCGAAGCAGAAGAATTCAGCATCCTTTGCAATCTCATCGGCTGTAAGAGCAGCTCTGGGGATTTCAATCATGGTACCAACTTCATATTCAAGGTCAGCGCCTGCATTCTTGATTTCTTCATCGGCAGTTTCAACAACAACCTTCTTTACATAAAGAAGCTCTTTCTTGTCGCCAACGAGAGGAATCATAATTTCGGGCTTGATATTCCAATCGGAATGAGCCTTCTTAACATTGATTGCGGCACGGATAACGGCTCTTGTCTGCATTCTTGCAATTTCCGGATAGGTAACTGCAAGACGGCAACCACGGTGTCCCATCATGGGGTTAAATTCGTGGAGCGCATCAATCATAGCCTTGATATCTGCAACAAGCTTGTTCTTTACCTTTGCAACCTTGCTTATATCCTCTTCCTCTGTAGGAACAAATTCATGGAGAGGAGGATCAAGGAATCTGATGGTAACGGGGTTACCCTCAAGAGCCTCATAAAGCTGTTCAAAGTCGCTCTGCTGCATGGGAAGAATTTTTGCAAGTGCTTCTTCTCTTTCCTCAACAGTATCGGAGCAAATCATTTCACGGAAAGCGTCAATTCTGTTGCCTTCAAAGAACATATGCTCTGTACGGCAAAGACCGATACCCTCTGCGCCAAGCTCTCTTGCTTTCTTTGCATCTGCAGGTGTGTCGGCGTTTGTTCTAACCTTAAGCTTTCTGTACTTGTCAGCCCAAGTCATAATTCTGCCGAAGTCGCCGCCGATAGATGCGTCAACTGTGGGGATAGCACCGTCATAGATATTACCGGTAGAACCGTCAATAGAAATAACATCGCCTTCGTTATATGTCTTACCTGCAAGAGTAAACTTCTTGTTTGCTTCATCCATTGCGATGTCGCCGCAACCGGATACACAGCAGGTACCCATACCACGAGCAACAACGGCTGCGTGAGAGGTCATACCGCCGCGAACGGTAAGTATACCCTGCGAAGCCTTCATACCCTCGATATCTTCAGGTGAAGTTTCAAGTCTTACAAGAACAACCTTTTCGCCTCTTGCAGCCCAATCCTTAGCGTCGTCTGCAGTAAATACAATCTTACCGCAAGCAGCACCGGGAGATGCGCCGAGAGCCTTACCAACGGGTGTTGCAGCCTTTAATGCTTTAGCATCAAACTGCGGATGAAGAAGTGTGTCAAGGTTTCTGGGGTCGATCATGGAAACTGCCTTCTTCTCATCAATCATACCCTCGTCAACGAGGTCGCAGGCAATCTTCAAAGCAGCCTGAGCTGTTCTCTTACCGTTTCTTGTCTGGAGCATATAAAGCTTACCGTGTTCAACAGTAAATTCCATATCCTGCATATCTCTGTAGTGGTCCTCAAGCTTCTTGCAAACCTGTGTGAACTGCTTGAATGCTTCGGGGAACTTCTCTTCCATCTGAGAAATGTGCATAGGTGTACGAACGCCTGCAACAACGTCCTCACCCTGTGCATTTGTCAGGAACTCACCGAAGAGTCCGTTTTCACCTGTTGCAGGGTCTCTTGTAAATGCAACACCGGTTCCGCAGTCGTCACCCATGTTACCGAAAGCCATCATCTGAACGTTAACGGCTGTACCCCATGAATAAGGGATATCGTTATCACGACGGTAAACGTTTGCTCTGGGGTTATCCCATGAACGGAATACGGCTTTAACAGCACCGATAAGGTGTTCCTTGGGGTCTGTGGGGAAGTCTGCGCCGATTTTTGCTTTGTATTCAGCCTTAAACTGACCTGCAAGCTCCTTTAAGTCATCAGCGGTAAGCTCAACATCCTGAGTTACGCCTCTCTTTTCCTTCATTTCGTCGATTAACTGCTCAAAGTACTTCTTGCCCACTTCCATAACAACGTCGGAATACATCTGGATAAATCTTCTGTAGCAGTCCCAAGCCCATCTGGGATTATTTGACTCTTTAGCCATAACCTCAACAACCTCTTCGTTAAGACCGAGGTTTAAGATGGTGTCCATCATTCCGGGCATTGAAGCTCTCGCACCTGAACGAACAGATACCAAAAGAGGATTTTTAAGGTCGCCGAACTTTTTGCCGGTGATGCCTTCCATCTTGTCGATGTGCTCCATAATCTGCGCCTGAATGTCATCGTTGATTTTTTTGCCGTCCTCATAATACTGAGTACAAGCCTCTGTTGAGATTGTGAATCCCTGGGGAACGGGAAGACCGAGGTTGGTCATCTCGGCAAGGTTTGCACCTTTTCCGCCAAGTAATTCTCTCATGTTTGCATTACCTTCACTAAAAAGGTATACATACTTTTTTGCCATTTTTTGTACCTCCAAAAAAATATATAAAATTTATTATTTTATCATAAGTTATCCTGTCGCAGTTCTTTGAAAAAATCAGTCAGAAGCCTTGAACATTCCTCCTCCATAATTCCGCAGTAATACTCCACGGAATAAAGGGGCGACTCCTTATCAAAAAGTCCTTTGTTAGATGTAACGCAACCGGCATTTTTGTCATAAGCGCCGAAAAAAAGACGGGAAATCCTTGCATGAGAAACGGCACCGCAACACATTGCACATGGCTCCAGGGTAACATATAAGTCGCACCCCTCAAGCCTTTTTTCGCCTAATTTTTCGCAGGCGTCGTTTAAAGCGACGATTTCCGCATGATAAAGAGGATTTTCTCTTTCCTCGCAAAGATTATGTGCCGAAGCAATAATCCTGCCGTCCTTAACAACAACCGCTCCCACAGGGACTTCTCCTGTATCAAAAGCCTTCTTTGCTTCTATGAGGGCGGCTTTCATAAACTTGTTATCCATGATTTTTCTTAAACACGACAAATCCCCGCATACAAAATATGCAGGGACTTAATTATTATACTACTTGATAAATTCTTTTAACTCTGCCGTAAGGTCTGCACAGTCGTCATTGTGTACCTCAACCTTTATGGGCTGGGTAAGGTCTAAACTGAAAATACCCATAATTGACTTTGCGTCAACAACATATCTGCCCGAAATAAGGTCAATTTCGTAATCGTACTTTGTAACAACGTTTACAAAATTTTTAACATCGTTGATTGAGTTTAAAACAATTGTGAATTCTTTCATATCACTAACCTCCTTAATCTCCGTTAGAAAATAACTTGACATTGCGTCAATTAAATTATATAATTTTTTAAGAAAATAGTCAATCACAAAATATATAATCATTAAACAATTTTGCCATAGCAAATTTATGCAAAATGTCCAATGAATTATAAATATATTATAATTAGGAAGAAATTTCTATGAATAAAACAGTCAGATTTATTACATTGGGTTGCAAAACCAATATTTACGAAAGCGAAGCAATGGCGCAAATGTTTGAAAACGCAGGCTACGGCGTAATCTCGGATAAAAGTGCGGATATCTGCGTTATTAACACCTGCACGGTAACGGCAGTGGGAGCGGCAAAAAGCATGAAAATGATACGCCGTGCCCGCCGTGACAATCCAAATGCCATTGTTGCCGTCTGCGGCTGTCTTGCCCAAACCGAGGGTGAGCGGATAAAAAGAGAGGCAGACCCCCATGTACTTATCGGCAACGACAAACGGCGAAGCATAGTTGATATGTGCAAAGCCGCAGAATCGGGCGAAAGGGTTTACGACATATGCGACATTTCAAGGGTAGAATGCTTTGAAGAGCTCGGCTCGGTTCATCGCCAGAAGCGTATTCGTGCCGAGGTGAAAATCGAGGACGGCTGCAACAACTTTTGTTCATATTGCAAAATCCCCTATGCCAGAGGCAGAGTAAGGTCACGGGATATTGAAAATATCATATCCGAAGTCAAGGACTTGAAAAACGACGGCTTTTCCGAGGTGGTTCTTACGGGAATTCACATAGGCTCTTACGGCAGGGATTTAAAAAACGGCTTGTCCCTGACGGATGTTATCGAAAGGATTTCACCCATTGCCTGTGATATGCGAATACGCCTCGGCTCTTTGGAGCCTGCAATAATAACCGAGGATTTTGTAGGCAGGACAAAAAATATTAAAAATCTTTGTCCTCATTTTCATTTATCCCTCCAAAGCGGATGTGATAAAACTCTGTCCGCCATGAACCGCCGTTATGATACGGAGCAATTTAAAAACGCAGTCGCCTCTCTCAGGCACGCCTTTTCGGATTGTGCAATAACCACGGATTTAATAGTTGGCTTTCCCGGAGAAACAGAAGATGACTTTGAAAACTCAAAACGGTTTTGCGAGGAAATCGGCTTTGCAAAAATGCATATATTCCCCTACTCCGTAAGAGAGGGAACGAGGGCGGAAGCCCTTGACGGCAAGGTTTCGGAGGAGGAAAAGCGCCGCCGAACGAATATAATGCTTGCCTCCGCCGAAAAGATGCGAAAGGCTTTTTGTTCGGCATACACAGGCAAAACAACAGAGGTGCTTTTCGAGCAGAAGCGAGGGGAATTTTTCTGCGGTCTGATGAAAAATTATACTGAGGTTCGGGTAAAATCCGAAAAGAATTTAAGAGGAAAGCTTCTCTCCGTGAAAATAGACGGCTATGATGAAAAATCGGAATGTCTTATGGGAGAAATTATAATATAATCAGGTGATATTATGGATAAACAGGTATCGGTCAACCCTGAAAAAAACCGAGAAACAACCCAAAAATTAACAAAGGAGCTTTTTATTGTTTCGGCAATATTGATAACCCTTTATCTTGCCGCAAATGTAATGGCGGTAAAAATACTTTCGATTAACGGCACCGACCTTTTTGATTCGGGAACCGTTCTTTTCCCATTTACCTTGATGCTTGGAGATTTGATTGTGGAAATATGGGGCTTTAAGACAGCAAGAACGGTTATATACGTAAGCTTTTTGTGCAACGCCTTGTTTGTGCTTTGCACCGCCTTGGGTGGCGTACTTCCCTGCTCCGAGAGTATGAGGGATGTTGCCGAGGCGTACAATCGCATTTTTTCCTATGTGCCCAGAATTGTTATTGCATCGCTTCCGGCATTCCTTGCAGGGGAGCTTTCAAACGGCTTTGTAATGGAAAAAATAAAAGCCCTCACCGGCGAAAAGCATTTGTGGCTTCGTTCGGTGGGAAGCTCGGTTATAGGTCATGCCGCAGACACGGCGGTTTTTGTGATTCTTGCCTTTTGGGGAAGCGTAACCGCAGCAAGTCTTGTTTCAATGTTTTTAATACAATATGTGACAAAGCTGTTAATTGAGGTTTTGCTCGGCACACCCCTTTTGTATCTGGGAGTGAAAATAATCAGGCGGTAAAAATCCGGAATCCCACCACCTTCGGTGGGTCTCGGCTGCCGCCTCGGTCAGCGATAAGCGGTTGCCACCGGCAACCATCGCCCCTCCCCTTTGTAAAAAAGGGGAGGCTATGCGTTCGGAACAAATTCGCCACAGCGAATTTGTACAATAATTTTCCATTTTCAATTTCCCATTTTCAATTTTATCGCTTCGAACAAAATCGGTTTCACTTCATTATATATATCATCAAACTCGGATAAAGGCAATGGGTTTTCCCCGCGCCCGACTTCAATTGTGAAGGCGGGCTTTTTATATTTTTTTATAAACCAATCCTTGTACCCCCCAAAGCAGGCAATACCTTGGGGAATATCCCGTTTGTAATTGCTCACTTTTTCAAACCGTCGCAAATACTCCTCCGTACCTTTCGGCACAACTCCGCAAAAATCATAATATATAACCTCCCCCTGACTGTGAAGGCACAGGGCAAGGTCAAAGGGATTCTGCCGTGTAAAATTTGCAATCGCCCTTGTTTCCGCCTCGGACTCCGGTGCATCTCCGCCGTAACGAGTGGGACCGGGACAGGTTATGCCATACTCTGCCTCACGGTGCTTGGAAATATCCCATAAGGCATCATAGTTGTGGTTTAAGTCAACGCCCCTGCCGTTTGCCTGCCAATATACGCCCTTTGAAGCAATCTCTGCCCCGTCGGGATTTACCATAGGCATAATATATATGGAAGCGTCCCATTTTGGGGAGGCCTCCGAAAGCTCCCTTGCAAACTTTATCAGAATTTTTGATGTAATGGTTTCCGTTCCGTGATGGGCACCGTTAAAAAATATCCGTTTTGCCCCTGTCCCAACTTTAATTACAAAAAGCTTGCGTCCCTCCAAGCTTCTTCCGATTGAAAAGACGGGAATATGGGGAAATTCTTTCTTGTATCCTTCAATATCCTTTACCAAGTTTTCATATTTATAAAGTCTTTCGGTCATATATAATCCTCGCTTTACTAATTCATAATGCAAAATTCTTGTGCAAATTCGCCACGGCGAATTTGTTCCTAACTTCTTCCATATTCACTATTACTTATTACTTCGGCATCTGCCCGTAAGGGGCGGATGCCTGCTCCGCACCACAATATAATGTGGTATAAAATAGTGTGTATAACCATTATATGCGAAAACCAAAAAAAGAATAATAAAAATTTAATTTTTTTTCAAAAAAGTATTGAAAAAAATAAATAATTGTAGTATAATGCAAGGAGTATAATAGAAAAATTATTAGAATAAGGGCAGTTGTACGCAATTTCACCCTTGTTCGTTAAAAAAATAAACTTATTATGAAAGGAGAAACCTCTTGATTTTCACAAATTGTGGTTATTTACAAAGAGAATGTTAAAAGAGGTAAAATCAAAATGAGAGGAAAGAGTTTATTAAAGAAGTTTGTTGCGATTATCGCAGCAGTAGCAATGCTTGCTACAATGAGCGTCAGCGTATTTGCCGCTTTCGGCGACGATGCTGTCGGCTACTATGCAAAGGGTATTAAAATTACCGAAGCATCTTATGAAGCAGGCACTGTTAATGGTAACTATCTTGTTACCGTAAAGTATGCATTGGAAGATGGCGTTGAAAACAAAGTCGGTATTACACTGCTCGCATACGCAGGTGAAGACCTTGAAGTTACAGAAACAGGCTACACCGAATATGACTCAGAAACAATGACAATTGTCGGTGTTGGTCAGCAGAAGCAGGATGCTTCTCTTAAGGGTGAATTCACCTTCGTTGTTTCAACCGACGGAGATGTTACCGAGGGCGAGCCCTTTATCGTTAAGGTAAGCGGCGACTCTGCCGATGTAAGCCCTGCAGCCGCAACAGTTACTATTGGTGCGTCTGTTCCTGCCGCAACTGAAATTATACTCGACGAAGAAGACTTTGCGTTTGAAATAACCGAAGGCGACGATTATGCTGCTTTTGTAAAGCAAAGCTTGATTGATTACGGCTTGGAGGGTACACTTTACGACGCAGAAGGAGAGGTTTTAGACAACATTGATATTGCCGACGAATGGATCGGTACTCCCGTAAGTTCAACAGGAAAGTTATACGGTCTCACATACTATAACTACACCACAACGGTAACCATTCCGGCAGGAGTTCTCAGTAACGAAGGCAAAGCTAAGACTTGTGCAGCTACACTTACAATTTATGCAAATGTTTACAAAAAGGCAACAAGTGTTCAGATTCCCGATATGACATTTATGCGTGATGATATTGATTCATTTGACACCCTTGTGGCTGCGGTAGAAGAAAAGCTCGGAACCGATGGAGCTGTAAAGATTTCTTTCGATGGTGAGAATTATGTTGACGCAACGGGTGGTAGTGCAAGCGATATAGCTAAAGGCGGCGGTGCAGATTTTGACCCCGAAGCAACCGAAGACCAGGAACTTGAGCTCTATGCTAGATTTTCCGATTACTATGTTGACGCAAGTCCTGTTTCGACCCGTATGATCAACCCTGCCTACGAATTCTTTAATGTTAAGGTTGTTTTTGAGGCAAAAGATGCAGAAGCCGCATCAGCTTCTATCACATACGACGGTGACGCTATTGAAGTAACCACCGAGGGTGATGCAAGTGATGAGATAAAGGCATGGCTTGAAACAAATATGGAAGCCCAGACCGCTAACCTTTATGATTCCGAAGGCACCAAGATTGGTACTGTAATGGTTACCAACACTGACATCACAGGCGTTGAATTGAAGGAAGATAGCACATACACAGTTAGTGTTACAATTCCCGATGAAGCATTCGTTATTTCCGAAGCCGGCTATAACGCAACTCTCCCCGATGGCGGATTAGAGGCAACCTTTGAGGTTACAGGAACATATAAGCCCGCTCGTATCTTAGGTGATGTTAATAACGACGGTGCCGTAGACGATTTGGACTGGATGGCAATCTTCAACCATATAGGTTACATTATCGAATTTGACGGATTGCCCTCATGGGATGATCCCACAGTCTTCGACAGTGCTACCTTCTATGCAGCAGATGTTAACGGTGATTTAGCCGTAGACGATTTGGACTGGATGACAATCTTTAACCATATAGGTTATATTATCGAAGACCCCAATCTTCCTGCTTGGGAATAAGATTTAAAACGAAAAATAATTAAACGGATTCCCGATTTATTCGGGAATCCGAATCAAAAACATAAAACACAAATATGAAAGGAGTTTCATAATATTATGAAAACTTTAAAAAAGGTTATAGCATTAGCTATAGTCGCAACAATGGTTATGGGCTTATGCGCAATTAATGTAAGTGCTGCAGAGAATTTGCCCGGCTTTAAGGTAGAATTTGAAAACGCAAGCGGAAATGTAGTTACCTCCGCAAAAGCAGGTGCAACTCTTACTGCTAATGTTTATTTGCCGGCAGCAACCTATCAGAACGCTGCAGTAACACTTATACCTGCCGAAGGTGCTGTTTTCTCAAACATCGTTGGTGCTAACGGTGTTAATTTTGCCTTACTCAACATTCTCACAACTCCTGCATCGGTTGCAGGTCAGGCTCAGGCAAAGGCAACAAGTGCATTTACAATGGGCGATGCACCCTACTTCTCAATTGATGTTACTATTCCCGCAGATGCTCCTGTAGGCAACTATACTTTGTTCACCATAAAGTCAGGTTCTGCAGCTACAGCTGACCTCGGCGAAGGAAATCTGCCGTACACAATTCCGACAGACGGTTGGGACATAACAGTTCTTGACGGCTTCAAGGTAGCTTCGGCAACCTATCTTAACTCCAACACATTTGAGTTTGGTATTACCGAAACATATCTCGAAGAATTCTTTGCAGACAAGCAAATTAGAGTTCTCGACGACACCCGTGAAAAGTATGAAGACTTTGATATAGACGAAGTTACTGTAGAAGATAGCTTTGTACCAAACAAAGCAGATACTTTTGAGAAAGCTGTTAAATTAACGGTTAAGAAGGAATCATTTACCGATGATAAGCTTGCTTCATCAGATGAAGATGTCAGCGTTGATTTATCAATCATCGTTAAAAAGTATGATTTAGCAAACGGCTATGACTTAGAGTTAGACCCCAAAAATAAGGTTCTTGATTTAGTTTATACTGTTAATGCAGCCGGCGGACAAATGGACGAAGATGCTCTTGTTGCTGATTTCAACGGTAAGGAATATACCGGAAAAATCAAATTAGCATCAAAGAACTACGAAGAAGATGTTAAGATTACAGCATTTGATGCATACATGGGACCGCTTGACCTTACCAAGGCAAGTGACCTCGCTAAGGATGAAAATGTTGCATATTTTAACTTACTCATTGTGCTTCCCGATGGCACAAATCTTGAGGGTGACTCCATGGCCCTCAATCCTGAACTTGCTGTTGAAGGCTTCAAGCCCGTAAAGGCTTATGTTAAGAAGAAGAACAAGGCTTCAAGCGGCGGAAGCAACATCGGTATTGACACCGGCAGCACAATTACAGTTAACCGTGCAGAGAACGGTACTGTTTCTGCATCTGCAGAAACCGCAGTTGAAGGAACAACTGTTACAATTACAGCTACCCCTGCTGAAGGTTACGTGCTTGACGAAATCACAGTTAAGGATTCAAGAGGTGCTGATATTGCTGTTGAAAACGGCACATTCATTATGCCTGCAAGAGATGTAAAAATTTCTGCTACATTCAAGAAGTCAGACGAGCCTGCTCCCGGTCCTGTTGTTGAAGATACAACATTTACAGATGTTCCTCTTACACACTGGGCAGTTGCATATATCGAAGCTCTTAAAGATGCAGGTATAGTTGACGGTGTTAAGGAAGAAGGCGGTTATTACTTCTATCCCGATAACGCTGTAACACGTGCAGAATTTACAAAGATGATTGTAAACCTCTTCGGTCTTGAAGTTAATCCTTCTGCTACAGTACAGTTTAAGGATGCTTTGAACGATTGGTATACACCTTATATCGCAGCTGCTGTTGAAGCAGGTTATGTAAACGGTGTTACTGATACAGAGTTCGCTCCTAACGCTACAATCAGCCGTCAGGATGCATTCACCATCTTAGGTCGTGCATATTCAGGCGTTGATGCAAGCGAAACAAATGTTTTAAGCTATGAGGATTCATTTGATGTTGCCGATTACGCTATGCCTTATCTCCAGATCCTTGTTCACCTTGGATTTGTTGGCGGCGATGACAACAACAAGATTAATCCTAAGGCTAACATCACAAGAGCTGAATCTGCTAAGATTATCGCTTCGGCTTTAGCTTATAACGCAGATGCACTTGAAACAGAGGTTATCTCCGATGTTACAGGCGTAAACCCGGAAGAAGTTGAAGCAATAAAGGCAGCAATCGTTGCAGGCGAAATCTTGTACGCTGAAATTGATGACGCTATCTTTGTTGAAATCACAGGTTTCACAAAGGCAGAAGTTATCAAGGCACTTGCAGAAAACGATAAGGAAGTGCTCGCTACATTTGATGCAAGACTTTTAGAGTTCATCCATGGATTATCCGATAAAGATATCGAAGCATTTCTCGCTTTATAAGATTAAATTTAAAGACGCCCGACCTCGGGCGTCTTTTTTTGTTTGGTGAAACTATGCGGCTCCCCTGTGTAATGGGAGCCGAAGGCGACTGAAGGGTTGCACCATGTTCAACAATTCCGCAGATCACATTGTAGGGGCGCCGCTTGCTGCGCCCGTCCGAAAAATCCGGAAACGCCGGAATCCCCCTTTGAAATTGTCTTGCAATTTCTTCCTCCCCTTAACAAGGGAGCTGTCGCCGAAGGCGACTGAAGGGTTGCACCATGTTCAACAATTCCGCATGGTTCATCGTAGGGGCGCCGCTTGCTGCGCCCGTTGTTATTGACACAAAAAACAAAAAATGATAATATCAACATTGGGGTGAATAAATTGAATGAATTACCTAAACGAAAACAAATACGATTAAAATATTATGATTATTCCCATAACGGATATTATTTTGTAACGATTTGCACAAAGGAAAAGAAAAATGTGTTTGGCAAAATCATATCAGGCAAGTTGGTGTTAAATAATTTCGGGAAAATTGCGTTTAATGAAATGCAATCTGTAAACGCTCATTACAGAAATGTTGAAATTGATAAATTTGTTATTATGCCAAATCATTTACATTGTATAATCATAATAGGGGAAACGGGCGCAGCAAGCGGCGCCCCTACCGTCAACGGTGGGAAACCGACACTTGGAGATATTGTTCGAGGATATAAATCAGCGGTATCGCGTAAATGCAAATTTTCCATTTGGCAACGAGGATATTACGAACATATTATACGCAATGATAATGATTATATCGAAGTATATAAATATATAGATGAAAACCCCATGAAATGGGAATATGATAAATATTACGAATAATTTTCCACCATACCATGCGTATTATCCGGTAGGGGCGCCCGCTACAATGTTCCGAAAACTGTGCGGAAAACGATAAAACAAAAAACGGGCTCAGCAAGCGGAGCCCCTACAATAACATGGCATAATTTGGTGGTTATTTGATAAAATTATGCCCACCACACCGTAGGGGCGCCCCTTGGTGCGCCCGCTACAATGTTCCGAAAACTGCGCCTTGCTGCCCCTTGACCTTATTTTAAAAATGTGATATAATCATAAAAGGTGACAAAATTTTAATGGAGTAATAATAAAAATGAAAAAATTTAAAACAACACTTTCATTGATTTTATCAATATCTATAATTATATGCGGACTTTTCTCTGTTGCCTTTGCAACAACGGAAAGTCCTGTTTCCATAGGCTTTTTTACAGACCGTACCGTAATAAGAGAGGGCGATTCCATTACCTTGACCGCCACCGCTTATAATAACGGCGATGACCCATATCTTTCAAAGCTTATGCAGGCAGAGCTTACCTATGATTCTTCTGTCTTTGATGTGGAAATTGTTTCAAAAATCGACAATTCAAGCATTGTTACAGGCACTCCCGAAAATCCATTCGTTCGTTTTGCCATGATAGACACATCTCTTAATAAATCGGGTGTGGATATTAAAAAGGACGGAACCGAGCTTTTCAAGCTGAAGTTTACTGCCAAGGAAGGAAGCATCGGCTTCAGCGGAAGCTTATTTACCACAGGCAGCACATGGATAGGGGACGAAAATTGGGTTCCTGCCGAAACCGATTGTAACGATGCACCCCATATTTCCATTGCCGATACATTCAAGGCAGACAGCGCCAAAGCGGATATAACTCGTACACCTGTGTTTAAGTTTGGCTGTAAGATTGATGCAATTATAAATTATATCGAAAACTATACCACCGCCACGGTTTACAGCGAGGACAAGTCTTTGAGCGAGGGCGGCTATAAAATTTCAGGCGTTGTATGTGACGAATTTAAGGATAAAACCGCAGGGGATTACACCTTTAAGGGCGTTGTTGCCGCCAAGGAATTTGACGGCAGTAAGATTGCATACTCCGACCGTGATATCGAAGTTTTAATTCCCGTCACCGTTGAAAAGTATGATTTGGAAACAGGAGAATATTCGGTAAAAATCAATACTCCTTATGTAGAATTTAAAGAACAGGATAGCGGCGTTATGTCCCCGCAGGACATACTTATCGCCATAAACAGGATGGGTATTACCCCTTCTGTCGAGATAACCGACAGCCAAAGCCTTGCCACAGGCTACAGCGAAAATGTTACTCTTTCGGCAACGGAGGCAAGCGGCAGCTTAAGCCTTACCGAGGTTTCGGACATATCTCAAGGCACAAATGTTGTTTCCGTCAGCACAGATGCCATTTTCGACGGAAATACCAATTTTATAAACACAAATCTGACTTTAACCTTATACGCTGTTGTTGTAAAAAATTCAATCGAAGGCACTGTTTCGATTTCCGGCACGCTTCTGAATTCCGCTCCCTACGTAAGCATTGAAACAGACAGCTTAAACATCGTTGAAGGCAAAGTAGCCAAGGCACGCATCTACAATCCGGACGGCACATACATTGAAAGCACTTACACCGTTACCCAAGAAGATGTAACCGAGGCGAAAAAGCAAAGCAAATACACCGTCTCTCTCCCACCCTTTGAAAAGACCTTCCTTGAAATGGGATATTCTCTGGGAGACACGGCTTATATTTACTCATACCTTGACGGCTCCCCAATAGAGGACGGCGGAGAACGTGCAAAAAGCATTGTGACCACCACGATAAAGGGCGATGTAACCGGCGATGGTAATGTAGATGATATGGATTGGACGATTATCTTTAACCATGTAAGCTTTATTATTGAACACAAGGGACTGCCTTCATGGGACGACGGAGTCTGCATCCAAAGCGTATTTGATGCGGCAGATGTAAATAACGACAACGCCGTAGATGATATGGATTGGACAATTATCTTCAACCATGTAAGTTATATTATAGAAGATCCCAATCTTCCCCCGTGGGAATAAAAAATTTTTAAAAAATCCACAAAAAACCCTTGACTATGCAAAAAAGTAATGGTAAAATATATCCTTGGAAATACAAAAACGAAAGGAGCGATAAAGATGTGGGAAATTGCACCAAACACTTTTAGTCCCAATATTTTTATCTCTTCCGATTGTTATATGGGTGAAATATCCCTTAAAATTAAATGATATGGGCGATGAATTTTTATTCATCACCCTTTATTTTTACCCCGAAAGGAATGGATGCATATGAAAAATACGGCAGAGCTTATTCTGGAAAACGGAATGAGATTTAAAGGCAAACCCTTTGGCTATGTACAGGACGTTGTGGGCGAGGTGGTTTTTTCAACCTCGATGACAGGCTACCAAGAGGCTATCACCGACCCGTCACTTCACGGTGAAATACTTGTATTCACCTATCCCCTTATCGGAAACTGCGGAATAAATTCACAGGATATGGAATCCGGCAAGCCTCAGCTTACGGCTTTGGTTGTAAGAGAGCTTTGCGACTACCCCAACAACTTCCGCACCGAAACGGATTTAGAGGAATATTTAAAGCAAAACCAAATAACAGGTCTTTGCGGAATAGACACCAGAGCCCTTGCAAGAACAATTCGCAACAGCGGCTGTATGAAGGGTATTATTACCTGCGGCGAGCTTAGTGATGAAGAAATTCAACAAAGACTGTCAGCCTTTGACAACAGGGATGCCGTAAGCAAGGTTTCAACCAAGGAAGCCTATGTTATAGACGGCAGCAAAAAGCACGTTGCCTTTATTGACCTCGGAACAAAGAAAAGCATTATAAACGCCTTTACAAAGCGTGGTGCAAAGGTAACGGTTTTTCCATACAACGCAACCGCCGAAGAAATTCTTAAAGTAAATCCCGACCTTGTTATGGTATCAAGCGGACCCGGAAATCCCGAAAACATTCCCGAAACCGTAAACACCGTAGCACAGCTTTTGGGCAAGCTTCCCGTGAGGGGAATCTGCCTCGGGCATCTGGTTATCGCTCTTGCTCTCGGTTGCAAAACCGACAAGCTTAAGTTTGGGCATCACGGTGCAAACCAGCCTGTAAAATGCGTAAAATGCGGAAAGGTATCAATTACCACCCAAGGTCACAACTACTATGTTTCAGAGCTTAAAGAGGGCGTTTCAATGTCCTATGTCAACGTAAACGACGGTACCTGCGAGGGAATAGTCTGCAAAGCTCCCGATGTGCAAAGCGTACAGTTCCACCCCGAGGCTTGCGGCGGACCCCTGGATACCGAAAAAATATTTGACGACTTTTTAGCCTAAGGAGGAAGTAAAATGCCATTAGATAAGAATATTAAAAAAGTTTTGGTTATCGGCTCGGGTCCTATTGTAATAGGACAGGCGGCTGAATTTGACTATTCCGGCACACAGGCGTGCCAAGCAATCCGTGAAGAGGGAATAGAGGTTATTTTGGTGAACAGTAACCCTGCCACAATTATGACCGACAAACAGACGGCAGACCGTACATATATTGAGCCTCTTACCGCCGATGTGCTTGAAAGAATAATCAAGACCGAACGCCCCGACAGTCTTATTGCCGGAATGGGCGGTCAGACAGGGCTTAACCTCTCCTGCGAGCTTGCCGACAAGGGAATTTTGGATAAATACAATGTCCGTGTCATAGGAACCTCTGTTGAGGCAATCAAAGAGGGCGAGGACAGAGAAAACTTTAAAAATCTTATGGAAAGAACCAATCAGCCCATTATCCAAGGCGATATTGTAAACACCGTTTCCGATGCTCTTGATTTTGCCGAAGAAATCGGCTATCCCGTAATTGTTCGCCCTGCTTACACTTTGGGGGGAACAGGTGGCGGTATTGCCGAAAACGAGGACGAGCTTAAGGAAATCGCTTCACAGGGAATACACCTTTCAAGAGTCGGTCAGGTTCTTATTGAAAAATGTATCAGAGGCTGGAAAGAGATTGAATTTGAGGTTGTCCGTGACGGAGCCGGAAACTGCATCACTGTTTGCAGTATGGAAAACGTTGACCCCGTCGGCGTTCACACAGGTGACAGTATTGTTGTTGCTCCTGCTCAAACCCTTACGGACAAGGAATATCAGATGCTTCGTACCGCCGCACTTGACATTATCAATTCCATTCAGATAAAGGGCGGCTGTAATGTTCAGTTTGCGTTAAATCCCGAAAGCTTTGAATACGCCGTAATCGAGATTAACCCCAGAATGAGCCGCTCCTCCGCTCTTGCATCAAAGGCAACGGGCTACCCCATTGCAAAGATTGCTTCAAAAATCGCTTTGGGCTACAATCTTGACGAAATCAAAAACGCCGTAACAGGCAAGACCTTTGCCTGCTTTGAGCCTGCCGTGGATTACTGCGTAATTAAAATCCCGAAATGGCCCTTTGACAAGTTCTTCGGTGCAACAAGAACTCTCGGCACAAAGATGATGGCAACGGGAGAGATTATGTCCATAGGCAACAGCTTTGAATCGGCACTTTTAAAGGGCGTTCGCTCCCTTGAAATAAAGCAGTTCAACCTTGAAAGGGAGTCGGCAAAGTCAAAAACCGACGAACAGCTTAAAAGTGCCGTTAAAACTCCGGATGACGAAAGACTTTTCGAGCTTGCCGAGCTTATCCGCAGAAATTGCGACATAAAATGCATTTCCGAAATTACGGGAATGGACACCTTCTTCCTTAAAAAGATAAAAAATATAGTTGATGCCGAGGAAGAGCTTAAAAAGTATACCATAGATACCCTTACACCCGAGCTTCTTCGGGAATACAAAAAAGCAGGCTTTGCCGACGAGGGTATTGCACAGCTTATCGGCTGCAAAAGCGACGATATAAGAGAGCTGAGAAAGAGCAATAACATTCTTCCCGTTTACAAGCTTGTTGACACCTGTGCAGGGGAATTTGAGGCCGTTTCCCCTTACTACTACTCAACCTATGATGAGGAAAACGAAGCCGTTCCTTCAGATAAAAAGAAGGTTTTGGTTATCGGCTCCGGTCCCATCAGAATCGGACAGGGTATAGAGTTTGACTATTGCAGCGTTCACAGTATATCCGCCCTTAAAAAGTGCGGAGTTGAAACCGTTATTATAAACAACAACCCCGAAACCGTAAGTACAGACTTTGACACCTCGGACAAGCTCTATTTTGAACCTCTTACCGAGGAGGATGTGTTAAGCATAATTGAGCTTGAAAAACCGGACGGCGTAATTTTGCAGTTCGGCGGACAGACGGCAATTAAGCTTGCCAACTTCCTTGACAGAATGAATGTTCCCATTTTCGGAACAAGTCCCAAGCAGATTGACGAGGCAGAGGACAGAGAAAAGTTTGACGACCTTTTGGAGGAGCTTAACATCAAACGCCCCAAGGGCAAAGCCGTATGGTCTGTAGCAGAGGGCGTAAGCGAAGCAGAAAGATTAGGCTATCCCCTTTTGGTTCGTCCCTCTTATGTTCTGGGCGGTCAGGGAATGGAAATCACCCATGACGAAAAAGAGCTTACCACTTATTTGGAGGACGCCTTTAAAAAGGATAAGGACAACCCTGTTTTAATAGACAGGTATTTAAGCGGCCGTGAGCTTGAGGTTGACGCAATATGCGACGGCACGGACGTATTTGTTCCCGGAATTATGGAGCATCTTGAAAGAGCCGGTGTGCACTCCGGCGACAGTATCTCCATATATCCGCCTCAGAATATTTCCGATGAAATCAAAAATAAAATTATGGATGTTACAAAGCGTATATCCGTTGCCCTTAAGGTTATGGGAATGATAAACATTCAGTTTATTGAATTTGAAAACGAGCTTTATATAATAGAGGTAAATCCCCGCTCAAGCCGTACCGTGCCTTATATCACAAAGGTTACCGGCGTTCCCGTTATCGAAATCGCAACAAGAATTATGCTGGGCGAAACCCTTAAATCCATGGGATATACCTCGGGGATTGCAAAAGAACCCGATGTTGTTGCCGTAAAGGTTCCCATATTCTCCACCAAAAAGCTCCCTATGGTTGAGGTCAGCTTAGGTCCCGAAATGCGTTCAACGGGAGAGGTTTTGGGCGTTGGCAGAACCTATCACGAGGCTCTTCTTAAAGGCTTTATCGGTGCAGAAATAAATATCCCCACAAAGGGAAGCAATATTTTGCTTACCGTATGCGACCGTGACAAAGAGGCGTTTTTGCCCATAATCAAAAAGCTCTGTAACGCCGGCTGTAACTTTATTGCCACAAACGGTACCGCAGACTTTTTGGAAAAGCACGGTTATACGGTGCAAAGAGCAAAGAAAATAAGCGAGGGCGTGCCCAACATTTTGGATATAATCAGAAGCGGTATGTGCGATTTGGTTATCGACATACCACAAAAGGGTAACAATCGCCACAGCGACGGCTTTAAAATCCGCCGTACCGCATCGGAATGCTCGGTGAATATTCTTACATCAATAGATACGGTTTCCGCATTGGCGGATATTATGGAGGACGGCATCTGTATGGAAACATCTCCTCTTATTGCAATTTCGGAAATAAAATAAATCCTTCTTAAAAACATAATTATCTCGCTCCGCCTGCCCGGCGGAGCGTTTGCTTTGGGGGAATTACACTTTTTAAAAAAATTTTTTTAAAAAATTTTTTGTCAAAAATTCAAATATGTTGTTGTCCGAAAAATTTATATATCCACATTTTGTGTTTTTCAAAAATCAGCGTTCTTTTATGACACTTTTTTACCAAATTTAGGTGTTGATTTAATTTTTATTTTCTGTTATTATAAATATTACAAGGTTGTTACAGCGAAGTAACGCTTGAAAACATAGACTTTTCGGCGTTTTACGATATAACACGGTTTTTTGTTTTACGGAGGTATTTGTAAGTGAATGAATTAAACGATATATGGGAAAATGTCCTGATTCAGATGTCCGAGGAGATATCTGCCGCATCTTATGACACATGGATAAAACCCATTAAACCCATAGCATTAAACGGAAGCGAAATTACTCTTTCCGTCAAAAGCACTTTGCACAAAAATATGCTGACAACAAAGTTCCGCTCCATGCTGGAAAGCTGTATTGAGCTTGCCGCAGGGTCGGCGTATACCCTTAATGTAGTCACCGAGGAGGGCGAAGAGCCGAAAAAGACGGACAGAAGGGAAGAAAATTACAGAGAAAGCACCTTAAACCCCAGATACACCTTTGAAAACTTCGTGGTCGGTGCAAACAACAACTTAGCCTACGGCGCAGCCGAGGCAGTTGCGGAAACCCCTGTTAAGAAATACAATCCCCTGTTTTTGTACGGCGGAAGCGGTTTGGGTAAAACTCATCTTTTGCAGGCAATAGGAAACAAATATACAGAGCTTTATCCCGACAAAAAGGTTCTTTATACCACAAGTGAAAAGTTTACATATGAGTTGGTTACGGCTATCAGAGAAAAGACAAATCAGGATTTTCGCAACAAGTACAGAAATGTGGATTTGTTGTTGGTTGACGACATACAGTTCCTTGCCACCAAAGAGCTTGCCCAAGAAGAATTTTTCCACACCTTTAACGCTCTTTACGAGGCAGGAAATCAGATTGTGCTTACCTCCGACCGACTCCCCTCGGAAACCCCTCACCTTACGGACAGGTTAAAGGGCAGATTTCAAATGGGACTTACGGCGGACGTTCAGCCCCCGGATTACGAAACCCGTCTTGCCATTTTGCGTGCAAAAATAGAGGACGAGTATTTTACATTCGACGAAGAAATAATCGAATATGTGGCAAACAATATTCGTTCAAATGTCCGTGACCTTGAAGGTGCAGTCAAGAGAATTCTTGCCTATGCCGGAATAGAGCGTACAAACACCATTTCAATCGAGCTTGCCCAAAAGGCGTTAAGAGAAATTATAGATGTATTGCCCAAGAGAAATATTACCATTTCGGTAATCATTGACGAGGTTGAAAAATATTATCATTTACCTGCAAATTCCTTAAGAACCAAAAAGCGTTCAAACGATATTGCGTATCCGAGACACATTGCCATGTATCTTTCAAGAGAGGTTCTTAACGAATCCTATCCCCAAATCGGGGACGAGTTCGGCCGTGACCACTCAACAGTTATGAGCGCCGTCCGCAAAATCAAAGAAAACTTAAGCGGAGATACTGAGCTTGCGGAAAAGATTCAGGAGCTTGTGGATAATATCAGAAAGAATTAGAGGATAATTATGCAGCTTAACGATACCATTGCGGCTATTGCCACCCCGAGAGGCTCGGGAGGAATTGCAATAGTAAGGCTAAGCGGAAGCGATGCCGAAGCTGTTGCCGAAAAAATCGCAAAGCCGAAAAACAAAAAAAGGGTAAGGAACCTTGAAAGTCATAAGCTTACCCTAAGCCGTATATACACCCAAGACGGCAAAACGCTGATTGACGAAGCTCTTGTGGCAGTTATGCGGGCACCCAAGTCCTATACCGGAGAAAACGTCGTGGAAATAAACTGCCACGGCGGTTTTTTGGCGGCGGAAAAAATTCTCACCGCCCTCCTTTATTGCGGAGCAAGGCTTGCAGAGCCGGGAGAATTTACCCGTCGTGCCTTTGTGAACGGCAAAACCGATTTAAGCCGAGCGGAAGCCATTATGGATTTAATGGAGGCAACCTCGGAAATCGGGCTTCACAATGCCGCCCTTACCGCAGACGGAGCAATATCAAGTTCCGTGAATTTGTTAAGAGAAAAAACCCTGGGCATTGCCTCTCACATATCAGCCTGTGTTGATTATCCCGACGAGGTGGATATGCCCGACGAAGATGAATTATGCCGCCGGATATCAGAAATAAAAAGCGAGCTTGACATAATGATTGACGGCTTTGACACGGGACGGCTTATGCGTGACGGAGTAAGGACTGTTATCGCAGGCAAACCAAACGCAGGGAAGTCATCACTTTTAAACGCCCTTTTAAAGTGCGAAAGGGCGATTGTTACAGACATTCCCGGCACTACCCGTGACACAATAGAAGAAATTATAAATATAGGCGGAACATCAATCAGGCTTATTGACACCGCAGGTATTCATAAGGGCAGTGACGAGGCGGAAATAATCGGAATTCAAAAATCCCGTGAGGCTGTTGAGCGTGCCGACTTGTGCCTGTTTGTAATTGATTTATCTCAAGAGCTGTCGGATGAGGATACTGAAATCTCGGAGCTAATACAGGGCAGAAAAACCGTTGTAATATTCAATAAATCCGACAAAGAACAGATATTAACCCCCGAAGAGGTTTTAAACCGTCTTTCCCTTTCAAAATGTCCGTGGGTTAAAACTTCAATACCGAAAAATGATACCCCGACGGGAACTGATTACCTTTTGAAAAAAATTCAGGATGCCGTGTCATTGGGCAACATCAAAGGGGACAGGGTATATCTCGCCAACGAAAGACAAAGGGATTCTCTTATCAAATCAAGGGATGCCCTGAACCGAGCAACGGAAAGTATAAAAAACGGTATGCCCTGCGATTTGATTTTTGTGGATTTGGAGGATGCCCTTTTCGCCTTTGGCGAGGTGACGGGAGAAACCGTTTCCGAAGAAATTGTCGATAATGTGTTTAAAAGATTTTGTGTAGGCAAATAGCCCCGTTTTAGGAGGAAGTAAAGTTGAAAGGAATTGTTATTCCACTTGAATTTATAGATAAATATGTACGTTTTACCAAGCCCGAATACCTTCAGGTATATCTTTATGTGGCAGGGTGCGGAGCATCGGGAAAGGACGTTCCCGACAGCAAAAAAATTGCTGCGGCTTTGGATATGGGAAAAAGCAAGGTTGATTTTATTATCGAATATTGGGAAAGCCGTGAGGAATTTATTAAAATCGGCGACGGTTACGCCGTAAAAAATTCGGAAAAGGCAAAAAAGGCCGGCATTAAAAAATTGGCAAGAAGCACCAAGCCTTCCTATTCCCAAGAAGAAATAAAAACGGTTTCGGCAAACCACAAGGATATTGCCATGATGCTTGACCAAGCCGAGGCAATTCTTAAAAAGCCTCTTACTCCGTCATATGTGGAGATGCTTTTTTCGTTTAATGATTGGCTGGGACTTCCGCCGGAGGTAATTTTAATGCTTGTTGCCTATGCGGAAAAAAATTCAAAGGTGAGCAAGAATTATTTGGAAGCCACCGCCATAGATTGGGCGGAAAACGGCATAAATACATACGAAGCGGCAGAGGCGAGAATTTCCGAGCTTGAGAAATTTTCAAAAGCCGAAAAGAAGATCTGCTCTGTTTTGGGTATATACAACAGAGGTCTTACCCAAACCGAGAAAAAATATATCACAAGCTGGGCAAATGACGGAATCCCCCTTAAGCTGATTTCTCTTGCCTACGACAAAACCGTAGAAAACACAGGGAAGCTTAAGCTCAGCTATATGAATTCAATTTTGCAGTCATGGACAGAAAGCGGATTTACAACTCCGGAACAGATTAAAGAGGCAGAAGAAAAATATTATCGCGAAAACGGCACAGAACGCCCTTATTCAAAATCCGGAAAAAGCAAGTTTAATAACTACGATGACGCCAACAAAAAGGATTATTCCGAGCTTGAGGAGCAAATTCTCGATATGATGCTTGATAACGATTAAAGGAGGAGAATTGTATGGAATCGGCATATTCTCTTGCAAATGCAGAGCTTAAAAGAATACGGGAAAATAACATTGAAATAAAAAGGATGCGTGAGGACGAGGTTCGGGCAAAGGCTCCCGAATTTGCCCAAATCGAAACAACTCTTGCCCGTTGCGGTGCAGAGCTTGTTAAGGCAGTCCTAAACGGCGGCACAAGTATTGACAAAATCAAGGACACCGCTATTTCGGCACAGCATAAAAAGCAGGAAATTCTCAAAAAGCTGTCCCTTCCCTCGGATTATCTTGATGACATTTATTCCTGCGAAAAATGCCTTGATACCGGCTTTGACGAAACCGGCAGAAGATGCGACTGTCTTACGACGCTTGTTTCAAAATATATCGGCAAAAACTCAAACCTTACGGAAACAATGAAAAATCAAACCTTTGACCGATTTGACTTTGAGCTGTACGCAGACCAGCCCGAGGAGAACGGCAGATCCGTTTTCGACATTGCCAAAAGGGCAAGGGAGAAGGCCGAAAAATTCGCCGACACATTTGACGAAACCGGTGCAAATCTCTATATATACGGAGCGGCAGGCACGGGTAAAACCTTCTTGTCCTCCTGCATTGCAAACAGAGCATTAGGCCGAGGTTTTGGGGTATACTACTGCTCGGCATTCGGTCTTTTGGATATGCTGGAGCGGATAAAATTCGGGAAATACACCGATGATGAGCTTGTCTCTGCGGAGACTGCGGAAAATTACGCCTATAACGTTGACCTTTTAATAATAGATGACGTGGGAACGGAATTTGTTACCGCCTATTCTGCCGCCGCTCTTTTCAATATAATCAATACACGGCTTTCAAATGGAAAAAGCACGGTTATATCTTCAAACTTCGGACCGGCAAAAATTGACGAAATTTACGGAACAAGAATGTCGTCCCGCATAACGGGAGAATTTGAGCCTATACCCTTTATCGGCAAGGACCTGCGAAGAATAAAAAAATAACGGCATCATTCATTCGGGCGACCCTGCGATATAACAAATGCAAAATGGAAAATTATTGTGCAAATTCGCCATTGCGAATTTGTTCATAACGAATAGACCCCCTTGTTAAAGGGGGTCAGGTGCGTTGAAAACGCCGATTTCGGGGGGATTGCTTTGCCGTGGCAGAAAGCCTCGGCAAAGGTGGCCGATATGGTACAACCCTTCAGTCACTCCGTGACAGCTCCCCTCCTCGAGGGGAGCCAAGTGCCACCGGCAACCGCTTATCGCTGACCGAGGCGGTGACCGAGACCCAC
>JAZLFN010000029.1:0-13866 GCA_045615805.1 Clostridia bacterium | reverse complement strand
AGCTACCAAACTGCTCTACCCTGCGATATATGTGGTGCCGGAGACCGGGGTCGAACCGGTACGGGAAAAAATCCCACAGGATTTTAAGTCCTGGGCGTCTGCCAGTTCCGCCACTCCGGCAATTGTTATGCTAAACGCGTCTCCGCAAAGCCTTATCATAATATCACATATATATCTATTTGTCAAGACTTAAAAGCAAAATTTCTTCTTTATTTTAAAAGTTTTTTCGCTTTGTCTATATCTTTGATGTCGAGTAAGCACGAAATTTCCGTTTCTCCTGTCGTAATAAGCTTAACGGGAATGTTTGCTTCCGAAAGAAGGGAAAAAAGCTGAGCCGCAACTCCCGATGTATTTCTCATATCCTCGCCGACTAAAATAATTTTTGTGTTGTTGCCGTTTAAATCCGTAGATATATCGGAACTTAATTTCTTAAATGCCGTAGTTGCCGATATCAAATCGGAAAGACTGTCCTGAGGAACGGTAAAAGAAAGATTTATTGTATTCTTATATGGTGCGGTCTGACAAATCATATCAACGGTGACATCTCTTGATGCTATTTCATTTAAAATATATGATACATTTTTTACGTCATTGGGAATATTATTTACGGTGACCAAAGCCACATCCTCTAAATAGCTGACGGAAGTAATTGTTTTAATCATACATTACATCTCCTTTATATCATATCCTTCATGGAATATAATGCAGGTGGTTTATCCTTTATGAACTCAGCCGCTTTAACAGCGCCGACAGCAAAGACGTTTTTGGATGTAGCGGTATGCTTTATTTCAATAACCTCGTCGCAGCCTGCAAAAATAACTGAGTGCTCACCTACAATATTTCCGCCTCTCAATGAGTGAATTCCAATCTCCGACTTATCCCTCTTTTTTCTTACGGAATGTCGGTCGTATGTGTATTCCGGCTCATATGAAGCGGTATCCGATATAGCATCCGCAATGGCAAGAGCCGTACCGCTGGGGGCGTCAAGCTTTTGGTTATGATGCTTTTCTATTATTTCTATGTCAAAGTTGTCCTCTAATACAGATGTTGCCTTTGTGACAAGATTTATAAGCAGGTTTACTCCGATTGACATATTGGCAGAATAAAAGACAGCAACCTTTTCCGAAGCGGATTTAATATGCGCCTTTTGATTTTCCGATAAGCCTGTGGTGCATAAAATCAAAGGCGTCTTTGTGTTTCCGGCAAAATCCAGAACGGAGTCCGTCATAGACGGATGTGAAAAATCAATAATTACATCTGCCTTTTCCTTTATGTCGGAAAGGGAGGTATACACCGTAAAAGGATAGCTTGAATCTGTTTTGATATCAAAGCCTGCAACGATTTCCGCATCAGGAAAGTCGGCACACGCATTGTATACGGCGTGACCCATTTTTCCGCATGCTCCGCAAAGTAGTATTTTTGTCATTTGTATCACCCTTATCAATCAGTAATATTGCTTGAAAGATTATAGCTTTTAAGTACACATTCAAGTTTTGCGAGGTTTTCGGGAGCCATTTCGCACAGAGGCATTCTGAATTCTCCCACATGAAATCCCAAAAGATTCATAGCTGTCTTTACGGGAATTGGGTTTACTTCTATGAAGAGTGCCTTTGCAAGTGCAAAATATTTTAAGAATAAATCTGCAGATTCCGTTGTTTTTCCTTCAAAATAAAGGGAGCAAATTTCGTGAACCTCTTTGGGGACAATGTTTGCAAGAACGGATATAACTCCGCTTCCTCCAACGGATAAGCAAGGAACTATCATATCGTCATTTCCCGAATAAATAACCAAATCGGTTTCGGCTGCAATCTGAGATACAAAGGCTATATCTCCGGATGCCTCTTTTATGGCGTTTACATTAGGGATTTTGTCAAGCTTTTTAAGAGTGTCTATGGAAAATCCCATTCCTGTTCTGCCGGGAACATTATAGAGTATAACGGGAATATTTACGGATTCGGCAATTTTCTTTATGTGAAGATAAAGACCTTTCTGTGTTGCTTTATTATAATATGGAGTAACAACCAAAATTCCGTCTGCACCGACTGAATCGGCATATTCGCTGAAAGCAATCGCATGGGCTGTATCATTGCTTCCCGTGCCTGCTATAACGGGAATTCTGCCCTTTGCCGTGTCAACGGCAAATTTGATAACCTGCAAATGCTCATCATCGGGCATTGTGGAAGCTTCTCCCGTAGTTCCGCAAATGATGATGGAGTCTGTTTTGTTTTCAATATGGTATTCTATAAGTTCCGAAAGCTTGTCATAGTCAACTTTGTTGTCTGCAAAGGGTGTGACCAAAGCAACGCCGGAGCCCGTGAAAACAGGAGTCTTTTTCATAATTAACATCTCCTTATATTTTAATCAAAATATCCTTTTGAAGCAAGAAGCTCTGCCATGAGAACTGCGCCGCCCGCAGCACCTCTTAAGGTGTTGTGAGAAAGACACACAAACTTGTAATCGTATTGAGAGTCTTCGCGCAAGCGTCCCATAGAAACTGCCATTCCGCCTTCAAGATTGCGGTCAAGCTTTGTCTGGGGACGGTCAGGTTCTTCAAAATAATTTAAGAACTGCTTGGGAGCGGAAGGAAGCTCAAGCTCCTGAGGAACGCCGCTGAAATCCTTCCATGCTTTCTTTATTTCTTCAATGGTTGGTTTATTTTTAAATTTTACGAATACCGCTGCCATATGACCGTCGGAAACGGGAACACGCAGACACTGTGTTGTAATCTGCGGCTCTTTGGCGTCAACGATTTTTCCGCCTTCGATATGTCCCCATATTTTAAGAGGCTCAATCTCGCTCTTTTCTTCCTCGCCGCCTATGTAAGGAATTACATTGTCCATAATTTCGGGCCAGCTTTCAAAGGTTTTTCCTGCACCGGATATAGCCTGATAAGTACAAGCCAGAACCTTATCGACACCAAATTTCATCAAAGGATGAAGAGCAGGTACATAGCTCTGAAGAGAACAGTTTGATTTAACGGATACAAAGCCTCTCTTTGTGCCTAAACGCTCTCTTTGCGCTTTGATGATTTCTGCGTGGTCGGGGTTGATTTCCGGTACTATCATGGGAACATCGGGAGTGTGTCTGTGTGCCGAGTTGTTGGACACAACAGGACATTCCGCCTTTGCGTATGCTTCTTCCAAAGCTCTGATTTCGTCTTTCTTCATATCAACTGCACAGAAAACAAAATCAACCGAGCCTGCAATCTTTTCTATATCGGCGGTTGCGTCAAGAACAATCATCTCGCCGACTTCTTTTGAATAAGGAACACTCATTGACCAGCGTTTTCCCACTGCCTCCGAATAAGTTTTTCCTGCACTTCTGGGTGAAGCTGCAAGAAGCTTTAAATTAAACCACGGATGTTTTTCAAGCAGAGTGATAAACCTCTGTCCAACCATTCCCGTTGCGCCGATTACGCCTACATTATATTGTTTCAATGTTATTCCTCCCGAATTTTCATTTGTTTATACATATATATTATATTCGATACATTTATATATGTCAAACATCTATTTGTAATATTTATCTTAAATTATAACGATAATTTGGGCATAATAAACAAATTACCTGAAATGTAATCAAAATTTAACGAAAAAAAACAGATTTTTTATGTTAATGTAGTAGAGTTTTGTCGGGAAATGTGATACTATATAGGTAAACTTACAATAGGTTTTTTGTATCCTTTTGACAGAAAGGCGGAGGATTTTGTGAAAAAAAGAAAATATATTGCTTTAATTATTGTGTGTGTTTTTCTGCTGACGGTTATTATGCCCTCTGTGTATGCGAATTACAATATGCCGTCATATTTCAGAATCGGGTTGTTCTTCGGGACATCTGCAAAAAATGAGGCAAATGTTACATCTGAAAACGGATTTAAGCTGGGAAGATATGAGGGGACAGAATTTCTTGAAACCAAAAAGACCTCGGAAACCGAGCTTAATGTTAAATTTGACGGAAGCAGCATAATTGCGTCAAGCAACGGAAAGACAATATATAAAGCGGATGCTGCGGACGGGATGGGCATTTTCCCCACAAAGGGCGGACTTGACCGCCGTATCACCATTGACGGCGAGGAATACAGAGGCGGTCTTGACTTTAAAACTGTTAACGGAAAAAATGTAATTGTAAATGTTGTATTTGCGGACAACTATATTTACGGAGTTATTTCAAGGGAAATGAGCCCGTCCTGGCATAAAGAGGCTCTTAAGGCTCAGGCTGTATGTGCCAGAAATTTCGCTTGTCATAATTTGGGTAAGCACGCAAATTACGGCTTTGATTTATGTAATTCGGTTTGCTGTCAGTCGTACTCGGGCACAAGGTTTGAAACGGAAAACACATATGCACCTGTTGATGAAACCTCAAATCAGGTTCTTACATACAACGGCGAGCTTGCGGAGCTTTATTACTTTGCATCGGCAGGTGACAGAACCGAGGCTTGCGTAAATGTCTGGGGAAATGATGTGCCGTATCTTGTGAGTGTGGACAACAGCTTTGAGGACACGGCGAATTCTCCCAACGGTGTTTGGGTTGGCTCGATTACCTGCGATGAGGCTACCACAATCCTCAGAAACAAGGGCTATAATGTAGGTGATGTTAAAAGTATTAAGGTTTTGGAGTACAGCGAAAGCGGCAGAGCCCTCAAAATGGAGGTTAAAGGCACAACGGGAAGCGTTATTTTTGAACGGGAGGCTTGCAGAACGATATTTAATTCGGTTACAAAGAGCCAGCAGTTTACGGTAAAAGGTAACGGTGAGGCGTCTCAAAATGTGCCGGTTATACGCTCGACGGACGGTACAAATGTTTCCGAAAAGAAAATAAACGAGGTTGTTATACTGTCATCGGACGGCAGAGGCACATTAAGCGGTGATAAAATGCTTGTATCAAACGGAGTGTTCAGGCAGTCCTATGAAGTGACTCAGTCGGCAGAAACCTCGAATACCGGATTTGTATTTGAAGGCGTAGGCTGGGGACACGGCGTTGGTATGAGCCAGTACGGTGCAAAGGGAATGGCGGAAAAGGGTTACAGCTATGTTGATATTTTGCTTCATTACTTCCCCGGAACCAATCTTGAAAACGCATATTGATTTAAAAAGACAGGAGATTTTTGTGGTTTATGACAACAAAAGATTTTTATTATGATTTACCAAGCGAGCTTATCGCTCAAACGCCTCTTGATGACAGAACGGCGTCAAAGCTTATGGTGCTTCAAAAAGACAGCGGAGAAATAACACATAAGCATTTTTTTGATATTGTTGATTATCTGAAAGAGGGCGATTGCCTTGTAATGAACAATACAAGAGTTATTCCGGCGAGATTGTACGGCAGGAAAGAAGGAAGCGGAGGCAAAATTGAGTTTTTGCTTTTAAAACGCCTTGAGCTTGACAAGTGGGAGGTTATTTTGAAGCCGGGAAAAAAGGCAAGAAGGGGAAGTCGATTTGAGTTCGGTGACGGACTTTTGAAAGCCGAAATCCTTGATGTGGTGGAGGATGGAAACAGAATTGTTAAATTTGAGTATGAGGGTGTATGGGAAGAGCTTCTCGACAAGCTTGGAGAAATGCCCTTGCCTCCTTATATAAAAGAAAAGCTTAATGACCGAGAAAGGTATCAGACGGTATATTCAAAGATTGAAGGTTCTGCGGCGGCTCCCACGGCAGGATTACACTTTACAAAAGAGCTGCTGAAAAAAATCAAGGCAAAGGGAGTATCTGCGGCATATCTTACACTTCATGTGGGACTTGGTACATTCAGACCCGTTTCCGTTGAAAATGTGGAAAATCATATAATGCATACCGAGTATTTTGAGATAGACAAAAAAACTGCGGAAACAATAAATCGCACAAGAGAAGCAGGGGGCAGAATAATTGCTGTCGGCACCACCTCGGTAAGAACCCTTGAAACCGTTGCCGATGAAAACGGATTTGTAAAGGAAGCATCCGGCGATACCAATATTTTTATATATCCCGGGTATAAATTTAAGGCTGTTGATGCACTTATTACAAATTTCCATTTGCCGGAATCAACCTTGATTATGCTTGTGTCGGCTCTTGCAGGAAAGGAAAATGTTTTAAATGCGTATCAGACCGCCGTTAATGAAAAATACAGATTTTTCAGCTTCGGCGATGCAATGTTTATTTGTTGATTTTGTATAAACATTTAATTGAAATACATCAAATAATTATGCGTATTTACCAATCGGTAAACAAAGTTTACCGATTGGTATTTTAATATAGACAGTCGATGTTTATAAATAATAAAAAACTATTGTCAATATGGGATAAATCATATATAATATAAATATGGGATAAATCATATTTTTTGTTAGGAGAATAGTACATGGATGAATATGAGATAATATTTTATGATAAACCTGATGGAACTGAGCCTGCAAAAGAGTTTATTATGTCTTTGGATGATAAAATGCGTGCAAAAATAATTTCTTTGATTGAAATGCTGGAAAATAACAGTGGTTATCTTCGTGAACCGTATTCTAAACATTTAATTGACGGCATTTTTGAATTGCGTGCAAAAGTTGGAAATAATATATCTCGTGTTCTTTACTTTTTTGTGGTTGGGAAAAGTATCATTTTAACAAATGGTTTTGTGAAAAAGTCTCAAAAGACACCCAAAAAAGAAATAGACCTTGCAAAAAAGTACAGAAATGAATTTTTGAATAGGAAAGGTGAATAAAAATGACAAAATTTAAAGATTTTTTAAACGAACAACTGAAAGACGAAAATTTTAAAAAGGAATATGATGCATTAAGACCTGAAATGGCAATTATACAGGCAATGATTGACGCAAGAAAAAGTTCCGGAATGACACAAAAAGAGCTTTCAGAAAAAACAGGTATAAATCAAGCTGATATAAGTAAATTGGAAAACGGAACAGCCAACCCTTCATTAAGAACTCTGCACCGGTTGGCTGATGGTATGGGTATGGTATTAAAGCTCGAATTTGTGAGACCTGCACAGAGGCAATAAACAGCAGCATCCTATATCGAAATCCTATATAGTGTAAACATCGGCGATGCGATGTTTATTTGTTAAAGCTTATACCAATCGGTACATAAAGTTTACCGATTGGTATTTTTAACATTGGCGGTTGATACCAGAAATATTTATAGTATCTTTCTATTAAATATATTGACAAGTGCATATAATATATGTATAATATGATATGAAAGGTGGGATTATTATGGCACAAACAAATGTGAATATACGCATGGATGAGGTAACAAAAAAAGCATTTGATTCTTTTTGCGAAGAAATTGGAATTTCTGTAAGCGCTGCATTTAATATTTTTGCAAAAACAGTAGTGAGGGAACAAAGAATTCCGTTTGAACTGAAAGCAGAAGTACCAAATGAAGAAACAAAAAAAGCGATTGAAAATGTCAGAAATGGCATAGGACTCAGCAAAGGATTCAATACTGTATCTGAGCTTATGGAGGATTTATATGCTGACGATTAAATACGAAGCCTCATTTCGAAAAGATTTTAAACGCATTGTTAAGCATGGATATAATATTCAATTGCTTGAAGATGTAATCGAAATATTGGTGGATGGAAAAACTTTACCCGAGAAATATAAAGACCATAGTTTAACCGGAGATTATAAAGATTGTCGAGAATGTCACATAACCCCGGATTGGTTGTTAATATATCAAATCAGTAACAGTGAGCTGATTTGATATCTTACAAGAACAGGTACACATAGTGATTTATTTTAATTTTATAAAGGAAAAGGCAGATTGTTATGTTTAAAATTATAAAGAAAAACGGGAAAGCAAGACTTGGGGAATTTCAAACCGTACATGGCGTTATTAAAACGCCTGTTTTTATGAATGTCGGCACCTTGGGTGCCATAAAAGGTGCGATTTCCGTGCCGGAGCTTGATTCTCTTAAATGTCAGGTTGAGCTTTCAAATACATACCATCTTCACCTTCGCCCGGGAGATGATGTGGTTCATGATATGGGCGGACTTCATAAGTTTATAAATTGGCAAAAACCCATCCTTACAGACAGCGGCGGATTTCAGGTGTTTTCTCTCGCCGGACTGCGTCAAATAAAGGAGGAGGGCGTATACTTTTCATCCCATATTGACGGACGGAAAATTTTTATGGGACCGGAAGAAAGTATGAGAATTCAGTCAAACCTTGCATCCACAATTGCCATGGCGTTTGATGAGTGCATAGAAAATCCGTGCGAAAAGGATTACGCAAGGGAATCATCGGAAAGAACGGTAAGGTGGCTTAAAAGGTGTAAGGAGGAGCTTTGCCGTCTTAATAATGAGGAGAGAACAATAAACAAAAATCAGATGCTTTTTGGGATAAATCAGGGCAGTACATACGAGGATTTGCGAATTGAAAATATGAAGAAAATCCGGGAGCTTGACTTGGACGGATACGCAATAGGCGGTCTTGCCGTAGGTGAGAGCTGTGAGGATATGTACAGGATAATTGAAACGGTTGAACCCTTTATGCCCGAAGATAAGCCGAGGTATTTAATGGGTGTCGGAACGCCGGTTAATATTCTGGAGGCGGTTGACCGAGGAATAGACTTTTTTGATTGCGTAATGCCCAGCAGAAATGCAAGGCACGGTCATATATTTACCTCCGAGGGTATAATAAATATGTTTAATGCTAAGTATGAGCGTGATGACGCACCCCTTGACAAAAACTGTGACTGTCCTACCTGTAAGAATTTTTCGAGGGCGTATATAAGACATTTGTTTAAAGCGAAAGAAATGCTTGCAATGCGCCTTGCTGTGGTACATAACCTTTATTTTTACAATAATCTTATGGAGGAGATTCGCAATTCTTTAAACGAGGGTACTTTTGATTCATATAAGCGTGAAAAAGTCGAGGCTTTGGGTGTAAGAATATAAATGGGATCAGAAAATTTATAAAGTGAAAAGGAAAAGCTTGACAAATCGAAGCTTTTTTGGTAAACTAATTTGTACATGAAGTTGTTGAGAAAGGAGTAATGAGCCGAATGGATGAACTTTACAGTATGTTTGAAAAATGTTTTATCAGAGAAAACAGATATCAGCTTATTTTAGACGGCATAGGCGTTACCATAAAGGTTTCGATAGCAGCTGCGTTGCTCGGCTTGGTGATAGGCTTTCTGATAGCTTTGTGTAATTTATCAAAGAAAAAGCCTCTTAATTTAATCGGCAAGGTGTACACCGATATTATACGCGGTACCCCGTCGGTTACCCAGCTTATGATTATCTATTTTGTTATTTTCGCAAGTGTGAATATTGATAAGTGGATAATTGCATCCTTTGCTTTTGCAATAAATTCGGGTGCTTATGTTTCGGAGAGTATCAGAGCCGGTATATTGTCGGTTGATAAAGGACAAATGGAGGCAGGCAGAACTCTTGGACTTAATGGCAGACAGACCATGATACATATTGTAATTCCTCAGGCGTTCAAAAACATATTCCCGGCCCTTTGTAATGAGTTCATTACTCTTATTAAGGAAACGGCGATTGTGGGATATGTGGGACTTATGGACCTGCAGAAGGCAGGCGATTTTATAAAGAGTGCTACATATATGGCATTTATGCCTCTTATTGTAACGGCTATTATATACTTTGCTATGATAAAGATACTTACATCGGTTTTAGGCATTGTGGAAAAGCGACTCAGGAGAGCAGACCAAGCGTAAAAATTTATTATTTGAGTAAAGCGCGGTATGCGTTTTATATAAATTTTATTAAAGGGGAGTTTTATTATGAAAAAACTTTTAAAAGCAGTATGTCTTATTGCCGCTGTTGCGTTGATGGTGACGGCTTTTGCGGGATGCGGAAGCACTCAGAATGCAAATGATGGGGCTAAAGATGAAAAAGCAACACTCACATTTGGTACAAACGCAGAATTTCCTCCGTTTGAATATGTTGCAAGCCAAGGCGTTATCGGCGAATTTGACGGTATTGATATGGCGATTGCAAAGAAAATCGGTGAGGAAAACAATATGACCGCAAAGATTGAGAATATGGAATTTGATTCTCTTCTTATTGCGTTGCAGAATGGTCAGATTGATGCCACTATTGCAGGAATGACTGTTACCAAGGAAAGACAGGAACAGGTTGATTTCTCAACACCATACTACAAGGCAACACAGGTTATGATAGTTAAAGAAGATTCAACTATCCAGAAGGCAGCAGATATGGCCGATAAGAAGATTGTAGTTGTTCAGGGTTATACCGGCGAAACCTGCGTTAAGGATATGGGATTTAAGTATGAAGCATTTAAGAAGGGTGCCGAAACAATTTTAGAGCTTACAAACGGTAAATGCGATGTTGTAGTGCTTGACTCGGCTACTGCTCAGAAATACATCAAGGATAATAAGGGGCTTAAGATAGTAGAAGATCCCGAAGCATTTGAAGCTGAAGAATACGCTATCGCTGTTAAGAAGGGTAATACAGAACTTCTTAATAAGATAAACGCATCTATTGAAAAGATGTTAAAGGACGGCACTATATCGGAGATTGCCGCACAGTATTCGGATAAATAATATTTATATAAAAATTCCCCCTGCGATTTAGGTGGGTAGTGATAAGGAAGTATTGTAAATATCACTACTTACCGACAAGCAGGGTGTAAAAGAGAGTTAAGCATATCACATTTTTAATGTGATGTGCTTTTTCTCATATAGGGGTAAAATGTCGCAATAGATGTTGAAAAATGCCCTGTTTTAGCGGTTTTTAAAGTCTAAAACTTACAAGGTAATGGTTTTATATTCAAACCCTCAAAAATGGACTTCTATCGTTCTTCAAAATCTAAAAATTAACACTCTTTGAAAAAGGGAATTTAAGTCCGCTTTTCGGCTTAAATCCCCTTAACTGACATACTGCAAAAAATAACAGGTTTGTCAAGGGCGAGCGTAGCTCGTGCATTTACCCTTGACTTGCCTGTTCTTTTTTTGTTATTTTAATTCTGCTAATGCGGTTATTACTTTTTCTTCTAATGCTTTTTGCTTTGATGCCGTTAATTCGTCAGATGTTCTAATAAGAACTGTTCCCACAACCCTATGAGAGCCTGATGCAAATATTCCACCATCAAATGATGCTAAATAATCATTTCGTTTTATTGCATCTTCTTCGTTTGCATAAACTTCTATTGCTCCACCGGCATCAGTGCCTTTGTCAATTAAATCTGTTCCATAAACATTACTTTGATTTACATTTGAACTTTCAAAATATACAGTTGCGGTATATCCTCCGAGTTTGTTTAATTTCCCATTTGGGTCGTTATCCTCTGTAACTGCTCTCACATCTTTAACTTCATCAATAGTTTGTAGTCTTTGAATTACAAATTCTTCTGTTGGTGCAATAAATTGTTTGTACTGATTTATGCTTGTATCAAACGCAATATATGTATCGTTTAATTGCTTCAAAACACCTGAATAATCAATAGGTTTACGAAGTTCCGTTGTTTTTGTAATTATATCGTCGGTTTTCTTTGGCATTTCATCAACAAGAATTTTTGATACACCTGCATTTTTCACAACCTCTTTTGCTTTATCAACAATTGTATCGTCAAGTGTTTTTTCTCCAGAGTCAATCAGTGTTTGTACCTTTGCTATAGCTTTATCAAGCTCAGCATTTTTTTCATCAATAATCTTAACTGCAGCACTATAATCTTTTACTGCATTATTATATGGCATTTGAATATTAACATACCATAAAACTATCCCGACAATTACCAGCAAAGCTACTATAGCTGATGTAATAATTATAACCTTTTTGTTTTTCATTTTTATCAATCTCCTTATGAAATTTTCCATTAAAATCATCTCCTACTCTTTAGTATTTTTAACTTTCTGCAATTTCTTCAGTTTTTGTTTCAGTAAGTTCTTCATAAACCCATTTGATTTGATATTCCACATTAGATATTTCACCTAATTTTTTGATATAATTTTCAATTAGCTCCTTGGCTCTGTCTTGTGCATTCAACAGTAATGATTTATTACTTTTTACACTTTCAGCCATTTCTACCTGTGCTGAATTTATTGCAGCAGTTTGGTCATCTGCGGTAATTTTATTCTTTATCCAACCATCTGCTGATTTTATGTAAGACTCCTCGTTTAAGTCGTTTTCGCGTATATCTATATCTAACAATTCTGCGTTTGGTAAAGTAACAGTTATATTATTTCCGCTAATTTCCATATTGACTTTAGACATATCTATGCCTATTTTTGCAATTCCGGTATATTCAATCCAAAACTCTCTGTCTTTTTTAAACCAAGAATCAGCTACCTTCTTTGATTTAGCAACATTATGGTAATAACATTCTAATGTTGCTAAATTGCATATCGAACGGATTTGAGTTATATCTGGCTCTTTAACAATTACATTATTGTTTTGTTTGCATCCTGACAACACAAAGCAGAAAACCAATGTAGTTACAATAAGTAGTTTTATTCTTTTCATAACACAAATTCCCCCTTTCACTTAATCTCGACTGTATAGCTATTGTCAATGGCGTCAATCCAAGGCTTAAACAATGCTTCTACCGATGATATTGCATTTTCTCTTGCAGTATCGTGCAATACATTTTCTTTCTCAATTCTTGCTTTTAAATCATCTTTACAAAGTTTATATGCTTCTTGTGAAATATCTTCTGTTTCATATTTGTTTTTTGTGAATATGTATTCCATAGTACCCATATCTACTTTTGTGCTATGGATTTCAACTTCAGGGATCGTTATTTTAACTTTTTTCTCTTCCTCTATTACTTCAATTCCAATTTCGTTAAAATCAATTCCAGCTGTAACCGTTCCTTCGTATGCTACATAATACATTGCATCGTTGTTTTTATCATATTTTGTTGCGGTAGCATTGTAAGTATAATCAACGGTTGAAAGCTCATTTATTTCAATTACTTTCTGCAAGGAAGATTTTGAAATTGTTGTTAATTGTCCACTATTATTTTGAGTAATTGCTAATAAAATTCCAATAGCCAATATTAACACTAATGATAGAATGATTATAATTTTTGTCTGCAATCGCAGTTTTGGAATTTTGATTTTTTTCTTTTGTTTTACAACATCGTTTTCGACATTGGAAATTATTTTCTCCTGTTCAGGAATAACTGTTTTTTCTTTTGTTTCCATTAGAACAACCTCCGTATAATTTTTTCGAAAAAGTGTTTGTAATTTTCGCGAAATTTACAACGCATATTATGGATTACATTTCGCAACAAAAAAGTGCGCCCCCACAACAAGAGAACGCACCGAAAAAGTGTAATCCCTCATTGTTGCGACACAATCTCCACCGTTATGGTATGAGTAAATAGAGAAAACACCTTTTGCCAAAGTATTTTCCCACAACGGTAAAAATCTATTCGATTGTGTCGCAACAATGATTATAACATATAAAGGAGATATTTTCAAGATTTTGATAGAAATATGTCGAAAATAACTGCAGAATACGAAAACGAACAGGCAGAATTACTGAAACAGATTAAAGTCTTTGAAGAAGAAACAAACAATTTTGACAGGCAGCAAATTGACTTTAAACAATTTCACGAAATCGTCAAAAAATATGTCGGCATTAAAGAATTAACACCGACAATCGTAAATGAATTTATTAAGAAAATTGTTGTTCACGCTCCCGATAAATCAAGCGGACACAGAGTACAAAAGATACAAATTGTTTTTAATTTCATCGGGGAATTTACTCTGCAAAAAGAGTTTATCCCCGATAAAAAGGAAAGGGGCTGGTGCAAAATGCACAGTCCTCCTCAAAGCACGCCCTAATTGCTTCGCTCCGCCAAACAGGCGGAGCTTTGCTTTATCGGGCGGCTTTTCGTCTTTCCCAAAAAATCTTGCGATTTTTCAGGAACCCTTGTGGCTATGCCAC
>JAZLFN010000028.1:0-4790 GCA_045615805.1 Clostridia bacterium | reverse complement strand
GGCAAACAAAGAGCTTATTTAAGAAAGCTTTCAAACGGATTGCCTGCCCTTTACCAGATAGGAAAGGACGGAATAACGGAAAATGTCATAAAACAACTTGACATTGCACTTGAAGCAGGAGAGCTTATCAAGGTGCATATTTTGGAAAGTGCTTTGCTTGAAACCCGTGAAACGGCTGACCTTCTTGCAAAGGAGTTAGGCGCCGAAACGGTTATAAGCATAGGAAGTAAATTTGTATTATACAGAGAGTCAACAAAGAACCCCAAAATTGTATTATAACGGCATAAAACGGAGGATAAGATGAAAGAGTATAAATATCTGTTTTTTGATTTGGACGGAACTATCGCAAATACATTTGAAGGAATAACCAAAACCTTTAGAAAGGCTTTGTTATTTTACGGGATAGACGAACCGGTTTCAAATCTCACAAAGGTTATAGGACCGCCCCTTGTTGATGCATTTATGGAATATTACGGCTTTGACAGGAAAAAAGCGGTTGAGGCAACGGAAAAATACAGGGAAAGGTACAGTAAGATAGGCTGGGCTGAAAATGAACTGTATGACGGAATAGAGGAGCTTTTGTGTCACGCAAAGGAATGCGGACGGAAACTTATTCTTGCGACCTCAAAGCCTCTTGATTTTGCAAATAATATTTTAAAACAGCATGACATACTCAAATATTTTGACCTTGTTGCAGGAGCAACATTTGACGGAAAAATTGACACAAAAGCAGAGGTTATAGCAGATGCCCTTGAGAGATTGGGAAATCCCGACAAAAAAGATATTCTTATGATAGGCGACAGGAAATACGATGTAGAAGGTGCAAGGAAGTTAGGTATTGACTGCCTTGCCGTTCGTTACGGCTTCTCGGACGAGGGCGAGCTTGAAGAAGCACATCCTGTGTGCATAGTGGACACGGTAAAGGAAGCAGAGGCGTTTGTGTGTGCAATGCCTTATAATGTGGGGCTGTGCGTATTTGATATGGACGGAACAATTGTTGATTCAATCGGAGATATTGCATCTGCTATGAATCGCTCTCTTGAAAAACTTTCTCATAAGACTTATACAAAAGAAGAGTATTACCATATGGTAGGTAACGGTATGGAAAAGCTTTGCAGGCGTGCATTGCCCGATGCAGGGGAAGAAGAAATACAAAAGCTTATTTCTCTTTATAAAGAGGATTATTTAAAAAACTGCTGTGTTGATACAATGCCCTATGAGGGAATATGTGAGATGTTAAGAGATATAAAAGAAGAGGGAGTTAAAATTGCAGTCATTTCAAATAAGCCACACAGTCAGGTTATGGCTGTTGCGGAAAAACTTTTTGATATGGATTTATTTTATGAAATAATCGGTCAAAGCGAAAGATTTCCCACAAAACCAAATCCTGATTCTTTAATTTATTTAATGGATAAATTAAAGCTTAAAAAGACGGAGGTTGTATTTGTGGGGGATTCGGATATTGATATAAGATACGGAGCAAATGCGGGAGTGTACACCATTGGCGTTGCGTGGGGCTTCAGAGGAGAGGAAGAGCTTAAAAGTGCAGGCACAAACAAAATTGTATATTCACCAAATGAGATAAAAGAGGTTGTTTTGAAGAAAAATTTTAATAAAGATTAAAAAATTCCAAAAAAGGTATTGACAAATGATATAAATCCTTGTATAATATACGAGTTGGCTCAATAGAGTCTATGTAGATGCGAGCATGCTGGAACCGGCAGACAGGCACGTTTGAGGGGCGTGTGCTTATGGCGTGTGGGTTCAAGTCCCACTGCTCGCACCATTATTTTGCCCGATTGTGTAATGGTAGCACGATTGACTCTGACTCAATTTGTTCGGGTTCAAATCCTGATCGGGCAGCCAAAAAAACGAACTTTTGAAAAACAAAAGTTCGTTTTTTCAGTTAAATTCGCCTGCCGGCGAGCTAAATTGCTGAGCAGCTAAATGTCCTTTCGGATGCTAAATGTGCTTGTCGGCACGCTAATGGCGAATTTAGCTTACCCTTGATATCTATTTATCTGTGATTTTTACATAAATGTTCATAAACGAGAATTTTCTAAAATAAAAATTAAGGGCTGTTTAAAAAGTCCCAATATTTGTATGACAAAACAAAAATATAACCAATGTCATTATACACCAAATTATCAAATGGGACAGAGAGTACAAAAGAATACGCAGAAGAGGTTTAAAATCCGTAATTTTTGAATTATCTGCAATTTGTATAGGTTTTAATCTCTATAAATATCATTTGAAGAAACAAAAAGCTTTATCGCTGCATAATTTTAACAGAATAGAGAATGTTTTAGGTTCATTTTCCAATGAGTTTTTTGTTGAACAACAACAAAAATCTGTATAAAAAACGAAAAGGACCTCGATTTGAGATCCTTTTCGTTTTTTAGAGACTTTTTAAACAGCCACTTTAATGTTATACAGTTCTTTTATCGCCCCAGAAGAATACCGCCGCCGTTCCGGGACCCGAATGACTTCCTATGGTTGTTCCGATATTGAAAATTTCTATCTCACCTTTAATATTCTTGAATTTTTCAAGGACTAAACTCTTTAAGTACAACGCATCTTCCATACAATTTGAATGACAAATCCAACACTTCTCGGAGTAGTCGAGTCCGTTGTCTGCATGCATTTCCATTCGTTTAACTATTTCGGAAATAACTTTTCTTTTTGTTCTGATTTTCTGTATGGGGATAAGCTTACCTTCTGCATTCATATTCATAAGCGGACATATCCCGAGAAGAGTGCCTACCATACCGGATGCCTTTGAGATTCTGCCGCCTTTTATATAAAATTCAAGGTCGGTTGAAAAGAACCAATAATGCATATTAAGTCTATGTTCAACGGCCCAATTATATAAATCCTTTGCGGACATTCCTTCATCTCTTAAATCCGCCATTTTATCAAGTATCATTCCGTACCCTGATGATGCACCTAAAGAGTCTACAACATACACTTTGTTATTGGGGTATTCTTCTTCAAGCTCTTTTGCCGCCATTAAAGCGGAATTATAAACACCGGATAAACCGCTTGATAAAGTGACATGTACAACATCAAGCCCTTTTTCTAAAAATTGTTTAAAATAATCGTGAAATTCTATTGAGTTCACTTGCCATGTTTTTGTTGTTGAACCGGTTTTTAATGCTTCATAAAATTTATCAAAGGGAAGAGTAGTTCCGAAGTCATCAATATACTCTTTGTCATCTACACTGAAATGATAAAACAGACATTCTATATTTCTTTTTTTGAAGTGTTCCAATGTTAAATCAGCTACAGAGCAGCCACTTAAAATATATTTTTCCATATTATCTGACCTTTCGAATATGTTTTGATACTATTATAATCATTTTCAATAAATTTTGCAAGTCTATATTGCAATATATTTTCCGACAACAAATGCCAAAAAGAAAAGAGCAATGTCAGCAACCGTTATGCACGGCCCGATTGGTGCGTCAAAAATTATTGATGACAGTATACCCAATACGGCTCCGATAACCGAAATTATTACCGCCCAAATTATTACTCCTTTAAAGCTTTTTGAAATCCTCATTGCAGAAATTGCAGGAAAAACTATTAAAGCCGAAGTTAAAAGAGAGCCTGCAAGGTTCATTGCCATAACAATTATCACAGCTGAAATAACAGCAATAATTACATTATAACCAAATACATTAATTCCCTGTGATGAAGCAAAGGCTTCGTCAAATGTAACAGAAAATATTTTATTATAAAATAATATAAAAAATAATATGACTATTATAGAAAGAATAAGACAAAGCATAACATCAAATTCTGATAATGTTAATATTGATGAGGAACCAAAAAGTGTTCCGCATACATCTCCGTTTATATTTGAAGAAACGGGAAAAATATTAAGCAAAAGATAACCTGTGGCAAGAGCACCTACGGACACCATAGCAAGTGCCGCATCTCCTTTAATCTTCGTTCTTTGTCTGACGCATAATAAAATAACAGCGGTAATTGCGGTTACGGGAATTACAACCAGCATCTGATTTGACAGTTTCATAACCGAGGCAATCGCAAGGGCACCAAAGGCAACATGAGAAAGTCCGTCCCCTATAAAAGAATACCTTTTAAGAACAAGTACGACCCCTAAAAGAGAGGAACAAAGTGCAGTTAAAACGCTAACAATAAATGCGTATTTTACGAAGGAATATGAAAAATATTCGGTTAAAGTAATAAATAGATTGCTCATAATAAACTCCGTTAATTATTGATAAAATTTTTCCCGATATCGCTTTTTTTATATTCGTCAACAGTACCGAAAAACTGTTTGTCACTATCGATATGAAGTATTTTAGATGAATATTTTAAAGCTGCGGACAAATCATGGGATACAAGTATTATTGTCATTTGTTCGTTTGTATTTAAATTATTAAGTAACTCATAAAGCTCGTTTGTAATAGCAGGGTCCAGTCCTGAATCCGGTTCATCAAGAAGTAGTATTCCGTGGGCGGAGCATAAAGCTCTTGCAAGAAATACCCGTTGTTTTTGCCCGCCGGACAATTCACGCAATGACTTGTTTTTAAGGTCGTATATTCCCAGTCTGTTCATATTTTCGGTTGCTTTGGCTTTTTCTTCTTTTGGGTGGAAAATACCTTTTCCGGCACATCCGGAAAGGATAATTTCTTTAACGGTTGCAGGAAAGTCAAGCTGTGTTTCCGTTTGTTGGGGAAGATATCCGATATCGGATTTGTGAATTTTGCAAAAACTTTCAATTGTACCGGAAAGGGGCGGTATTATTTTTAAGATTGTTTTTA
>JAZLFN010000027.1:0-19200 GCA_045615805.1 Clostridia bacterium | reverse complement strand
ATCAAGTGACCATGTAAGGTTATCGCCGCATTTTCCGGAATAACTCGCCGCCGATGCAGATAACGGCAAAACAATCAGCGTTGTTAAAACAATGCTTATTGCAAGTATGATTGAGATAAATTTTTTCATTTGTATGTACTCTCCTTTTTAATTTAGATATTTGTGTGTTAGTAATCAAAATACTATAATTTACTCTTTACAACAAACCGTACATAATATTGTTGATTTACCACAGTAAATCAACAATTAAATATTAGTCTTGCCACAACTTATTTTATGTAAAAACTTCTAATTAAAGAAAAAATAGGTTCAATATCATCTATAACCATATTTCTATTTGGTATTCGTACAGTCATCGTTTTTTGTGTTATCTTTTGTTCAGAAATATCATCGCTAACATTGTTTAGACACTCATAATACATAATGGAATTTTTTACGGAAATATATATTAATATTACCGGAATATTTTTTTGAAATGCATATTGTATGTTTGAGGTTGAAACCTTGCAAGAAACACCATCAGATTTCTTTAATGGTACTATCATATCATTCGTTCCTTTAATTTGTATTAGTGCAATATTGCCACTTGGACAGCCATTTTCAAACAACTCAATCATTCCATCAATTCCATAATCTCGTTCAGAAAGCTCTCTAAACAATGCATCACCTTCAGGATAAAACCCATTAACTTTTAATCTAAATAAATCAGTCGATTTTGTCGCTATAAAATGCGAAGAAATTCTATTCATACAGCCACCCCACCTTAGCTCGCTATTGCCGATTTATCACTTATTCCTAATCGATTCAACTCCGACTCAAAAGAATAACTTTGATCAATAATAAATCGATATTCATCATCCTTCATCTTCATTTTTTGAACTATTATTTGTTCTTTGAATGGATGATTTCGATTGTAAAGATAAATCGCCCTTAATGCATCAAAATATTCGTCCGAATCAACATCCGCCATACATCCAAACTTTATTTTTATGATTCGAGCATTTAAAAACACTTCATCCCCAACTAATTTCCAAAGTTTTGGGTCAAAAAATAGCCTATTATATACAGCTCTAATTTCATGTTCGTATTTCCATTTCTTTTCCTTATAATATAAGGACTCCACTATGTCTTGTTCAGAGGACAGTATGCTTCGATTTATGTAATAATTTTGGTATTTCACTTTTTTAAGAATCGAATTGAATGATACATAATCCCCATTGCAAATCTGTATACTACAGCCTTTATGAGAATTCGCATAATGCGCCCACATAAGGTTTGAATCTCTGCTAAATGACAAAGCACATATATGGTAATTATCACGATTAACAATATCTTTGAATTCATATGGATCATTCAAATTTTCAATTTTCCCAGCAAATATCCCATTTTCCAAGGATGACGGAATATACGCTATCGAAGTATACTTATATAGCCGATCACGCGAACTTATATAATTGTTCACCCTGGTTATGAATTCCATTATTTAATCACCCCTTATACATTATTTAATCTTTATATAGGCAAATTTCATTTGGGAAAGTTATGCCTTACCACATAATAGGCATTATGTGGTAAGGATGTAGCAAAAAATAATATGACACTCTATGGCACTTTTATATGACAATAAGACCAAAGAGATTTATACTCTGTTGGTCTGTTTGTGTTACATTTTTGTTGCATACATCTTACATTTTCCCTATTTTGTTGACACCTTTTTCGTAAGCAAGTATAATATTTGTTGTATAATAATATCTTTCTACCACATAATGCCTATTATGTGGTTTTTGTTTTTTGGGGGCGGGGCGAAAAGGCATGACAACCCTTCAGTCACTTCGTGACAGCTCCCCTCCTCGAGGGGAGCCTATGCGGAATGCCAATGGCGTCCCCTACAGACAAACTCCGCGTATCACATCGTAGGGGCTCCGCTTGCTGAGCCCGTTTCTATTTCACCGTTTTCCGCATGTTTTGACGAAAAAGGCGAACCCTTCAGTCGCCTTCGGCGACAGCTCCCCTTTAAAAAAGGGGAGCCTATGCGGGCGCACCAAGGAGCGCCCCTACAGACAAATTCCGCGTAGTTTATCGTAGGGGCTCCGCTTGCTGAGCCCGTCCGAAAATTACGGACAAGGCAGAGGCGGTCGATACAGCACAACCCTTCAGTCACTCCGTGACAGCTCCCCTCCTCGAGGGGAGCCAAGTGCCACCGGCAACCGCTTATCGCTGACCGAGGCGGTGACCGAGACCCACCGAAGGTGGTGGAAGGGTTATTTTGCATTTTGCATTAGAAAAAGGACGGGCATTTGCTCGTCCTTTTTCTTTATCTATTCAATTATCTCTTTCTGCTTGTGCCGGCGTACTTTCCGCATTTATCGCCCCAAACGGCAAGGGTTTCGCCCCCGGATACGACCTTTACGACCTCGCACATATTCGGGCAGTCGTTACATTCAAAGCTTGTGGGTGTAAATTCAAGGTCAAGTCTGTCAAAGCCTTTAAATGCAGGACTTCCGCCCTCTTCCTCCATACACTCCTTTGCAAGAATGGCACAGCCTATTGCGCCCATAACATTGTAATACTCGGGAATAATAACCTCGTGGTTGACTTCCTTTTCAAACGCCGCACGAATACCCTTGTTTGCGGCAACTCCGCCTTGGAACAAGAACGGCGGATTTAATGTCTTTCCTCTGCCCAAGTTGTTTATATAATTTCTTACAAGGGCGGTACAAAGTCCCTCTATAATCTCCGCCTTTGAAAATCCGTATTGTTGTTTTGCAATCATATCGGATTCGGCAAAAACCGTACAACGACCTGCAATTCTAACATCACGCTCGGCAGACAGTGCCATATCTCCGAAGTCCTCAATGGGGATACCCAATCTTTCCGCCTGATGGTCAAGGAAGGAGCCTGTTCCTGCGGCACACACCGTATTCATGGCGAAGTCTGTAACCATACCGTCCTGCAAAATAATAATCTTTGAGTCCTGCCCTCCGATTTCAAATATGGTCGAAGCGTCGGGATGATAATGAAGAGCGGCAGTTGCATGAGCCGTAATTTCGTTTTTGATTACATCAGCACCTACCAGAATTCCCGCAAGCTCACGACCGCTTCCCGTTGTACCTATTCCCAAAACATCCTCGTCCTTACAGTCAAGGGCCTCACGAAGCTTTATCATTCCTTTTTTAACGCTTTCAAGAGGCTGTCCGTTTGCTCTGATATACTGATTAAATACTACATTATACTCTGCATCCATAGCAATAACATTTGTACTTACAGAGCCTATATCAATTCCAATATAAAATTTCATATCGCTTATCCTTTCCGCATCACACTACGCATTTACCGCATCTTTTGCCACATTGGGTTTCACCGTGGTATAAGCCTTGCCCTTTTCCCTGCCGTAAGCCTTTGCATTGTGCTTAGACTTAATCAGGTCGGAAAACGCCTCAAGTCTTGTCTTAACATGAGCCTCACCCATTTGCTCGTCAAGAGAAAGGGAAAGTATAGGCAAGTCAAGCTCTTTTGATATTGCAGGGAACTTACCTAAATTAACAAGCTCCGGCAGGCAGGCAAAGGGCATAAGATGTACAACACCGTCAAAGCCTCGCTTTTTAAAATCATACACCCAACCCATATTTTCTTTTTCGTGACCTCCGCAGTTAAGAGGTGATATGTGATTCGAAAGCCTGTCAACTCTATGGGATTTCGGGAAAAGGGATATCCACTCCGGCACCACATTATGCTTTATCCAATCGGATATATACTGAACGTTCTCAACCTCAATACCCAAAGCGTTTAAATGCTCTTCCACATTTTTATTAACGGCGCTTTCCATTACAACATAGATTTCGCCCACAATTCCCACACGGATTTTGTCTTTTTCGGCAACCTCTCGCTTGGGAATTTTATCAAACATTTCCTGTGCCTTTTTATACGCCTTTTTCACATCACGGCTGTTTTCGCATTTTTCAAACATTTTAACTATTTTATTCCATGCATAATTGAAATCGCCTTGATTTTTCTCATATGCTCTTAATATATTACGCTGTTTTTCCAGCTTATCCATTGCACATATAAGCTTAAAACAAAACAAGCCGTATTTTGCAACCTTGAAAAGCGGCTGATTGTTGGTAATCTCTCTGATTATTCCCCAAAACTTTTTAAAATCTTTAAACGGGCTGTCAAAAACAATAACCTTGGTTTTATATCCCAATTCACTTAATATTTTTTGATGAACATCGGGGTACATTCCGGCTCTGCAGGGACCGCATCCTCCGGATGAAACAATTATCTCCGCTCCTGCCTCGGCACACTCTATATATGTTCCCGTCATAACCTTAAAGGGAATACAAATAAATTCGGGACTGTATTTAACTCCAAGCTCCATTGTGCTTTGGGTGGGACGCTTCGGCATAACCACCTCATGTCCCAGCTTTTCAAACAATCTTTTGTATCCTGTTACACACCCCATATGGGGAAAAGAAACCTTCATCTTTTAACCACCTTTTAGCCTTCAATTTTGCGAATTTTGCGTTTAATCATATCCGTAAACGCTTCTATTCTGGTCTGCAAATGGCTTTCTCCCGTATGCTCATCTATTCTGAGAGTCATAAACGGCACCTTGCTGTCTGCAAAGTCATGCTCAATCTCTTTTCCCACGATTGAGTCGGGACCGCAGCCAAACGCCGTAATATGAATGAGTCCGTTTACATGCCTATCCTCTATCATTGTATGTGCCGCCTGATATAACCTGTCGGGATATGTCCAGAAAATAGGTCTTGTATTTGTATCTCTGTATTTTAAAAGCTCTTCATCCGTCAGCATATCAAAGGTTATCACATTTACATCAAGGTCACGGAGCTTTTTGATAATTTCCATACTGATAAAGGGGTCATACACATTGTATATATAACCCAAAAGTCCGATTGTCGTCTTATACTCCGTCTTGACAAACTTTTCAACCGGCACATTATCATACATTACCATTGACGCTTCTTCAAGAGTAAGCCCCTTATGGCAATAGCTTCTGAATTTCTCAAAATCCTTACGGGCGGCTTCAAGCGCCTTCTTCATCTCGCCCTTTGAAAAACCTAACTTTTTCGCAACGGGCATATAGCATTTTATATCCGCCGTGTCATTTCGTCTGCAGTCAATTTCCGCCACCACAAGCTTTGCCTCAGGTATTGTCTTCTCGGTAAGCTCGGGAAGCCCTACATATTTGGGGCAGAACCAATACCCCTTTTCTATGTGAACAAATCTCGGACAGAATATGTAATCAACATCTTTTTCAACAAGATTGATTACATGACCGCTGAATATTTTTATGGGCAGACATATTTCCGGTACTGTAACCGCTATGCCCTTTTGAACCAAGCTTTTTGTGGATTTATCCGAAACAACCACTTCACAACCCAGGTTCTCAAACAAGGACCGCCAAAGGGGATAATAATATTGATAAAGCAATGCTCTCGGAATACCTATTTTCATAAGTCCATCTCACGAACCTTTCCTGCATTTTCGTCTGTTATATTCTGCAATTCTGGTGATGTTTTATAATAAAATCTTAAAACCCCATTCTTATAATTTTACAATTTTTTTTGTTTTTTGTCAATAGTTAAATTCTTGACAACTTATGCAAATGTGTTCATTTTTTAACATTTACAATGTTATATGTACGGGTAAGCCGTCTTTTGTAATCAAATCCTGTTCACCGATAATCAGCGGTCTGCAATATTTTATAAATTCATCGGACACATATGTTCCGCCGTTTATTATCCATTCTTTGGGAACGGTCTTTTCAACATTTGCAATATCATCTATATCCGCCGTTTCGATTTTATATTTATATGGACAATCCGACACGCGGGAAATAATTGTCATTTTCCCCGTTTCTCCGTCATTTGCGGCATAAACCGCTTTTTTGCCAACCTCAAAGGATTCGTCTATATCCTGCTTTGACAAAATATGAGCGGCACTTCTTTGCAAAGTGTTTATCTCAATTCCTCTTGCTTTTACATTGAGCTTCTCTCCCAAATATCTTGCAAGAAATCCTGCCGTTCCCGACATAATTTTATGTCCGAAGGAATCAAGGGCGGAATGAACCGAACCGCTTTCCGTAATATATTCTCCGTTTTTATCACGGAGAGCTTCCGAAACGGCAATAACAACCGTGTTCTTTTTGTCAAGCAGTTTCTGCGTTCTCTTTACGCAAGACTCTATATCAAACGAACTTTCCGGAAGGTATATCATATCGGGACCCACGTTGTCATCTCCCTTTGAAAGCAAGCTTGATGCCGCAAGCCATCCTGCGTTCCTGCCCATTATCTCTATAACCGTAATGGATTTTATGTCATATACCGAGCTGTCCCGTATAACCTCCTTTACTGATGTTGCAATATATTTTGCCGCACTTCCGAACCCCGGAGTATGGTCGGTCTTTGCCAAATCATTATCTACGGTTTTGGGTACGCCTATAAACTTAATATCCGCATCCCACTTCTTTGAATATTCAGAAAGCTTTAATATGGTATCCATAGAATCGTTTCCGCCGATATATACAAATATACCGATATCAAGCTTTTTAAATATATCGAAAAGCTGTTCATAAACCGCCTTATCCTCCTCATATTTCGGCAATTTATATCTGCAGCTTCCGAGAAACGCCGACGGCGTTTGCATAAGGATTTTAACATCCTCATCATTTTTGAGATATTCGGAAAGGTCAATGTATTTTCCCTTGAGAAGTCCGTCTATGCCGTGAACCATACCGTATATTTTCGGACAGTTAAGCTCCTTCGCCCCCAAAAAAACTCCGGCAAGGCTTGCATTTATTGCCGCAGTCGGACCGCCCGACTGACCTATAATTACGTTTTTCATTGCATCTTCCCCTTTTCGTATCAAAACCATAACCACCGACTCTGCGGTGGTTATGGTCAGTATATTAACCTATGTCAATTACATCATCGGAAAAATTTTCCGTTATCTCATCGTCGCCGCCGAAGGTTGGATATATTTCTATATCATTATAGGTATCTATACCTGTTCCGGCAGGGATAAGCTTACCGATAAGAACATTTTCCTTAAGACCAATCAACGGGTCCTTTTTACCCTTTATGGCTGCATCTGTAAGAACACGGGTTGTTTCCTGGAAGGACGCCGCCGACAGGAAGGAATCCGTAGCCAAAGCCGCCTTGGTAATACCCATAAGCTGAACAGAGAATTCAGCCGGCTCTTTACCCTCTTCAATAAGCTTGTTGTTAATTGCTTCAAGCTCATACATACTGATAAGAGAACCTGTCAGAAGTCCGCTGTCGCCTGCTTTTTCTATCTTAACCTTACGCATCATCTGACGAACAATAACTTCAATATGCTTATCGTTTATATCAACACCCTGAAGTCTGTATACACGCTGTACTTCCTGAATAAAGTAATTCTGTACAGCGGTTGCACCGAGTATTGCCAATATATCGTGAGGATTGATAGAACCTTCCGTTATGGGGTCACCTGCGTTAATCTCGTCCTCGTCACGAACCTTAATTCTTGAACCGAAGGGGATAAGATATACTGCAGATTCTCCTGTTTCTTCATTCATAACAATGAGTTCACGCTTGCCGGCGCTTTCGTTAATACGAACCTTTCCGGCAACCTCGGAAATAATAGCAACACCCTTTGGCTTTCTTGCTTCAAACAACTCCTCCACACGGGGAAGACCCTGTGTAATATCGTCACCTGCAACACCGCCTGCGTGGAATGTACGCATCGTAAGCTGTGTACCCGGCTCACCGATTGACTGAGCCGCAATAATACCAACGGCTTCACCCACATTAACGGGAGTTGCGTTTGAAAGGTTATGTCCGTAACATTTAGCACATACGCCAACCTTACTGCGGCACTTAACAACGGAACGAATTTTAACTTCTTTTATGCCTGCATCAACAATGCGTTTTGCAATAACTGCATTTATCATTTCATTTTCCGCAATAATAAGCTCGCCTGTTTCGGGATTAACTATATCCTCTGTAACGGTTCTGCCTTCCAATCTGTCAATAAGCGGTTCGATAATCTCATTACCGTCACTTATATCCGTAACAATAATACCGTCTCTTGTTCCGCAATCTTCCTCACGAACAATAACATCCTGAGATACATCAACCAGACGACGGGTAAGGTAACCGGAGTCAGCCGTTCTGAGTGCCGTATCGGTAAGACCTTTACGAGCACCGTGAGTCGAAATGAAGTATTCAAGTACCGTAAGTCCTTCACGGAAGTTTGAACGAATGGGAATTTCTATGGTACGTCCCGATGTATCTGCCATAAGACCACGCATTGCGGCAAGCTGACGCATCTGGTTTACGCTACCGCGGGCTCCGGAATTAGCCATCATATAAATAGGATTAAGCTGTTTCAGGTTATCCATCATTGCATCCGTAACCTTACCGGAAATCTCGCTCCATACCGAAATTACATGGCGGTGGCGTTCTTCGTTGGTAAGCAAACCCCTGCGGTACTTCTTCATTATTTTATCTACACGTTCTTCTGCCTCTTCAAGAAGCTGCTGCTTCTCATCCGGGATGCGCATATCATTTACGCAAACCGTAACGGCTCCGATTGTAGAATATTTATAACCCATTGCCTTAATGTCATCAAGCAATGTAGCCGTATCTGTAATGCCGTGAATTTTTATTGCGGCGTTGATAATTTTACCCAAAAGCTTTTTATCAACACCCGGCTCAACATTGTCGTTTATAAGAGCCTTTACTGCCGGCTTTTTAAGCACATTGTCGCCGATTTCAAGCTCTAATGCATTTTCGGGAACGCTTCTGTCAACAAAACCTAAGTCCTGAGGAATTTTCTCATTGAATATAAGTCTTCCCACCGTTGCATTGATAAATCCCGAAACCTCCTTGCCGTCAACGGTCTTTGACACCATAACCTTAATAGGTGCATGAAGTCCTACTGCCTTATTGGTATAAGCAAGAAGCGCTTCGTTGGGGCTTCCGAAAACCTTGCCGGTTCCGATTTCGGTGTCATCCTTAAGTGTAAGGTAATAGCTTCCCAAAACCATATCCTGTGTGGGTACGGTTACAGGCTTTCCGTCCTGAGGCTTTATAAGGTTGTTTGCAGAAAGCATAAGGAATCTTGCTTCTGCCTGTGCCTCGGTTGAAAGGGGAAGGTGAACAGCCATCTGGTCACCGTCAAAGTCCGCGTTAAACGCAGTACATACGAGAGGATGAAGCTTAAGCGCCTTACCCTCTACCAAAACAGGCTCAAATGCCTGAATACCAAGTCTGTGAAGTGTTGGCGCACGGTTTAAAAGCACGGGATGCTCTGAAATAACATCCTCAAGCACATCCCAAACCTCAGGGCGTACCCTCTCTACCATACGCTTTGCCGACTTAATGTTATGCGCCTGTCCGTCTGCAACAAGACGTTTCATAACAAACGGCTTGAAAAGCTCAAGTGCCATCTTTTTGGGAAGTCCGCACTGATAAATCTTAAGCTCCGGTCCAACAACGATAACCGAACGACCGGAATAGTCAACACGCTTACCCAAAAGGTTCTGACGGAAACGACCCTGCTTACCCTTTAACATATCGGAAAGGGACTTAAGGGGTCTGTTTCCGGGGCCTGTAACAGGTCTGCCGCGTCTGCCGTTGTCAATCAATGCGTCAACGGCTTCCTGAAGCATTCTCTTTTCGTTTCTTACAATGATTTCGGGAGCATCAAGATCAAGAAGTCTTTTCAATCTGTTATTTCTGTTGATTACTCGTCTGTATAAATCGTTTAAGTCGGAGGTTGCAAAACGACCACCGTCAAGCTGAACCATAGGTCTGATTTCCGGCGGAATAACGGGAATAACCGTCATTATCATCCATTCAGGCTTGTTTCCCGACTGCAAAAATGCCTCCACAACCTCAAGACGGCGAACCGTACGAACCTTTTTCTGTCCCTTTGCACCGTCAAGGTCAGCCTTTAATTCTTCATAGAGAGTTTCAAGGTCAATTTCCTGGAGCATTTCGAGAATTGCCTCTGCTCCCATTCCTGCCTTGAACATATCTCCGTATTTTTCGTAATACTCTCTGTATTCTTTTTCAGATAAAATCTGACCCTTTTCAAGGGTTGTCTTACCCGGTTCAATTACCACATATGCCGCAAAGTAAAGCACCTTTTCAAGAGCACGGGGCGACATATCCAGCATAAGACCGAGTCTGCTGGGTATACCCTTAAAATACCATATATGAGATACGGGAACTGCCAATTCAATATGTCCCATACGTTCACGGCGAACCTTGGAGCGTGTAACCTCAACTCCGCATCTGTCGCAGACTACGCCCTTATATCTCACTCTTTTATACTTTCCGCAATGACATTCCCAGTCCTTTTGCGGACCGAATATTCTCTCGCAGAACAAGCCGTCTTTTTCAGGCTTAAGTGTTCTGTAGTTTATTGTTTCGGGCTTTTTAACCTCGCCCCTTGACCATTCTCTTATTTTTTCGGGAGAAGCAAGACCGATTTGTATAGCATCAAAATTTTGATATTCACTCATACTTAACTACCTTTCTATCTCACAAATTCAATTTACCGTCTGCCGTGAGCCGAACAAACAGCTTCTAAAATCTTTTAAGCCTTAAGCTTTAGAACATATCCTCGTCTGTTTCTTCGTCATCGTCTTCTTCCTCTTCCGCAAGGCTGTCAAGGGATTCAATATCTTCTACATCAAGATAATCAATATCGTCTACCTCGTCAAAATCATCGGGCAAATCATCATTTTCGCCAAGAATATCATCAAGCTCATCATCGTCCGATAAAATATCGGGTTCTTCATCATCTTCCCGGGAGAAGTCGTGCTTGTTTTCCTTCACTCCTTCTTCACCTTCAACTCCGGCTATATTAACCTGCAAATCAGGCTCGTCGTCATCTACTGATTCACGCAATACGATTTCTTCGCCCTGTTTGTCAAGAACCTTCATATCAAGAGATAAGCTCTGCAATTCCTTAATAAGAACCTTGAATGATTCGGGAACGCCCGGCTCCGGAACATTGTCGCCCTTAACTATTGATTCGTAAGTCTTTACACGACCTACTACATCATCGGACTTAACCGTCAAAATCTCCTGCAAGGTATAAGCCGCACCATATGCCTCAAGAGCCCAAACCTCCATCTCACCGAAACGCTGTCCGCCGAACTGTGCTTTACCTCCCAAGGGCTGCTGGGTAACAAGGGAGTAAGGTCCTGTTGAACGAGCATGGATTTTATCATCTACGAGGTGGGCAAGCTTAAGATAATGCATATATCCCACGGTTACGGGATTATCAAAGGGTTCGCCCGTTCGTCCGTCGTAAAGTATGGACTTACCGGTTTTATCAAGTCCTGCTTTTTCAAGTGCTTCTACAATATCTTTCTCGTTTGCACCGTCAAACACAGGTGTTGCAATCTTCCAGTCAAGAGCCTTAGCGGCACGTCCCAAATGAACCTCAAGTACCTGACCGATGTTCATACGGGAAGGAACGCCCAAGGGGTTCAACACAATCTGAAGTGGTGTTCCGTCAGGAAGGAATGGCATATCCTCTTCCGGCAATATTCTTGAAACGACACCCTTGTTACCGTGGCGTCCTGCCATCTTATCGCCGACGGATATCTTTCTCTTCTGAGCAATATAACATCTTACAACCTGAGTAACCCCCGGAGGCAATTCGTCGCCGTTTGCTCTCGCAAACACTTTGACATCAACTATAATACCATATTCACCGTGAGGTACACGCAAGGAAGTATCTCTTACCTCACGGGCTTTTTCGCCGAATATTGCACGAAGCAATCTTTCTTCTGCCGTAAGCTCGGTTTCGCCCTTAGGCGTAACCTTACCTACAAGAATATCTCCGCTTTCAACCTCTGCACCTATGCGAATAATACCTCTTTCGTCAAGATCACGAAGTGCGTCCTCACCTACATTTGGTATATCTCTCGTTATTTCCTCAGGTCCCAGCTTTGTTTCTCTTGCTTCTGATTCGTATTCTTCAATATGAATTGAAGTAAACACATCGTCTTTAACAAGCTGTTCGCTGATTAAAACAGCGTCCTCGTAGTTGTAACCCTCCCAAGTCATAAATCCGATAAGGATGTTACGGCCCAGTCCGATTTCACCGTTATTGGTAGAAGGTCCGTCAGCGATTATATCACCCTTTTTAACCTTCTCGCCTTCTTCTACTATGGGTCTTTGGTTTACACAGGTTCCCTGGTTGGAACGAGCAAACTTTGTAAGCTTATATTTATTTAAGTTACGCTTCTTGTCCTTTATTACAATCTCGGTTGCGGAAACCTTCTCAACAACACCGTCCTCGTTCGCAAGAACACAAACTCCCGAATCACGGGCAGCCTTGTATTCCATACCCGTTCCTACAATAGGTGATTCGGGCATAAGGAGGGGAACCGCCTGACGCTGCATGTTAGAGCCCATCAACGCACGGTTTGCGTCGTCGTTTTCAAGGAAGGGTATCATCGCCGTAGCTATGGACATAACCTGTCGAGGTGATACATCCATATAATCTACTCTGTCGGGTGATACTTCCACAAACTCGTCTTTAAATCTTGTGACTATCTTCTTGTTTATAAATTTATCGTTTTTATCGAGAGGCTCATTTGCCTGAGCTACATAAAATCCTTCTTCCGTATCGGCTGTCATATAAGTAACCTCTTTGGTTACAACACCCTTTTCTTTGTCAACCTTACGGTAAGGCGTTTCGATAAATCCGTATTCGTTTACCTTCGCAAATCCGCTGAGTGAGTTGATAAGACCGATGTTAGGTCCCTCAGGTGTTTCTATGGGGCACATACGACCGTAATGAGAATGGTGAACGTCACGCACCTCAAATCCGGCACGCTCACGGGAAAGTCCGCCGGGACCCAATGCCGAAAGTCTTCTCTTATGCGTAAGCTCGCCCAAGGGATTTATCTGGTCCATAAACTGAGAAAGCTGTGATGAACCGAAAAATTCCTTTATTGCAGAGGTTACAGGTCTGATATTTACAAGATTCTGAGGTGTAACAACATCCAAATCCTGAATTGTCATACGCTCACGAACGGCTCTTTCCATACGGGAAAGTCCGATACGGAACTGATTCTGCAAAAGCTCGCCTACGCTTCTTAACCTACGGTTACCCAAATGGTCAATATCGTCAGGCTCGCCTACTCCTGCCGCCAGGTTACCCACATACGAAACAGATGCAATAATATCATCTATTAAAATATGTCTTGGGATAAGCTCATCTCTCTTATCATAAAGAGCCTGCTTGAATTCATCTGAATTCATATCGGGATATTCCGAAAGTATTTCTTTTAAAACTATACCGCGTACTCTTTCGTATATTCCAAACTCACGGGGATTATAATCAACATAATCACAAAGGTCAACCATACCGTTGGAAATAACCTTTGTCTTTTTGCCGTCAACATCAAGCACAATATCATTAACCCATGCTTTTTCAAGAGCAAGAGCCATATCCTTTGTAATAACATCGCCCTCGGACACAATAAGCTCTCCCGTTTCGGGGTCCGCAACATTCTGTCCCGATACAAATCCGCAAATACGGTTGGAAAGACGAAGCTTTTTGTTAAACTTATATCTTCCCACTCTTGCCAAATCGTATCTCTTGGGGTCAAAGAACAAATTCGTAATAAGAGATTGAGCGCTTTCTACCGTAGGAGGTTCGCCGGGACGAAGCTTCCTGTATATTTCAAGCAAGCTGTCCTCGGTATTTTTGGTAACGTCCTTTTCCATAGTGGCAAGCAAACGCTCGTCCTCACCGAAAAGCTCTGTAATCTGAGCATCGGTTCCAAAACCCAATGCACGCACAAGTACCGTAACCGGAATTTTCCTGTTACGGTCAATACGAACATAAAATATGTCGTTACTGTCTGTTTCATATTCAAGCCATGCACCGCGGTTGGGTATTACCTGTGATGAAAACAACTTTTTACCAACCTTGTCGAACTCTTCCGAATAATACACGCTGGGCGCACGAACAAGCTGAGACACGATAACACGCTCAGCACCGTTGATTATAAAGGTACCGGAAGGAGTCATAATGGGGAAATTACCCATAAAAATTTCCTGTTCCTTTATCTCTCCGGATTCCTTATTGATAAGGCGAACCTTTACGCGGAGCGGAGCTTCGTATGTAGCATCCCTCTCCTTACATTCCTCGATATCATACTTCGGTTCCTTGTCAAGACGGTAGTCAATAAACTCAAGAACAAGATTTCCGGCATAATCCGTAATAGGCGACACGTCGTGGAAAACCTCTTTCAAACCTTCTTCAAGAAACCACTTATAAGAGTTTATCTGAATTTCAATCAGATTGGGCATCTCCAGAACCTCGTTGATTTTTCCGTAACTCATACGAGTGTTCTTACCCAGTTTCACAGGATGTACCATAAAAACCGCTCACCTCATTAAAATATTTTTCTTTAAATTGCGTAAATTTTTCGATTTACATTTTTTGTTTTTGTTCTCAAAATTTTCCCAAAATCAAATTGTAATAATTTACATTGACACAATTCACCCTCATCGGCTTGAAATCTGCGGAAATATGTGCTATAATAGCCCTGCCGACTTAGAATTTTGTCGGATAAAAATGGGTCAAAAACAAGAAAATACGCAAAGTTTCGCACTATAAACAGATAAACATTATATCATTTAATTTTGTGGTTGTCAAGCTATTTTTGACAATATTTTTAATAAATTTTTAAACAATTTTATCACTTAATTTTACGGAGGTATATTTATTATGAAAAACAGAATTATCTGCAGTATTATTATCGGCATATTTCTTTGCCAAATAACGGCATTTGCCGATGTTCTCGGCACACATACATTCACAGACTCCATGGAAATCGCTCCCGGCACAACACTTTACTCCAATATCTTTTACGATTCCTCCGTTGGCAATCAGACCGAGCATTATATCGAATATCTTCCTAATATATATGCAGAGCCTGTTTTGACAAACGGCTATTCGGCATACGGCAGACGCACCTTATCTCAGGCGGCAGAAATTTTAAAGGACCAAGGCTTAAATCCGGCAGGAGGAATTAACGCAGACTTTTTCTCCTTTAAAACCGGTGTCCCTATGGGCAATACAATTATAGGCGGCAGAATTTTCACGGCGGACTCATCATATCAACCCGGCATCGGATTCACTTATGACAACGAAGCCTTTACAGGCGATATGCAGGTTGTGACAACGGCAACAACAGACACGGGCGAAAGCTTTACAATAGAATGTATAAACAAATATCGTCAGCCTTATGCCCTCTACCTTTTTAACCGCGATTATTTGGAAAGCACCCAATCTCCCGATAAGGGGATTGACATAATCCTCGGCGATATATCATCCGATAAACTGACACCGGGCGGAAGTATAACTGCAACTGTTGAGAGCATTTTGGAAACCGAAGGTTCTGTTCCTATTCCCGATGACAAAATGATACTTAGTGTTTCCGAAACTGCTTCAGATGAATTAAAGGGCAGACTTTCCTGCCTTGACGTGGGAACAAGGCTTACAATTAATACGGAAATTAACGGAAATGAAAATTGGTACAATACAAATTACGGTCTTTCCTGTATCGGCGGAAGACTGATAACAGACGGAAAGCTCGACTATACAGACGAGGCAGCCGCTCCGCGAACAGCGGCAGGTATCAGGGATGACGGAACTGTTATATTTTACACCATAGACGGCCGTCAAAAAGGCTACAGCTACGGCGTAAGAAAAGAAACCCTTGCCCGCAGACTTTTGGAGCTTGGTTGCGTTGATGCCATAAATTTAGACGGCGGAGGCTCTACATCTATCGGAATCACCTATCCCGTAACTCAAGCCTTTAAGGTTATGAATTCGCCCAGCGACGGAGATTTAAGAAGTTGTGCCAACTTTTTGTTTATTATGAGAACAGCAGAGCCCGACGGCATACCTTACAGACTCCTTCTTGATAATAACAACTCCTTTATGCTCTCAGGTTCATCTGCAAGTGTTGCCGTAAGCTCTGCCTACGATAAATCCTTTGGATATGCCGATGTCCCGTCCGACATAACCTATGAAATAATCGACGATTGCGACACTCCCGACAAAACAGGACACGGCTCTTATGTAAATAACGAAGGCTGGCTCACTGTCCACGGCAACGGCGATGTATATATAGAAGCAACATCGGGAGATGTGGCCGGCACAGCACATATAGTTTCGGTTGCTACCCCGGATTCAGTTGAAATATACAATGCAGACCAAGGATACCCAATAAAATCTTTAGTTGTAGAACCATACTCAGAAATAAAGCTTGATGCACTTTCCAAATGGAACGGAACAACTCTGCTTTCCGACAGCTCCTGCTACAAATGGACGCTGACAAGTGATAATGAATCCGTAGGAAGCGTATCCCAAGACGGCTACTTTACGGCATCCGGCGAATCTGGTGCAACAGGCGATCTTATAGTTTCGGCAGGCATTTGTTCAACCGAAATACCGGTTTTGATTTTAGGCACCTCCGATGAAAAAGATGAAATTTATCCATCCATTGATTTTAAAGCAAGCTCAACCGATGCATCTGCAACTTTTGTATCGGTAACAAAAATCAGCAAAAACAATATACGAATAACCTGTGATTCCCAAGATATAGACTTTGACTATAACGAAAATCAAAGCAAAGCAACATTTACACTTCCCGACACAAAATATCACAGGGTAGGCATATTTGTAACGGACAAATACGGATTGTCCGCAATGAAGATTTCGGATACCACAGCCCTTCCCTCTGCAAAAGTCGCATTTCCGGACACAAAGGGACATTGGGCAAACCCATACATCTCTTACCTCAGTGATCATAAAGTGGTAAACGGAAGTCTTGACGGCGACACTATAATGTTCAGGCCAAACAGTAATATGACAAGGTCTGAATTTGCAATTATGCTCTGTAATTATTTAAAAGTAAACCCCGATGACTACTCTAATGTAACTCTCCCTTTTACCGATAATGATGATATTCCTTTCTGGGCAGAAAACAGTGTAAAGGCAGTATATTCTATGAAGCTTATGCAGGGCCAGCTCGGACAGTACGGCGTAGCATTCAGTCCCAATGATAACATCAAGCGTCTTGAATTTGCAATTTCATTGGGAAGGCTTCTGCCTGACGGACTTGAGTCAAAGCCGGTAGAATTTTCCGACAAGGACGATATCCCGTTTTGGGCAAGTGACTCTATGAAAATAATATGCACCCAAAAAATTATGAATGGATATCCCGACGGCACAATAAAGCCACTAAATAATGTAACAAGAGCCGAAGCCGCCAAAATGCTTTATAATATCTTCGGCGCATAAAAAACAAAACAAAAACAGAGACTGTTTAAAATCTCTCTCAAAACGAGACCCTCAGACTGTCGAAAAGTCGATTTTGCATTACGCATAAATCGGATTCTTCGACAGTCTGCCTTTTTTATAAAAAAGGTATAGACAACAGGAGAAATTTATATTATAATATAAATGTAAGCAAGTGGAGGTTTTGGAATGAATATCTGTATGTACGGTGCATCAAGTCCCGATATGGCAAAAGAATATTTGGATGCAGGATATGAGCTTGGAGTGCAAATCGCAAGGAGTGGTCACGCTCTTTTGTTTGGCGGCGGTGCCAACGGGATGATGGGAGCCTGTGCAAGAGGCGCAGACAGCAAGGGCGGAACGATAATCGGAATTGCTCCGGGGTTTTTTAATGTAGACGGCGTGCTTTATGATTGCACAGAGCTTATCATTACCGAAACAATGCGACAGAGAAAACAAAAGATGGAGGATAATTCCGATGCTTTCGTGGTAACTCCCGGCGGTATCGGAACCATGGATGAATTTTTCGATATTCTCACTCTTAAACAGCTTTGTATTCACAAAAAGCCTATTGTTGTGCTTAACATAAACGGATTTTTCGACAATATGCTTAAAATGCTTGACGGTTTTATAGAAGAGGGCATTTTGCTTGAATCGGTTTACAAGCTTTTTTATATTACCGATAATCCAAAGGATGCGGTATGTTACATAGAAAATTATAAAAGCGAAAGTGTAAATATTGAATTTTATAAGAAAATCGGAGGTAATAAAAATGAAGACTAATTTACTTATTATGGCTGCTGGAATGGGTAGCAGATTTGGCGGAGTTAAGCAGATGGAGCCCCTCGGCCCCAACGGAGAAATCATAATTGACTTTTCTGTATATGATGCAGTAAAGGCAGGCTTTGACAAGGCGGTTATCGTTATTAAAAAGGAGATAGAATCGGCGTTTCGTGAAGCTTGCGGAAAAAGAATAGAAAAAATGATTGATGTTGAATACGCTTTTCAGGAAAAAGACGATTTACCTTCAGGATTTGTTCTGCCCGAAACAAGGGAAAAGCCTTGGGGTACGGGACAAGCCGTACTTTGTGCAAGAAAATGTGTTGATTCGCCCTTTGGTGTTATAAATGCAGATGATTATTACGGATATGAGTCCTTTGAAGTTTTACATAAGCACCTTGTAAGCTCGGATGAAATGTGTATGGTAGGCTATAAGCTTGGTAATACCATTACCGAAAACGGTACTGTTACAAGAGGCGTTTGCGAAACAGAAAACGGATACTTAAAGTCAATAGTTGAGTGCGGCGGTCTTGATAAAAATTCCGAATATCCCATGGATACTATTGTATCAATGAATATGTGGGGCTTGGATTTGGGCGTATTTGATTATCTTGATAAAGAGTTTGTTGAATTCTTAAAGGAGAACATAAACGAGCCTAAAAAAGAATACCTGCTTCCTACGATTTTAAATAACAGAATGAAGGACGAGAATAAAAAGATTAGGGTGTTAAAGAGCAATGCTCAATGGTACGGCGTAACATACCGTGAGGATTCCGAATCGGTTTCGGCTGCTATGAAGAAGTTTACCGAAGAGGGATTATATAAGTTTTAATAACTGTCAGATATTGAAAGGGGAAGGTGCAAAATGCACAGACCTCCTCAAAGCACGCCCTAATTGCTTAGCTCCGCCAAACAGGCGGAGCTTTGCTTTATCGGGCGGCTTTTCGTCTTTCCCAAAAAATCTTTCGATTTTTCGGGAACCCTTGTGGCTATGCCACTATAAAAAGAATATAATATAGGCATTTTCAAGTTGCGTATACAACAAAATGAGATAGGAATATAGGT
>JAZLFN010000026.1:0-16889 GCA_045615805.1 Clostridia bacterium | reverse complement strand
CTGATTAGCCTTTGCGATAGCAGTAGCGATTTTATCTATATTAAATACCATCTCTGAGCCGTTTCTTTTGATAATCTTCATTTCCTTACACCTTCTATCAAATAAATAACTGCCCAAAACACAATATATTGTGTTCCAAGCAGTTATAAATATAGCATATATAGAATATGTTGTCAATAGCAATTTTTATTTGTAACATAAATTTAACAGAACATTTTTATTAAATTTTACATCTCAACAGGGAATTTTTTGATAAGTCCCGCATAATAACGCATAATTAAGCCGGAATCAATCATATCAATTTTTCCGTCGCCGTTTAAGTCCGCATATTTTTTTAGCACGCTGAAATTATCTATAAGTCCAAGGTAATATTTCATTACCAATTCAGAGTCTGTCATATCAATCCTTCCGTCTTTATTAAGGTCGCCGTATTTTTCTTTGTAATAGTTAAGCATTCCCTCAATATTCAACAATCCGTATCCGTACTTATCATCTCTTCCCTTTTCGCCCAAATCCTTGGAAGTCGCTTTAATTATCTCCATAAACTCATCATATGTCAAATCGGGGTTTTGTTCCATAAGTATCGCCGCGGCCGCAGCAACATGTGGGGATGAAAATGATGTTCCGGACTTAAATCCGTAAGATGAACTTACGGAATAAGCATTTCCCACGGGAAGATAAACCGATACTCCAGGTGCCGAAATATCAACCATATCATTGTAGCACGAAAAATCCGCCCATTCTTCATTTTTGTCTACTGCCGCAACAGATATAACATGGTCACAGGATGCAGGATATGCCTTCGGATTTCCTTTTTTAGCATTATTACCGGCAGCAGCGATAATTATAGCACCCTTTTCGTAAGCCTTATCAACAGCCTCGTTAAAAAGCTTTACCTGGTCGGGGTCCATTTCTCCGCTGCTTGATGTAAATGTAAGACTTAAATTTATTATCTTGCAGTCATATTTTGTTATGGCGTCATACATTGCTTTGAATACATAAGAGCTTTTTCCCGATGAGTGGAAAACCTTAAGCAGAACTATATTAGCTTTTGAAACACCCGCAACACCGATTCCGTTGTTTATTCCGGCGGCAACAGTTCCGCATACGGAGGTTCCGTGGGCCTGATATTCCCTGATTGTTCCCGAATTTGAATAATCGGCGGTTTCAACGATTGAACCCACAACATCGGGATGATTTAAGTCAACGCCCGAATCCAGAACAGCAACACGCACATTATTGCCGAAGAATCCGTTATCCCAAGCATAAGGCACTTTTACCATATTCATATACTGAACCTGATTACTTAAATATCCGGGGTCATTGGGGATAAACTCGGCAAGCTCTACATCATAATCGGGTTCTATATATTCAACGATACCTTTGTTTAACAAAGGCAAATCGCTTTCGCTTATTTTATAGATATTCCACTCTTCAACAACCGGTTCCAATTCCTCTGTGTTTTCGGCAAGACTAATTTCCGACTCCTTGACCTTTACAAGATATTCTTCCTCTGCATATGCTCCGCAGAAAATCGTAAGGGAAATCAAAAATGCAATTACAAATAAAAGTTTTTTCATTAAATTCACACACCTTGTTTTAATTCTCTTTGTCCTTTCCGGAATAGATAAGCCTGTTTGTAACAAACATTATTATGCTGAATCTTTTAATGCCTAAATTATAAGATACAATCAGAACAACGGGCAAAACAAAAATCTGAGCCGCATAAGCAAAATAATTTCCGCAAGGCACAAACTTATAAAAGAATATGTACCATATCCGATATAGCATATCCGGAGTTCCAACCACCTTGCATCCCGGCATTATAAAATCATAACTCCCGTCCAAAAAAGGCAGATTCAAATACCATATATCCGGTAAAATAATTCTGATAAGCAAAAGTATTACCGGCAAAATCGAAGCATAGCAAGAAACCTTAACGGGAAGCATTTTATCCGGATAAAATCCGGGTATTTCCCTCGCATCCTTATATCCGACCCTCCACATAGAAATGTACATTACACATATATAAAGAAGTGACATAAGCATACTGTATAACAAAGGAGATTTCTCCAGCAGGTTATAAAGAGGTACCACAAAAAATACAGTGGCAATTACAACAAGAATATGTATAATATATACCTTCATTGCGGTTTTAAAAACTTTCATTAAATCACCTAATCACAAGATAATACATCTTCTATATTGTAATACAACAATTTTGATTTGTCAATGGCATAAAACGGCATAAAAGATTTGTTTTTTATTCGTTTAAACCCATCTTACAATTTTATACCGTATTTACCATTAAATCATTTTTTAAACTTCTTATCAAAAGGCATTGACAAAACAAGTTCGCCCGTAACATTTTCAGCCTCGTAAAATGTAATTCCGTCTATCACTTTTGTTTCAAATTCAAAATTATCTCCTACCTCGTAAAAATCGCTGAAGGAATTTAACACTCCGCAAACTCTGTCCTTGCAATAGCTTTCTCCCAAAAATCTGACTGTTGCGTTTTTCAAGCCTTTTACAATTACTCTTCTTCTGTATTCACAGCTCACCGGTGCAAGCTCCGAGCAACTTACAATTCCCGACTCCTGCTCAACGAACACCCTACATTCCTTATGTTCTGCCTTTGGGAAATAATATGTTGAATAGCCGTCTTCAAGCTTTGTTTCATAGGCATCGAGTATTGGAGCACCGTAAGGCATTTTAATTTTTGTCTTAACCGTCGTGGACGGAGAAAATATTGAAAATATAAAGGCGTTGTCAAATCTGTGTAAGGTCATAACAGGTCTTGGTTGAGATAGCTCTTTTTCGTATATTATATCGGTTTTAAAATAAGACAAAGCCTTTATCATAAGAGTTTCACTTAAGAAATATTCTTCTTCATTATGTTGGACGGGACGGCTTGCAGTTTCCGAAACCGCACTTGACACAGTTCCTCTGAGCCACACAAAATTATCGCCCTTTATACCGATTGCACAATTCCCTGCCTTCGCAAACACATTTTTAGCTGCGTATGTTCCGATTTTGCCGCCGCAGATTTTATCTTCATGAAGAATTGTGCCGCACCTTTTTCCGTCAATGAATATATCAAGCTCTCCGCTTATTTCCGCTCCTTTTGTTACGCCTGTAAGCTCTGTAAATTTCCTTCCGGCAAGATCGGTACTTCCGTAAAATATAACCCTTCCTCCTTTTTTTACATAGCTTATTATCTCATTTTCAAACTCGGAATTTGCGTATGGCACGGGGGTAACAAGCACAGAAGCCTTATATATATTCTTATCCTGCTTAATAAAGTTTGCCGTGGTTGTAACCGAGGAAAGAGGAAATCCGTTATTGATTGCACCTCTTATAAACCAATCCTCGGAATACATCTGTTTAAGCTTTTGCTTTGAATCGGCATCGGAATACTCATCAAACGGGTAAACCCAAACCACCGGCGACGGCTCGTCGGGCATTTCCTTTATTCCTTTTATAAAATGGGGTATTGGCTCATTAACACAGCTTTCAGGCATATCCCCCAAAGAGTTGTCAATACTTAAAATATTAAAGTTTGTAGGAGGCATCATATTGCCGTTTTCATCAATTCTGCCGATTGCCATAGGAAGATAAATATCATGAGGCAGGCTATTATATCTGTCATACCACGGACTGTTCATCCACCATATATCATGAAGATAAAATCTGAACATATAATCCTCTGTGGGAATATAAGCAATTCTTGACATATAACCCATAAGCTCAAGTCCGTAGTCACCGTCTATTGCCGCCCACGGCGAATTCGGCGGCGGCAGAATATTATAACCGCCGTTATATATTTCTTTAAGAGGTACGCCGTCTGCGGCAAGGTCAATTCCCATTGACATATTTGTCCCCCTTGTTTCAACGGGATAATCCTTGAATTCGGCTCTGAAATAATCCCAAAAATCATTTACATCATTTTTGATTTTATCAAGCTCATCAAACTTCACATCTTCGCCGTCAAAAACCGCTCCCGTCGCAGACCATGTATCACGTCCGAAGCCAAAGCCGTTTGAAAGCCAAATATAATCAAAATCCATATTCTTAACAAACAAATATGCCTGTCTGCCCAAAAATGTGCCGATGGGCAATCCCTCGGGAATACCGTCCGGAAATCCCGCATAAGAAACATTGTCGGCTTTAAGCTTTGCATACGAACAAACCATGGCGTGCCCCATTTCTTTTCCCATACATATTTCAGGATGTCTTTCATACTTAAAAGATGACTTTGCAAATTCGGGCCCCGGGTCAAAGGTTGCACCTACTCTGATCTTTTTCCCATCCGTCAGCCGTGTTCCCGTTTCTTTTAACTCTTTAATTATACTTTTAAGCATTTTATATGTAATAACAGGGGGATTTTCAGCATACAAATAATTCGTTGTATGCAAGCCTGTGCCTCTCGGATCAACATCCTTGTGTTCTCCCTCTGTATTATTTGCACCGCCTATCCTGTACGCCCACTCAAACTCATCATCTTCATTTCCGCGATAATCAAGTATCTCGCTTCCGTCCGATGTCCAAAGCATAATCGAAACCGCATTTCCATGCTTTAAAAGAGGCTTCCATTGTTCAAACACATTTTCACAGACTTTTCTTATATTCTCTTTTTCAAGAGATTTGAAAGGCTTAAGACTCATTTCCAAGGTTATATTTTTCATTATTCTTACCCCCTACTTAACAATTACTGCATCAATATTCAAAGCTTCGGCTATTCTTTTAATTTCCTCCCCATGATGTCCGATTCCCAATGCATAATGATGCGTAGGGCCTTCCATAACCCACTTTTTCACAAACTCTTTTGTGGTCGGTTCAAAAAAGCCTCTTGTATTTGTGTTTCCCGTTGCCGGAATCGCACCCTTCTTTGATATACCTTCCCCTATAACAAACTTAAATTCGCCGTTTGCCTTTTGGGTAATTCCAAGCATGGTAATCGGGCCTTCTTTTATTTTAAACTCAACAGACGCACCTTTTCCAGGCTTTCCGTGAAACTTCTTAAGGCTTCTTAGAACAGGCTTGCCCTCTGCAATTTTAAGATGATGAGGTCCGTCATGTCCAACAAGTATAAAATCCTCTTTAAAATCAAAGGGGTGAAATTCCGCAAAGCTTCCGCCTATATCAAGTCTGTCCATTATGAGCATTGCAATACAGGTCTTAATATCATACTCTCCGCACATAGGTATCCCTTGCGCATTAAGTATGGAATTTCCTACAATAAACGTACTCGGAACAGTTTGATGAAGTGTATCCTCCTCACCCTCGTAATAATACGCAAGCCCTGTAAGGTTATATTTTTCAACAAGTTTATCAAGGGCAACGGCAGATTTTGCCCCCTGATATTTATCCTCGTTCGTAAGCTTTAATGTCAATGGGTCCGATTTTGGCTCAGGCATATCAAATTCTTCATCAATAACCTTTATCTTTTCCTGTATTTCATCCTCTGTCACGGTTTTATATAGCTTTATTACATCGTCAACCTCAATTAAAGGAACATGAACGCCAAAGGCTTTTGATACGGCGGTAGGGTCTGTATGCATATCATACATTGCCTCCATTGTATGCCCCATAAGTCCAAGCCTTGCTCCCTTTAAATCATGCAATACTTTAGCTGTCGTACACCACGATTTTACATCGTTTTTTGCCTCTTCGTCATCATATAAAGAGCCTATAATCACATCGCTTACCTTTTTGCCCATTCTTATTGCAACTCCTGTAAATTCAGGAACAGAACAAATATTATCGTTTTCAAGCTGCATAAATGTAGTCGCTTTATCATAATCAAGGGCGTCCCTCGGCTGAAGAGCGACAAGCACCACAGGTATATTTAAGCTTCGTATAATAGGTGCAAAAACAGATGATGTTGCATATGTGACCATATTGCAAAATACAACATCCAAATTTTTTGACATCATTTCGTCGGCTTTTTCATATGCCTTCTCCGATGAATCAATCATACCGAAATCAATTACTTCAACACAGTTTTCCTTTACCATATCACAAAATTCGGAATGATAACCCATAATTTTTTCATAAAGTCCCTCAAACTGCTTCCAATATGTCCCGTGAGCAACTGCAAAAATTCCGATTTTTGCAAACCTTTTATTTTTTCTCTCTATCATAATTATAACCCTTTCCATATCTTTACTTGACAATACCAAAACGAAGTGATAAAATCAATACACAAAACAAACTTAATTTTAAAAATTTGTGTAAAACAAACATTCGGAGGTTAAATATGAAATTAGATGACATTAAGCCGTACATTCGCTTTGCAAGATATATGAATCAACGGAGTACAGAGAAATTTCCCGAATCATTTCCATACGATGCAAGATTATTTTACTGTGTGTCGGGAAATGGAGAAATCAAATGTGCCGGTAAAATTTACAAAATGAACGAAGGGAGCCTTTTAATTATAAATTCAGGTATTTGCTATCAAATGCTTACTCCCATTAACACAGTAAAATATGCAATCTTAAATTTTGACTATACTTTAAATCACAATAGCATAAATCAGCCTGTTCCTCCTGCGTCAAAAGAAAATTTTAAAATGAATAAAATTATTGAAGCCGTCAGTTTTAAAGACTGCAAATTAAATGATATTTTTCACATTGAAAACTGCGATTTTGCAGGCAGAATGCTAAAAAAAATAATTCACGAGTACAACTTAAGGCTTATTCACTTCGACCAAATAATGAGCAATATTTTATGCGAGATGCTATGGGAAGCTTTACGAAAAGCAAACAACGCCTCACCGGAAAGCGGTGAAGCGCATTTAAAAATAATAGATTATTTACATCAGAATTATATGTATAACATAACCGATGAATTATTAAGTGACAAATTCAAGCTCCACCCCTATCACATAAGCCGTACCGTCAAAAAATACACCGGTATGCCAACCCACAAATATTTGAACCATATCCGTATAACAAAAGCAACGGAAATGCTTGAGTCAACAAATCTTTCTGTTAAAGAAATTGCTGATAAATGTGGGTTTTGCGATGCTTACTATTTTTCAAGATACTTTAAAAAAGTTACAGGGGTTTCGCCGAGCAAATATTTAAAATAAAACTTTCATATTGTCATAGGCAAGTATTACACCCATTTCCTGTAATATTTCTTTTGTTTCATCAAAGGATGTATGGAGAGTTTTGGCAAGATGAGAAGCAATAATTTTTCCGTCCTGTTTTATCATTCCCACATCTTTTATTTCCTTTACCATTGCCCGAAGCATTTGGATTGTGTTATGCTCAAACAGACGCCAATCGTGGAAATCTCCAACCGTACAATCAAGAACCATTACATCAAATTTATGTTTCTTCATTTCTTCCCAAGACGATCTTAAAAACCACGCTCCGTCCAAGCCGTAAAACAGTTCTTTATCGTCTTTTGTCTTGACAATATAATGACAGGCACGCTCGGTTTCGTTGATTACGACATCATGATTGGCAAGGAGAGGCGTTATCTCATAACCGCCGATAGTTGTTTTCTCATAAAGCTTTGCAGATACAAACTCCGTATTATATTTGCAAAGTATCTCTTTTGTTTTTTCGTCGCACAAAACGGTAATTTTTTTGCTTTCCGCAAGCCCTGCAACCGTTTCTTCCGAAAAGTGATCACTGTGACCGTGAGTAATCAAAAGACTTTTTATATCTTTGTATAAATCTTTATACTCAAAGCTTTCTTCAAAATCATAAAGATGAGGTCCGCAGTCAAAAAGCAATTCTTTGTTAAGCATACATGCCGAAAATCTTCTGAAGCCCTCGTTCTTATCATTTATATCCCAATCTGCAGCTCCCGTACCTAAAAAAAATAATTCGTTCATTATAACAACCTCACATAATATAAAAAGAGTTGTTCTCCCCGAAGGCAAAACAACTCTTTTTTTACTGATAATTATTCAATCTTGCCAACATATTCGGAGCTTCCGAGTCCAAGTATAAGTATAAATATAAAGTTTAAGAATATAAGACCGATTGTATAACCTGCACCATGTCCGAACGACAATGAAAGCTTGTAATAAGATATTATCTCAAGCACAAGCAATGCGATTGCAGCAACAAGCATAACCAAAGCTCCGAACAAGCCAAGACCCGCGGACGAAAGAATTCCGACCAAGACAGCCAATCCAATTACAATCCAAAACATAGATATTTTCCAGGTGTACTTATAAACGATATACAAATTGTAAAACGGGATAATTGCTTTCCATCCGGGTTCGCCGAACTTCTTAAACATATTCCAATATGCAATTACACCTAAGATGTACAATGCAATAGATACTATTGAAACAATTGCAATTGTGACACCTATGCTAAGTCCCAAGAGACCGGCTAAAGCTTCATTTGTTACTGCTCCATTCATTTTAATTCCTCCAAACTATCTTTTTAATTTAAACCGATTATGCGGCAACCTTACCGTCAAGCTGGTCCTGTGTAACAGCTCCGGTACGGATAGCCTCATTCTTAATTTCATCATAGAAGCCGGCGTATGTAATTGCCTTATAGGGTTCTACATAGAAAACACCAAGAATGCCCAATGTAAGAATTGTAAGAATATCCCATCCGATAAAAGTAAGCTGAAGAACAAACAGCTGCCACTTATGACCCTTCATCATTCTCATTGAAAGCTTAAGAGCATCCTTTGCCTTTACATCAGGGCAATCACCGAGAATGTATGTAGTCATGGAATAAGAATAAGCCTTAATTATTCCGGGAACAATGAACAGTAAAAGCCAGAAGAATTCAAACAAACCCGCCCAGAGGTATCCGCCGATTTTTCTTCCGGTAAGCTCAATCTTTATGCTTTGATATTCTCCCTTGTAAACCGTAAGCCCGAACAAGTTAAGACCAATTATAACAACACCGGAAAATAAAAGCGAAGATGCGAGCATACAAATCAATATTTCAATAAGAAATACCGAGCCGACACAACCCCAAAAATTGTTGTTGAAGTTCTGTTTTGCGATAGCTTTAATTTCACTTCTTGATTTCATTAATAATAACCTCCATATTTTAATATCATTTTTTCTTTATTCTACCACAACAAGTAATTCTTGTCAACGAAATTCAACCGTATTATATATTTTTCAAATAAATGTAACATAAAATAAATATTTTCGCCTTCACGTTTCGATTATAACATTTATATTCTGTGTTTTTTTCAAAAATTACTCTTAACCCCTTTACAAAAACCATTTTTTGTTATACAATATATAGATGTGTAAATCAGATAAACTACAGGAGGTTTAATCATATGTATCGCAAAGTATCGGCCGATTTGTCATTCGTTGACAGAGAGAAGGCAATTGTTGATTTCTGGAAAGAAAACAACATCTTCAAAAAAAGTATAGAAAATCGCAAAGGCGGTGAAATTTTCACATTCTTTGACGGTCCTCCCACGGCAAACGGAAAACCTCATATCGGTCATGTTTTGACCCGTGCCATAAAGGACTTAATACCCCGTTATCGTACAATGAAGGGATATCAGGTAGACCGCAAGGCAGGCTGGGACACTCACGGACTTCCCGTTGAGCTTGAGGTTGAAAAATCCTTGGGCATAAGCGGCAAGCCTCAGATTGAGAAATACGGAATTGAGGACTTTATCAAAAAATGTAAGGATTCTGTATTCACATACCAGAGCGAGTGGGAAGAAATGAGCGACCGCGTCGGCTTCTGGGCTGATATGGACAACCCTTATGTTACCTATCACAACGATTATATAGAATCTGTTTGGTGGGCACTCCGCACCATTTGGGACAAAGGACTTTTGTATAAGGGGCATAAGATTATGCCCTACTGTCCTCGTTGCGGAACCTCGCTTTCAAGTCACGAGGTTGCACAGGGCTATAAGGATGTAAAGGAAAATTCCGTAATTGCAAAATTCCCTGTTGTTAATAAAGAAAACGAGTATATTCTTGCATGGACAACCACACCTTGGACTCTTCCTTCCAATGTGGCTCTTTGTGTAAACCCATACGAAACTTATGCAAAAATCAAAGCCCCCGACGGAACAATATACTACATTGCTAAAGCACTTATTAAATCGGTTTTTGGCGACGAAGAGGTAAAAATAATTGAAGAATATGTGGGAACGGATTTAAAAGGACTTGAATATGTTCCTCTTTACGATTATATGAAGCCTGATAAAAAGGCGTATTATATCGTTGCCGACAACTATGTAACAATGGATGACGGTACGGGAATTGTTCATATTGCACCGGCATTCGGTGAGGATGACTCAAGAGTAGGAAAAGAAAATGACCTCCCCTTTGTAAATCACGTTAATCCTCAGGGTAACTTTAAAGAAGGTATGGGCGAATGGAGCGGTATGTTCGTAAAGGATACCGACAAGCTCATAATTCGTGACTTAAAAGACAGAAATCAATGCTTTGCCGTAATTCCCTTTGAACATTCTTATCCCTTCTGCTGGCGTTGCGACACTCCCCTTCTATACTACGCCTGCGACACGTGGTTTATCAAGATGACAGATGTAAAGGACAAGCTTTTAAAGAACAACGAAAAGGTAAATTGGATGCCTGACAACATAAAGCACGGCCGTTTCGGAAACTTCCTTGAAAACATTATTGATTGGGGACTTTCAAGAACCCGTTATTGGGGTACTCCTCTCCCTATCTGGCAATGCTCCTGCGGACACACCCATGTTATCGGCTCTATTGCAGAGCTTAAGGAAATGGGCATAAATTGTCCCGATGATATAGAGCTTCACAAGCCTTATGTTGACGAGGTTCTTCTTCGTTGTCCCGAATGCGACGGCGAAATGAAGCGTGTTCCCGAAGTTATCGACTGTTGGTTTGATTCGGGTTCAATGCCATTTGCACAGCTTCATTACCCATTTGAAAATAAAGAGGAATTTGAAAAACACTTCCCTGCAGACTTTATATCAGAAGCAATTGACCAAACAAGAGGTTGGTTCTATACATTGATGGCAATATCAACACTTTTGTTTGACGAAACACCTTATAAAAATGTAGTTGTACTCGGTCATGTTCAGGATGAAAAGGGCATAAAGATGAGTAAGCACAAAGGAAATGTTATACTTCCCATGGATATACTCAATGACCAAGGCTCCGATGCTGTAAGATGGTACTTCTACTCAAATTCCGCACCTTGGCTTCCAAACAGATTTTCCGCAAACAATGTTTCGGAATCACAGAGAAAGTTTTTGGGTACACTTTGGAACACATATGCCTTTTATGTGCTTTATGCAAATATCGACGAATTCGATCCCACAAAGCACGAGCTTGACATTAACAAGCTTACGGTTTTGGATAAATGGATTTTATCCAAGCTTAACAATGTAATATCTTCTGTTGATTCATATCTCGAAAGCTATAAAATTACAGAAGCGACAAGAGTAATGACCGATTTTGCGGATGAGCTGAGCAACTGGTATGTAAGGCGTTCCCGTTCCCGTTTCTGGGCAAGCGAGCTTTCAGAGGATAAGATTTCGGCATATATGACACTTTATACCGTATTGGTTGAATTTTCAAAGGTATGCGCACCTTTTATCCCGTTTATGTCCGAGGAAATATACAGAAATCTTGTTGTTTCCGTTGACAAGGACGCACCGGAGAGCATCCACCTTTGCGACTTCCCCAAATACAATAATGAGTTGAGCTTCCCCGAAATCGAAGCCGATATGGACGCAATCCGCAAAGCTGTTATTTTGGGAAGAGCCGCAAGAAACGAAGCAAATATCAAAAACAGACAGCCTATTGCAAAAATATTTGTTCAGTCACCCTCCGAGATAAACAAAGACTATAATTACATTATTCTCGAAGAATTAAATGTTAAAGAGGTTGAATATACAAATGATGCATCTTCTTATATAAGTTATAATTTTAAGCCTCAAATGAAGACAATGGGTCCCAAATACGGAAAGCTTATGCGTCCCATATTTGATGAAATTGCAAAGATGGATTCGGCATCCGTAATGGAAACATTAAATAACGGCGATGTTCTGAAAGTTACCGTTGAGGGAACGGTGGCAGAAATCACAAAGGACGATGTTCTGGTCGAAACAAAGCAAAAGGATGGTTATGTTGCGGCAAGCGAAAACGGTTATACCGTTGTCCTTGATACAAACTTAACCGATGAGCTTATAGAAGAAGGCTTTGTCCGTGAAATTGTCAGCAAAATTCAGACAATGAGAAAAGACAGCGGATTTGAGGTGATGGACAGAATAGACGTTAATTTCTGCGGCAGCGAGAAGATACAAGCTGTATTTGAAAACAATGCCGACGAAATCAAATCACAGACTCTTGCCGATAATTTAAGTTCAGACGATAGTATCTCGGACGGAAAAGAATGGAACATAAACGGCGAAAAGGTCACCATCGCAGTAATGAAAAAATAAACCGAAAAAATCTGCAACAAAATGATTTTAAAAAAGGATAAAAACCTACATCGTATGGGCGGATTTCATATCCGCCCATTATTTATGCTCTTTCCCGCCATTCCCGTGGTTCACCGTAGGTGCTCCGCACGGTTTGCGGACAGTACCCCATATTTTTATCTGTTCAGTTTTCTGCCGTTGCTGTCAATTATCTCCCGATACCAATCAAATGACTTTTTCTTATATCGTTTCATACTTCCGGTTCCGTCATCGTTTCTGTCAACATAAATCAATCCGTATCTTTTTCTCATTTCCGATGTTGAAGCACTTACAAGGTCTATACATCCCCACAATGTATATCCCATTACCTCTACGCCGTCCTCTATTGCTTTTTCAACTTGGACAAGGTGGTCATTTATATATTTTATACGGTAGTCATCATACACGGTCATTTCTCCGCCTTCATTTTCAAGGGTATCCTCCGCTCCCAATCCGTTTTCTACAATAAACAGAGGCAACCTGTATCTGTCGTACAATTTATTTAAAGTATATCTTAACCCCTGTGGGTCTATCTGCCATCCCCAATCCGTGGCTTTAAGATAAGGATTTGTATACCCCACGCTTAAATTTCCGCCTGTTTTTTCTCTCTCACTTTCCGAGGCAGACTCACAAATGCTCGAATAATAACTGAAAGAAATGAAATCAACAGTATTTTTAAGTGCATCCTTGTCTGCATCGGTAATGTCCACCTTTATATTGTTTTCCTCAAAGTAATTGAGCAAGTATGCAGGATATTTACCCAAAGCCTGTATATCCGAAAACTGATAAGTTTCCCTGTCCCGAAGCATTACCTTAATTATATCATCGGGGTCGGGAGTCAGGGGATATACCGTAACGCCCAAAATCATACAACCGATTTTTGCGTCAGGAATAATTTCATGACACATCTTTACAGCCGCCGCACTTGCAACAAGCTGATGATGCATAGCGGTATAAAGCTCCGAATCCGAAAGTTCTTCCTTTGGTTTGTAAATTGCGCCACACATAAAGGGTGCTTTTTGTATTGCGTTTATTTCATTAAAGGTAAGCCAATATTTAACCTTATCTTTATACCTTTCAAACACCGTCTGTGCAAATTTTGAAAAAAAGCCTATTGTCTTTCTTTCAACCCACCCGTTATACTTTCTTGCAAGATTAAGCGGTGCTTCATAATGAGAAAGGGTTACAAGGGGCTTTATGCCGTGCTTTAAACATTCATCAAACAAATCATCGTAAAACTTAAGTCCTTCCTCATTTGGCACATCGTCATCGCCGTTGGGATAAATTCTGCTCCACGCAATGGATGTGCGAAAAACTTTAAACCCAAGCTCGGCAAAAAGCCTTACATCATCTTTGTATTTATGATAAAAGTCAATTCCGTAAAGCTTAAGATTATCCTCAGTAGGTTCGTTTGTTATTTCGCCCTTTACTCCCTTCGGCATTACATCCTGAACAGACAACCCTTTTCCGCCTTCGTTATATGCGCCCTCTGCCTGATTTGCCGAGATTGCTCCGCCCCATAAAAAATTTTCCGGAAACCCTGTTTTCATTTATATTCCCCCTTAATATGCAAGCAATTTTAAAAACTTCTTTTGTTCAACCGCAAATTTACCGCTTGAGTTTATAGATTTATAATCATTACTGTTGGTGATAACAACAGGCGTTGTAAGGTCATAGCCTTCTTTTTTTATTGCTGTTGCATCAAATTCAATAAGCGGATCTCCCATTTTTATCTTATCACCGTTTTCCACATAGGATTTAAAATATTTACCCTTTAAATTAACCGTATCCATACCAATATGCATTAAAACCTCGGCTCCCGAATCTGTGACAATTGCAATGGCGTGCTTTGTATCGGTAATATTTTCAACCTTTCCGTCAGCCGGTGCAACAAGCAAGTTTGTTTCGGGTATAATAGCCGCACCCTTCCCTAATATTTCTTGTGAAAATGTGGGGTCACCCACCTGTGAAAGTGGGATAACGCTTCCCTTTAAAGGGGCATATATTACTGAATTTTCCATATCTTTTCCTGTTTTATCTTCATCGGATTGTTCAACAGGCACATCCTCAAAGCCTACAATCAATGTTCCCGCAAAGGCGACCGCAAAGGCAATTACACACCCGATTATTGCGTATAAAATATTCATAAATCCTTCTGTTCCTATATATCCCGGAAGTGCAAGAAGTCCCGGCGAACCTGTTGTATAACGCCCTACACTCATAATTCCCATAAAAAGTCCCGACACACCGCCTGCAATCATTATGGGAATCAACGGTTTTTTAAGCTTTAAGTTTACGCCGTACATTGCAGGCTCTGTTATTCCACACACCGCAGTAATGCCGGCAGATGCCGAAAGCTGTTTAAATGATTTATTTTTTGTCTTAATTGATGCCGCAAAGGCTGCTCCGCCCTGTGCAATGTTTGAACCGAGCATTCCCGGTCCCACAATTGTATCTACACCCAAAGTCGCTATATTGTTTATTCCAATGGGAATAAGTCCGTAATGTGTTCCCGTCATAACAAGGAATGGGCTGAATATTCCCACAATGGTGGGCACAAGCCACCTTGCATATTGATTCAAAAATCCTATTCCTGCCGCAATTCCGTCACCTATGATTGCTCCGAGAGGTCCTAAAACCAGAATGGCAACGGCTCCTGTTACGACAAGGGTAATTAGGGGCTTTGTGAAAAATTTTATGGCATTGGGTGAAATCTTATCCGCAATAGGTTCTACGAAAGACATAAACCAAATCGATAATATAATAGGAATTACCGACGATGAATAATTTGCTGATATTACGGGAATTTTCAAAAAGCTTATACCGCCATCGCCTCTTAAAAGTTGTGTAAAATTAGGGTGAAGCAAAATTCCCGCAATTGACATGGCTACAACAATGTTGCAATCAAACTTTTTTGCAGTTGAGTATGCAAGCATAAAAGGCAAAAAATAAAACGCCGCATCCGCAAACACAGATAAAATTTTGTAGGTATCGGAGTCTGTGCCGATTACATTGAATACCGTAAGCAGTGCAAGGACCGCCTTTAAAATACCCGCTCCCGTAATTGCCGGAATTATCGGAGTAAATATCCCCGACACAGTATCAAGAATTCTGATAAGCACGGACTTTTCTTCATTTGATTTGGCATCCTTTTTGTCACTGCTTCCCTCAAAATCTCCGAGTTTATTTAATTCTCTGTAAACATTGGGGACATCGCTTCCTATTACAACCTGATACTGTCCGCCGCTTATCACAACACCCATTATTCCTTTGGTATTTTGTAACTCTTGTGTATTTGCAATTTTTTCGTCCTTTAGATTAAATCGCAAACGAGTTGCGCAATGAGTAAAAGAAATAACATTTTCTTTTCCGCCTATATTTTTCAAAATTATTTCAGCAGTTTTTTTGTAATCCATAATTGTGAACATTCCTTTCCTTTTCTAAGTCACACAATCGTATTCAAAGCTATTTTTACCCCATTTTCTTTTTTTATCCGCAAAAGAAAAAAGGGCTGGCGCAAAATGCACAGACCTCCTCAAAGCACACCCTAATTGCTTCGCTCCGCCAAACAGGCAGAGCTTTGCTTTATCGGGCGGCTTTTCGTCTTTCCCAAAAAAATCTTGTGATTTTTCGGGAACCCTTGTGGCTATGCCACTATAAAAAGAATACAATATAGGCATTTTTAAGTTGTGTAAACAACAAAATGAAATAGAAATATAATAACTGTAAACACAAAAATAAAAGGCAGGAGTTACTTGCCTTTTATTTTTTTATATACTTTAAACTGTTTGTTTAAAATTATTCTTCTTCATAATTCTCTTCGGGAATTGGAATTGGTGCACCGTTGTTCGCACGAAGCTCCGAACGGTTACTGCGAACAATTGAAATACACTGTTCTAATTCCTTCATAGAAGAAACGCAGACCTTTTCAACGGTTTCAAGAAGATTATCCGCATAGGTATAAGCCGACTCTCTTACAGCGGCTGCGTCCATATTTGCCTTATCCACAATCTGACGACCGTTTTCAATTGCCTGCTGTGTAATTTCGTGCTCGTTAATCATAGAAATACCCTTTTCGTTTGCAGCCTTTATTATTTCATCACTTACAACCTTTGTTCCGCAAGAAGAACAGAATTGTTGATTATCTTCCAAAGTTGCTCCGCATTTTTTACAAAAATTCAATTCTTTCCCTCCAATTCTTATAAGTATATTAATTTTACCAATAAAAAAGTCAAACCAATAACGTACCAAAAATATCCTCTATGTAAAAATAATACCTTTGTGTGATATGTTTGTCAATAGTTTTTTAATAATTTTAGGTCTGTTTTGGTATGTAAAAGTGTCATAGGGTGTCAATTTGTTTTTTCCTACACTTACCACATAATGCCGATTATGTGGTTTTTGTTTTTGGGGGCGGCAAATTTGCAGAATTGCGGGCGCACCAAGGGGCGCCCCTACCGGATGTT
>JAZLFN010000025.1:0-19952 GCA_045615805.1 Clostridia bacterium | reverse complement strand
TCCGGGACGCCAATGGCGTCCCTTGTTAAAGGGCGATGGTTGCCGGTGGTGCTTGGCTCCCCTGTGTAAGGGGAGCTGTCGCCGAAGGCGACTGAAGGGTTGTGATGTATCGACCGCCTTTGCCGTTTCCGGATTTTTCGGCGGGCGCACCAAGGGGCGCCCCTACCGGTGACATACGCAAAAGTTTACGGAACCGGCGTTTTTTGTTGTCAAACCATATGGGTATCGGTAGGGGCGCTCGTGTCCGCCCGTTTGCCTATTGTGCATTTTCCACCGGTCCCTTTTATTTAACCGATATCCTCTCATTTGAAAGTATATACCTTGGCGACCTGTCTATTCTCACCGTTCCGCCCTCTGCGGTATATACGGTTCCGTCCCTTGAAATCACTTTAACATTGTCTGTCGTTGAAATATTAACATCTCTTTCTTTTCCGTCCGCAGTCCAAAGGGCGGTTATATATTGATTTTTTGTTTCATCCCAGAAGGAACAGCCGTAATTGGGGTGTTCAATTCCCGAAACGGGACCTAAATATATTGCGTCCCTTATAACCTTCATAAGGGTATAGCTTGAATAGTATGCAGGCTTGGGATCACAGTTCCAATCCACAACGCCATACTGCCATTCGGAATTGGTGTTTTTGATATATTCATCCTGAAATGCATAAATATAAGCGTTTACTATTCCCGTTGCAATACAGTTTAAGTATCCTCTTGCAACATAATCCCCTTGTCTTTCCTTTGAAACCTTTTCGGTAATATGCTGTTGGCTTGAATCGTTATGAGTTGACCAGCCTATTTCGGATGAAATTAGGGGTTTGTCTGCATTGCCTTCATATTTTGTGAGCATATCTCTGACTTTTTTTGTCTTGCCGTACAAATGCTCCGGAACGGATGAGGATTCAAAATCGGTGTAATCGTCATCATAATGATTTACACCTTCAAAGTTTTTGCAGTAAAAATGAATGTCTACCACATCAAAGTAATCTCCGAAGTTTTTATCCTTTTTGTAAAGCTGTTCAAACCACGCAAGCTTATCCGTTCCGCAAAGGCTGGGCTCACACAGAAGAACGCCTGTTCCCGATGCATCTCTTGCTTCTTTTTCGCCTTTGACTCTGTCTATAAAAGCCTGATAATTCGTCTTATAACCACTTGCTATGTCAGGCTCATTTGTAGACGCCTTGCTGTATACATTCTGCTTCCACATACTCTTAAAGGAAGAGGCACTTGCACCACATTCAGGAAAGAAGGAAAGACCGATTGCGGCATATCCCGGATATGAATTCAAAAGACTGGTGTACCACCATCTTGTCTTTTGCATTCCCTCCATATCATTTAAAAGCTTAAGCTTTGTTTTAAGATTTGCACCTTCGTTATCATGCTCCACATGAGCACCGCCGCCTACGGGATAATCGTTTGTACAGAACACAGAGGCTGCCATTTCACTTCCCAATGCCGAATATGTGTGTATTTTAACGGGATTGACCGCCTGTTCGGTTACGCTTAAAAGGGTTGGAGCAACCGCAACATAATAATCGCAATCCGGTTCAAGACCCATATAGACACAATTCTTTCCTTCTATACTTATCGTTGCATTTCCGTTTCCTTTTTCGAAAACTTCTCTTTTTTGTGTTGATATATTAACCTTAGTAAATTTTTCCTTTTCAACATATACATTATACCCTGTCATATCAATGCCTTTGTCGTTAAAGTCGGTCCAGTCAATATATAACATATTGTTGGGCTTAAGCTCTGCATATATGGGAACCTGTTCAGACTCAGCCAAAGCATCCTCCTCGTAAAGCTCTCTTGCGTAAATTTCAATTTCAGACAATACAATATCCGTAAGGTCACCCTTATGAAGCACAATCTTTACATATCTTGCGTTTCTTCCCGACACGCCATGAGTTGATGCCTTGTCACCATCAAATTCGTAATATCCTACATTTTTGTAGGTCACTCCGTCGGGACTTGTTAAAACCTCTGCTCCGGATGCAAAGCCGTAAATATCTATGTTGTCAACTTGGTAATAGTTTTTTAAATCATATATTACACTTACGTAATCGCCCTCGGATAAAACCGGCGTTTCTCTGTCGCCGTCCGTAAGAACGGTTCTACCTTTGTCTGCATTGATTATATCATCTGCCGTCTTAAAGGGAACCTCTGTTTCGTAGTCGTAGTCCGTTGCCTTTATTTTCTTTAAAGAGAAGGGCTTTCCGTACACCTCCACCTCGGCTATCTTCATATCCGCAGCATCCGATTGTTTATGCATTACGATTTTTATATCCTTTGCATACACATTATGGTCTACCGGAAGATTTGTCGCCATAACTCTGTTAAGCTTGGTTGAGTTTTTATTCTCGGCACTCCCTATTTTGGTATAGGTTTCGTTGTCGCTTGAAGCATAAACCTCATAGCCTTCCATATAAGATGTCTTTCCACACATTGACCTTACTGTCACACTTGATATATCCATAAGGGTATCAAAGTGTATAAGCAGGTTTCCGTATGCGTCTTCTGCCTTTGTCATTCCGTAGGTTGCCGAGTCACCGTCAAAAAGCTTATCCAAACCCGTCACAAGCATCTTATCCGTAGCATAATTTCCTGCCTTTACCCATTCATAGCTTGGGTTTGTGTCATAAACATCACCGCTTACCGCGGGATTTTTACTGCTTATCAGTAAATTCTCGCTTAAATCACGCTTTTCAAGCTCTTTGTTTTCGCAAAGAGGCTTTAACTCATCGGTTCCGCCGAACACAAAAACGCTCGACCTTTCACATTCGCTCTTTGGGGTATATTCACAGCTTAAAGTATAGCTTCTGCCCCTATCCTTAATGTCGCCCTGCTCTGTTTTAATATCACAAAGCTTTCCTTCTTGGTCATAGCCTGCAACAAGCATCAAGGCGTTTTGATTTTTTATTTCACAGTTAATGCTGACACTTTCGCTTTCATCCATTCCGAATGCCTTGTCGCCGTTTTTGGTCAACATCTTAATTTCACCTGCAGACGGGGTTTCGTCAACAGGGTCCTTGCTTCCGAATATAAGCATTTCATTTAACACATACTGATAGCAATGTCCGCCGCTTCCGGTTGCCGATGCCTTTTTGGTGCTTATGCTTATATATCTTGCGTTAACAGGGGTAAACCTGAACTTATCATGAATGGGATACTGATTTTTACCCTCTACAACAGGAGGTACGCTTGCCGTATAACTGCCGGCAAGCTCAAAATCCGTTCCGTTGGTCGAATACTTGATTTCAACATTACCGAGCTGTTGCGTATTTGTGCTGATATGCCATATATCAACTCGGTCAACGGCATAAACAGCCTGCAAATCAAATACCACGGTAGAAACAATACCCGAATCCCACTTTGTGTTTCCCACATATGTTCCTGCGGCATTATTTATATTTCCTGCAGTAAGCTCATTATTGCCGTTTTCAGCACAGGTTCTTACAAGCTCTTCATCGGAGTCCTCCGTGAATTTATAGCTTGCTCCCGTAATCAGCTTATTTATGCTTTCGCCCTTTTGGGAATACAGCTTTAAATCATTTGATGTCAGGGCATTATCCGAAAGCAAGGTTATGCTTTCGGCATAAACAGCCGTGCATAAAAACAACAACGACAGGAACAATATAACTAAAAATTTCTTTTTCATATTCAAATCCCCCTTTATAGGTCAATAATGTCAACATAAAAGTTGACATTATTGAAATGAAATATTTTGCTTACGCAAAATGTGAAATTTGATGCTTCGCATCAAGTTTCAAATATTTTCTTTAGTTTACTTTAACTGTATAAATTTTGCCTTTACCCACAGATATATCTATGGAATTATCTTTTGTATTAAGGCTCTCTATTTCTTTTCCGTCAAGCCTTACGGATTTTGCCGAGGCAAAGTCAAAGCCAAGCTTTATCTTACCGTCAATGGTATGCTCGGTTGGGTTATAAAGCCTTATAAGCACGCTGTCGTCCTCTGCCTTTGTAACCGAGCTTAAAATAAGGTTATCGCCCTCTATCTTAACAAAGCTTGCACTTGTACCCAAGATACCCTCCTGCTTACCGAATTCACAAACCTTTAAGGGTGCGTTAAATGACAGAGCCTCGTTATAAAGCTTTGCTTCTTCCCAATCACCGGTATGAGGCATAAATGCATAGCGGTATGTAAGCTCTCTTAAATCCTGACTGCTTTCATCACCGGGATATTCCATCCAAAGACGGTTATCACAAGCAATTCTGAGTCTTGTTCCTCTGACAAGTCCCATTGCAATTGTCTGGCTGTCATCATCTTCAAGTATTTCATAATCCTTTGTTGCATCTGTCAATACCGCAAAGCCATCCTTGCTTCCCTTTAAGTCATACCAAAGCTGTGCCGGATGACGGGCAAGCTCGTTACCTCTTGTGTCACCCTCTACAGAAGGCTTAACCGGGAACTCTGTTACCATAAATGAACCCTCTGCGCAAGTGGTCTTTGCATCAAGCCCTGTTGGCATACATACCTTGAAGTAGTGGTCCTTTACAGTGTTATTGATAGTTGTAACAACCTCAAGATAACGGCTTCCCTTCTTAAGCAAAAGCTCAACCGATACAGGCATATCACAGAGAGAATCCGACCTTTGCTGATTTGCAAAATCGTAATTTTTCGGAAGCTTCATGGTAATGTCTATCTTAAACTTAACTGCAAGAGGACCGTTTACCGTTGTTGCAACCTGAGCCGAGCTTCCTATACTGCTGATTATTCTGTCACAGGGAATATTATCATATGACCACATATTTCCTCTGTCGCCCATATCCATAAAGTAATTTAAGTTCTCATAAACCTTGCCGGTTTTCTTATCCGTAACATTTACGGTACCGTCACCGTTTACCTTTACACGGATAAACTCGTTCTCCGCCTGATTTACGCCGGATAACATATTGTTTGCCAAAATTCTGGGAGCATCCCAATCCTCATGGGGATATGGGTACACATTCTTTTCAGCCCACTTGATTTTGTAAACCTTGTATCCCATTGCGGGAATATCCGATGCTTCAAAGAAGAGATGTACCTTTGTGCAGTAATAAGGCATATTACGGCTTCTGGGATGATAAATTCCGGCTCTTACGTTGGTGTTTCTTTCAACCTCCTGAACCTTTACGGGATTTCCCTTTTCATCTTCAATTATGATATATTTCAAAATTACATCTCTCGGAATATCAACATAAGCTTCAACAATCTCGCTTCTTGCAAAAGAAGACGGATTGTGAACTGCAAGGAAATATTCCGTATCGGAAATTTTTGATGTATTGATTTCCTTTGTGATATTTTCAAGACCTTTTCTTTCAATACCCTTTGCGATAATTCCTGCTTGGGTAAGTCTTGATATTTCGCCGTCTGCAAGAGTTTTCGGTCCCAGTCCGTGCATTGAATCATGCGCATGGCTCTGGAACAAAAGCTTCCACGCCTTTTCAAAATATGTTGAGGGATATTTTGAAATTCCAAGCCTTGAACCTATTGCCGAAAGAGGCTCTGCATATCTTATAAGGGTATTCTCGGTATGAGAATTCTCTATCATTACCTCGGGATGAGTTGAAAATACATCTGTATGAATTGAACCTACGGGACCGTCACGCATGGGGCCTTTTACCGTGTCAAGGTCCTTTACCTCTTTAAGCTGTGCCTTAAGCTCGGTAAGGTAATCCGTAAGGGTTGAATGTACTATCTCGCACTCCCCTTTATATTCCTCTTTTAAGGCATTGATTATTTCGGGCGTGAGAGGATGAGGCTCCGTAAAGTCGGTGCCTTCAAACATAAGCACGCAATCGGGGCAAGCCGTACCCTCTACCGTCTTTAACGCTCTTTCCATTCCCTTTCTTAAGTTTTCGGGATGATAAGATGTTTCGGGGTCTAACACATCATAGAACCAGCCGTAATCATCGGGGTTTGCCGTATGGAAGATTTTGCCCAGCTCGCCCCATGTATACTGCCAATCCTTATGCCATGCGTCCTTATCATACACAATGGGGATATGCCCTGCAAAGAAGAAGTTCCATCTTGCCTCCGGTCCCAAATGTGAAGCATATGCCTGTGTACCGTCTGGAGATTCCCAAATAAATTCATGGTACTTTGACTTTTTGGGGTCCATATGCTTATAAAATACAATATTATCTATATCAAAGTTTGCGTATATCTGCGGAAGCTGTCCGATCTGACCGAATGAAAATACATTGTAGCCGCAGTTTAAGGGTTCGCCGAATTCTTTACACTTTTTAAGTCCGTACTGAATGTTACGGATAACACTTTCGCCCTGTATGGGAGCACAATCGGGCAATGTGTACCAAGGTCCGATTTCAAGTCTGCCTGCCTTTACAAATTCCTTTACTTTTTCTGTCATTTCCGGTCTGATTTCAAGATAGTCATCAATAAGGGTAAACTGACCGTCGCAAAGGAACGAGCGATAATCCGGCTTCTTTTCCATTATATCAAAGAGATTGTCAAAAAGGTCAACCAATCTCATTCTTGTTCTTTCAAATTCCCATCTGAATTCTCTGTCCCAATGTGTATATGTAACTATATGTACTTTTTTCATAATTTGTATCTCCTTTTCAGAATAAAATTTTTGATGTAATAGTTTTTGCGAAAAATCTATTTATTCCTGAATAGGGAAAATTATAACATAAACCTTTTTCATATATCTCTCCTTTTTTCTGATTAAAGAATTATGTTAAGTATTTCTTCAAGCTTATTTACACGATAATCGCAAAGCTCGCCTACGCCTGCGGCGTCAATATTTCCACCTGCCATACCTATGCAAGAAAATCCCGCAAGCTTAACGGACACAATACCTGCCGAGCTGTCCTCAACTCCGATTACCTTATGTCTTCTCTCCGGAGGCACGGCAAGTCCAACCCTTGCAACCTCGGCATAAAGCCACGGATGAGGCTTTGCCTCAAGCTCGCCCAAGGTTCCTGTCTGACCTTTTCTCAATGCCTGTCCTGCCGTAATTATACAATCATAAAAATCAACGGGGTCGCCCATATCAAGCTGTTTAAACGCAGATATTATCTCGGGCATTGCTTTTTCATAAAGTCCGCTTGTTACAAGTCCGATTTTAACACCTTCTTTTTTAAGGGTAAGCAAAAATTCCTTAAGTCCCGGTGTGGGAGTAAAGGCATCCGCCTTTCCTCTGCCCTTTAATATCTCGTCCATTTCATGTGCCACAATTTCAAAATAATACTGTCTTGCAAGCTCCAGACTTGAACCCTTGGCATACTTGTCAATCATATACTTTAAATGCTCGGACACGGAATGTCCCGAAATAAAAGGCTCGTCCTCCGCCACTCTTTTAAAGTCGTTTTTGCCCAAAAGTCTTGCGGTAACCTTTTCGATTATCCACATCCAGAAGCTCTCGGAATGAACCGATGTTCCGTCAAGGTCCATAAGTATTGCCTCCGCCTTTGGCTCAAAGGGTGTGTCGTACATGGGATAAATTGCGGGATAACCCATTTTGCTCTTTACACAGCAAAGCTTTTTGTCATCAAACTCCACAATATCCACTTTCTTGTCAAGAGGAGTAATTATCTTTTTTACTCCGTCCCTGCCTTTTTCAAAATAGTCGTTTTTCTCAATCTCTATCATTTTAATCTCCTTTATATATTATCCTAATGTTTCTTCAAGAACCTTCTTCGGGCTTTTGCCCGTAACCTTTTTAAATACATAGCTGAAATATGCCGAATGTTCATACCCTACCGCATTTGCAACCTCGTAAACCTTATATCTTCCCGACCTTAACATTTCCATTGCCTTTTCCACACGGATTTTTGTAAGATACTGATTAAAGGTTATATTCATATCCGTTTTGAATATATGCATAAGGTAGTATGCACTTATATGCATCTCCTTTGACACGGTTTCAACGGTAATCTGTTTGCCAAAGTCCCTGTTTAAAATCTGTATCGCCTGAATAACATAATTGTTCTTGTCTGCCTCCTCATGCTTTGCAAACATTTTAAGAACAACATCATATGTCCACTCTTCTATGTCACGAAGAGTTTCAAGGCTCAGCATTTCTTCGGACGGCACAAGCTTTCTGCCGTATATATCCTTTATTTCCTCCGTATTTTTAAATCTCACACGGAGAAGTATAATTACCATTTCAAGAATTACATTTTTAAGATTTCCGATATCAACGGTCATATTTCTTCTGATTTTATCAAAGAAATTATTTATAATTCCCGTTGCCGTAAAGGAATCACCTTTTCGCACGGAATCAATCATTTTTTCAATTTCGCCGTTTGAAAAAGCGATATCATCGTCTATAACCGACGGTACGCTTCCGTAATCAATTATTACATTTTTGCCCACAAGCTGTCTGTAGGAAAGGGCTCGTCTTGCTTCGTCATAAGCCTTGGGAATATCGTTTTCACCGTAATGTCCAACGGAATATCCCAAAGACACTGTATGGGATGTAAGAAGCTCAAATCTTTCTTTTACAGTCTGCATTATTTCGTAAAGCCGTGATTCCGTGGATTCGGGCAACTCATAATTATTCTTTTGATTATATACAAGAATTGCCATTGAACCGTCTGTCATTTTGCAGGTAAGCATTCCAATCTCCGGAAACTGCTCTTTGCAATAATCCATCGTTTTATCAAACGCCTCATCATACAGTTTATCGTTTGCATCCTCCTTATCCGCCTTCATACAAACAATGGAATAGCCCTTATCCGGAAGCTCAATTTCAAACATACGGCATTGCTCTTCAAGCTCTTTTTTATCGGAGCATCTGCCGGTAAACAACTCCTTTATGAAGTCGTTCCTCATCTTTGGAATATTTCCGAGCATAGATACAATGATATTACGCACCTTGCGTTTTTCACTCTGCTCATCCTTAATTCTTGTAAGCTCGGAAACAAATTCTTCCGGTACAACAGGCTGTAGAATGTAAGACGCAACTCCGCACATAAACGCCCGTTTAACACAACTGAAGTCACTGTTTGCGGTTACGACCATAACCTCTGCGTCAAAGCTTTTGTTCTTCCTCAGGCGTTCTATCATTTCGGCACAGCCTCTTTGGCTTATGTCCGCAATTATAATATCCGGATGGGAAATATTAAACTTTTTAATTCCGTCCTCGCCGCCGAATGCCTCGGCAACGACCTTAAAATCATGCCCCATGGGCAATATCCGGTTTATGATTTCCTTACGAGCCTTAGGCTCGCTGTTTACTACCATAACAGAGGTCACAAAAAACACCGCCTTTCCGCAAACAACATTTATATGACAAAATCCTTTGACGGCATATTTATTTGCCGTCAAAAGATTTACATAGTCTTATACCTTCGATAAAATCAGCGTACAGTCTCCCGTGAATGTAATTTCTCCGTTCTGCGCCGGAACAAAATAACTGTCGCCCTTTTGAATCCCGTAGCTTTCGCCGTTTAAGCAGAAAGCACCGCTTCCGTCAACAGCAATTATTGACATAAAGCTTTTCTCCGTGAGGGAAGCCTTCTTTTCGTCTTTTACAATAAGTCTGTTTACCGTAAACTTATCACAGGATGCAAGGCATACATCCTCTGAATTTACATCAGGTTGATTAAGCTCGTTTGAGGGTGTAAGCTTCGATACATCTATCGCCTTATCTATGTGAAGCTCTCTGGGATTTCCGTTTTTATCACGCCTGTCAAAATCGTAAACCCTGTATGTTGAGTTTGAGTTCTGCTGAATTTCGCAAATAACAATTCCCGCTCCGATTGCGTGAATCGTGCCTGCCTCAATAAAAAACACATCGCCTTTGTGAACCGGCACGGCATTTAAAACCTCGGTCACCGTATTGTTTTTTATTCTTTCTTTAAACTCATCCTTTGAAATCTCTCTGTTTACGCCGTAATACAAAAATGAATTTTCTTCACATTCCAGAATGTACCACATCTCGGTCTTGCCAAATTCCTTTTCAACCCGTTTTGCATACTCGTCATCGGGATGGACCTGTATTGAAAGACTGCCCTTTGCATCGATAAACTTTATCAAAATCGGGAAGTAGCTGAACTTCTCGGCATTTTCACCGATACAGCCTTTGTTTTTTTCTACGTACTGAGAAAGGGTAAGTCCTTTAAACTCACCATTTTCAACTATGCTCTGTCCGTCCTTGTGAGTAGAAAGCTCCCAGCTTTCCGCCATTATCTCCATATCGGATTTTTTATTGTATTTTTCTTTAAGCTTTGTACCGCCCCAAAGGTAATCCTTAAAGGCAGGTATAAGCTTTACCGCTTGTTTATTCATCTTATAACTCCTTTTTTGTATATAATCAAGTTTGAAAGAAAATTGTTCAGATTGCCGCTTTGAAGCTTGGGTGCTGTGCTATCTGCACCGCCCCGAGCAAAAACCGCTGAGATGGGCGATTTTATTCAAACTATCCTTTTATAGACTCAACAAAAAGCCTGCTATCCTTTCTGCCATCAATTCATGTCCGTTTCTGTTTGGATGTAAACCGTCCTCTGTATAAGCTTCCCTGTTAAAAGGAATGTTGGGTTGAATCCCCGATATGGAATAAAGGTCACAAACCGGTAGGGCGAAATACTCTGCAACCTCTTTGATTATCTCAACATAATCTTTAAGGGTTCCCGTTGCTTCGGCTTTGTTTCCCTCTCCGTACACATTGTCTTCATTAAGACGGTGAATGGGTGTTGCTATAACAACGGTTTTGCCCACATACTTTTGGGTAAGCTTTAAATATAAATCATAGCACGCACCGTAAAATGTGTCGGGGGTTTTATCTCCCGATTTTCCCAAAGGTGCATCTCCGTGACCGTAGTCATTTGTTCCGCCGAACACAAAAACCACATCGGCGTTTTCGTCCATTCCGTCAACCCTCGACGCGAAATACTCATCCCATACAGGTTCAACAGAGGGGGACTGCTGACGGGCAATTCTTGTTCCGCCTATTCCGTAGCCGTTGGCTTTTTTAAGTCCGTACTTTTCTTCAATAATCTGAAAGAAAATCTTGTCCGTTCCCGAGCCTGCCGTGATGCTGTCCCCTAAAAAATTTATCGTTTTTCCTTTGATATCCATAATTATGTCCTTTCTTTTCTTTTTCACAAGACCAAGCTTGAAAGAAAATTGTTCAGATTGCCGCAAATCGGTGAGATGGGCAATTTTATTCAAGCTCTTATATAAATGCTGCGCCTATTATTCCCGCATCGTTTTTAAGTGTTGCAATTTTTATTTTCGGCAAGCCGAACGCCTTGCAATATGTGTACTTTTTAACCTTCTCTTTAAGGGGGTTCAAAAGGTAGTCACCCTCGTTGCTTATTCCGCCGCCGATAACAAAAACCTCCGGAGCAAAAATATTGATAAGTGCCGCAACACCTGCCGCAACATAATCTATATATGTATCTACCACTTTAAGTCCTGCTTCATCGCCTTCCTTGGCGGCGGCAAAAGCCGTTTTGCCCGATACCTTTTCTGCCTTTGCCATAACAGAATCGGGATGCTTTGCTATTGCTTCCTTTGTTTGTCTTATAAGACCTGTAACAGATGCATAGGTTTCCCAACAACCTTCATTTCCGCAGGTGCATTGCACGCCGCCGAAAATAAGGGGAATATGGCCTGCCTCCATAGCCGCTCCGTTTGAGCCTGTAAATACCTGCTGTTTAAAAATATATCCGCTTCCTACTCCCGTACCCAGGGTAATTGCCACAAAGTTGTCGCTTCCCTCTCCGTTTACAAGATATTCACCAAAGGCGGCGGCATTTGCGTCGTTTGCCACGCTTATGGGAATATTATAATATTTCTTAAGCTCATCGGCAAGAGGTACGTTATCCCATCTTATGTTGTTGGAATATACAACAACGCCGTTTTTGCAATCTATTGTGCCCGGACTTCCGATACCTATCTTTTTTATATCTTCTTTTTTAAGTCCGTTTTTTTCAACAAGCTCATCGCAAAGCTTTGCCATATCCTTTACAATTTCGCTGTAATGTCTTTCTCTTCCCGTAGGTGTTGAAATTTTATCAACAAGCTTGTAGTTATCATCCACCAGACCTGCCGCAATATTGGTTCCGCCTAAATCAATTCCTATATTCATTTTATAGATTCCTTTCTGATTTTTCTTAGTATAATTGTATTAAAGCAATCACTTTAAATATAACACATTTATGCGGATTTGTCCACTGATATTTTTACTTTTTTTTGCATTTTATTGGCACAAAAAATGAGGACACAAATATGTCCTCATTTACATACTTAATTTACTGATATGCATTCGTCGGATATAATGTAAATCGGTGAGCTTCCGATTGTTACTCCGTCGCTTCCCTGTGCCGTATATCCGTTTCCGTCCCTTGTAATAACCTTTATTTTCTTATCCGTCGAAAGGTTTACCTTTCTTGTGTTTCCGTCTGCCGTCCAAAGAGCCGTGATGTACTTGTTTTGGTTCTCGTCCCAGAAGGAACATCCGTAGTTGGGATGATTAACCCCTAAAGGCTCACCCAGATACTCGGCATCCTTTAACACCTTCATAAGGGTATAGCTTGAAAAATATGATGGCTTGGGATTGCCGTACCAATCCACAACTCCGTACTGATACTCGGAATTATCGTCATTTTTTGATTCGTCTTGGAATGCATAAATATAAATATTTGAAATTCCCGAAATAAAGCCTGTGAGATAACACCTTGCAATATAATCTGCCTGTCTTTGAGGCGACACCATTTCGCACACAAATTCCCATCCTGTTTGAGCATGGGTAGACCAACCTATTTCCGATGCAATAAATGGCTTTTTGTCATTTCCTTCAAATTCGCTTAAAATATTCTTGACTCTTCCCACCTTGCCGATAATATGCTCGGGAACGGCTCCCGATTCAAAGTCGGTGTAATCATCGTCGTAATTTCTCTGTCCCTCAAATTTTTTGCAGTAGAAGTGCATATCAACCACATCATAGTAATCGCCGAAGTTGGGTTCTGTCTGATATAGACTTTCAAACCAATAAAGGTTATCCGTTCCTGCACCGGCAGGCTCGCAAAGAAGAAGTCTTCCGTCCACCCTTTCCTTTCTTTCATATGCACCCTTTATTGCCGCTACGGCTCCCGCAGGGTTGTTTTCATAGCTGCTTATATCCGGCTCGTTAAATGTTCCCATTGCATACACGCCGTTTTCGTTAAGTCTTTTTATACCGCTTTCGTCAGGTGACGACTGGGGGAAATAGCTGAGTCCGATTGCCTTGTACTGAGGATAGCTGTCAAGAAGTCCCGTTGTCCAGTATCTTGTTTTATGCATAACCTCCATATCGGACAAAAGCTTTTGCTTAATGGCAAAGTTTGCTTTTTCGTCAGGATGAGATACATGAGCACCTCCGCCGTTGGGGTAGTCATTTGTGTTAAATATCTTGCTTGCCTTTTCTCCGCCCAGTGCCGAATTGGTATGTATCATAACGGGAGTAACCTCCTGCTCCGTCACATCCTGCCTGAGGGGAGCAACCGCAACATAATAATCCGTATCCGGTTCAAGTCCCGAATAGCAACAATACTTGCCCTCTACATTTATCTTAAGTCCTGCCTCGCCGTCTGTATAAACGCCTTTTCTTTGAGATGCCGTTGTAACTTTGGCGAATTTGGATTTTTCTATATAAACATTATACACAGATGTCCCGTTCTGCTCCTCGTTATAATCCGTCCAGTCAATATATAATACATTATTGGTCTTTAAATCCGTGTAAATCTGAACCTTTTCGGGGCTGTCGTTTTTTTGGGCGTTCTTATCGTAAACATCTCTTTTTAAAACTTCAACCTCGGAAATCTCAATATTCTCGCAACCACCCTTTTTGAAAACGGCTTTCACATACTTTGCGTTTCGTCCGGGCAAACCTTTTGCGGTGATTTTACCGTTTTCGGGGATATAATACCCCATACTTTTGTATCTTACACCGTCGGCGCTTGTCATAATTTCGCAGGAGGATGCCTTTGCATATATGTTAATTGTATCGGGAAAGGCATAATCCCCAAGATCGTAAATCACACTTACATATTCCCCGGAGGACGAAACCGCCGTTCCCTTATCTCCGTCGCACAAAGCGGTGTTTTCAACATCGGATAAAACTATATCGCCGTCTGTCTTAAAGGGAACAGCCTCTTCATAATCATAGGTTGTTGCCTTTGACTTTTTCATACTGACAGGCTTGCCGTATACTTCCGCCTCGGCAATCTGCATGGTTTTTACACCCTGTTTTTTATGCATAATAAGCTTTACGGAGCTTGCATACACATATCTGCCCAAATCACAGTTGGTTGCCATAACACGCTTAACCTTCTGGCTGTTTCCGTTTTGAGCAGAGCATATAAAGTTATAATTTTCGCCGTCGTTTGAGGCGTAAACATCATATGAATCCATAAATGCATCGGAAGAACACATTGATCTTACCGTAAAGCTCGTAAGCTCTACCGTTGAATCAAAGTTTATAACAAGGTTTCCGTCCGCATCGGCTTGGGCATCACTTGAAGATGTAACGCTTGTGTTGCTTGAACCGTCAAACAGCTCGTCTATACTTTTTGAAAGCTCTGCATCGGTTTTTTGAGTTCCCTCGGTAATCCACCATGCCTGTGGGTGGACATCATATACAGTCGTTCCTTTTGTAACGGGAGTTAAACTGCTTATAAGTCCCTCACCCGATACATCCCGAAGGGTAAGCTCGTCATAATATGCAACAGGCTTTAAATCGCTGAATGCATTAAAAGCATACGCCTTAAGCTTTTTTATATTGGCGTCGCTTATTTCGTATTCGCATTTTAATGTGTATTCCGCACCGTCTTCTTCGGCTCCCGTCTTAACCTTTACATCAAGCATATTGTCGCTTTCGTCATATGCGGCGACAACAAGAACCATAGGTTCTTTAGCATTTACAGAGGCATATACCACATTATTTTCCGGATATGTAAATATCCTGTCCCCATCTGCATCCTCAAATACCACACTGCTTTCCGCAGGATTTGCATAGACATTTATGCCAAGCAACACCATTACGGAAATTAAAATTAACATAACCTTTTTCATTTTAATTTTGCCACTCCTTCGTATCTTGTTATTAAATAATCAATGCCGACAGCATTTGTGTTACCATTGATTATTTAATAAGGATGTGTTTTGCGGATACCGTTTTGGGAATCCCCTCGCTAACTGAATCCCCCTTGAAATTGTTACGGCTGAAAGTCATCAATTTCGGGGGGATTCCGTACATTGTTTGGTTTTTTCGGGCGGCCGTTGTATACCATGTTGCTCTTGGCACGATGACCGCCCCTACTAAATGCAGGGGCGGATATGAAATCCGCCCCATACAATTAAGCTTTAATTACTGTACAGAAATTCTCTCATCGGAAAGGACATAAACCGGTGACTTACCAATCTTAACCGTTCCGTTCGGAACATTTGCAGTAACATTTCCGAAGGCATCAATTACCCTTACTCCCTCTGTTGAAGAAATCTGAATATTCGTGTCTATACCGTTTGCCATCCAAAGAGCGGTAATAAATCCGTTTGCGGATTCATCCCAGAACGAAAGTCCGTAAATCGGATGATATGCTCCCTGAGTTTCGCCTAAATACTCGGCGTCCTTCAAGACCTTCATAAGGGTATAGCAGGTGTAATATCCGGGCTTGGGATTACCGTACCAATCAACCATACCAAACTGCCACTCAAGATTTGATGTCTGATAATACTCATCCTGGAATGCATAGATATACATATTGGCAATTCCGTTCTTGATACCATTTAAGTATGCTCTAACCTGATAGTTACCCTGTCTTTCAGCATTTACCATTTCCTGAGTGCTTTCTACGCTCGACTGAGTATGAGTAGACCAACCTATCTCTGTTGTGATAATCGGCTTGTTGGGATTGTCACCCTTCGCAGAAAGAACATTCTTAATTCTGGTGACCTTACCTGCCAGATGCTCGGGAACAGACGGTGTCTCAAAATCTGTGTAGCTGTCGTCCTTATGCTGTTGTCCTTCAAACTTCTTACAGTAGAGATGAGCATCAACTACATCATAGTAGCTTCCGAAATTGGGGTCGGTATCGTAAAGGCTTTCAAACCACGGAAGCTTATCCGTACCGCAGATACTTGCCTCTGCCAAGAGAGTGGGAGAACCTGCCTCATCTATATATGTACGGTGTTCTTTTACCAAATTGGTAAATTCCAAAGGATTATCCATATACGGAGTGTTTATATCCGGCTCGTTAGAGGATGTTGTGATATATACACCCTGTGCATTAAGATTTCTTACAGCTTCAGCCGAACTTGCCCCGCTTAAAGGTATAAAGGATATACCGTTTGACGGATACTGAGGATACTGGGTGCCAAGGTTGCCGTACCACCAACGGGTTCTCTGCATATTCTCCATTGCGGAGAGAAGCTTAATCTTTTTATTAAGATTTGCCGCCTCATCATCGTGCGGCTGATGAGCGCCACCGCCCTCGGGGTAGTCATTGATACAGAATATTCCCGTAAGCTTCTCGTTGCCAAGTGCCGAATAGGTATGAATCTTTGTAGGTACAACATTCTTATAAGCAACCGTTGTGCTTCTGGGGATAACCGCTACATAGTAATCCTTATCGGGAGCAAGCCCTACATAGTTACAATACTTAGCAGTTATATTTGTAAGCTTTGATGTGCCGCCGCCTGTATATACTGCAACCGGAGACTTGCCTGAGGTTGATGTGAAGTTTGTTTCCTCGATAAATACATTGTATTCTCCGCTTACGCCGTTTGCACGCTCGTCATAATCCGTCCAGTCAAGATAGAGGATGTTGTTTGGCTTAAGCTCGGTATATACACGAACTATATCCTCTGTATGAACTTCTGCGTTTTCATCAAACAGCTTTCTGCCGTATACATAAACCTCGGAAAGCTCAATATTCTGGAGAGAGCCCTTGTGAATAACGAGTTTTACATATTTCGCATTCTTTCCGGGAACGCCGTGTGCCTCGAATATACCGCCATCACATTCGTAGTAGCCCACATTTCTGTAGGTTGCACCGTCGGGGCTAACCAGGAATTCCATACCGGATGCTCTGCCGTGTACCTTGATTTCGTCAATCTGACAATATTCATCAAGAGTATACAAAAGTGTTACATAATCGCCTGTTGATGTAAGCTTTGTTTCCTTATTGTTGTCGGAAAGTGCTGTGCATCCTCCGTCGCTTGCGATTATATCGTTATTTGTAACAAAGGGCACCTCTGTGTTGTATGAGTAATCCGTTGCTCTTATTCTGCCGAGAGTTGCAGGCTTACCGTATACTTCAACCTCTGCTATCTGCATATTTGAAACGCCGCTCTTTTTATGCATTACAACCTTAATATCTCTTGCATATACCTTATGTCCGATAGGACATTCGGTAGCCATTACACGCTTAAGCTTTGCATTTGAAGTGTTTGTGCCTGTTGCAATCTGGGTATAACCGGAGTTATCACTTGATGCGTATACATCAAATGTATCCATATATGATGTATCCGAACACATTGACCTTACAACCACACGAGAAATTTCCATTTCACTGTCAAGATGGATAATGATGTTTCCGTTTGCATCTTCCGTTGTGCTTGAGCTTGTGGTTCTGCTTGTATCGTTTGAACCGTCAAACAGTTCTGCCGTGCCGCCCAAAAGTGAGCTGTCCGTTGCCCATACACCGTTTGTTACCCATTCATATGTGGGATTTGTCTTATAAACCTTAGTGACATCCGGGAAGAGAGGAGTATAACTGCTCAAAAGACCTTCCATGGTAATATCATCCTCTTTAAGTACAGAGCACTTGGTAAGAGGTGTAACTGTCTTTTTGCCGTCAAATACCATAGCCTTAATATATGCCGGCTTATCCTGAGCATCTATCTGATACGCTGCATTTACAGAATACTTTGTATCAATTGCTTCCATTTTGCCTTCCGTGATATCTACAGTCTTAAGATTATCATTTTCGTCATAAGCCGCAAGAACAAGCAATGCGTTACAGTTCTTTGCTTCGATTTCAGCGTTTACATTTCCGTCTGCAGGATAGGTATAGAGTCTGTCGCCTTCAGAGTCACAGAGCTTAAGCTCGCCAACCCAAGGTCTGTCATCTATTGCACCAACATCACCGAAGATAAGCATTTCGCCCAAAATCTGTTGCTGTGCCGTAATGCCCGAGCCGGACGTAGCCGCCTTTGACGCTGTAATGCTGATATATCTTGCAGTTACAGGGTTAAATGCAAAGGAGTCATGTACCGCCTTGCTTTCTGCCCCTTCGATATAAGGAACAGCTGCTGTGAACTCGCCAACGGTTTCATAGCTTGTGCCGTCATATGAAGCCTTGATTACAACATTGCCGACCTGTGCATACTGAGTGCTTATGTGCCACAAATCAACACAACTTACCGAGCATAACTGCTGCAAATCAAAGATAGCCGTGGATGTGCCTGCTGCTCCCCATGTACTGTTACCTACATATGTGCCGGAGGAGTTGTTTACATTACCTGTAACCATCTCTTTATTTCCGTTTTCGGAGGAGGTTCTTACCATATCTTCATCGGAATCGGCAGTCCATTCATAGTCTGCGCCGGTGGAGGTGGCAGTAACATTTATGCCCTCTGCGGAATAAAGTCCGTAGTCGCCCGAATTCAATGCGTTATCACTGATAAGGTTCATGGTTATGTCGTCGCCCTTTGTGCCGCCGAATACCAAAAATTCACCTATTGTATACGCATGAGCCTCAGCACCCGTTCCCGTAACCGAGCCTTTTCTGATGGTTATGCTTACAAAACGAGCATTTGTACCATCGAAACGACAGCTGTCAAGCACGGGATAGCTGTGGGTTGTATCTCCGTCTGCGATAGTAGGTATTCTCGGAGAAAATACACCTACCGAACGGTAGCTCTTTCCGTCACGGGATACCTTTATTTCGATATCACCCAGCTGCTTTTGATAAGATGCCAGATGCCATAAATCAACACGGTTTACCTTGTATATATCCTTTAAGTCAAATATAATTGTGGATGTGCCTGCCGCATCCCATGTGCTGTCACCAACATAAGCAGAATTTGATGATGTAACATGACCTGTTATCATTTCCTGTCCGCTTTGTGCCGTAGTGGTTTTAATCTGCGCATCGGAATCAGCAGTCCAACTGTATGTTGCACCTGTATCGGTTTGATTTATTGTTCCGCTGGCAGAATACAAAATCAAATCATTCTGGTCTAATTGGTTTCCGCTGAGCAGTGCAGGCGCTTCATCGGCATAAGCTGCCGCGAAGCAAAGTGCAAATAATATACATGCACCTATAAATACCTTTTTAAACATTGCTTCTCCTCTTTTCGTTATGATGTTTTTAATTATTTTTTTGATTATTTTTTGATTGAATCCCCCATTGAAATTGCTTCGCAATTTCTGTCCCCCCTTTGACAAGGGGAGCTGTCTGCGGAGCAGACTGAAGGGTTGTCAGTCGTCAATTGTCAATCTTCAATTGACTCTTTTACCAAAATATCTATATATTCACAAACACCGTCAAAATTTTTATTTACTTCCATATTTGGTATTCTTACAACCAACAAATCTCCTTGCTCTAAATGTTCAGTTCTTATTTTATCCTTTAAAAGTCCTTTTTCTTCATAATGTTGCGAACCATCAAGCTCAATTATCAACTTTGCTTTCGCGACTATTGATTTTTGCAACTGTTGATTTTGCAACCCTTGATTTTGCAACCCTTGATTTTGCAACCCTTCCACCACCTTCGGTGGTCCCCGTCCCCTTACACAGGGGAGGCTAATCTCAGCGCCATTCCCCTTACACAGGGGAGGCTTGTTTTGGCTCCCATCCCCTTACACAGGGGAGGCTTGTTTTGGCTCCCCTGTGTAAGGGGAGCTGTCTGCGGAGCAGACTGAAGGGTTGTCAGTCGTCAATTGTCAATCTTCAATTGACTCTTTTACCAAAATATCTATATATTCACAAGCACCG
>JAZLFN010000024.1:0-18749 GCA_045615805.1 Clostridia bacterium | reverse complement strand
AAGATTAGAAAAAATCTATGGAGGATAATTAAATGAAACTTCAAAAATTAAACAGATTTAGTCTCGGCTGTATAACCGCCGAAGGATTTTTAAAAGAACAAATGATAAGGAATAAAGACGGAATGGGCGGTCATCTTGAAGAGCTTGAACCTGAAATGATAAAAAAACCTTATATTGATAAAACTTATGTTGAACAATGGGATGACGGCGACCAATCAGGATGGAGTGCCGAAATATCAGGGAATTATTGGACGGGGCTGATTGAACTCGCTTTTACATTAAACGATAAGGATTTAATAAAAAAAGCAACCGATTGGGTCGATGAAATGCTTAAAAAGAAAAAGCCGGACGGTTATCTTGGAACTTATTATGAAGATGATGCAAAAATATACGAGGATTTTAATGCTTGGGGTACCGCCTGCGTTATGAGGGGACTTATTGCCTTTTACGAGGCGACAAAAAGGCAGGATGTGATAGATGCCGTTTACGACTGTATGGTTTGGTTTACGAAAAAATGGGCGGGAGACAGAAAAACACGGTATGTAGGCGCAGCTATCATTGAACCGATGATTTTTTGTTATCACTACACAGGGGATGAAAGACTTGTGAAATTTGCAATTGATTATGAAGAATTTTTGTGTAAAGACGATTTGTTCGGAAACTCATATCAAACATTTCTGCAAGGCGAATTCAGATACAATTCAAATCACACGGCAGGTCTCGGCGTGCTTTCAAGACTGCCTGCAATTTTATACACTGCAACAGGAGAGAAAAAATACCTTGATGCATCTGTCAGAATTTTAGACAATGTTTACAGAAAAGCTACTCACGCTTCAGGCTCCCCTGTTTCCGTGTCAGAATATTTAGCGCCGGTTTCTTCAACTGCAGAAACTGAGTATTGCTCATATGCTTATTATAATGCATCATATAATTATCTCGGATATATTACAGGGAACTCCAAGTACGGTGACAGAATTGAAGAAATGTTTTATAATGGAGCACAAGGTGCAAGAAAGAAAGACGAACGCGCAATTGCATATCTGTCTGCACCAAATCAGATTTATGCTACCGATATATCTTCCGGCGGATTCGGAGATATGCAGGTTTATTCCCCATGCTATCCCGTTGCGTGTTGCCCTGTAAATTCCGTTGTGGTATTAGGAGAATTTGTAAGAGATATGATGTTTTATGATGACGAAGACAACATATATATAAATGTTTACGGTCCGTGCAAGCTGAAATATAACAACATAGAAATCATAGAGAAAACCTTATATCCTTTCAGAGATACAATAAACTTTACGATAAATGCAAATAAGTGCTTCTCGATATTTTTCAGAATACCAGATTGGTGTAAAAAATACGAAATTTTCGTTAACCGCGAAAATGTAAATTGTTCAAAATCTGAAAGCGGGTTTGCGGAAATAAAAAGAAATTGGGAAAACGGTGACTCTGTAACAATAAAATTTTCTATGGAGCCCAAGATAATAAGAATAGATGACAGCGACTCTTCAAAAAAATATCCTATCGCAATAAAAATGGGTGCATTACTTTTTTCGCTGCATATTGAAGAAAAATGGGAAGAATATTCAGGTCGTCCCGCAACAAAACTACTTGAAGGCTGGCATTGGTATAAGGCATATCCTGAATTTGATGAGGCAGATGTTGCTGATGTTCATGAGATGGTCGGATATAGAAAGTATCAGACTGGTTGGAATGTGGCACTTCCGGAAAGTTTGTCGCCTGATGATGTTTCAATTGAAGAAGTTGAAACCACAGGATATGTTTGGGAAAGCGCAAAAATCAAGTTACATCTTAAAGGCTACAGAGCCCCGTTTTTATGTGCCCCTTATCCTTGCAGAACATTTGAAAGTTTTGAGGATAAACAGTATGTATCAGAGGAAATGGAACTTACATTAGTTCCATACGGTTGTACAAATCTGCGAATTACATATTTCCCGATAGCAGACATTTAAAATGACGGAAAGCGTTCGGCTGTACAGAGAATACGGCAGGTTAAATTTGAACGACGAAAGTTTTGACGGGTTTTGTTTGGACGGCATCTTCAACGAAATGAAGAAAATAACCATTTCAAGTATTGACTAATTAAGATGCTTGTGATGCAATGCTTCTGAAAAAAGCAAGAAAGGTATGGATATAGATGAAAAATTACGATATTATTAAGGGTATGACGGAGTCTGACTTGGCAGGACAGGTGTTGTGCTATGATATATATGATCATGACGACCCGAAGGAAGTAGAAAAAATTTTAAGCGAAATTAAACCCGGAGGCATATTTCTTTCGAATATGTCATTAGAAAAAATTAAGATGTACACAGATATGGCAAATAAATATACTAAAATTCCCGTTATTGTCGTTGCAGATGTAGAATTCGGTCCGGGAAGTAACTTTTCTTATTTGCCTGCTTTGCCAAATCCTATGGCGTGGTCTGCCTGTGATGATGTTGAGCTTATTGAGCGAGGGGCGGAGGTTTGTGCAAAAATATGCAGATTATGCGGAATACAATGGACCCTTTCCCCTGTTATAGACATAAATATGAATTTCAATAACCCTTTGGTAAATATACGCTCTGCCTCGGATGATTGGCACCAAGTGTACAGAATAATGGGTGCTTATATGCGAGGAATTCAAAAAAACGGATATATGGTTGCTGCGATAAAGCATTTCCCCGGAGATGGCGTGGATGACAGAAATCAGCATTTTTGTACAACCGTCAATTCCCTTTCGATGAATGAGTGGTGGAAAACATACGGAGCATTATACGGTAAAATGATAAAAGACGGAGCAAGCTCGGTTATGTGTGCCCATATTGCCCTGCCGGATTATAAAAATGACAGTGATGAGTTTGGCGGAATTCCTTGTGCCATAAGCAAGCCCCTTATGACGAATTTGTTAAAGGGCGAGCTTGAATTTGACGGATGTATTATTTCTGATGCTATGAGTATGGTAGGCTCGGCATCAAGAATTGACCTTGACAAGCTTGCATATACATTTATAAATTGCGGCGGAGATATGGTTTTGTTTAATGAGCCGGAGGACCATAAGCTTTTACTTAAAGCATTGTCCGACGGAGCGTTAGCAAAGGACAGACTTGAGGATGCGGCAGACAGAGTAATTGAAATAAAGAAAAAAGCACGGCTTTTTGAAAATCAGGATGATATTTTTGCTGAGATAGGCGAAACAATAGAAGAACTGTCCGAAAAATTAAAGGATATTTCCGAGAAAATTGCAGAGAAAAGTATTAAATTCGTAAGAGATTATCAGAATATTCTTCCCGTAAAACCAAAAAGCAATGCAAAATTTTTGTGTATAAATAAAAAGGATAATGAGAATATCGATGCATCAACTATTGCAACAGAGCTTAGGAAAAGAAGCTATACGGTTGATGAAAGAGAAAAAATCGGGCATACGGAATTAAATGAAATAATGAATGATTATGATTATATCTTAATAAATTCATTCTCAACCGGTGCTCACGGCGGTACAATGAGGATATGCTGGGATGATATCAGCGTTTTCTGGAGGGGGTATTCTTTGAAGCACCCAAGGTTGATATTTACATCCTTCGGGGACCCTTATAAGTTGTACGATTTCCCCTTTTTAAAGACATATATAAATACTTTTTCCTATCAGGAATGTTCTATGAAGGCTTTTGTAAAAGCACTTCTCGGGGAATATGAAACGACTGCAAAAAACCCCGTAAGCCTGACCGGCTTATTTGAGAGAGAAACGGGAGCAAAATAAAATAAAAAAACGGAATGTAAAATTCAACATTCCGTTTTTTTATTTTATTCGCACATTTCTAAAACTGACGGGAGTATATAGTCGGCGTTGTTTTCTTCAAAATAGGGGCGGATGGTTTCGCCCTCAACTCCTGTCAGCACTCCCAAAAAATCAAAGCCTGCTCGTTTTGCCGACATTAAATCCGACGGAGCATCACCCACAACCAATGTGTCTTCCAGCTCTTCGTAAGTATAATCTCCGTCAACGATTTCTTTGTCGGTGTGGTTTTCTCCGATTGCCGCTTTTAAGAAAACGAACGGGTCGGGCTTGGTAAGAGAATGGTCTAAATTCAAATCTTTTTGAGCGTTGTAAACTTCATCAAAAGCACAATAAAGATTTTTGTCAAAGCAGTCGTCTATTTTGTGCTGCTTTAACGGATAGTCGATTTCAACGGTTGGTCTGCCCGTTCCGATACCCAGACGGATTCCCATATCCTTAAGCTTTAATAAAACCTTGCGAACATCTTCGTCGGGAAAAAGAAAGGCTTCGGTTATTTTTAACCCCTCAAGCTCATCATTTCCCAGATACCACATATTAAAATTATTAAATAGTGTGTCTTTAAAGAAGTCACCCTCATGGTCAAACAATCCCTTTTTGCAGTTGGGGATTGCCTGCTCGCACAACTCGGACAAGGCTCCGTAGATTTCAGGAGCTTTCATATCTACGTTTTCAATAAACATACAAACGCTTTGAAAATGAGCGGCATCAAGAGTGTCAAGGTCGGGATTTATGTATTTTGAAACGCAAAATACCACATAACATAAATCCCAGTTTGTGTTTACTCCAAGGCGTTTAACGGCTTTAACCGTTCTGCCGCCGCACATAATCGTGTTATATATTTCGATATAATTCTTTCTGCACCAAGGGCGGTCAATTCCGCATTTTCCGAAAAACTCGTAATTTGTAAGCAAATCGTATGCGCTGAGTGCCGCAGTCCGCCAATAGGCAAGCTCGTTTGTAATAACGCCGTCCATATCGAATATGATTTTTTTGTATTTACTCGGCTGAAACTTCATAGATTATCTCTCCTGCAACACCTGAGGTTTTCCTGTTTTCATCAACGGATATTGCCGATTTAAGTGCAATTCCCAAGGCACGGTAAACAGCCTCCCAAATGTGGTGACCGTTCTTGCCCTTTTCAATGTCAATGTGTAAGGTACAACGAGCACCCTGAACAAAGCCGTCAAGGAAGGTTATAAGCTCCTCCGATGGCATACCTTCAACTGTTTCGGCAAATTCGATTTCCGAAGTGAAATCAAGAAGGGCTCTGTCCTCAAAGGATATAACGGCAGAGCATTTTGCCTCGTCGATTATCCCAAATGAGAAGCCGTATCCCGATGCTTTGTTAAGCTTAACAAATTCGCCTACGGCCTTGCCGAGAGCCATGGATAAATCCTCGGTAACAAGGTGCGTAAGCTGAAAATCGGGCATATTGATTTCAGTTTCAATATTAAGCCCCGAACGCCATACAATGTGTTCTATCATATGATTGAGGAAAGGAAGAGGCGTTGTGATTTTGCTTCTGTAATCGGGAGAGATTGCGCCCTTGGTAATTGTAACCTTAACAGAAGATTCAGTTGTTTTTCTGGTAACGGTAATTTTATTTTTCATATCAGAACATTCCTTTCTTTTTGTGAAAACCGAAAGTTTTTTTATTTTCTGTCCTTTACTGCAAGACCGTGAGTATCAAAGCCCTCAACAGTTGCAATTTTATATGCATGGTCGCGAACCATATTAAAGCCGTCACGGCTTGCGTATCCAACAGATGAACGCTTTAAGAAGTCCATAACCGATACACTTGAATAAGTCTTTGCCGATTGTCCCGTGGGCAAAATCGCATTTGGACCGAGAACAAAGTTGCAAAGTGTAACGGGGGTATAGTCGCCAAGCAAAATTTCACCTGCGTTTTTGATTTTGGGTAAAACCTCAAAGGGCTTGTCACATATAACCTCCATATGTTCCGGAGCGTACTCGTTTACAAAAGCGATGCTTTCATCCAAGCTGTCGGTGATTATCGCACCGCCGTATCCCGATAAAACTGCCGTAACAAAATCTTTTCTCTTATCCGATATTTTCTCAAGCTGTTTTTCAACAATGGGGATAACCTTGTCCACAAGCTCTCTGCTGTTTGTAACAAGCAATGATGCAGAGTCGGGACCGTGTTCCGCTTCAATCATCCAATCAAGAGCAACCTTTTCGGGGTCGGCGTTCTCGTCTGCAAGAATTATTGCTTCGCTGGGGCCTGCGGGAAGTCCTGCGTCAATGTAATTGGCAAGAACTCTTTTTGCGGCTGTTGCATATGAGTTTCCGGGACCTATAATTTTATGGCATTTGGGAATGGTTTCGGTTCCGTAAGCAACCGCAGCCACCGCCTGTATTCCTCCAACCTTGTATATCTCTGTGATGCCGATTATTTTAGCCGCCGCCAAAATAGCATCGTCTACATCGCCTTTTTCGTTGGGAGGTGTAACAACCACTATCTTTTCAACATTTGCAACCACTGCCGGAATACCAAGCATCAGCATAACAGAGGGGAAGCTTCCCTTGCCTCTGGGGACATAAAGGCAAACATCAACGATTGGGGTTGTCTTTTCGCCGACCAACAAGCCTTTGTCAACCTCGGTAAACCACATTTCCTCGGGCATCTGCTTTTCGTGGAAGCTGCGGATATTTTTTGCCGCATACTTAATTGCTTCAAGAGTATCAGGGTCAAGCCTTTTATAGCCTGCCTCGATTTCCTCGGGTTTAACTTTAATTCTGTCGGCGGTAAGGTCTACGCGATCAAACTTTGATGTGTAATTAAGTACCGCTTTGTCGCCGTTTTTGCGAATGTCGTCGGAAACCTCTTTTGCAAGAACCATTTGTTCACTTATATCAATTTCGGCGCGTTTCATAATAAAATCTTTCTTTTCGGCTGATAATTCCGAAAGCTTATAAATGTTTACGTCCATAGGTCTGTCTCCTTTCTGACTGTTGGTTAAATTATACATCATTTTAAGCTTTGTATCAAGTAATTTTTCAAAATTCTGCATATTATACAAAGAATTATCTTTTTTTGCTTTGGTTTAAAAGTATATCGTACACTTTATCGAAGTAAAGTTCTCTGTTCCATAACTGTATTGCGGAAGAATTCTTTTTTAACGGAGATGCATTTTTTGCAACAGGCAGGGTGGCTTCCTTTTTGGCTTTGTTTAAAAATGCCCTGCCTTTTTCGTTGAATTTAAGAATTTTAATGTATTCGGGATTGCGTGTTGCATCTGCCTTTGTAAGCGACAAATAAGAGGATAGCAGAGAGCGTTTTATTCTGCTGTAGGCATACCTTTTTGATTTTACGGAGTCAATAAGCTCATCAAGGGTGTTGGCGTTTAAAAGCTCCGATTTGATTTTGTTTTCAAGTCCCTCGGATATGTCGGGAGCATTTGCGATTTTCTCCGTACTTTTAAGGCAAAGTGCGGAAAGAATAGAAAAGTCAGCCGATGCCTCGTCAAAGGGTGTTGCGTTTTTTATTATATCAAAAGCTTCCTTTGGCATATAGTCTGAAATGGGTTCGTTTTGGCAAAGTCTTTCCCGTATCAATGAAGCAGATGCAAAGCAGAAGGAGGGGGAGGACGAGTTGTGACCGCTTCCCGTACGCTTTACGGCAACAGGTTCAATGGGTGAACCCTGACGGATAATGGCTTTGATATATTCCACGGCAAGAATGTTGTTGGGAGCGGATAAAATTTCCGCATATTTTTCACCGAGAATGTTGGAAATTGCATTGCTTCTGGCGGATGCGTATCCCAATCCCTTTGATAAATGCTCCGAAAGAGCGGATTTGTAGTCGTCGTTTTCGCAGGAGAGAAATTCTGCAATTTTATATAAGTCATCAAGGCTTTCACATTCGGCACCGAAAAGCAGGCAATCAATTCCCAAAGCCGTCATTGTAAAAACGGAGGCGTCAGCATATTTTTCCGCCGAGCGGAGAACACAAAAAGCAGGGTTTTCAATAACCAAATCAATTCCGCAGTTTATTGCGATTTCGGAGCGGACTTCCTTTGAAAGAATGGCAGGAGCGCCTCTTTGTACAAAGTTTCCGCTCATTAACGCCACAAAAGTGCCTGCCGAAAGCTTTTCTTTTGCATAATCAATCTGATATTTATGCCCGTTGTGAAAGGGGTTGTATTCACATATTATTCCGTAAGATTTCATACCTTATCACCTATTCTTGATTTTAACATAAATTATGGAATTTGTAAATATTTACTTTATTGAGAAAAAATAAAAAATTTTGCAAAATCGCATGTTAATTCCAAAATAATGGTGTATAATAAATAAGTTAGAATAAATACGAAGGAGATAGATTATATGAGCAAATTTTTGGAAACTGTAAAAGAAAGAGCAAAGCAAAACAAAAAGACAATTGTTTTGCCCGAATCTATGGACGAGAGAACCTTTGCTGCGGCAGAGAAAATTCTCAAAGAGGGAATAGCAAACCTTATTATAATAGGTACTCCCGAGGAGATTGAAAAGTACGGAAAGGGATATGATATTTCAGGTGCGACTGTAATAAACCCCTTTACATATGAAAAGACAGAGGAATATCTTAATCTTTTTGTAGAGTTGAGAAAGGCAAAGGGACTTACATACGAAGAAGCAAGGAAGACGGCTCTCGGTGACTATATGTACTACGCTTGCCTTATGGTTAAGGCAGGGGATGCAGACGGCGTTGTTTCCGGTGCCTGTCATTCTACAGCCAACACCCTTCGCCCCAGCTTGCAGATAATCAAGACCAAGCCGGGGGTAAAGCTTGTTTCGGCATTCTTCCTTATGGTTGTTCCGGATTGTGAATTTGGTGCAGACGGCACATTTATTTTTGCAGACAGCGGACTTGAACAAAACCCCGATGTTGAAAAGCTTGCCGCTATTGCCGCTTGCTCTGCGGAGTCATTTGAACTTCTTGTTCAGGAAAAGGCAAATGTTGCAATGCTTTCACATTCCACAAAGGGAAGTGCAAAGCATGATGATGTTACAAAGGTTGTTGAGGCTACAAAGCTTTGTAAGGAATTATATCCCGATATCAATGTTGACGGCGAGCTTCAGCTTGATGCGGCAATCGTTCCCTCCGTTGCAGAGTCAAAGGCTCCCGGAAGCACCGTTGCAGGCAAGGCAAATGTTTTGGTATTCCCCGACCTTGATGCAGGAAATATCGGATATAAATTGGTTCAAAGACTTGCAAAGGCAGAGGCTTACGGACCTGTAACACAGGGTATTGCAAAGCCCATAAACGACTTGTCAAGAGGTTGCAGTGCTGAGGATATTGTGGGCGTTGTTGCAATTACTTGCGTACAGGCTCAATAATTGTTTGTGAAAGGAGTTAATAGATTATGAAAATATTGGTTATAAATGCAGGAAGCTCATCATTAAAATATCAGCTTATTGATATGGAAACCGAAACCGCAATGGCAAAGGGACTTTGCGAAAGAATAGGTATAGACGGTTCAAAGCTTAATCACACACCTCAGGGCGGCGAAAAAGTGGTTATCGAAAAGGATATGAAGGACCATTCAGATGCAATCAAGATGGTTCTTGATGCATTGGTTGACAAGGAACACGGCGTAATAGCCGACATGAGCGAGATATCGGCAGTTGGACACAGAGTTGTACACGGCGGAGAAATGTTCAGCGAATCCGTTGTTATAAATGACGAGGTAAAAAAGGCTGTTTCCGAGTGTATCCCCCTTGCACCTCTTCACAATCCGGCAAACCTTATCGGTATTGACGCTTGTGAAAAGGCAATGCCCGGCGTTCCTCAGGTTGGCGTATTTGATACTGCTTTCCATCAGACAATGCCGCCGGAGGCGTATATGTATGGACTGCCTTATGAGTTGTACACGGAAAATAAAATCAGACGCTACGGCTTCCACGGAACTTCACATAAATATGTAAGCCAAAGAGCCGCAGAAATTCTCGGAGTAAAGCCTGAGGATATAAACATTATCACCTGTCATTTGGGTAACGGTTCAAGTATTACTGCCGTAAAGGGCGGTAAATCCGTTGCAACCTCAATGGGACTTACCCCACTTGCAGGAACGGTTATGGGTACTCGTTGCGGAAGTATTGACCCTGCAATTGTTAAGTTTATCGCAGATGAAAAGAAGCTTGATTTGGAAGGCGTTGACGAGCTTTTAAATAAAAAGTCCGGCGTTTACGGAATATCGGGCGTAAGCAGTGACTTCCGTGACCTTGACAAAGCGGCAACAGAGGGCAATGAGCGTGCAAAGCTTGCTCTTGATATGTTTGTCTACAGTGTAAGAAAATACATCGGACAGTATGCTATTCAGATGGGAAAGGTTGATGTATTGGTATTTACGGCGGGCGTAGGTGAAAATGACGGCAAAATGCGTGAAGCAATCACAAAGGACCTTGAGATATTGGGCGTAGAGATTAATAAAGAGTTAAACAGCGGATTGAGGGGTAAGGAAGCTGAAATAAGCATCCCCAACAGCAAGGTTAAGGTTCTTGTTATTCCTACCAATGAGGAATTGATGATTGCAAGGGAGACTGCAGCATTAGTATAATCAATAGCATTAAAAAGCCGTTTGATATTATTTTATCATTCGGCTTTTTGTATTTATTTGAAAGGAGGCTTGCCGATATGAACTTTGATTATGAAAAAATGTCGGACGAGGAGCTTGTGGAACTTGCGGCAGGCGGCGACAGACATGCCGATGATGTTATAATGGTGCGATATAAAAATCTTGTCAGAAAAATTGCAGGCGCTTATTATCTGGCAGGCGGCGACCATGACGATGTGATACAGGAGGGAATGATAGGGCTTTTTAAAGCAGTCCGTGATTTTGATGTAACAAAACAGCCTGTATTTCGTGGGTTTGCCGATTTGTGCATACGGCGGAATATGATTTCGGCAGTAAAGTCCTACGGTAGAAAAAAGCACGAAGTTCTTAATAATTCCATGTCACTTAGTGCACCGGAATATGACGACGAAAGACGGGCAATGAGCCAAATTCTTCCCATTGAAGAAAATATGGACCCGGAGTATATGTTTTTGCGAAGAGAATACAAAGAACAGCTTAGCGAGGAAATAGAAAAAAAGTTAAGCAAGCTTGAGAAAACGGTTATGATAAAGCATCTTTCAGGAATGACATATCAGGAAATAGCAAAGGAAATGGGCAGAAGTCCGAAGTCTATTGACAACGCCCTTCAAAGAATAAAAAGAAAGCTTGGAGAAAATCAGACGGAAGAGGGTTAAACGAGCATATGTTTAAGAATAAAAAATTTTCGCAATCTTTAGAACATAAAAAAAGCTTCGCCGATTTGACGAAGCTTTTTTATAATCATTTTAGTCTGATGTATAAGGCATAAGTGCAATCTGTCTTGCTCTCTTAATTGCTACAGTAAGCTGACGCTGATGCTTTGCACAGCATCCGCTGATTCTTCTCGGATAGATTTTAGCTCTGTCCGAAACATACTTTCTGAGCTTTGTAACATCCTTATAATCTATATGGTCAACCTTATCTACGCAGAACGCACAAACCTTTTTCTTAGGGCGTCTCATGCGAGGTCTTTCCATTTTCTTTTCTTCTGCCATTGTTAATTCGCCTCCTTAATTAAATTAAAAGGGGAGATCATCATCGGTGTCAAGAAGAGGTGAAAAATCATCGTTCTCAAGCTCCGGCATCTGAGGCGCCGCCTGCTGAGCAGGTGTGCTTGCAGCAGGTGCACTTGCCGTGGGAGCAGAGTAAGACGAATTATCGTCCGAACCCCTTTTGCTTTCACCAAATGATACTTCACTTGCAACAACTTCGGTTGTATAGTTGCGCTTTCCGTCCTGACCTTCCCAGCTTCTGGTCGAAATACGACCGATTACAATAATCATCTTGCCCTTTGTAAAATAGTTGCTGACAAATTCAGCAGTCTTATTCCAGGCAACACAATTGATAAAGTCTGTTTGTCTGTTTTCACCGTAGCCGTTATCAATAGCTATGGTAAAACTTACAACAGGTGTACCCGTTCCGGTATGCCGAAGCTCCGGGTCGCGGGTGAGTCTGCCCATCAATATTGCTTTGTTAATCATGGGTTACACCTCCTCAGCTCTTACCACGATGTTTCTGATAATACCGTCGGTAATACCGTAAACACGTTCAAGCTCCGACGGGAATTCGGGACCTGATGTAAAGTTGATTAAAACATAGTAACCTTCGGTTAAGTCGTTGATAGGGTATGCAAGTCTTCTCTTGCCCCAATCCTCAACATTATCGATGGTGCCGTTCTTTTCAATCAAGCCCTTGAACTTTTCGGTAAGTGCAGTAATTTCTTCTTCTGTCTTTGTTGCATCAATTACGAATATAGTTTCGTACTTGTTGAGTTTTTCTGCCATCGTTTTCACCTCCTTCTGGACTTTGACCCCCGAAATCGGGAGTAAGGATTGTTATTTCATAAATAACTTAATTATTATAGTACATTTTGTCATATATGTCAAGGAAAATTTTTGATAAAAATTACGAGGCATCAAATCAGAGAATTAAAAGGATTATTTTTGATAATTATAACTAAAAAGAGGTCTGAAAATTATGAACTTTGTGCAAATCGACAGAAATTGTTAAATTTCTTGCAAAGTATGAATCAATATGGTAAAATTAAACAAGATTAGTCTTATAAAGCAATGTGCATATTATATATAAGGCTGTCTTATTTATTTTCGGAAATATATAACTTACCGGAGGGATGAAGAATGGGTGAAATTAAAAGAATAGGTATTATGACAGGCGGTGGAGATTGCCCCGGACTTAATGCGGTAATTCGTGCAGTTACAAAGACTGCTATTATGAAATACGGGCTTGAGGTAGTCGGAATTAAACACGGCTATCGTGGTCTTTTCCTGGGCAGTGATGAATTTGTGCCCCTTACGCTTCCTGATGTGTCGGGAATTATTTCCCGTGGCGGTACAATGTTATACAGCTCAAATAAGGATAATTTATTTGACTATACTTACACAGATGAAAGCGGCGTAACTCATGCCCATGTTGATATGTCCGACATAGGTGTTGAAAATCTTAAAAAAGCCGGCATTGATGCACTTATCGTTGTAGGTGGTGACGGAACACTTACAAGCGGCCGTGATTTTTCAAGAAATGGCGTTAAGGTTATAGGCGTTCCCAAGACGATTGATAACGATTTGGCATCTACAGATACAACGTTCGGATTTGATACAGCTGTTGCGACAGCTACAGAATCTATTGACAAGCTCAGAACAACCGCTGAATCTCACAGCAGAATAAGTGTTGTTGAGGTTATGGGACGCTATGCGGGATTTATAGGTATTGCATCAGCCATTGCAGGCGGTTGTGATGCGGCTCTTATCCCGGAGGTTCCTTACGATATAAACAAGGTTGCGGATGCAATTAAGGCAAACAGAGCAAGAGGCAAAAACTTTGCCATTGTTGTTGTATCGGAGGGTGCAAAGCCTCTCGGCGGCGATGTTGTGGTTTCAAAGGTTGTTGAAAACAGCCCCGACCCCTTAAGACTCGGCGGAATAGGCGAGATTGTTGCAAGTCAGCTTGAAGGACTTGTTGGACTTGAAGCTCGTGCCACTATTTTGGGACACGTTCAAAGAGGCGGTACACCGACTGCAAACGACAGAATTTTGTCAACAAGATACGGCTCATACGCAGTAGAGCTTCTGATGCAGGGTAAGTTCGGAAATATGGTTATTCTTGACGGAAATGAATTGAGCTATGACTCCCTTGAAAACGTAATCGGAAAGAATAAAGCCGTTGAAGAAACAAGCTTTTGGCTTAAAGCTGCCCGCTCAATAAATATGTGTTTGGGTGACTGATAAAAAATGCTTGCATTTTTCATTTAAGTGTGATATACTATATTTTGATGTTTATCAATTATATATGTTGAAAATCGAGTTTATATATTAGAGAGGTGATAGAGATGAAACAGGGAATTCATCCTGAGTACAAGGAAACAACAATTAAGTGTGCTTGCGGAAATGTTATTGAAACAGGTTCTACAAAGGAAGATATTCGTATAGAAATTTGTTCGGCTTGCCATCCGTTCTATACCGGTAAGCAGAAGCTTGTTGATACAGGCGGACGAGTTGACAGATTCAGAAAGCGTTACGGTCTTGACAACAAATAGGCGGTTTATACGCAAATTGAGCATTTTTTAGGGCGGATTCCATATCCGCCCGATTTTTTTCATTACAGGTAATTTTTATAATTGCTTTTTAAAATAACAATGGGATTGATTTTTAAATTTCTTTCACTTACTTTATTTTCAAAAATGGATTTATAGAGAGTAACGGCGGTATCATAGCCTAAATTTTCGGCGGTTTCCTGTATTTTTTCCTTTAATTCCTTGCTTACCTTTGATTTATCGTTCAAAGCTTTTGAAACAGTATTAACGCTTACACCAAGTTCCTTTGCAATATCTTTTAATGTGACTCTGATAATAACCACTCTTTTTTACAGGCATAAGCAGGCGATGGATAAAATTTCCGCAGCTATACCGATTATTTGCCTGTTTTGAATTTTTTCGTTAAATAAAATCATTCCCAAAATGATGTTTCCCATAAGGGGAACGCCGTTTGTTATAGGAAAAACCAAGGATGTGTCAACTTCGCCGGTTAGAATTAATGCGGTGATATTTGCAATGCCTATGCCTATTCCCGAAATTAAAATACAAATTATGTACTTAACAAGAAACTGTTTATTATAAACAACCTGACTGTTACCGTAATCTTTTTAACAAAATATGCTCCTGCGGTTGTAAAGGTTATTACCGCAATTACTTCTGCTGCAAACAATAAGAATATTTCCATATTATTTACCCCTCATCCAAAAATGATTTAAAAATGCCTTAAATAACACAAGGGTTATCGTTAACCCGTATTATAGTGCGGTTTATAAAATTTGGCAACATTTTTTTGAATTATTTTAGGGGATTATGAAAGATTACATATTTGTCCGGTGTTATATACACAAAAATGGGGAGGTCAATAATGCCCTCCCCGCACTGTAAATCACATTTTGTGAGATTTACAGCTTTTTGCGTTATTTTATTATTTTTCAGCTTCGCAATATCTCATAAGGATTGTTGCAAGCTCGGCACGGTTGGTGTTGTTTTTAGGAGCAAGACTTCCGTCCTCCATTCCGTTGATTAAGCCAACACTCGGCATTGTGAGATAACACATTGCCTCATATGCCCAATCGGAAACCTTATCTGCATCCTTAAAGTCTAAGGGGAATGCCCATCCGCCTTTAAAGCCGCCGCCTTTGTGCTGAATGTATCTGTAAAGCATTGCTGCCATTTCCTCACGGGTTATAGCCTTATCTGGTTCAAAGGTCGTTTTCGTTGTACCGTTAACAACTTTTGCAGCTGCTGCCCAACGAACTGCCTCGGTATAATACTCACCCCCGGGAACATCGGTAAACGGCATTATTAAGTCTGCTTGTACTTCGCCATTCAATCTGAACAGAACGGTCGCAAACATTCCCCTTGTTACATCGGAGAGTGGTTCAAATTCAGTATCACTTGTTCCGTTCATAAGTTTATTTTCAAATACATACTTAACTGCGTCATAGAACCAATCTGCTTTTTTAACATCTTTGAATAATCCCTGTTCGGCACTTCCCACAGGCACAAAGATTGCATTAACGGCTACGGTGCCGTTAGGCATTTCAAAGCTGTATTTACCTTCGCCGAGAGAATTTAACTCGATTTCGTTTCCATCCTTATCGGTAACGGCAATTACTTCAAGAGTGAAGCCTTCATTTGGAGCAGTTATAAGAATTACATTTTCGCCTGTCAGAGCAGTTTTCTTATTGGTTGTAACGGTTCCGTTTTCCGAATTATTAACGGTTATTTGATGTCCGCCGATATTGTTTCCGCCACCGCCGCCGGAATGCTTCTTTCCGTCGGATACTGTTACATTTGCTGTAACGGTTTTCAAAAGATTGGATGGAATATATTTTATTCTGTCCGGGGTCATAATATTACCGTTAGGGTCAAATATAACTTTATTCGTTACAGGAACAACATATCCTGTAAGTGTTGCATTTCCTTCTTTTGCGCCATACATTGTGCCGTCATCGGCAATAGCTACATTATCGTTATTGCTCTTCCAAACTATTTCGTATTCGCCGTCATCAGCCCCCGTAACATTAACAGGGATGCTAAGTTTTTCATTAGGCTTTACGGAAATATTTTCAGACCCGTCAATCTTAACATTGGTAACTTTCTTCAAAAGCTTAATTGCATCAGGGTCAAAATCCTTTGTAACAGCGATTTCATCGCTTGATGTTTCGATGTCGCTGTCATCTGCTAAGGTAATTTTAAATCTTGCAATACCTCTTCCCGTTTCATCTATTGAATACCACTCATCGGGAACCTCTACGGTACCGTTTAAATCTTCGTATTCTAAGGATGCAAGAGAACCGTTTATTTCGTCAACCTTAATGAAGCCTTTACTCTCTTCGGCGAATAAATCCGTTAAGTTTACAGATGTATTATCATCTTTTCTGTAAAGCGTAACCTTTCCGTTTTCAATATCTTTATTGCCTGCATTAAATACGCCTATGCTTACATTTACCTTTTCTCTGTCGTTTTGGTCAATTTCTATTCTGACATCATCTGCAAACAACAGCATTGACTCGCGGATGATATTTTCTTCGTGCGAAATCTCGGTACCGTTTGCCGTTGCGACAGCCTTAATACTTTTAACATTTTCCGAATCCTCACCCTGTACCAATACATTTCCTTCATCGTCATACTTTGTTTGATACCTGTCAACATTTATGCTCATTGTCAGAACTGCTCCTGCGCCGCAGGCTCCCGAATATTTATCCTCTCCGAGATATACTTCGGTGTCACCCTCCATTGCATAGAATTTACATACGATAGGATTATCTTCCGTAAACACCATTGCTTTATCGCCCGTATTTTTAACCCCTGCAATTACACCAAAGTCGGAATTCTTGTACAAATAACCCGTGGTTAACACAAGCGGCTCTTCTTTCACAAAATCTATATTACTTGTCTGAGTATGCTCTAAGAATACAAGTGATGTATTAGCCTCGTCTACCGAAATATTTTTATCGTTTTCATCCACACGGTCTGCTTTCTCCAGATAAGGTGCCCTGTTTGCGGCAACAATAAGTCTTCCGTCGGGCATAACCGCCGATGCAACATCCGAATAAAATACATTTTTGTCAAGCTCCTTATCATCAGCAGTTTTCAATCCGCCGGAAATCATAAACGGCTCGCTCCAATCGAAAAATGCATTGCTTTCGCCTGTTTTATCGCCTATTAAGTCCAGCTTTCTGTCATAGACCGAAACAAATATCTGATTATCAGGGTCGTTTGATTCCTTATTCTGCGATGTCCATACAAGATAAACGGTTTCGGCACCGTTTACGCTATAGCCCGAAGCTATGGTATAATTCGGTACGTTACCCTTTGTTTCAACGGCATATTCCGGCATAATGGGAAATACTGTTGTCTGCTCCGGAACAACTACATCGCCCGAACCTTTATGCTCCGGTACGGTACATTTTCCTTCGAGCCTATAATAACGATTTGTTCCGTCATCAAAAAGTGCATAATAGTTATTCTTGTAAATATCGGAGATTGACAATATCGCTATGCCGGCAGTTTTATCAGCCGGCTTTGTTTTAATTTCCTCGCTTTGCTCTTCCGACTCTTCCGCTCCGGTAATATCGCCGCTTGCTGACATAAACAGATATACATTATCCTTATACTCTTTGAACTTTGGTGTAAAGTATGCTCCCATCTTATATGTCAGGCAGAGTACATCAGGATACTCCGAATCTGTTGCAACGAACTTATCGTTTGCAAAGTCATATGCCACACCGTAAATATTCTTATCGTCCTCTGTTTGCATATCACCGTCTTCGTCAACAAGATAAGCAATAATCGCAAGTCCGGGATTTGTCTTTATAGCCGTTCCGTCGCTGTCAAACTCATTATATACATGCATCGCATCTAAATCCTGTATTCTCGGAACATTTGCGGAAGTATGATTGATTCTTGTGTCAATAAATCTCTGACCGTAGAACACATCGCTCGGCTCGTCTCCGTCTTCCATCCTCAGAGCCTGTTTCAAAGCAGCACTCTCACCCTCTGTGTATTCGCTATTGAGAATTATATTTTCGCCGTCCAAAACTCCTCGTCTGTAAGTTATTACAGAGTTATCATTATCAGCCGCGGAGAAGTCGCTCGTCTCCGATGCAGAGTCAAAATCTACTTTATTGTAAACTACAAAAATTTTATTTGTGTTCTTATCATATACAAAATGTGCGTTAATATCGGCATACTCATCGTATTTAGAACGATTGGTAACCATAATCGGCTCATTGCTCATTGATAGGGTTTCCTTCGGAATGAGTTTTGCTCTGATATCCAACCTATGCATAACCTTTTGAATGTCGTACACAGTATTGCCGTTTTCGTCTTCTGCCGGGTTATTTCCGAGCATTTTCACGCAATCCTCTAAGCTTCCGTCAGCTTCGGTCCACGAAACTATTATACTGTCGCCTATATCCGAAACGTTTAAGTATCCTACCGCCGATTGACTTGCACCGTCAAGACGTGTTTCGTCTGACCACGCACCATCGATATATGTTCTGTAGAATACTGCCGACCTGTCTATATCCTTTCTTGAATCTCCTGCATCGTCAATATAGAAAAGAATATATTTTCCATTACCCATATCAATCAGCTTGGCTTCGGAACCGGGCATAACATGTGTCTTTTCCCAAGACTGCTTTGTGTTTTTGGACACATCAATGTCTTCTAAGTTCAAGCCGTCATTTTCAATAAATTCTGACTCTTCATTAAGATAATCTCTTGATACGGGAACTGCATTGATTCTGGTTTCTCCGTCATTAAATGCATCTTTTATACCTTCGTCGAT
>JAZLFN010000023.1:0-55154 GCA_045615805.1 Clostridia bacterium | reverse complement strand
ACAATAAGAACACAATAACACATTTTTGTTTTAAAATCAATAATTTATAATATTATAAAAAATGTTGATTTATGTTTTTTGATTTGTTATAATGGGAAGAGAAACAGGAGTGAGAGTTGGAAAAATGAAAAAAGGATCATTTGCAAAGGGAAACAATTTTTATAAGCTCTTTTGGATTTTTCTCATAGGTTGTATTGTGGGAGTTATAATAGAAGTGATATGGTGTTTTGCTCGCTACGGTAGGATAGAGAGCAGGCAAGGACTTGTATACGGACCGTTTAATCTCGTGTACGGAGTGGGTGCATTGATTATGACCCTTGCAATGTCCCCTTTAAGAAAGAAAAATCCCGTATGGATTATTCTTGCAGGTGCCTTGATAGGGGGAATATTTGAGTACTTATGCAGTTATATCCAAGAGTATTTTACGGGCACGATTTCTTGGGATTATACGGGCCATTATTTTAATCTCAACGGAAGAGTAAGTCTTTTATACAGTTTGTTCTGGGGTATTTTGGCTTTGTTCTGGTGTAAGCTTGCTTGCCCGAAGCTTTCGCTTTTAATCGAAAAAATCCCGAATAAAATCGGAATTATTCTTACATGGGTGTTGTTTGCTTTTATGATTTTAAATACTGTTGTATCTGCGACGGCTGTATATAGAATGCATGAGAGAAAAAAGAATGTTCCGCCGAAAAACAGTGTGGAAGTATTTTTTGACAATCGCTTTGATGACGAGCGAATGGGAAGGATATATCCCAATATGATGCTTAAGTAAATGCAAAATGCAGAATTTCGCATCTTCACTATTACTTTTTACCTCGATATCGGTAGGAGCGGATTTTGTATCCGCACGCTTTTGCCGATGCAATATTGTGCTTGGCGGAAAGTCCCGTGTCTATTTTTCAAGTAATTCCAATGCATAATCAGCGTTCTTTGACGCTTTCTCGGTGGAAATTTCCGATATTTTTTCAAGCTTTGCCACTATGGCTTCCCTGTTATTGCAAACATCGTCTATATATCGCTTAAGTGTCAGCGGATTGGGTGATTCCACGGGGATTTTGTAATCCTGCCCCATATAATCCATAATGGATGTGATTTTAGGGTCATAAACAAGACCGATTGCCGGTGTTTTGCATTTTGCGGCATATATTAAGGTGTGAAGTCTCATTCCGATAACAAATTCCGATTTGTCGATAATTCCCATAATCTGGGTTGCGGTTAGGGGGGCTGTAATAATATGGGATTTGTTTTTCATAGCCTTTGCAACGCTTTCGTTTATTGCGGTATCACGGGCAGGCTGCATATTTATAAATAGAATTTCCGTTCCGTAATTATCTTTAATATAATCTGCAGAGCTTGCAATCTGAACAGCAAAATCGGGAGAAAGATATTTCCACGGTCTTAAAGCTATTACGCAATATTTTGAATCTGCACTTAATCCTGCAGATGTAATAAGCTTTTCCGTTTCGTTATCCGATGCAGGGAAAAGAGCAAATGCAGGGTCTGCGGTGATTTCAATTCTCGGTGTGTCAACCCCGAAATGCGCAAGCTCCTCTGCGGAATATGGTTCTCTGAGGGTTATTATATCAACATTGTTAAGAGCTTTTTTTACACGGACAAAGTTTTTTTCGTTTGTAACGGGACCGATTCCGTTTGCGTAAACCATAATTTTTTTCTTCATCATTTTGGCAAGCTTTATAATAAACAGATAGTACGCAAGGGATTTATTTGATGTAACATCCTGTATAAGACTTCCGCCGCCGCTTATTAAAACATCGGTCTTTATAAGATTTTTGATAATTGAGGGCAGGTTGAAGCGATGAATGGAGTCAACGCCGTACTTCTTTGAGGTTTCTTCAGGTGTTTTGGAAAGAACAATGATTTTAATGTCCGGCTTTTTCTTTTTAAGCTCCATAATAATGGAATACAAAATCGAGTCATCGCCGCTGTTCCCGAATCCGTAATAGCCCGAGAGCATAATGTCGTACTTTTTCTTTTTAAGTCTTAAGGGGTTTGAAATCAGATATTGGTCAATTGTTTCAAACTCCTCTGTTGAAACCTCGTTTATAAGGCTGTCTTTAATTGCGGATACATACATCTTCATTGCATCGTCAGCCATTGTGTCAACGGAATAATGCTTTTTCACGGTTTGACGGGAATATTTTCCCAGCCTGTCAAGCTCTTGCTCGGAGGAATTAAGAAGGGTTAATACATCACGCTTTAAATTTTCCGCCGTTGTTTCCTCGCAGCCTCTGCAACAAAGGTTTGTGTCTATCGAAACCTGAAGCTTGTCTTGGTCAAAAATTCCGATATATCCTTCGTTGCCGGCAATTATCGAAGGCTTTTCGCAAGCCATCGCTTCAAGAGCGGCACGGCTGACACCGATAAATATTTTGCCTGACGCCACAAATTTGTTTATGTCCGTACGGCTTCCCGTTGTAATTATTATTTTTTTGAAGAGGGCTTGGTTTACCCTTTCTGCTTCGGCTTTAATGTTGTCAAGGTCGTTTCCGCCGCCGACTATTATTACCTCAATATTCGTGAGTTTACTGTGTATTTCTGGAGCGATTTCTATAAGCTTATGTGCCGCATAGCTTCTGTCAATGTCCATTCGGCTGACATATACTATGCGGAATTTTCCGTCCTCAAGAGAAAATTCGTTTTTGATGTCCGAATAATCCGTATCCTTTGAAAATTTATCAAGGTCTATACCGTTAATGGTCACTCTGATATTTTCCGGCTTTATGCCGTAGCTGTCAATAAGATACTTTTTAATATCATCACTTACGGCAAGTGAACGCTGTCCCCATCGGGTCAGGAGATTGTAAGGGAAACGGGTTGTAAATACCCAATGCGCCGTTGTGACAAACCTGAAGTGATAGCGTTTGTGCAAAAGTCCGCATATAAAGGCAGGTATTCTCGCATGGGCGTGAACAATGTCAAAGCGTTCTTTGAAAATAAGTGCTTTAAGGGTTTTGTAAGCCTTTATCATACAAGAAGGATTTTTACTGTGGAAGGGAATTTTTACATGATGTATTCCGGCTTCGATCAATTCCTTTTCATATGCTCCGCCGTTGGAGGCAACCCATATTTCAATGCCTCTCCGAGCCAGTGCCTTTGAAAGCTCAAGTATGTGAGTTTCGGCACCTCCTATATCTAATTTCATGGTGACCATCAATACACGCATCTTTTTTCTCCTTTGGAAAAGTTTCTTCAAAATTATTATATATTACTTCCAATGCCGTGTCAATAAAGGTTAAATAACAGTTGTTTTACAACTTATCGACATTAAAAGTTTCTGTATCGAGAAGTCCTTCTGTTTTTGCCGCAACCAGAGCAGTTGCAACATCGCACAAGGTATTTGAAGTGGCGAGAACAACTTCTATAAATGCGTTTATACCGAGTACAAGGCTTATTGCCTGCATTGATACCCCAAACTGTCCCATCAGCATTGTTATTGCAAGTATGGCAGAAGCCGGTGTAATGGGAGAGCCTACAGATAGAATGACTATCAAAAATATCGCTGTTACAAGGTCTGTCCCGAACAAGTCTGCGCCGCAAAGGGTTGCAATGGTAAGTCCTGCGATAGTCAGATAAATGCAGTTTCCGTCAAGGTTGGAAATCGCCCCGAAGGGAATGGTAAAAGAATAAATTTTCGGTGAAATTCCAAGTCTGTTTTTGCAACAACGCATTGATTCGGGGATGGCGTTTACCCCGGAGCCTGCAATAAATGTTTTCCGGATACTTGATTTATATTTTTTTAAAAATGTCAGGGGATTAAGCCTTCCGACAATCAATATGTACAGCATATATGCAATAATAACAATTAAGAAACCAAGCATGGTGAGAAGAAATACCTTTATTGTAGGTATTAACGAACCCGGTCCGAATGTCATCACGGTAAGGATTGTAACAAAGAACACGCCCAACGGTATTAAGTTTGTTATTATATCCACAGCCGCATTAAAAAACTTGTTCAGCGTGCCGGTAAATATTCGAAGAAAAGATGAGTATTTACCTGCCTTGCCCAGTGCTATTCCGAATAAAATTGCGACAACCAGAAGCTGCATTGAATTCGTGTTCAAAAAAGGAGATATGATATTATCCGGAACCATATCCACAATCATTTTTGTTATTGTGTTATTTGATGTGGCGTTGCTTTTATCAACAAAAACACTCATAGAGCCTTCCAATCCTGCTGCAGGATTAAACAGGTTAAATAAAGTTATCCCCACAATGACGGCAAAAGCTGCCGATACTACGTATTTTATTGTGATTTTGATGTTGATACTGTTAGTATCCGTCATAGAGGCATATCTGGCAACACATAGCATAAGGGAAAAGAATACCGCCGGAGCGGTAACAAGCTTCAGCGAATTTAAAAATATTGTTTGTATTGGCATAAGTACATTTTCGGACAAGGCTTTTGATGCAGAGCTCGGCAGAAAGAACTGTAATAAAAAAGCCACAATGAGTGCGAACAAAAATGAAAACAGGGTTCTGTAAGCAAATGTTTGCTCCAATGCACCTATTTTTATCCTTATATAATTCGTTTCGCCAAAATGAGAATATGAAACATTTTTGTTATCGCTGACCAAAGCTTTAAGTGCTTCTCCGTTGTTTGCCTTGTCAACAGGCACATCGTCGCAGGTGTATTTGTAATTAAAGTCTTTGCCTTGCGCGGACATAGTGATTGTTGCCGTGCGATACCAATGAAAAACGGAAATTTCAATATTTGTGTTTTCGGATGCATTATCCGATAACTTCTTCAATGCATCCGTTGAGATAATCAATGCGTTTTGAATTGATTCCTTTTTTATTTTATATTTTGCAAGAGTGTTTTCGATAAAGTTTATGCCCTTTTCTATCCCATCGGAGCTTGGGGAAAAAGTAATCTTAGCCAATGCTATCACCTCTGTCATGCTTTTTTTGAAATTATAACATAATACGGAAATCTATGCAAGTTATAATATATGAGATTTTTGTTGCATTGTGAAAAAAACTGTGATATACTTAAAATGTTGATAAATGACATAAAAGCAATACGAAAGGATGTATGATTTAATGAAACTTTCAACGGTAAAAGAACTGCTGGATGCTAAAATATACGTGGGAGAAGAAAGCCTTGAAGAAGAGGTTTTTGAAGCTTGCGGAAGTGACCTTATGAGCGATGTGCTGGCATTTGTAAAGGATAAGGCTTTGCTTCTTACGGGGCTTCAGAATCTTCAGGTTTTGCGTACGGCGGAGATGATGGACATTGAAGCAGTTGTATTTGTAAGAGGAAAGGTGCCGTCAAAAGAAATCATTGATTTTGCCGAATCACGGGGAATGGTGCTTATGACCACAGACCTTCCAATGTATACATCCTGCGGACTTTTGTATTCCGGAGGACTTCTCGGCAGAAAGGCAGGGGTAAGGCTTGGCTAATGCAATTAAGCTTCATTATGATGTGGATGGCAAGGATTTTACTCTTGCAGGTTCAACATCGGGAAGCGTAAAAAAATATTTAAGACAGCTTGGTGTTTCACCTGATGCAATAAGGCGAGTATCCATTGCCATGTATGAGGCGGAAATAAATATGGTAATCCACGCAGAGGGAGGAACAATAGATATTGAAATTTCTCCCGATACAATCCATGTTGTGTGCAAGGATAAGGGTCCGGGCATTCCGGATATAGAAAAAGCCATGCAGGAGGGGTACTCTACTGCATCAAATGAAATACGGGAGCTGGGATTCGGAGCCGGAATGGGACTTCCGAATATAAAAATGTATTCTGATGAAATGAAGATAGATACGGTTATAGGTCAGGGTACGACTATGGATTTGATTTTCAGAATCGCCGAAATTTAGGTTTCGGATAAGATGGGAGTGAGTGATATGTCGGAAATTCATAATTGGCATTCAGTTACATTGGAAACAGCTTTGTGTAAGGGCTGTACAAACTGCCTTAAGCAGTGTCCGACAAAAGCTATCCGCATTCAGAACGGCAAGGCGAAAATTCTGAACGAGCGTTGTATCGATTGCGGAGAATGTATAAGGGTTTGTCCTTATCACGCAAAAAAAGCCGTAACAGACAAGTTTGTAAGGCTTAAAGAATATAAATATAATGTTGCTTTGGTTGCTCCGGCTTTCTTGGGACAGTTTTTCAAATCGGAGGATTTTAACCTTGTTCTTACGGCTCTTACTACAATCGGATTTGATGATGTTTATGAGGTTGCAAGAGGTGCTCAGGAAATCAGCAAAAAGACTGTTGAGCTGTTAGACAGCGGAGAGCTTTTAAAACCGGCTATTTCATCGGCTTGTCCTGCGGTTTCAAGGTTGATTGCGGTAAGGTTTCCAAACCTTATACCCAACATTATTCCTTTAAGGTCACCTATGGAGCTTTCGGCTTCTGTGGCAAGGGATGAAGCAATGAAAAAAACGGGACTTTCAAAGGACGAGATAGGTGTGTTTTTCATAAGTCCCTGTGCCGCAAAGGCTACGGCGGTGAAGGATACAAGGGTTATTAAAAATTCAAATGTAGACGGTGTTATTTCCATAAAGGACACATATTTAAAGCTTGCACAGGAAATGGGCAAAATCAGCGAGGTAAAGCCTCTCTCTCATGCAGGCTCGTTAGGTACTCTTTGGGCAACGGGAGGCGGTGAAGCAAAGGCTACGGGAGGTAGGCGTTGTGTTGCCGTTGACGGCATACATAACGTAATAAAGCTTCTTGAAGATATAGAGGATGACAAGCTTCCCGATATCGACTATGTTGAAGCACTTGCCTGTCCGGGGGGATGCGTAGGCGGACCTCTTACTGCGGAAAACAGCTTTGTGGCAAGAGCAAGAATTGAAAGAATGTGCGAGGAACTGCCGGAAAAAGCAGGTGAGATAGACGAAAAATATGAGAGATTATGGGACGAGGCTCCCGTGTACAGACCGATTATGAAGCTTAGCGATGATTTTGAAACAGCGATGAAAATGTCGATGCAGATAGAGGAAATTACCGCAAGCCTTCCGGGGCTTGACTGCGGTTCCTGCGGAAGTCCCAGCTGCCGTGACCTTGCAGAGGATATTGTAAGGGGTAAGGCGAATGTGGATGATTGTATATTCAAGCTTCGTGAGAAGTACAGACACCTGAAGAACAAAAAGGACAAAGAGGAAGAATAGAGGTTGATGTTATATGAATGTAAAGGAATTGTGTGAAAAGCTTTCCGTTAAGTGTGAGGTAGGAGAAGAAGGCTTGGAAAACGAGATAACGGATTGCTATATAGGTGACCTTTTGAGCCTTGCCATGGCAAGGGTAAAAGAGGGTACTGTATGGGTTACAATACAGACAAATATAAATATTGCCGCAGTTGCGTCATTGGGGGATGCCGCCTGTGTGATTATTGCAGACGGATTTGCTCCGGATATAAATACGGCGAAAAAGGCGAAGGCGGAGGGAATACCAATTCTTGTAACGGAAATGTCCGCATATGAGATTGCCAAGAAGCTTGCGGAGATTGGAATATGAGCTTGTATTACGATTTGCATATTCATTCGGCGTTGTCGCCCTGCGGTGACAATGATATGACGCCCAATAACATTGTGAATATGTCAATATTAAAAGGTCTTGATGTTATAGCCATAACAGACCATAACTCCTGCGGAAATGTACGCTCTGCCATAAAGGCGGCAGAGGGCAGAATTATTGTCATTCCGGGAATGGAAATAGAAACCTCCGAGGAGGTTCATATGGTCAGCCTGTTTCCCACGGTTGAGGCGGCGGAGGAAATGGAGAAGATTGTCAGAGCATCTTCTCAGGGAATTAAAAACCGTCCCGAAATATTCGGAAATCAATATTATATGGACGAAAATGACGAGATTGTGGGAGAGGAAGAAAATCTGCTTGTTACGGCGTGCGGACTTGATATGTACAGTGCAGTATCCGAGGTTTTAAAGTTAAACGGTGCAATTTATCCCGCACATATTGACAGGGCAAGCTACAGCGTTTTGTCAAACCTCGGTTTTATTCCCCCGGATTTAAATTTTAAAGCGGTTGAAATTACAGAGGCAGGCTTGCCGAAATTAAAAGAAGAATATAAGGATTATGTGATTATTACAAGCTCCGATGCCCATTATTTGGGAGATATAGCAGAAAAAAACCGCTTTTTAGACATTTCAACCAAAAATATTGATAAAATTTTATCAATATTGTCCGCTAAATAAATTGAAATACTATGGCATTTTATTTTTTTTTGTGGTACAATGATATAGCTTGGTATTTTGTCGAAAAAGAATGTTAATCTTTTAACAAATGCCAATTTGTTATGAAAATTTAATCACCCGACAAAGGTTGTTTTGTCGGCATAAACTATTTCACAGGAGGTTTGGTAAAAATGAGTCAGAGTACGATTCCGTTTAACGGAACGCCGGAACAGGAAAAGGCGCTCAGAGAGGTTATTGAAAAGCATAAGGGCGTAAAGGGTGCGGCTATCCCCGTTTTGCATGAAGCTCAGAACATCTACGGTTATTTGCCGATAGAGGTTCAAGAGATTATTGCAGAGGGACTTAATGTACCTCTTGCCGAGATTTACGGTATAGTTACCTTTTATGCACAGTTTACTCTCTATCCGAAGGGCAAGTACCAGATAAGCATATGTTTGGGTACTGCTTGCTATGTTAAGGGTTCGGGAGATATCCTCGAAAAGGTTAAAGAGATACTTGGAATTGATGTTGGCGAATGTACGCCCGACGGTAAATTCTCGATTGATGCAACACGTTGTATCGGAGCCTGCGGATTGGCGCCGGTTATGACTGTAAATGATGAAGTTTACGGCAGGCTTACCGTTGACCAGGTTGAGGATATCCTCAAAAAGTATCAATAATTATGAAGGAATTGTCATTGCATATTCTCGATATTCTGCAAAATTCCGTTGTTGCGGGAGCATCTTTGATTGAACTTGAAATTTACGAAAACGAAGAAGAGGATGTTTTGAGTTTTTCAATTAAGGATAACGGCAAGGGTATGTCGAAGGAAATGACAGAGGCTGTTATTGACCCATTTGTTACGGGGCGTACCACAAGGAAGGTTGGAATGGGGATTCCCCTTCTTAAAAACGCCGCCGAGAATACAGGCGGAGGAATTGAGCTTAAGTCGGAGGAAGGTAAAGGAACAGAAATTTCGGCAACCTTCGGATATGCACATATAGACAGACAGCCCCTTGGGGATATGGCGGAAACAATTTTGGGAGTTATTACATCATATGAGAATGTAGATTTTCTTTACAGACACAGCGTTTCGGGAAAAGAATTTATTCTTGACACAAGAGAGCTTAAAGCCGCTCTCGGAGGGGTGTCATTTAATGAACCCGAGGTTATGCTTTGGCTTAAGGATTATTTAAAGGAAAATGAAACCGAGCTTTATGCTCTATGATTGAATTGAAAGGAGTAAGTAAGTATGAAAACAATTGCAGACCTTGAAGCAATCAGACAGAAGATGCTTGATAAGGTTACTTTAAGAAAAGATGACGAAAATACCATCAGAGTTGTCATTGGTATGGCTACCTGCGGTATTGCGGCAGGTGCAAGACCTGTTATGAACGCATTTATGGAAGAGGTTGCAAAGCGTAATCTTAAAAATGTTACCGTATCACAGACAGGTTGTATCGGTATGTGCCGTCTTGAACCTATCGTTGAGGTTTTTGAGCCGGGAAAAGAAAAGGTTACCTATGTAAAAATGTCGCCCGAGAAGGCACTTAAGGTTGTTGCAGAGCATCTTGTGAACGGCAATGTTGTTTCTGAATATGTTGTTGGTGAAAACGACTGATAAAAAACGGAAAGGAATGATATAAAATGGATATAGCCAGAGGTCATGTCCTGATTTGTGCAGGTACAGGCTGTACTTCTTCAAAAAGCGATTTAATCGCAGAGAAGCTTGAAGCAAAGCTTGCGGAAACAGGACTTGATAAAGAAATTAAGGTTGTCAGAACAGGTTGTTTCGGACTTTGTGCCTTGGGACCTGTTATGGTTGTTTACCCCGAGGGAGCTTTTTACAGCAGAGTTACCGAGGACGATGTTGACGAAATCGTTGAAGAGCATCTCTTAAAGGGAAGAATAGTAAAAAGACTTCTCTATGATGAAACCGTAGAGGCAAATAATTCGATAAAGAGCCTTAATGAAGTTAATTTTTATAAAAAGCAGAAGAGAATTGCTCTTCGCAACTGCGGTGTAATTGACCCTGAGAATATTGACGAGTATATAGCATTTGACGGTTACAGAGCCCTTCAAAAGGTTTTGACAGAGATGAAGCCTCAGGAAGTAATTGATGTTATAAAGGCGTCGGGACTCCGAGGCAGAGGCGGTGCGGGATTTTCAACAGGTATGAAATGGCAATTTACCGCCGATGCTCAAAGCGACCAGAAGTATGTTGCGTGTAACGCCGATGAAGGTGACCCCGGAGCATTTATGGACAGAAGCGTTCTTGAGGGTGACCCTCACAGCGTAATAGAGGCAATGACGATTGCCGCTTATGCAGTAGGTGCAAATCAGGGATTTATTTATATCCGTGCAGAGTACCCCATTGCAGTACACAGACTTAACATCGCAATCGGACAGGCAAAGGAATACGGTCTTCTCGGTGAGAATATTTTAGGCACGGATTTTTCTTTCAATCTTGAATTGAGATTGGGTGCAGGTGCATTTGTCTGCGGTGAGGAAACAGCGCTTCTTACCTCAATCGAAGGTAAGAGAGGCGAGCCTCGTCCCCGTCCTCCTTTCCCTGCGGTAAAGGGACTTTGGATGCAGCCTACCCTTTTAAATAATGTTGAAACCTATGCAAATATTTGTCAGATTATTATAAACGGTTCGGATTGGTTCTCTCAGATAGGAACAGAGAAGAGCAAGGGAACAAAGGTATTTGCTCTCGGCGGTAAGATAAACAATACGGGACTTGTTGAAATTCCAATGGGAACAACCCTTCGTGAAATCGTAGAGGAAATCGGCGGCGGATGCCCCAACGGCAAGAAGTTTAAAGCCGCTCAAACCGGCGGACCTTCCGGCGGATGTATTCCTGCAAGTCTTATAGATACACCAATTGATTACGATTCCCTTAAGGCAATCGGTTCAATGATGGGTTCCGGCGGACTTATTGTTATGGATGAAGACAACTGTATGGTTGATATTGCAAAATTCTTCCTTGAATTTACAGTTGACGAGTCCTGCGGAAAGTGTGCTCCCTGTCGTATAGGCACAAAGCGTCTTTATGAAATTCTTGATAAGATTACAAAGGGACAAGGCACAATGGAGGATATCGACAAGCTGGAAAGCCTCAGCAAAAATATTATTGCAGGTTCTCTCTGCGGACTTGGTAAGAGTGCTCCTAACCCTGTTCTTTCAACACTCAGATACTTCAAAGATGAATATATAGCTCATGTTAAGGATAAGAAGTGTCCTGCAGGCGTATGTAAGGACTTGCTTACATACACAATCGTTGCAGATAAGTGTAAGGGCTGCAGTGCTTGCTCAAGAAAGTGTCCTGTTGGAGCTATCAGCGGTGAGATTAAGAACCCGTTTGTAATTGACACAAGCAAATGTATTAAGTGCGGAGCTTGTATGGAAACCTGTAAGTTCGGCGCAATCGAGAAGAAATAAGGAAGGGGAATGACTGATATGGAAAATGTTAATATTAAAATAAACGGACAAAGTATGAGTGTTCCTGCTGACTATACGGTTCTTCAGGCAGCCCGTGAGGCAGGAATAAATATTCCTACACTTTGTTATTTAAAAGACGTTAGTCAGACAGGTTCATGCAGAATGTGCGTGGTAGAAATCAGAGGAGCTTTGCAGGCTGCTTGTGTATTCCCTGTTTCCGAGGGACTTGAAGTTCTGACAAATACGCCTATGGTTCGTGAATCCAGAAAGACAACTCTTGAGCTTTTGCTTTCAAACCATGACAGAAAGTGCTTGACTTGTGTAAGAAGCCGTAATTGTGAGCTTCAGGCACTTGCCGATGAGCTTGGTGTTACCGACATCAGATACGAGGGTGCAAGAAATGAAACAGAAATTGACGATTTGTCACCGTCTATTGTTCGTGATAACAATAAGTGTATCCTGTGTCGCCGTTGCGTAAGTGCTTGTAAGAATATTCAGACAGTAAGCGTTATAGATGCGACAGAGCGTGGATTTAAGACACAGATTTCAACTGCGTTTAACAAATCTCTTTCGGAGGTTCCTTGCGTAAACTGCGGTCAGTGTATTGTTGCTTGCCCTGTTGGTGCATTGCGTGAAAAGGATTCTACCGATATGGTTTGGGATGCAATAAATGACGAAACAAAGACGGTTATCGTTCAGGCTGCTCCGGCTGTTCGTGCCGCATTGGGCGAAGAATTCGGAATGCCTATCGGTACACCTTGTACCGGCAAGATGGCAGCTGCAATGAAGCGTCTCGGCTTCGATTTTGTATTTGATACAGATACTGCTGCAGACCTTACCATAATGGAAGAGGGAACCGAGCTTCTTGAAAGAATTCAAAACGGCGGTAAGCTTCCGCTTATTACATCATGCAGTCCCGGTTGGATTAAGTTCTGTGAGCATAACTTCTCGGACTTCCTTGATAATTTGTCAAGCTGTAAGTCGCCTCATCAGATGTTTGGTGCAATTCTTAAATCTTATTGGGCAGAAAAGAACAATGTTGACCCGAAAAACATTGTTACGGTATCTGTTATGCCCTGTGTTGCAAAGAAGTTTGAGTGCGGCAGAGATGAGATGGAGGTTGACGGAAACCGTGATGTAGATATCGTTATCTCCACAAGAGAGCTTGCTCGTATGATTAAATCCGCAGGAATTAAGTTTACCGAGCTTCCCGATGAAAAGTTTGATTCTCCGTTTGAAGAAGCATCGGGTGCCGGCGTTATATTCGGTGCAACAGGCGGTGTTATGGAAGCGGCTTTGCGTACAGTTGCCGATATTTTAACAGGTGAAGACCTTGAGGATATTGAATACAACGCAGTAAGAGGAACAGAGGGAATAAAGGAAGCAACCGTTGAGATTGCAGGTAAAAAGATAAGAGCTGCAGTTGCAAGCGGATTGGGAAATGCCAGAAAGCTCCTTGAAAGCATCCGTGAAGGCAAGGCTGAATATGAGTTTATTGAAATTATGGCTTGCCCCGGCGGTTGTGTAACAGGCGGCGGACAGCCTATCGTTCCCGCTAAGGTGAGAATGGATATCGACCTTAAGAAGGAAAGAGCAAAGGCACTTTATACAGAAGATGAAAATCTTCCAATCAGAAAGAGCCACAAGAATCCTGATATTACATTACTTTACGATGAGTATCTTGAAAAGCCGGGAAGCCATAAGGCTCATGAGCTTTTGCATACTACCTACAAAGCAAGACCTAAATTTTAAAAAGTATCATAAAGCATAAAAAAAGGGAGCTGTAGCAAAATGATTTTTTAAATCTTTTGCTATCAGCTCCTTTTTATATCTAATCAAACAATGGTGTTGAAAAATATCTTTCGGCGGTGTCGGGCAGAACCGTTACAACCGTTTTGCCTCTGCCTAATTTTTCTCCCAGCTTCAAGGCGGCGGCAACATTTGTTCCGCTGCTTATTCCGCACATAATGCCTTCTTTTGAAGCAAGCTCTTTTGATATTGTCAATGCTTCCTCGTCACTTACAAGGCATATGTCGTTATATATGTTTTGGTTAAGGATTTCGGGGATAAGTCCGTCTCCTATGCCCATTTGCAGATGAGTTCCGATTGAACCGCCGGACAAAATTGCGGCATTTCTGGGTTCAACCGCCCAGATTTCCATATCGGGATTTTCTGCTTTTAAAACTTCACCAATGCCCGTTATGGTTCCGCCGGTGCCTATTCCGGAACAAAATCCGTGAATGGGTTTTCCTACCTGATCTAAAATTTCCTTTCCCGTTTGCCGTCTTTGAATATCGGGGTTTGCGGGATTTTCAAATTGTTGAGGAACAAATACATTGGGATTTTCCTCTCTCATTTTAAGAGCGGTGTTTAAGCATTCCTCAATGCACAATCCGATGTTTCCGGAGTCGTGAATTAAAATTACCTCCGCGCCGTAATGATTTACAAGCTTTCTCCGTTCTTCGCTGACGGAGTCGGGCATAATAATAATTGTTTTGTAGCCTTTAACCGCTCCCACAAGAGCAAGACCTATACCCTGATTTCCGCTTGTGGGCTCAACAATAATTGTGTTTGGTTTAACCAAGCCCTTTCTTTCGGCGTCGCAAATCATATTGTACGCAGTTCTTGTTTTGATTGAACCGCCTACATTAAGTCCCTCGAATTTAACGAGAATTTCCGCACTGTTTACAGAGGGAAGTCTGTTAAGCCGTATCATGGGAGTGTTTCCCATGCAGTCTAAAATCGAATCATATATCATAAAATCACCCTTACATAAATTAAGTATGCCGTATTTTTATTGTATGCGAAAAAATAAAAATTGACAACACACAAAATTTATTATAACAGATTTGTTGCAGAAAATCAATACCTATGCAGTTTTTTTAAGTTTTTTTGTTGTAAAAGTTGTAAAACTACTTTAATATTCCAAAGGGGCTACCGCAAAATGATGCGAAAACCCCTTTGTGTTTGATTGTTTTTTTAATTTATTTATGTTACTTCTTATTCTGATATAAGAACATTAAAATCAGCTAAAGATTTAACTGTTTTTTAAACTTAGCCAAAACAAATCCTCTATCAAATCGCTGTTAGCTTTAAGCGGGTCGTTTTGTTGCCCGCAGCCCTTGGAGTCAAGTACCATAACAGGGTAATTTTCAGGCTCATACTTATCCCATTTTATAGCTCCTGCTCCGTCAACTTCTCCGGCATTTAAGCTGGGATTGCCTGTCTTTGCAAAGTTAACCCACATATGTTGCATAATATTTTTCAGCATATGTGCCGAAGGAATATCCTTTACCTTGTTCTCTTCTACATTTCCGAGAACAAATCCCAAATCGAATCCATGATGAGACAGAAGTTCCTTGTCATTGGATTCCTCGGTAAAATAGTAAACATACGCATTTTGTCCGTTTGCCGAATGAGTTCTTGCTTCATACCTGGAGGGACAATGGAATGATCTGTAATTTATAAGCTGTAACAGCGTATTATACTCATCGCCTTCCTGCAAGGACATAAATTTTTCAAGCCTTGCTTTTTGGTCATCATTCATTTTCGCAGTCATATTTTCTTTCAAGTTTTGCATGGTTTTTAAATTGGTATCTCTTCCAAGTATCATTGTCCAGTAGTTATACTCATCCTTGGTGGTTCCGATCATAAGGTCAAAGCCATCTCGCAGGTCGGAGCTTAAAGCCTCCTTTATATCCATGGGAATAACTATTCCGTCACACTGCGGATATGTATAATCATTTGGATTTTCTAAAACATAAATCGTTTCAATTTTCCTTATATCGCTTTCTGTAAGGGACAAAAGGTCATCAATATCTTTTGCACCGCATATTTCCATTATTTTGTCAGTATGCTCTATACTCTTTTCCGCAGTTCGAAGGAATCCCGCAGAAACACCGCTTTGCATTATTCCGCGTTTGAACACTCCCTTTGCCTGAGGTGCAAGGGTTAAAGCAGATACGGAACCACCACCCGCAGATTCACCAAAGATTGTAATTCTTTCCGGGTCGCCTCCGAAAGCTTTGGCGTTTTCTTTAAGCCACGAAAGTGCCTGTATTTCATCAAGTAATCCAAGGTTTGCGGTATCATTATAACTTTCGGCTCCGGGCACCTTGCTGAGATTTATAAAGCCTAAAAAATCTGTTCTGTAATCAATAGAAGCATAAATTACATCCGGATTAGCTTTTACAAAATTTGTTCCGTCATACACATTTGTGTTTGCACCGCCCTGAATATATGCTCCCCCGTGAATCCATACCATAATCGGCTTATTGTCTGAGCTGTCCGCTGTATTATTCCATATATTCAGATTAAGACAATCTTCACCTTGTGGATATAAACTACTCGGCTCGTCGCCGCCTTCACATTGAACAGAGGTTTTTCCGAAATAATATGCCTCGTATATCTTATCGCTTTTATCCGGCTTTTGCGGAGCTTTCCATCTTAAATCACCAACCGGTTGTTTTGCGTAAGGAATGCCCTTCCAAGAAATAATATCGTTATCAATTTTTCCTACATAAGTTCCGCTCTCTGCTTTTGCTGCAAGCTTTTCATCATAATTCCCTGAAATTTCCTTGTTTTCTCCGTAAGCTTCCATCATCTTTGCTTTATTTTCCGCAAGGTCAGCCTCGGTATTTTTTCGCTCTTTTAAAATATCGTCTATATTGTGTTCTTTCCAATAATTGTCAATGTTTGCCGTAAGCTTTGATGTTTCTTCTTTAGATGCGGTATCATTTCCCGGTTTGGAGCATCCTGCCGCAGAAAAAACAAACACAAGCGCCATCAATAACGCTAAAAATTTTTTCATAATACATACCTCGTTTCTATTATTTTTCGTAAATTTATTATATACAACTATCTTGTCGCTGTCAATCTATTGTCGTTATTCTATATTTTGTTTAGGTATGTCAAATTTAATAAGGGAAAAAGATTTTAATTGTAGTTTTTTTTGACAAAATTTACTTGAAATATGGCGTTTATTATGATAGTATTGTTTTATAAAAGTTAACACATTGGGAGCGTGAATATAAAATGTCAAACGTAAAGTTCAGATACGATAAAGCAAAGGAATTTATTTCGGAGAGTGAAATGCTCAATATGGCACCTTATGTCAGTGCCGCTCATAAGGTTTTGACCGAGGGAACAGGTGCAGGCTCCGATTTTTTAGGTTGGATTGACCTGCCTGTTGATTATGATAAAGAAGAATTTTCAAGAATAGAAAAGGCCGCCGAAAAAATCAGGAATGATTCCGATGTTTTGGTTGTAATAGGTATAGGCGGTTCTTATCTCGGGGCAAAGGCGGCGATTGATTTTTTAAACGGTCCTTTTTACAACTATACCCAAAAGCCACAGATAATTTTTGCAGGCAATAACATAAGCCCCAACTATTTAAACTCGGTTTTTGAATGTGTAAAGGACAAGGAGGTATCGGTAAATGTTATTTCCAAATCAGGAACAACTACCGAGCCTGCCATTGCATTTCGTGCTTTCAAGAAATTTATGGAAGAAAAATATGGAAAAGAAGAAGCAAAAAAGAGAATTTATGCAACCACCGATAAGAAAAAGGGTGCTCTTAAAACCCTTTCCGATGCAGAAGGCTATGAAACGTTTGTTGTCCCGGATGATGTGGGAGGCAGATTTTCTGTCCTTACGGCAGTAGGACTTTTGCCAATCGCCGTTTCGGGAGTTGATATAGAGGCAATTATGAAGGGTGCAGCCGATGCAAGAGAGCTTTATGCAACGGACGATTTGGCAAAAAATGATTGTTATTGCTATGCTGCCGCAAGAAATATTTTGAATAAAAAGGGTAAGGATATTGAATTACTTGTAAATTACGAGCCGGAGCTTCAGTATTTTACCGAGTGGTGGAAACAGCTTTACGGCGAGAGCGAGGGCAAGGATAAAAAGGGTGTTTTCCCTGCAGGCGTGAGCTTCTCAACGGATTTACATTCTATGGGACAGTATATTCAGGACGGCAGACGTTCTTTGTTTGAGACCGTTATATACGTAAAAAACAGTAAAACGGACTTTGTTATAGAGGCTGATAAAGAAAATCTTGACGGTCTTAACTTTATTGCGGGAAAAGGACTTGATTTTGTAAATAAAAAGGCTTTTGAGGGAACATATCTTGCTCACAATGACGGAGGAGTACCAAACCTTGTGGTGGAAATCGAAAAGCTTGACGAATATACATTCGGTCAGCTTGTGTATTTCTTTGAGAAGGCTTGCGGAATAAGCGGTTATTTGCTGGGAGTAAATCCCTTTGACCAGCCCGGAGTTGAAAGCTATAAAAAGAATATGTTTGCCCTTCTGGGAAAGCCCGGATATGAGGACAGAAAAGCCGAGCTTGAAGAAAGACTGTAAATTTTAAAAAAATTTGCAAAAAAGTATTGTTTAAATTATTTTTTTATGATACAATAATAAAAACTGTAATAATAAAATGATTTGAAAGGTGGTTTTATCTATGATAAAAATACATATCGGACTTAAAGGAAGCGGAAAAACACCTAAGATGATTGAAGCGGTTAATGCGGCAATCAATGTTGAAAAAGGTAATGTTGTTTGCATTACCGAGGGTAACCGTTTAATGCACGATATTGACCGCAAGGCGAGAATGGTAAATACCGAGAACTTCTGTGTTAAGAACTTTGATGTTTTTGCAGGTATGCTTTACGGAATTATTGCTCAGGATTTTGATGTTACGCATATATTTATCGACAGCGTATTCAAAAGCGTTTCTTCAGGGGATTTAAAGCAGCTTGACGAATTTATCCCTGTTCTTGAAAAGCTTGAAGAAAAATTCAATGTTTCGTTTACCATTATGGTAAGTGCGGAAGCAAGCGAAGCAGGAGAGAATGTTAAGAAGTACATTGCATAAGATGTAATTGATATTAAATGTCATTTCAGAACATTTTGCATCTGAAATGACATTTTTATTAAAATAGGTAAGGTTAGGTGATTTATTATGTATTATATGAGTACAAGGGACACAAAGCTTAAATTCACCTCGGCAGAGGCAATCAAAAAGGGACTGTCTGAGGATGGCGGATTGTTTGTTCCGAGTGAAATACCGACGCTTTCGGAAAAAGACATCAAAAAAATGGTGGATATGAGCTATATTGAAAGAGCAAATTTTGTATTAAAGAAATTTCTTACTGATTTTACTGATGAAGAAATATCCGATTGTACGGAGGGAGCCTACGGAAACAATAAGTTTAAAAGCGAGGATGTAGCTCCCGTTGTAAAGCTTAAGGACGGAAAGTATATACTTGAGTTGTGGCACGGTCCCACCTGTGCATTTAAGGATATGGCACTTCAGATTTTGCCCAGATTTATGGTTGCGGCAATGAAAAAAACAGGTGAAAAGAAAAAGATTGTGATTTTGGTTGCAACCTCAGGGGATACGGGGAAGGCGGCTTTAGAAGGCTTTAAGGATGTAACGGGTACAAATATTGTTGTGTTTTATCCCTGCGACGGAGTAAGCGATATCCAAAAGCTTCAGATGGTTACCCAGGAGGGTAAAAATGTATTCGTTTCCGGAATAGAAGGAAACTTTGACGACGCCCAGAACGGAGTAAAGGCAATATTTACCGATGATGAGTTCGGAAAGAAGCTGGAAAAGTCAAAGCTTGCCCTCTCATCTGCGAACTCCATAAATTGGGGCAGACTTGTTCCTCAGATTGTTTACTATATTTCGGCTTATTGCGATATGGTAAAGCAGGGTGAGATAAAGCCTTCCGAAAAGATAAATGTCTGCGTTCCCACGGGAAATTTCGGAAATATTCTTGCGGCGTACTACGCTAAAAAGATGGGACTTCCCATAGAAAAGCTTATTTGTGCCTCAAACTGCAACAATGTTTTGACCGACTTTATCAAAACGGCAGAGTATAATAAGAACAGACCTTTTTATCAAAGTGTATCTCCGTCCATGGATATATTGAATTCAAGCAATCTTGAAAGACTGTTGTTTGATATCTGCGACGGCGACGATAAAAAGATTAAGGCAATGATGAACAAGCTTTCCAAAAACGGAGAGTATAAGCTTACAAAAGCACTTCATAAAAAGATTGAAGAAAACTTCTGGGGCGGATTTTGCGACGATTACTTTACAAAGGTTCAGATTTGGAAAACCTTTAAGGAAACGGGATATACCCTTGATACCCATACAGCGGTTGCAGTTGATGTGTATGAGCAGTATGTAAGAGATACAGGTGATAAAACAAAAACGGTTATTGCTTCAACGGCAAGCCCTTATAAGTTTAACGGAGCGGTGTTATCCGCTTTGGGAGAAAATACCGATAGGCTTAACGATTTTGAAATGATTGAACTGCTTCATAAGGTAAGCGATACCGAGGTGCCGAAATCTCTTGGGGTGCTTAAAGATAAAAAGAAGAAGTATGAAGGTGTAATTAAAAAGTCCGAAATGGAGGAATTGGTAGCAACGGTTTTAAAAGTAAAATAATTTTGGAAGGGGCGGAATCAATTTCCGCCCGTTATAGCGCCCCTTATCTAAGGGTGATGGTTGCCGGTGGTACTTGGCTCCCCTTTTTTAAAGGGGAGCTGTCGCCGAAGGCGACTGAAGGGTTCGCCTTTTTCGCCAAAGCGTGCGGAAAACGGTGAAATAGAAACGGGCTCAGCAAGCGGAGCCCCTACGACGAACCACACGGAACATCCGGTAGGGGCGCCCCTTGGTGCCCCGCATAGGCTCCCCTTTTTTAAAGGGGAGCTGTCGCCGAGGGCGACTGAAGGGTCCGCCGTTTCCGCATTTTCCGGACGGGCTCAGCAAGCGGAGCCCCTACGACGAACCACACGGAATTTGTCTGTAGGGGACGCCGGTGGCGTCCCGGATGGGCGGATTTGTTATCTGTCCGCCCGCTTGTTCAATGCGAATTTCTTTAGTTACAGTAATTTCATTTTTATGCCCAATTTTTTGAGATTTTCAAAAAATTCGGGCATACTTTTGTTTACGGCTTCCGTGCCGTCAATGATGCCCCCCGTTATCGAAAGAAGTATGGAAAGTGCCATTACGATTCTGTGGTCATTATGACCGAGGATAACCTCCGACGGCTTTTCGATTTTGCTTTTATGTATTATTACAAAGTCCTCGCCTGCGGTTGAGGATATTCCGAACTTTTTAAGCTCGTCTGTCATTGCCGATACTCTGTTGCTTTCTTTTGCTTCAAGGCGTTTTGTGGATTTAAAAGTTGCACCGTTAAAGCAAGCGGAAAGCATAAAAAGTACGGGAGCTAAATCGGGAGTGTCCGATAAATCTATTTCGGGAGCTTCGTTTTTTATCATATCAAAATATTCAAAAAATACCTTATCTCCCTGAAAGCTGTTTTCCGGGAGTCCTTTTATGTCCACATTCCCCCCAAGAAGATTTAAGGCTTCAAAGGGAGCGGAGTTTGAAAAGTCGCCCTCAACGGTAAATTCCAGAGGCTTGTATTCGCAGTCCTCGCTTATTAAATATGTGTTCTCTTCTTTTAAAATATTAACACCGAAATTTTTCATAGTTTGCACCGTAAGGTCAATATAAGGACGGCTTTTTACAGGGTGTTTAAGAATGACCTTGCTTTTTTCCTTAAGCAACGGCAGGGCAAATAAAAGTCCGCTTGCAAACTGACTGCTGATGTCGGAGGGTATTAAGTATGTGCCTGATGTTAAGACTTTGCCGAAGGTGCCGATTTTTAAATTGTTTCCATTAAGAACAAATGGTATGTTTTGTTCTTTGCAAATATTTTGGCAGACAGAAAGGGGACGGCAAAACAAAGACTTGCTTCCCTTAAATTCGGCTTCAATTCCCAACGCAAGGCATATAGGGATAAAAAAACGCAGAGTGCTTGCCGATTCATTGCAGTCAAGAATTACGCTTTTTGGGGTTGTCGTTTTACTTATGCCTTGGACAATAAGAGAATTGCGGTCTTTTGTTATCCTTGCCCCCAATGCCTTGATACAGCTTATAGTGGCATTTATATCATCGGAGAATGAAATGTTATTTATACGGCTTACGCCCGATGAAAGTCCTGCACAGATTATTCCTCTGTGTAAAAGGCTTTTGGACGGCGGAGGAGCAAACACACCCTCTGCCCGTGATTTCAGAAATTCTATCTTCATTTACAGAGAGTGCCTCCTTATTATTTCAGCGGCAAGCATATCCGTGTCGCCATTTGAAGTTATTTTTTCATCGCATACGCCTTGATATATGGGAAGGCGTTTTTCATACAAAGATTTTGCCGATTCCGTTGTTGAAAAAAGAGGTCTGTCGGGGGTGGGTTTAAGCAGCTCAAAAGGTGCATCAATATAGTAAATAATGCCGTTTTGCTTAAGCGTGTTAACATTTTCGGGAGTTAATACCGAGCCGCCGCCGGTGGCAATTACGCATCCGCTACAGCGTGAGATGTCGGCTATAATACGGGTTTCGGCTTCCCTGAAGGCATCCTCTCCGTATTTTTGGAAAAACAGAGATATTTCGCCGTATTTTTCGGTAAATATTTTGTCCGTATCGTAAAGTTGCCGTCCTGTTATTTGTGAGATGATTTTTGCAACCGTGGTTTTTCCGCAGGTTGGCATACCACATAAAACAATGTTCTGTTTTTGATGTAAAAGCTTTGAATATATTCGGTCAACGGTTTCCTGCCCGTAGGCTTTTGAATTAAATAATTCGGCAGATTTTACTCCTTGAGAAACAAGCATATAAAGACCGCCGATGCCTGTTATGCCAAGGCTTTCGGCAGCTTGTACAAGTCTTGTTCTGATTGGATTGTAAACTGCATCGAATACGCCGCAAAGCTTTGGGAATTTACTTATGTCAACGGGAATACTTTGATTATGGGGAAACATTCCGCAGGGAGTGGTGTTTACAATAATCTCGGTATCGCTTTTAATGTCGTAAATATTTTCATAATTAAGCTTTGCATTTTCGTTTCGGCTTACAAAGGATATGGAGGAGGCACCGAGGTAATTAAAAACCGCTTCTGCGGTTTTTGCCGTCCCTCCCGTGCCGAGTATGAGAACATTTTTGTCATTTACATCGGGCATAAAACGGTTTACGGCGTTTGACATTCCGAAAAAGTCCGTATTATATCCCGATAATCGTCCGTTTTTATTTACAACAGTATTGACGACACCGATTTTTTCGGCGTATTCGTCAATTTCATCAAGGAAGGGTATTACAGCGGTTTTATAGGGCATGGTGACATTTATGCCTTTAAAATCACGGCTTTTGAAAAATGAGTCAAGTTCATTTTCTGAAAGCTCGCAAAGCTCATATTTGCAGTTATAAAGCTGCTCGTGTAGTTCCTTTGAAAAGCTGTGGGACAGCTTTTTGCCTATACAACCGAACTGCATAAATTATACCTCCCATAAATTATTTGCACATAAAATCTGTGCCGTATTTTTGACAAAGCATATCGGATACGGCTATGGCGGTAACGCTGTCAACAACCACTCTTGCACGGTGCACGATTGAGGGGTCATGGCTTCCGCTTAATGTAAGAAATGTGTTTTCCATATTTTCAAAGTCTACTGTGCTTTGTTGTTTGAATACAGAGGGAGTAGGCTTTACGGCACATCTGAAAATTATGGGCATACCGTTTGTAATTCCGCCGTTAATTCCGCCGTTGTTGTTTGTTTCGGTGATGATTTTCCCACTTTCAACACGGAATACATCGTTTGCTTCGCTTCCCTTTTTGTCGGCAATGTCAAAGCCTGTGCCAAATTCAATGCCTTTAACTGCCGGAATTGAAAATATAATATGGGAAAGAACTCCTTCAAAGGAGTCAAACCAAGGTTCGCCAACACCTGCTTCAATGCCCGAGATTGCAGTTTCAAGAATACCTCCGACGCTGTCACCGGACTTGCTTGCACTTAATATTGCACCTATCATTTCTTCTTTTCTGGCTTGGTCAAGAACGGCGAAATCCGTATTGTTAAGAAGCTCAATGTCTCTTTGTATATCTGTAAAGCTTCTGTCGGAAATCCCTCCGCATTTTTTAATATGCGTTCCGATGTGTATTCCCTTTTTTGACAGGGCAGACAACAAAATCGCACCCGAGGCAACAAGGGCTGCGGTAATTCTTCCGCTTTGGTGTCCGCCGCCACGGTAATCCTCAAAGCCGTTGTATTTTTGATGAGCCGAATAGTCGGCGTGTCCCGGGCGGGCAATGCCTTTTGTTGCTTCATAGCTTGAACTGTCGGCACATTTGTTTTTTATTAAAATGCATAAGGGCGTGCCTGTTGTCGTGCCGTTAAAGACTCCGCTTTGAATAAAGAATTCGTCGTCCTCTCTGCGTTTTGTGGATATATCACCGTACGGTTTTCTCTTGTTTAGCTGAGAGGTTATAAAGCCATTGTCAACGGCAATTCCCGGAGCAAGTCCGTCAATGACCGCACCGATACCCTCGCCGTGGCTTTCACCGAAAATTGTTACCGATATACTGTTTCCGAATGTATTTTTCATAATGTTAAAAGCCTCCTTTTTATCTCCTCAAGGCAGGTTTCTTTTATTTCATAGCTTCCGATTTCATTTACATATATTGCGAAAATTCCGTCCTGAACGGATTTTTTGTCGTGGAGTATTGCATCAAATACCTTTTGGATATCTGCTTTTAAGGAAGTGGGAAGCCCCACTTTTTCATATACGCTTAAAAGCCTGCTTCTGACTTCGTTCGAGCACATACAAAGCATTCCGAGAGCTACACATTCCCCATGATACAGAGAAGGCGATTGGGTGCTTTCGATGCCGTGACCTATTGTGTGACCGAAGTTTAATACACGGCGGATGTTTTGCTCTTTTTCGTCCTGTTCTATTATATCTCTTTTTAGCTCAAGGGAGCGAATTATTATTTTTTCCATATTTTGATGTATGTCATCTTTTTCAATAAGCTCAAAAAGGTTGCTGTCACAGGTTGCCGAAATTTTTACAGCCTCTGCCAAGCCGTTTGCAAAGTGCCTGTGAGGCAGTGTTGAAAGCAGACTTGTGTCAATCAAAACTCTTTTCGGCTGGTAAAATGCACCTACCGCATTTTTTATGTGGGATAGGTTAATCGCAACCTTTCCGCCTATCGATGAATCTATTTGGGATAAAAGAGTGGTGGGAATATTATAAAAATCAATTCCTCTCATATAGCAAGAGGCAACAAATCCCGAAAGGTCGCCTGCAACACCGCCCCCTAAAGCTACGACGCAGTCAAGGCGTGTAAAGCCGTAGCCGAGCATAGCTTTAAGAGCCTGTTCCCAATGGGAAACACTTTTGCTTTGCTCCCCTTGGGAAAGAGTGAACACATAAGGTGTTTTGCATTGAGCCTTCAGCGTGTCAATATATTCTTTTGGTATGCCGTCATCGGTGATTATAAAGACCCTTCTGTTTAAGTCAAGATAATCGGAGGCTTCTTTTAAGCCTCCGTTTTTTACCGTGACGGTATAGCTTTTTTCTTTTAAATCTACTAAAATATCCATAGTAAAGCTCCGATTTTATTACGTATCATACCAGCTTTTTCCGCTGTTCATATCAACCTTAAGAGGAACGGATAAGGTGTAAGCGTTTTCCATTTCCTCTTTGAGTATTTCCGAAACGGCGGACAGCTCTTCATCCGGTCCTTCTATGATAAGCTCGTCGTGAACCTGAAGAACAAGCTTTGATTTAAGGTTCTTGCTTTTAAGCTTTTTATACACATTTATCATAGCGATTTTAATTATGTCGGCGGCGCTTCCTTGAATGGGAGCGTTCATTGCCACCCTTTCCCCGAATGCCCTTGTAAGATGGGAAGAGGAGGAAAGCTCGGGAAGGTATCTTCGCCTGTTTAAAATCGTGGTTATATAGCCAAGCTTTTTTGCGTTTTCTATTGTGTCTGTCATATACTTTGCCACATTTTTGTAGTGTGAAAGATAGCCGTCAATATATTCCTGTGCTTCTTTTCTTGTTGTGCCTATATCCTGAGCTAATGAAAATGCACCGATGCCGTAAACAATGCCGAAGTTTACTGCCTTTGCCCGTGACCTCATTTGAGATGTTACGTCTTTAAGAGGTACGCCGAATACATCGGACGCCGTTCTTGTGTGAATGTCCTCGTCATTTAAGAAAGCCTCCTGCATTGATTTGTCGTCTGCAATATGAGAAAGCACACGAAGCTCAATCTGTGAATAGTCGGCATCGCATAAGCTCCAGCCTTCTTTTTCCGATGTGAACATTTTCCGCAGCTCTCGTCCAAGCTCCGTGCGAACGGGAATGTTCTGCATATTTGGTTCGGTACTGCTTATTCTGCCGGTTGCGGTCACGGTCTGATTGAATTTTGAGTGTATTCTGCCGGTGTCATCGTTTACAACTGCACCAAGTCCCGTTACATATGTTGATTGAAGCTTTGCAAGCTGACGATAGTTTAAAACCTTGCCGGCTATTTTATGCTTGTCCTTAAGCTTTTCAAGGATGTCTACATTGGTGGAATAGCCGCCGCTTTTGTTTTTCTTTCCAAATGGAAGACCTAATTTTTCAAACAAAATCACGCCAAGCTGTTTGGGAGAGTTTATGTTAAATTCCTCCCCTGCCAAGTCATATATTTCCTTTGTTAAAGTGTTAATATGGGTTTCAAGAATTTTGCCGAAATTCTCAAGCTCGGATTTATCTATATACATACCGCGTATCTGCATATCAGCCAAAACCTCGGTGAGAGGAAGCTCTACATTGTAGTACAGGTTTTCCTGATTGTTTTCTTTAATCATACCGCTTAATTTATCATAGAGAAGCTCAAGGGCAAAAACCCTGTCGGTTTGTACGGCTGATTCTTCGCTTGAATTTGCACTTGGAATTATGCTCATGGAAATTTGCATATCATCATCTTTTGCCTCGGAGTGCTTGAGAACAGCGGAAAGATACTTAAGACATAAGTCGTCAATATTGTAGTCGGAGCCGGAGGGGTTTATAATATACGCCGCAAGCATAGCGTCAAAAATAACCGAATTAAATTCAATGTCGGGAGCATTCAAGCCCAATTCTGAAACCTTCAGCATATCTGATTTAATGTCAAAGCCTATTTTTTCAATGGCGGAGCATTTGAAAAATTCTTTTAAATCCTCCTTGCCTGCCGTTGCAATATACGCCGTGTCGGAGGCATAGGGCTTTGCGTATAAGGTACCGTCCTTTGAGATATATGACGCCTTACCTGATTTTTTGCAGATGTTAAACAGCTCGGAAAATGTGACATTTTTGCCTTTTCCTTCAATCTGTCCTTTTTTTGATGAAGAAGCTACGGCTTCGGAAAGTCCGAGCTTTTTAATAAACGATGTGAAATTAAGACGGGTAAAAAGCTGTGCCAGCTTTTCTTTGTCATATTCTTTTATCTCGGTGTTTTTAAAGTCAAATTCGATGGGAGTAAACCTGTCAATTGTTGCAAGCTCAAAGCTTAAGTATGCATTCTCTTTTCCGTCGGCAAGCTTTTTCTTTACTCCGTCCGTTGCCTTTACGGCAGAAATGTCTTTATATATTTCATCTATTGATAAATGCTCGGTTATAAGTGCCATAGCGGTTTTTTCGCCTATTCCGGCAACTCCGGGGATATTGTCGGAGGAGTCGCCCATCAAAGCCTTTAAGTCAATAAAGGAGGAGGGCGAAAAGCCGTACTTTTCAATAAACTGCTCTTTTCCGTAATCCGTTGTGCTTGTTTTGCCCATACGAGTGATAACAAGCTTTATAACGGTGTTGTCGGAGGCAAGCTGTAAATCGTCCTTGTCCCCTGTGAGAATACGGCAGGCAACTTTTTCTTCGTCGCAAATACGGGAAACCGTTCCGATAATATCGTCTGCTTCGTATCCGGGAAGCTCCATACAGTTTATATTCATAGCTGAAAGGACATCTTTTATAAGAGGAAGCTGAACCAGGAAGTCCTCCGGTGCAGGCTTGCGCTGAGCCTTGTAAAGCTCATAGCGTTTATGCCTGAAGGTCTTTTCCTTTACATCAAATGCAACCGTCAAATAGTCGGGATTTTCCTCTTCAAGATACTTAAACAAGATATTCAAAAAACCGTATACCGCATTGGTTGGGGTGCCGTCGGGAGCGGTAAGCGGACGTATTCCGTAATAGGCACGGTTGAGTATGCTGTTTCCGTCAATTATCAACAATTTCTTCATTAGTATAACCCCTTGCTTTTATTATAGCTTTAAGATAGCACACTTTGATGACTTTGTCAATTTGCTTTTGAATATTCCGCAAAGCTTTGAAGCACTTCCCGTGCTTAAAAGACAGGTGAATATATTGCTTGCGTAAACCATTATGCAAAATGCCTTCATTTTTCCTGCGGGAAGTGTAAAATATATCAGACTGAACCTTAAGGCAAAATCGGCGAGGGTAAAGAAAAGCATTCTTACCTGCTTGCCCAAACCGTTTAAAACAGAGCAGGACAGGGAATCGAAAAACATTATGGGACATAAAGGAGCAAGGCAGACAATAATCGACGCCGCTTCGTCGGTTCCGTAAAAAGCCGTGCTTAATTTGTCGCCGAAGAATATAAACAGTATTGCTACAAAACAGCCTATAAATGCACCGTATTTATAAATTTTAACAGCGACGCTTTTAAGGCGTTTGCCTCCCGTTGTGCCTGCCCTTGATATTTCGGGAACAAGTAGCGACATAACGGAGCCTGCAAGATTAAGAGGAAGAATAAGAAGAGGCATTGCCATTCCGTGAATTATTCCCAATGAGCTTACTGCGGCAGAGTGGGAAAGTCCGCCTCTTTCAAATGAAGAAATAATAAGGGTTTCTTCTTTCATACGCAGTGAGCTTGAACAAAGAGATGCTATCATGGAGGGAATGGATATTCCCAAAAGCTTTAAAACAATGCTTTTGGTGCTGTCGCATTTTTCCCTTCCGTCAGTTGTTATTCCGAAATTCCTTTTGCTTTCTTTGATATACCACAAAAAAAGATACAGGCACGAGGAAAATTCACCTACGGTAATGCCGAGAAAAACGGCGGCACAGGAATATTCTGTCCCGTAAGGAGATGCGATATGTAAAAATAAGCGTATGGCAAAGAATTTTACGACTTGCTCAAGAATTTCAGAGGAGGCGGGAGGCAGTATTTTCCGTTCTGCGTAGAAGCACCCTTTTAAGCAGTAAGAAATTCCCATAAATATCACGCTTGGGGAGAGGGTGCAAAGACTTTGAGATACTCTGACATCACCTAAAAAAGATGAAGATATTTGTTCCGAAAACAAAAAGGTCAGAAGGGTTACGGCAAGGCTTAACACTCCCACCCCGGAAATTGCCGTTTGCATGGAGCATTTTACATTTTTGGGCTTGTTTAATTCCATATATTCCGAGGTGATTTTTGATACGGCGACGCCCAAGCCTGCGGTTGAAAATGTGAGCATTACCGTATGAATAGAAAAGCCGAGAGATAAAAGTCCCATACCCTCAGTTCCTAAAATTTTTGAATAGTAGGCTCTGAAGCTGAAATCAAAAAGCTTTGCTATTATTCCGGAAAGTCCCAGCAAGAGAATGTTCTTGTACATTGAAGAGTGAAAATTTATTTTTTCAGGCATCCTGCACCGCCTTTTATTTTTTTAAATTGGGTATTTTAATTTTATGCAAAGTATGGTAAAATAATGAATTGTAAGATATTAAAAGCAGGTGAAAAGATGCTGAATATAAATGATTTAATCGTAGTTGAGGGAAAGTACGATAAGGAAAAGCTTAAGAAAGTAACAAATGCCCCTGTTATTTGTACAAACGGATTTGATGTTTATCGCTCCGACAGGATAATAAAAAGCATTAAAGCTTTGTCAAAAGGAAGAGGAGTAATTATTCTTACGGATTCCGACAGGGCAGGCTTTCGTATCAGAAATTATTTAAAGCAATGCCTCGGTGAAGAAGTAAAAATAAGAAACGCTTATATTCCCGAAGTAAAGGGAAAAGAAAAACGAAAAGATAAGGCGGGAGCAGACGGAATTTTGGGTGTTGAGGGAATTGACGAAAAAACCCTTGAAGAAATTCTGGCAAAAGCAAGCTTTGACAATGAGTATAAAGAGCTTGTCCCCGTTTTGAAAAGTGATTTTTATAAGGACGGATTTTCCGGAAAGGCAGATAGCTCGGATAAAAGAAAAGAGCTTGCCAAAATTCTGGGACTTCCGCCTCGGATTTCGGCAAACGGAATGCTTCAGTTGATAAATTCCATATATGGAAAAGAAGAATACAAAGAGGCTCTTAAAAAAATGAAAAAATATGGCGGACAAGTTTGACAAAGAGGCGTTTTTATGTTAAAATAAGCTTTTGTAAGAGGTGAAGAAGATGGTTTTGACTGTTGACATAGGGAATACACATATTGTTCTCGGAGGTTATATTGATGACGAGCTTAAGTTTACATCGAGGATATCCGCAAATCCGGCAAAAACCGAGGCTGAATATGCAACGAAAATAAAAAGCATACTTAACCTTTATGAGGTTGACCGAAAAGAGATAAGAGGTGCGATTATATCCTCTGTTGTACCGCCCCTTACAAGGACCGTCAGCCGCGGAATTAAAATGGTATACGGTGTAAATCCCATTATTGTGGGACCGGGAATAAAGACAGGCATAAACCTTATGGTGGATAATCCTTCTCAGGTAGGGGCGGATTTGATATGTGCCTGTGTGGCGGCACATAAGTTATACGAAGCACCTGTGCTGATTGTTGATATGGGGACGGCGACAAAGCTTATGGTTGTTGACGAAAACGCTTGCTTTAAAGGCGTTTCAATCATACCCGGAATTGAGCTTTCTCTTAAAGCTCTTGCAGGAGGGACGGCACAGCTTCCGCAGATAAGCCTTGAGGCTCCCGAAAAGGTGCTTGGTAAAAATACGGTGGATTGTATGCGTTCGGGAATTGTTTACGGTAATGCGTCAATGATTGACGGAATGATAGACAGATGTATTGAGGAAATAGGTAAAAAACCCTGCCTTGTTGCAACCGGAGGCGTTGCGGAGTCTATAATACCGTATTGCAAGCATGATATTAAGCTGGATGAAAATTTAATACTTAACGGTCTTTATATAATTTATAAGAAAAATAATAAACAATAATACAAATCAGACGTTGCATCATAAATAGTGAGTGACAGTCAGGAGGAGTTTATGAAGGACACAGGAAAGTTGGTTGTTTGGGCTGTTCTTACAGCGATTATTGTACTTATGGGATTTACTCCGCTCGGGTATTTAAAGCTGGGAGTTATAGAAATCACCTTGATTACAATTCCGGTTATTGTAGGAGCGTGTACCACAGGCAAAATCGGAGGATTGATTTTAGGCGGAGTTTTCGGCTTGACAAGCTTTATCCAATGCTTTGGAATGAGTGCGTTCGGAAGTATGCTTTTGTCAATAAATCCCGTTTTTGCGGGAATAGTCTGCATTGTACCCAGAATGATTATGGGTTTTCTTTGCGGACTTATATTTGAAAAGGCAAAGGGTAAGGGCAGGTTTTTGATTGCAAGTATATCTGCTCCTTTGCTTAACACAATTTTGTTTACAGGAGGGCTTCTGCTCCTTTACGGAAATTCGGAATATGTACAGGGAATGATTTCCGAAAGCGGAGGAACGGTGCTTAAATTCCTTGTTGCGTTTATAGGAATTAACGGCGTTGTGGAAGCCGTAGTATGTGCCGTTGCCGGCACGGCGATTACTGCGGCGGTTTATAAGGTTTACAGTAAAAAAAGAAACAGAAGATAGAAACATTTTGACATACAAACAATGAAAGGACGGCAGTTATGGGACTTACACTTGCACAAAAAATATTAAAGGAGCATTTGGTTTGCGGAAATATGACGGCAGGGGAGGAAATCGGAATAAGGATTGACCAAACTCTTACCCAAGACGCAACGGGAACAATGGCGTATCTTGAGTTTGAGGCTATGGGCGTGCCCCGAGTTAAGACAGAAAAATCAGTTGCTTACATTGATCACAACACCTTGCAAAACGGCTTTGAAAACGCAGATGACCACAGATTTATCGGAAGCGTATGTAAAAAGCACGGCATATATTTTTCAAGACCGGGAAACGGTATCTGTCATCAGGTTCATCTTGAAAGATTCGGAATACCCGGAAAAACTCTGATTGGCTCCGACAGTCATACACCTACGGGCGGAGGAATCGGAATGATAGCAATCGGCGCAGGAGGAATGGATGTTGCAGTTGCTATGGGCGGAGGTACATACTATATTACCTGCCCCAAAATAGTTAAGGTTGAGCTTTCGGGCAAGCTTTCGCCTTGGGTATCGGCAAAGGATGTTATTTTAGAGGTTTTGCGTCGGCTTTCCGTTAAAGGCGGCGTGGGTAAAATTATCGAATATTGCGGAGAAGGGGTAAAAACCCTGTCGGTTCCCGAAAGAGCTACCATTACGAATATGGGAGCGGAGCTGGGAGCTACCACCTCGATTTTCCCGTCAGATGAGATAACAAGAGAATTTTTAAAGGCACAGTGCAGAGAGGAGGTATACACACCTCTTTGTGCAGATGCCGATGCGGTTTATGATGAAACGGTTGAGATAGATTTAAGTGAATTAAAGCCGGCTGCGGCTTGTCCTCATTCTCCCGATAATGTTAAGAGCATAGACGAGCTTAAGGGAATGAAGATAGACCAGGTATGTATCGGCTCGTGTACAAACTCATCTCTTTTGGATATGTTAAAGGTTGCTCATATTTTAAAGGGCAAGACTGTACATCCGGATGTATCTCTTTCCATTGCTCCGGGTTCTAAGCAGGTTCTTAATATGCTTGCTTCCTGCGGAGCGCTTTCGGACTTGATAGCATCCGGAGCAAGAATTCTGGAAAGTGCCTGCGGTCCTTGTATCGGTATGGGACAGTCCCCGAATTCAAAGGGAATATCTCTTCGTACATTTAATCGAAACTTTGAAGGCCGCTCCGGAACCAAAGACGGACAGGTATACTTGGTTTCCCCCGAAACAGCGGCGGCTTCCGCACTTACGGGAATTATGACAGACCCGAGAACTCTCGGAGATATGCCGAAGTTTGAGCTTCCCGAGATATTTATGATAAATGATAATATGGTTGTGCCTCCTGTTGATGAAGAGGATATGGATTCGGTTGAGGTATTAAGAGGACCGAATATTAAGCCTTTCCCTGTATCTTTGCCAATGGAGGATGAAATTTGTGCAAAGTGCAGTCTTAAGGTGGGTGACAATATTACCACAGACCATATTATGCCTGCCGGTGCAAAGATTTTGCCCTTGCGTTCAAATATTCCGAAAATTTCGGAGTATTGCTTTGCCGTATGTGATGAAAAATTCCACGACAGAGCGTTGGAGCTTAAAAAGAGCATCATTGTGGGCGGTATGAATTACGGTCAGGGTTCGTCAAGAGAACATGCGGCTCTTGCTCCATTATATCTGGGAGTAAAGGCGGTAATTGTTAAATCCTTTGCAAGAATACATATGGCAAATCTTATTAACGCCGGAATAATTCCCATGACGTTTAAAAATGAAGCTGATTATGATAAGGTTGACCAAATGGATGAGCTTAAAATTACGGATTTAAAGAACGCAATTGCCAATGCCGATGAGGTTGCGGTTTGTGATATTACCAAGGGTTTTGAATTTAAGGCAGAGCTTAGCCTTTCAAAAAGACAACGGGATATGTTGATAGCGGGCGGATTGCTTAACTATACAAAGGAAAACGCATAATCATTAAAAAGGCAATGTAAGCAGAAAGGATTTGATATAAGATGCAGATTGAAAAAATAAAAATGACCACTCCTCTTGTCGAGATGGACGGAGATGAGATGACAAGAGTCATCTGGCAGATGATAAAGGATATATTGATTTTGCCCTATGTTGATTTAAAGAGCGAATACTACGATTTGGGACTTGAAATGAGAAACGCAACCGACGATAAAATTACGGTTGACTCGGCAGAGGCAACAAAGAAATACGGCGTTGCGGTAAAGTGCGCAACCATTACTCCCAATGCGGACAGAGTAAAGGAGTACAACTTAAAGGAGATGTGGAAATCTCCCAACGGTACAATCCGTGCAATTCTTGACGGAACGGTTTTCCGTGCGCCCATTATCGTAAAAGGTATTACACCTTACATTCCCACATGGACAAAGCCTATTACAATTGCCCGTCACGCATACGGAGATGTGTATAAGAATGTTGAAATGCAGGTAGAGGAGGGCTCGGTTTGCGAGCTTGTATGCACAGATAAAGACGGAAAAGAAACAAGAAGTCTTATACACAAGTTTGAAAACAGCGGCGGAATCATTCAGGGACTTCATAATATTGACGCATCAATCAAGAGCTTTGCAAGATGCTGCTTTAATTACGCTCTTGATACAAAGCAGGATTTGTGGTTTGCTACAAAGGACACCATTTCAAAGAAATACGACCACAGATTTAAAGACATCTTTAACGAAACCTTTGAAGCAGAGTATAAAGATAAGTTTGAAAGTGCGGGAATTGAATTTTTCTATACCTTGATAGATGATGCGGTTGCCCGTGTTATCCGTTCAAACGGCGGCTATATCTGGGCGTGCAAAAACTATGACGGTGATGTTATGTCTGATATGGTTGCAACGGCTTACGGAAGCCTTGCAATGATGACATCCGTTCTGGTATCTCCCGACGGAACATACGAATATGAAGCGGCTCACGGAACGGTTCAACGACATTATTACAAGCATCAAAAGGGTGAAGAAACCTCCACAAACAGCGTTGCCACATTGTTTGCCTGGACGGGTGCTTTAAGAAAAAGAGGAGAGCTTGACAATCTGCCAAAGCTTTGTGAGTTTGCGGACAAGCTTGAAAAGGCAACCATTGACACAATAGAAAGCGGAATTATGACAGGGGATTTGTATTTACTTTCATCTCTTGAAAATAAGAAAAAGGTCAACACAAGGGACTTCTTGCTCGCTGTAAATGAAAACCTTATCAAAATAATATAAAAGACAGGAGAATGTCTATGAGCGGAAAAGTTTCAATATCCGTTATAAACAGATTGCCGAGGTATTACAGATACCTTGCGGAGCTTGAGGCGAGCGGAACAGAAAGAATATCCTCAAAGGATTTAAGTGAAAAAATGAATGTTACCGCATCTCAAATTCGGCAGGACCTTAATTGCTTCGGCGGATTCGGACAGCAGGGTTACGGTTATAATGTAAAGTTCCTCAAAACAAGCATTGCCAATATTTTGGGGCTTGACAGGGGATATACTGCCATTTTGGTCGGCGCCGGTAATATGGGAAGAACCTTTGCCGTGAATACCAAGTTTGAATCAAGAGGCTTTAAGCTGATAGGTATATTTGATTCGGATCCCGAAAAAGAGGGTATGCAGGTTGGGGTTCATAAGGTAAAAAGCTATAGCGGTATAAAAGAATTTATTGACGAAAACAAGCCTCAGATGGCAATTCTTGCAGTTCCGAAGTCTGCTATGCACAGCGTGGCGGAGGAGCTTATAGGCTACGGAATTAAGGCGTTTTTGAATTTTTCTTACACCGAGCTTGCCGAGCAGCCTGACGAAGTTGCCGTTGAAAATGTGCATTTAAGTGACAGTCTGATGCGTCTTTCTTATAAAATCGTAAGTAAGGACGAGTCTTACGGAGAGGAATTTGCCGGATATGAACACGGCAAACAGGAAAAATAAAATGGGATATTGTACTGTAGAGGTGGAAAAAGACATTCCCTTTGTTCCCGAGCATATATTTGAGTGCGGACAGTGCTTTCGCTTTGAAAGGGATGCCGACGGTGTATACAGAGGCGTTTCGGGAAACAAAATATGTAAGGTTCAGGACAGAAAAATATATTGCAAGACAGAGGATAAGGAATATTGGCAAAGATTTTTTGCCGTTGACACCGATTATAATAAAATTTGCAAAGAGCTTTTATGCCGTGACGAGAAAATTAAAAAGTGTATTGATTTCGGTAACGGAATAAGAATACTCAGACAGGATGTATGGGAAACGATAGTTTCGTTTATAATATCCGCAAACAATAATATTCCGAGAATAAAGAAAATCATTGAAAAAATGTGTGAAATGTTTGGTGAGGCGACAGAGTTTGAAGGAAAGCTTTATTATGCATTCCCTACTCCGGAAAAGCTCGCAAGCGTTCCGGTAGAAGAGCTTTCGGTGCTTAAGGCAGGATATCGTGATAAGTATATAAAGGATGCGGCCTTAAAGATTGCGTCGGGAGAGGTAAATCTTGAAGAAACAGAAAGGCTTGATGACGATGAAGCAAAAAAAGCCCTTATGAAGATTAAAGGCGTAGGGGGAAAGGTCGCAGACTGTATAATGCTTTTCTCATTGGGAAGGTTTTCCGTTTTTCCGACAGATGTATGGATAAAAAGAATTTTATCGGATGTTTATAATGTTTCGGGCAATGAGGCAGGAGCCTTTGTGAAGGACAGATACGGAGAGCTTTCGGGATTTGCCCAACAATATCTGTATTACTATTACAGACTTAATACCACAAAAGAAAAATAATTTAATTTATATATAAACGGAGGAGTTTAAATGTTAGTATCAGCAACAAAAATGTTAAAGGATGCCGTAGAGGGACATTATGCAGTGGGACAGTTTAATATTAACAATTTAGAGTGGACCAAGGCAATTTTGCTTACGGCACAGGAGAACAATTCGCCTGTTATTTTAGGCGTATCCGAGGGTGCTGGAAAGTATATGACCGGCTTTAAAACCGTTTCGGCTATGGTTAGCGCTATGATTGACGAGCTTGGCATTACCGTTCCTGTTGCACTTCACCTTGACCACGGCTCATACGAGGGTTGTTATAAGTGTGTTAAGGCACAGTTTTCGTCAATTATGTTTGACGGTTCTCATTTCCCAATCGAGGAGAATATCGAAAAGACAAGAGAGCTTGTAAATGTTGCTCATAATCTGGGACTTTCAATAGAGGCAGAGGTAGGCTCTATCGGAGGCGAGGAGGACGGCGTTATCGGCGGAGGAGAAATTGCTGACCCCAACGAATGTAAAAAGATTGCGGATTTGGGTGTTGATTTTCTTGCCGCAGGTATCGGAAACATTCACGGCAAATATCCGGAAAACTGGAAAGGTCTTGACTTTGACGCATTGGCAAAAATCAAAGAGCTTATCGGTGATTTGCCCCTTGTTCTTCACGGCGGAACCGGAATTCCGGCAGATATGATAAAGAAGGCGATTTCATTGGGCGTTGCCAAAATAAATGTCAATACCGAATGCCAGCTTTATTTCCAAGAGGCAACAAGAAAGTATATAGAAGAAGGAAAAGATTTACAGGGTAAGGGCTTTGACCCGAGAAAGCTTTTGGCTCCCGGATTTGAGGGAATAAAGACAATTGTAAAAGAAAAAATGGAGCTTTTCGGCTCAATAGGAAAAGCATAAATAATTGCAAACACAAAAATAAAAGGCAGGAGTTACTTGCCTTTTATTTTTTTATATACTTTAAACTGTTTGTTTAAAATTATTCTTCGTCATAGTCATCTTCTAAAATAGGAGCCGGTGCACCGTTGTTCGCACGAAGCTCTGAACGGTTACTGCGAACAATTGAAATGCACTGCTCTAATTCCTTCATAGAAGAAACGCTGACCTTTTCAACGGTTTCAAGAAGGTTATCTGCATATGCGTAAGCAGAATCCCTTACAGCAGTTGCATCTATATTTGCCTTTTCAACAATCTGGCGACCGTTTTCAATTGCCTGCTGGGTAATCTCATGCTCGTTAATCATAGAAATACCCTTTTCGTTTGCAGCCTTTATGATTTCATCGGCTTCAACCTGAGCTTCCTGAAGAATACGCTGTCTTTCTTCCTTAATCCACTTTGCCTGCTTAAGGTCATCGGGAAGCTTGAGCTTAAGCTCTTGTATAAGGTCCATAACCTCATCACGCTCTAAAATACAGCGTCCCGTAAAAGGCACACTCGAGCTTTTGTCAATTATTTCTTCCAATTCATCCAATAATTCTAATCCATCCATTATTGTTTTCCTCCTGTTTTATGTGATTTGTGTAGCTTTATGTGGTTATCATTTGCCGCATTTGCAACACCTTTTAATAATAATCGGTATTAACGTGTCGGGAACAAGTCCCTTAAGCGAGCCGCCGTATGTGGCTATTTCCTTTACGATGCTTGAGCTTAAAAACATATATTCTTTGTTGGTGGGCATAAATAAGGTTTCCGCCGATTTGTAAAGCTCTTTATTTGTGAGAGCCATCTGAAATTCGTACTCATAGTCGGAAACTGCTCGGATTCCCTTAATAAGTACATCGGCATTCTTCTCTTTCATAAAATCAACCAACAATCCGGAAAATGAACATACCTCAACATTTGGATAATCGGTGAGAACGGTATTTAAAAGTTCAATTCTTTCTTCTACCGTAAACAAAGGCGTTTTTGAACTGTTTGTCAATACTGCGACGACCACATGGTCAAATAATCTTGAAGAACGCTCTATAATGTCAAGATGACCGTTGGTGCATGGGTCAAAGCTGCCGGGATAAACGGCGCATATCATTCTGAATCACCTCGTGTAAGGACGGTTATAACGGTATTTCCATATGTAGCCTCTTTGATTTTTTTATAACCAAAATGACTGACCGCCTCGCCGCCTTTTTCTGTTTCGGCAACGATTATTCCATCTTTTTTAAGAAGTCCGCCCTCATAAATTTCGCTTAAAACCGGAAGCATAAAGCCTTTGTTGTACGGCGGGTCCAAAAAAATAATGTCAAAAGGCAGAGGTTTTGTTGCAAGGTATTTAAAGGCGTCCGATAAATGAGCTTCGCAAAGGTCATCGAAATGTGAAAGTGAAATATTTTGTCTTATAACTGACATAGCACCTTTGTTTTGTTCAACAAAAATGCATTTTTCACAGCCACGGCTTAAAGCTTCAATTCCCAAAGCACCGCTGCCCGAAAACAAGTCCAAAACTCTTTCGGAAGGAAGTCGGGTTTGAATAATATTAAAGACCGATTCCTTTACTCTGTCGGTTGTAGGTCTTGTGGAAGTCCCTTCCAAAGCCTTGAGCTTAAGCCCTCTGCGTAAACCTGCAATAACTCGCAAATAAAATCCTCCCGCAAAAAATAAATACTACAATAATATTTATAACTTAAAAAAAATCGTTTGTCAAGTATTTTTTACAAGAATTTAATATTTTTTTAACATTAGAAAAAGATAATAAAAAAACCCCGCCGTGCCGTAACGCAGTCTAAGGTAAAAACCTGGAAACCAGGTGGGAAAACGCCCCGATACATTACAAGTCCTCCGGATGTCAAAGACATGAGGCATGTGCGCCGCATCGGGAGACAAAGCCCCTTGTAAAATGTGTTGGTTTTACATTATAACTGTCTTACACGAACAAAGCAGGGAATATTCTTTTTTATATTATACCATAAATCCGAAGGATTTTGGTATAATTGTGCATCGCCGTTTCCGAGTTTATCGAGGAAAATTTCGGCGGCACCATTAAATCCTGCGGAGCATATAATAAACGCTCCTATGCGTTTAGTATATCATAGTTTATTATAAATTACAACATAAAATTCGCATATGTAATAAAATTGTTAAAAATTCACTTTTGTGTTTCATAAAGATTACAAAGGTTTCATATTCCTTACAATGAAATTAAAAAACGGAATTTCCATATATTTTGCATTGAAATATAATTTTATATTGTTATAATAAAGATACCCGAATGCGAGATTTAAGTAAAACGGCAGGGGGAGTTAGATGAGAATAGAACGGGTAAACGAAAATAAAATAAAAATATTGCTTGATAATGATGAGGCACAGGCGAGAAATATTACGGTCAAAGCCATCACCCAAAACACACCTGAGGTTCAGCAAATGTTCTGGCAGGCTATTCATATGGCAAAGGAGTATATAGATTTCTCGATTGAAGGTGCAAAACTGTTTGTGGAAACAATACCTTCTCAAAAAGAGGGTGTCGGTATGCTTGTTACCAAGGTTTATAATGAAACCGAGTTATCACAGGCGGTTGAAAACTGTTCATATAAAGGAAAGATTAGAAAGTCGGAATTAAATCCCGAAAACGATTCCGTAAAACGCCAAAGGAAGTACATATATAAGTTTGAGAGCTTTGAAAGCGTATGCGGTGCGGCGGCGGAGCTTTCCGATAAATATCGGGGTTTCAGCGTGCTTTATAAAATGGATGAAAAGTTTTATCTTTATCTTGTGCCTGCGGACTCCCTGTATATTTATGATGCGGATATGATACTTTCTGAATTTGCCCGAAAACAACAAAACGGTCAGTACCTCCACGGCAGACTTAACGAATACGGCACATTGATGATAGAGGAAAACGCAATCGGCGTTCTTGCACAGTATTTTTGTAAATGTTAATTTAATAAAATTTTATCGGAGAATCCTTAAACGGGTTCTCTTTTTTATGTATTGGTGTTATTTTGCGGTTTTTGTGAATATACTTTAGCAAATAAATCAAAAGCGGAAAAGGAGATATATTTTATGGATGAAGCAATAAGAGAACACAAGGTTATAATCGACAACCGAAATGTTATCAAAATCGGAGCAGTAGACGACATTGAAAGCTTTGATGAAGAAAAGGTAGTTGTGATTTGCAGTATGGGAACAATGACAATAACGGGAAGGGACTTTAAAATGAATAAGCTGAATGTGGATGACGGACAGCTTATAGTTGAAGGGGAAATTGACGAAATTGCGTACAGTGATACGATGAGAAATGAAAACAGCGGCGGATTTTTCGGTCGTCTTTTCAGATAATCGAGAGGAAGAGGATAAATGAATATCACATTCGGACCCGATTTGACATATTTTTTGTATTCGTTGGGGCTGGGAGTTTTTCTTGCAATAATTTATGATATCCTCCGAATTATACGCAGGATATCTAATACAAAGGATTTAACCGTAAACATTCAAGATTTTATTTTTGTTTTGTTTGCGGGTTTTCTTTTTGTGGGACTTGCTTATTTTGTAAATAACGGGAGGCTGAGATTTTACAGTGTGATTTCCGCCGCCACGGCATTTTTTGTATACAGATTTTTTGTAGGGAACAAAATAATAATGCCTCTGTCGTCGTTTTTCGGGGCAATAATCGGATTTTTTAAAAAGGCTTTGACAGTTGTTTTTAAAGGTGTGAAGTCCGTTTTAAAAGGGTTGTTTTCGCCTTTTAAAATGCTTTGGAGAAAAGTGTCGCATTAAAGAAGGAAAAAGAAAAAATAAAATCGGATTATTTCATTTTCAATCATTGACAAATGGTGTATTGTAGTATATAATATTTAAGAAGATAGTACTATGGGTGAATGTGCCGAAAAATACACTTGACAGTGTTAGAGATGTTTTTGCGGAAGGGAGTAATGGGATGTGGCTTCGGCAGAAAAGAAACCGAAAAAAGATATAAGACAAGCTTCCTTGAACATTAAAGAGAAGGTTAAGAAGAAAAACAAGAAAAAGCTTATTATAATTATCGTATGCGTTGTTATCGGTATATATTTTGCTTATACCTTGATTACACAACAAATATCTTTGAGCAAAAAAAACAATGAGATTGAAGGTCTTCAATCTCAGATAAACTCGGCAAATGAAGAAACAAAAAAGCTTCAGGCCGAACTTGATAATTTTAATAATCCGGAATATATAGAGAAAATCGCAAGAGAGAAATTGGGCTTGGTTCGTCCCAATGAACGAGTTTTTATTGACCAGAATAAAAGCGAGGACAACAGCGGTAAAAAATAAATTTAAATATAAATTATACTTATGAGGAAAACCTCGGGAAGGAAAATGCTGTAATATGCAGGTTGAAGTTGGAGCTGTGCTGGAAGGAAAGGTTACGGGAATAGTTAAATTCGGAGCATTTGTAGAGCTGCCGGGAGGTAAATCCGGTCTTATACATATATCCGAGGTTTCGACTGATTATGTAACCGAAGTGAGTGAGCATTTAAGCGAAGGACAGAAGATTAAGGTTAAGGTTATAGGCTGTGAGGACGGAAAAATAAGTTTATCTGCAAAACAGGTTATGCTTGAGGAAAAGAAAGCGAAGCCTAAAAGAAAAAGCAAGACTGTCAAAAACAATGACGGAGGACGCAAGCCGCCCGAGGAGTTTTCTTTTAAATCAGGCTCGTCGGATATGAGTTTTGATGATATGCTTCAGAAGTTTAAGCAGGATAGTGACGAAAAATTTCAGGATTTAAAAAGAAGTAACGAAGGTAAAAGGAGCGGCGGTTACAAGCGCTCTTGATGATATACAGAAATTTTAGGAGGTACACAATTTATGTCAGGACATTCCAAATGGGCGACAATTAAAAGAAAAAAAGGAGCAATAGACGCAAAGAGAGGTAAAATTTTTACCAAAATAGGCCGTGAGCTTATGGTTGCGGTTAAAGAGGGCGGACCCGACCCGGACAGCAATTCAAAATTAAGAGATGTAATTGCGAAGGCAAAGGCAAACAATATGCCCAACGACAATATTCAAAGAAGTATTAAAAAGGCATCGGGAGAGGGCAGCACAAACGAATATTTTGAGATGATATATGAGGGTTACGGACCTTGCGGTATCGCCGTTATGGTAGAAACTCTTACGGATAACAAAAATCGTACAGCCGGTGATTTAAGACATTACTTTGATAAAAACGGCGGTAACTTGGGACAAAACGGCTGTGTCGGATTTATGTTTGACCGAAAGGGAATAATGGTTGTTGAAAAGACGGATTCTTTGGATGAGGATACCGTTATGATGGATGCACTCGATGCAGGAGCGGATGATTTCAGCGTGGAGGATGACTGCTTTGAGATTTTAACATCTCCCGAAGCATTCAGCTCGGTAAGAGAAAAGCTTTCCGAAAAAGGATATGAATTTGTTCAGGCGGAAATAAATTATATTCCTCAAACAACAACTGAGCTTCAAAACGAAGAAGATATTAACAAAATGGAACGTCTGATTGATATGCTTGAAGAAAACGACGACGTTCAAAATGTTTATCATACTTGGGAAATGCCTGAGGACGACGGCGAATAAATATGCAATGGGGGCGAAAGTCGCCCTTTTGTGTTAGAGGTAGTATACTTGCGGAGGATAAGGGTATGCCGAGATTTATACATACTGCGGATGTTCATATGGACGCTGCTTTTGCGGCTCATTTTGATAAGCATAAAGCGGAAATACGCCGAATGGAAACAAGAGAATGTTTTTCCCGTATTTGTAATATGGCAAAGTCTTGCGATATGTTATTGATTGCAGGCGATTTATTTGACGGCGAAAATGTTACGGACGAAACATTGGCATTTCTTAAAAGGCAGTTTGCGGATTTATACCCGATTCCCGTGTTTATTGTAGCCGGCAATCATGATCCGTACTTTGTGGGTTCGGTATATGATAGAGAGAATTTCGGCGAAAATGTTCACATTTTTAAGAATGAATTTGAATGTGTTGAAATACCCGAATTGAAAACAAGGGTTTTCGGAAAAAGCTTTGGCAGAGGATTGAGTATAAATCGGTGTCAGGTTCCCAAAATTGAGAAAAAAGACGGAATAACCGATATATTGTTGCTCCACGGAACCTATGGCATGGGAGCAATGTTTGATGATGAATTCCCCATTGAGAATATTGAGGAATGCGGAGCGGATTATCTTGCTTTGGGACATATACATAACAGAAGCGAAGTAAAAAAATCGGGAAGCACATATTATGCATATTGCGGTGCGCCCGAAGGAAGAGGCTTTGATGAATGCGGAGATAAAGGGTGTTATGTTGTAACCGCCGGGCAGGATGAAATAAATGCCGAATTTAAAAGCACCTGCGGAAGAAAAATACATATTATTTCCGTTGATATGACGGAATTTACAGATTCCCTTGATGCAATATCCGGGATTTTAAGAAAAATGGATGAAGTGGGTTCGGTAAATGATATGTACAGACTTATTCTTTCGGGGAGAATAAGAAAAAATTGCTTTAATATGGAGCTTGTTGAAGAAAAGCTTTCCGAAAATGCATTTTTTCTTGAAATAAAAGATAAGACCGTTCCCGATTTTGATATAGACGAGCTTTCAAAGCAGAACAACATCTGCGGAGAGTTTATCAAAAATATGTATTTGTTGATTGAAAAGTCCGAGGGAGAGGATAAGGAAAAGGCACGGGAGGCCTTGCTTTTGGGAGTAGAAGCTTTGCTCGGAGGTGATTCCGATGTCTGAAACCAAAAAAATATATATTAAAAAGCTTGATATTATCGCCTTTGGAGGAATTAAGAATTTTTCGGCGGATTTAACCGAGGGATTTAATGTGATTTACGGAAAAAACGAATCGGGAAAATCCACACTTAACCTTTTCATAAAGGCAATGCTTTACGGCCTTCCCACAAGGAAAAAAAGCGGTGAAGCACTTAAAGAAAGAGAAAGAGCAATTCCGTGGAATGAAAAGTATGCGGAAGGAAAAATTCTTTTATCCGATGACGGAAGAGATATTGAGATAATCAGAGTATTCGGGAAAAGACCGGCAGATGACAAGATTGAAGTTCGCAGCTCTGTAAGCGGCGAAAGCTTGCCCGATTATGAAGTAAGTGACCCGGGCAGATGCCTGTTCGGCATTTCCGAGGAAGTGTTTTTAAAAACCTGTTATATAAGTCAGGGTAATGCGTTTATGGGCGGAAAAGACGAAGAAATAAGCAAAAGGCTCACTAATCTTGAAGCCGGCGGAGATGAGGATATTTCGGCGGATATAGCCATAAAGCACCTTGAAAATCTTTGCGGCAAGCTTAAGGCAAAGGATAAAAGAAGCAAAAGCGGAGAAATTGATAATCTTGAACAAAGACTTACTCAATGTATGAGCGAGAAGCTTGAAATTTCTCAAAAGGAAAAGGAAAGAAACGAGAATAAAAAAGAGCTTTTGAAGGTTGAACAAGAGCTTAAAAATACTGAAGAAGAAATCGAAAAAGCCGAAAAAGAATATAAAAAGTGTATAGAATATGAAAAACTTTCGGCGAAACGGGAAAAACTAAAACAGATAGAACAATGTGATAAAAAAACCGAGGATGCTCAAAAAGAGTATGACAAAATAAAAGAGCTTACGGAGGAGAAGGTAACCGAGGCGAGAGAAAAAGAGAAAAAAATTCGTGAAATAATCGATAAAAACCAAGAAGGTGATTTAAACACAGAACAGGCTGCCGAGATTGAAAAACGCCTTGAAAGAGCAAAAAGATTTTGCTTGTCGGGAGGAATTATTTCCGCCATCTCGGTAATCGGAGTTATGACATCTGCCATAGCAATTAAATCATTTATAGTTGTTGCAATTTGTGCAGTAGCGGCGGTTTTGGGTGTTATCTTACTGATATACGGGATTACCGAGGATCGAAACGGAAAAATCAAAGAGCTGAAGCTTGAAAAACTGAAGGCAGATGAGGAAAATCGCAGGGAACAAAATATTAAGCTTGTAAAGGAACTTCAAGACGAGGTTGACGACTTGCTTAAAAGATACGGTGCAGATGATACGGACGAATTATACAGACTTTCCGTTAAAAGAGATGCCCTGCTTGACACAATAGAGGAAAACAAGAAAACAAGAGCGGGATTTTTGGGAGATTGTGAGGAGGAAGAATTACGAAAAGAGGTCGCCGAATTTACCGAGCTTCCGGAGGCTGAAGGAGAAAATTCCGTCCAATGTGAAAAACGGTTAAGAGAGCTTAGAGTTAACCAGCTTGAGTTTACGGCAAAACAAAATAATCTTAAGATTATGATTTCGGAAAGCGAAAAAAATATAATGTCAATATCCGACGTTGATACCGAGATTTCGGCAATAAATTATCGCATAAAAGAATGTGAGCGACGGCTTGAGGTTATAGATATAGCAAAAAGTGTCTTAAACGATACGGCGACACGGTGGAAGGAAAATGTCACTCCCGAGCTTTGCCTGATTGTAAACGAGGTTATGAGTGCCTTGACATCGGGAAAATATGATGATATTAAAGTCAAAAACGATTTCGGAATGGTTTTCGGGAAAGACGGCAAAATATATCCGGCGGAGTATTTAAGCTGCGGAACATATGAGCAGATTTATCTTGCTCTTCGTCTTGCGATTTTCCGATTAACCTGTCAAAGCGGAGTAATGTTTTTTGATGATATATTTACAACCTATGATGAAGAGAGAGCCGATGCGGCAATTAAGTATTTGAGCAGTGAATTAAATCAGTGTCAGACTGTCGTGTTTACCTGTCATAAAACCCATGTTGATATGGCAAAGGCACACGACGCCAATATAATAAATTTATAGATTTGAAAGGAGCTAATAATTATGTCAGCAGAAATAAGAAATGAAAAGGGTACGGTAATTATTCCCAATGATGTTATAGCGGAGATTGCCGGATATGCGGCAACAAAATGCTACGGTGTTGTAGGTATGGCGGCACGCTCGGGAAAGGACGGACTTGCATTTTTGCTTAAGATAGACAATCTTGATAAGGGTGTAAAGATTAAGGTTACCGAAAATGTAGTTGATATCGAGCTGTTTGTTATAATGGAATACGGTATCAATATAGGAACGGTGGGCGATATCATAAAGAGCAATGTAAAGTATCAGGTTGAAGAAGCAACCGGACTTAAGGTAGGCTCAATAACCGTAAATGTAGAAAGCATTCGTGTTCACTAAAATCGGAATTACAAGGAAAGGACTGAATAGAAATTGAGAACTTTGGTTTATGATGAAATAAGACTTATGATTGAGTCTGCCTCACATAATTTGCAGAATAATAAGAAAATGATAAATGACCTCAATGTTTTTCCTGTTCCGGACGGTGATACGGGAACAAATATGGGGCTTACCTTCAGTGCGGCGGCAACAGCTGCTCTTGAGGGTGATTACAAAAAATCGGGAGAGCTTATTTCCGCTCTTGCAAAGGCTTCCTTGAGAAATGCAAGAGGTAATTCGGGAGTTATTCTTTCTCAGATATTAAGAGGTATTGCATCCTCTCTTGACGGACTTGATGAGTTTTCGCCGGAGGATTTAAAAAATGCCGCATGTAACGGAAGAGATACGGCTTACCGTGCAGTTATGAAGCCTACTGAGGGAACAATACTTACTGTTGTGCGTGAAGCGGCGGAGTATGCGGAGTCGGCTTATGAGAGCTTTGATGATTCCGTAAAATTCTTTGAGGAGATTATTAAGGCGGCACGTGAAAGCCTTGAGAGAACTCCGGAAATATTGCCTGTATTAAAGCAGGCAGGGGTTGTAGATGCAGGCGGTTGCGGAATTGTGACGTTGCTTGAGGGTGCAAGCTATGCCCTTGCCAATAAGAAAGCGATTGAGCTTTTGGACGGTGAGGATATGGGTAAGGCTTCCTCCAAAGCAAATGCAGGAGCAGAGCTTGACACAGCCGACATAAGATTTAAGTATTGTACCGAGTTTATTATACAGAAATCATCGCCCGACAGACAGGTAAATCAATTTACCGCCGCCATAAAGTCAAAGGGAGATTGTATGCTTGTAATTGACGACGAGGAAATAGTTAAGGTTCATATCCATACAAATCATCCCGGATATGTTATGGAACAGGCCGTTAAGCTTGGTGAGCTTATAAATATTAAAGTTGATAATATGAAGTATCAGCACAGCGAAAACATAAAAGATGCAGTTCCACAAAGCACACCTCAGGAAATGAAGAAATACGGAGTTGTGGCTGTATCGGCAGGAGCGGGTATTTCAGAGGTTTTTAAAAGCGTAAATGTAGATAAAATTGTTGAGGGCGGACAAACGATGAACCCCAGCACACAGGATTTGGCAGACGCAGTAAACAGCGTGCCTGCCGAAACCGTATTTATTTTGCCGAACAACAAGAATATTATCCTTGCCGCAGAGCAGGTAAACGATATTTGTGACAAGAATGTTATTGTTATACCTACAAAAAATATTCCTCAGGGAATTACGGCTATGCTTGCCTTTGAGGAGGATGTGGATGCAGAAACAAACGAAAATGCAATGAACGAGATGATGCTTTCGGTAAAATGCGGACAGGTTACATTTGCGGCAAGGGATTCGGAAATAGGTGAATTTAAAATTCATGAAAACGATGTAATGGGAATGATAGGCAGCGATATAAGCAACATCGGAACCGATTTGAACCTTGTTTCCTTTGAGCTCGCTCAAAAAATGATTGAAGAAGACAGTGCTTTGGTAACTGTATATTACGGAGAAGATACAGATGAAGAAACGGCAAACAAGCTTGCCGATATGATTTCCGAAAAATACGGAGATATTGATGTGTCGGTTGTAAACGGCGGACAACCTGTATATTATTATATGATTGCCGTAGAGTAAAAGGGGTGTACGGTGTGCTTGCTCTGAATAGCGACATACGATATATCAGAGGAATAGGAGAAAAACGCGCCGAGCTTTTTAATAAGCTTGGCGTATTTTGTGTTGAGGATTTACTGAGATACCTGCCCAGAGGCTACGAGGACAGAACGGATACCCGTGAAATTTGCGATTTAAACGAGGGCGAGAGCGTATGTGTCAGAGGTTCTCTTGCAAGAGGGATAAGAAAGTTCAGGGCAAGAACAGGCTCGGTTGTGGTGCAGACTGCAGTTTCTGACGGTACGGGAATACTTAATCTTACTTGGTTTAATGCTTCTTATGTGGAAAAAGCCTTGCGTGCAGATGAAAGCTTTACATTTTTCGGACGGGTAAACAGGCGAGGAAGTATTTTTGAAATGGTAAACCCCGTGATTGAAGCTGAAAAAGCATCGGGAGATAAGATGGGAAGGATTTTGCCCATATATCCGTGTACGGCGGGACTTACACAACAGAGCATCAGAAATGCCGTTGAAAATGCACTTGAATGCGGAAAGCAATATATTAAAGACATAATTCCCTCGGATATTATGAAAAAATATAAGCTTATGCCTTCGGCAGAAGCAATAGAGGCAATGCACAGACCGAAAAGCTTTGATATGTTTGAAGAAGCGAGGAAAACTCTTGCCTTTGAAGAATTTTTAATTTTGCAGACGGGAGTTGCTACGGTAAGACAATATAAAAATGCCAAAACAGCACCAAAAATCGACGACGTGAAATGCATTGTGGAATTTGCGGATAAACTCCCGTATGAGCTTACAAATGCACAAAAAAGGGCTGTAAACGAAATATCAAAGGATATACACAAATCCGTGCCGATGAATCGCCTGCTTCAGGGAGATGTAGGCTCGGGAAAGACCGTTGTTGCGGCTGCCTGTATGTATGCCGTGGCAAAGCAAGGCTATGCTTCTGTTTTAATGGCACCTACAGAGGTGCTTGCAAAGCAGCATTATAAAAAGCTTAAAGCTATGTTTGAAACTTTTGATATAAAAACCGCTTTTGTATGCGGAAGTCAGAAAGCGGCTGAACGCAGAGAGAATGTAGAGCTGATAGAAAACGGAGAAGCAAAAATAATAATCGGCACCCATGCGTTGATTACGGGAAAGGTAAAAATACCCAATATTGCCCTTGCGATAGCAGACGAACAACACAGATTCGGAGTAAGGCAGAGAACTGCATTAAGTGAAGGCGGAAATGTTCATACACTTATTATGACGGCAACCCCAATACCGAGAACCTTGTCCCTTATTATGTACGGCGATTTGGATATATCGGTAATTGACGAGTTGCCGCCGGAAAGACGACCTGTCGACACAATGGCGGTTGGAGAGAACAGGCGGAAAGATGTGGATAAATTTGTTCTTAAAAAGCTTGATGAGGGCAGGCAGGCGTATTTTATCTGTCCGTTGGTAGAGGAGTCGGAGGTAATAGAAGCCATTGCCGTAACCGAATATCTTGAAAAATTAAAAAAAGGTGCGTATAAGGGCAGAAAAGTTGCCGCCTTGCACGGCAGAATGTCAGCGGAGGAAAAGGACGAAATAATGGGTAAATTTGCATCGGGAGAGCTTGAAGCCATTGTTGCCACAACGGTTGTAGAGGTGGGTGTAGATGTGCCAAATGCCTCGGTTATGGTGATTGAAAATTCGGAAAGATTCGGACTTTCTCAGCTTCATCAGTTAAGAGGAAGAGTGGGAAGAGGCGAGCATAAATCATATTGTATTATGATGTGCGAAAATTTAAGTGATACCGCCGCAGAACGTATGAAAATTATGTGCAAGACAAATGACGGATTTAAAATAGCGGAAAAGGATTTGGAGCTTCGCGGACCGGGAGAATTTATGGGAACAAGACAGCATGGACTTCCCGTTATGAGAGTTGCAAATCCCGTTAATGATATGCAGATTTTAAGAGATGCTCACGAGGCGGCGTATGAAATTCTTGAAAATGACAAAACCCTGTCAAAAGCGAAAAATGCAGAGCTTAGAAAAAGTATCGACAAAAATATGAAATCCCTCGGAGGGGTATTAAATTAGATAAAGAAGGCGGAATTACAAATGAGTACAAAAACAAAAGCTTTAATTGTAGATGATGAAAAAAACATATGCGAGCTGATAAGGCTTTATATTGAAAAGGAAGGATATACGGCTGTAATTGCCAACAACGGGAATGATGCGGTAGAGCTTTATAAAAAAGAAAAGCCGGATATTGTTCTTCTTGACATAATGCTCGGCGGCAAGGACGGCTGGCAGGTGTGCAGAGAGCTTCGTGCCATGGGCAATGTGCCGATTATTATGATTACTGCCAAAGGTGAAACCTTTGATAAGGTTCTGGGACTTGAGTTGGGAGCAGATGATTATATGGTAAAGCCTTTTGATCCCAAGGAGCTTGTGGCAAGAGTCAAGGCGGTGTTGAGAAGGAGTGAGCCTAAAGAGGAGGTTAAACAGGAAACCATTCTTGTTTTTGACGGAATTAAAATTGACCGCGATAAATACGAGGTATATGTGTTGGATAAAAAAGTTGAAATGCCTCCAAAAGAATTTGAGCTTTTGTATTTTCTTGCAAAAAACAAAAACAAGGTTTTTACAAGGGACCAGCTTTTGGATGAAATATGGGGATATGAATTTTTCGGCGATTCAAGAACCGTTGATGTTCATATAAAAAGAATCAGAGAGAAGATCGAAATAAAAGATTCAGAATGGCAGCTTAAGACAGTATGGGGAGTGGGTTATAAATTTGACATTGCCGAGTAAGGCTTTTGATTGAAAGGTGTTACAGCATGAAAAAGAAAGGGATTTTTTCTAAAATTTTCAGCATAAATCTCATAGCTATGCTTATATGTATCATTTTGCTAGGTTCAACCCAAACTGTTTTGGTTACGAATTACATTACGGATTATAACGAGGGATATTTAAGTAAAAATGTTGACACCATAGTTAATATGATAAAAAATCATATAACGGTAGACGGTCTTAATGATGTAATCGGCGGTTTTGCAAGAGCTATGGGAAGCCATATATTCGTGTTTGATACAAAGGGAAGAGTTATTGCATCAAGCAGTAACAGCGGACAAACCGCAAGCAATCCACAGTATTTGGGAAGGGAATACACAAAAACAGTTCTTTCGGGACAGCATAATTCATTTTTGGGTACAATGAACGGAGTTTTTAAGGAAACAATGTTTACCATGCAGGTTCCCGTTAAAGACGACAACAATAAAATATTAGGTGCTGTGTCGGTAAGCCGTCCCATACCAGAGCATCAAAAAATGAAATATGACCTTTTTAAAATACTTTTTATTTCTCTTTTTGTTATGGCAACGGTATCGTTTTTGCTTTCCTATTTTCTTGCAAAAAATATCTCCGTGCCAATCAGAAAAATCAGTATGTCAACAACGGAGTTTGCAAAAGGAAAATTTGATGTAAGAGTTGACCTTACGGAAAGGGATTCAAATATTTTCGAGGTTTATGAGCTTGCCGAGGCATTTAATAATATGGCATATGAGCTTGAAAAATCTGAGCAGGTAAAAAATACATTTATATCGGATGTATCCCACGAATTGAGAACGCCTATGACAACAATAGGCGGATTTATATCGGGAATTATCGACGGAACGATTCCGGAGGAAAAGCATAGGGAATATCTTGAAATAGTGAACGATGAAATAAAAAGGCTTTCAAGACTTGTAAATACATTTCTGGATATTACAAGAATTCAGTCCGATAATATGATTCCGGATAAGGTCAGCTTTGATATAAACGAGATGATAAGGATTGTCACTATAGGACTTGAAAACAAGATTTCAGAGAAAAAAATCGATGTGGAATTTTGCTTTGAACGGGAAAATATGTATGTGTTTGCCGATAAGGATTTTATTATGCGTGTGATAACAAATCTTATGGATAATGCGGTTAAATTTACAAATGAAAAGGGTAAAATCACTGTTTCGGTAATACGCAGGCAAAATGAGGTTGTAACATCCGTAAAAAATACAGGAGTCGGAATTTCCGAGGAAAATCTTCCTATGGTATTTAAACGATTTTATAAAGAAGATAAATCCAGAAGCACCAATAAAGATGGAACGGGAATAGGCTTGTATCTCGTTAAAAATCTTATAAGTGCTCACGGAAAGAAAATTTCGGTCTACAGTAAAGAGGGAGAGTATGCAGAGTTTGTGTTTACTCTCGATAAAGGCAAGCCTGTGACGAACAGGAAAAAATTTCAATAATTTATACCTCTTTTACAATTTGTTCACAGAATTGTAAATTTTGAGGGATATAATACGGTTAGAAAATAAAAATAAACGCCTTGTTGGGCGAGGAGGAAAATATGGACGAATACGAAAAAAATAATTATGAAAATCCGATTAATGAAGAACCGGAAGATGTTTGTGACTCACAGGAATCGGAATATACTCCCGTTGACAGCTTTCGTAAGGATGAGGAGCTTGACGGTGTCGATAATATGACTTTCGACAAAACGGAAGAGATTAAAATCGATTTATCCGGCGGATACGGCGGTGAAGAACCCGAGGTAAAAGCGGAAGATGCTCCCAAAGAGAAAAAGACTCCTTGGTATAAAAGACCTGTTGCCGCAATGCTTGCTCTTACGGTTTTGAATCTTGCTCTTGTGGGCAGTGCGTTCTTTATCGGCAAAAGTATGGGAAGCGGACAAAGACAGATTACCCTGAAGCAGGAGCTTGTGGATAATCTTAAGCCGTCGTCGGGAGATACAGAGGGCGTTACAAACGCAGTATCGTCGGGAACCGAAATACCTACAACCGAGATTGCGAAAAAAGTCGGTCCTGCAGTCGTTGGTATAAAGAGTACGATTCAGGGACAGATGACTATATTCGGAAATTCAGGTGCACAACAGGCGGTAGGCTCCGGTATAATATTAAGTGACGACGGATATATTGTTACAAATAACCATGTTGTGGAGGGTGCTACGGCAGTATCCGTTATATTAAATACCGGCTCAGAATATAAAGCAGAGATTATCGGTGCAGATGAGCAGACAGACCTTGCGGTTGTTAAAATCGAGCCTAAAGAAGCATTAACCGTTGCTACGGTTGGTTCGTCAAGTGATATTGAGGTAGGAGAAAGAGTTGTTGCAATAGGTAATCCTATGGGACTTGAATTCTTCGGAAGCGTTACAGAAGGTATTGTAAGTGCTATGAACCGTACAATTTTCGTAGACAACAGAACCATGAATGTTATTCAGACGGATGCGGCAATTAACTCGGGTAACTCCGGCGGTGCTTTAATAAGCAGAACAGGTGAAGTAATAGGTATAAACTCTGTTAAGGTTTCATATTCGGGCGTTGAGGGTATGGGCTTTGCAATCCCAACCGATGAAGCAAAGCCGATAATTGCAGACCTTCTTGAGTACGGCTATGTTAAGGGCAGACCTGTTATCGGAATTTCAACCCGTGATGTTACGGAGTATATGTCAAGGGCATATTCGTGGCCTCAGGGTGTTCAGGTAATTGAAATTAACGGAGAAGCCGCACGAAATGCAGGACTTCAGCAGGGTGATATAATTATTGAAATTGACGGCGAAAAGGTAACCGACAGTGAATCATTAAACGAAATTAAGAACAGACACAATCCCGGTGATACAATTACGCTTAAAGTATACAAGTATGCAACGGGAATAACAGAGGAAGTAAGTGTTACATTGTCGGAGCAAATCCCCAATTAAAAAAGGTCGGTGAAAAATCCTCGGTCAAAAATTATGACCGAGGATTTTTTAATAATCATATGTTTTTAAATTGCGTCATCATTTCCGAAATCTTTATTTGCTGAGGACATACGGCTTCACAGCTTTTACAACCTATACAGGCAGACGGCTTTTTGTCATCGGAAAATGATGATAAAGTCATGGGAGCAATAAAACCTCCGTCCGTAAAGGAATGTTCGTTGTAAAGCTCAATTATTGCAGGGATGTCAAGCTCTTTCGGGCAGTAAGATGTGCAGTAACGACAAGCTGTACAAGGGAGAGTTTTTTTATTGGTCATTTTTTCGGCGAGCTTGTAAATACCCTCAATCTGTTTTTCGTTTAGGGGTTTTTCCGTTTTGAATATTTCTATATTTTCTTTAAGCTGATTAAAGTCGGACATTCCGGATAAAATTATTTTTATGTCCGGGAAGCTTTGCAGGTACCGAAAAGCCCCTTCGATTTCATTCCCATCGGGGAAGATGGTTTTCATTTCGGATTTATATTCATCTTCAAGGCTTGCAAGCTTACCGCCTCTTAAAGGCTCCATAACCCAAATGGGAAGATTAAATTCCTTAAGAAGCTCAATTTTCGATTTTGCATTTTGAAATTCGTAATCAACCCAATTAAGCTGAATTTGGCAAAACTCCATATACTCAGAGTATTTTTCCAAAAAGCTTCGCATAACGGATAAATTACCGTGAGCCGAAAATCCAAGATGTCTTATCCTGCCGGCTTCTTTTTGAGAAATAACATATTCCACATCGCCGTATTTTTCGTTGTCAAGATAATGATTTATGTTTGATTCGCATACATTGTGGATTAAGTAAAAATCAAAGTAATCAACACGGCATTTTTCAAGCTGTTTTTCAAAAATTTCTTTTGCTTTTTTAAAGTTTGTAAGGTCATATCCGGGGAATTTTGATGCAAGATAAAAGCTGTCACGAGGATATTTTTCAAGAAGCTTTCCCATAACAGTTTCCGAATTGCCCTCGTGGTAACCCCACGCCGTGTCAAAGTAGTTTACGCCGTTTGAAAGGGCGTATTCTATCATTTCGGCAGTCTTTTCTTCGTCAATCTGCTTGCTTTCGTCATCTTTAAGAGGAAGGCGCATACAACCCATTCCAAGCATGGATAACTTTTTGTTCTTAAAATCTTTATAAATCATATTTATCATCCCTTTTAAGTTTTTGTGTTTTTATTATAGCACTCAAAAAACAAAAATACAATATATTTTTAGTTTTAAGGGTTTGGCACACATTTTTATTTAATTTATTAAAAAGTCTTGACTTTTATTTCAAAAAATGGTATACTATCCTTTGTTCGTTGGAAAATTAAACAAGGCTCCTTGGTCAAGTGGTTAAGACTCCGCCCTCTCACGGCGGCTACGGGGGTTCGAATCCCCCAGGAGTCACCAAAAATCCTCGTTCGTAAGAACGGGGATTTTTACTTATTCACTATTCCTTCTTCACTCTTACTTCAAAAAGTATCGAACGAGGATTTTTGGAAAGTAATAAGTAATAGTGAATAAGGAAAAAGT
>JAZLFN010000022.1:0-19564 GCA_045615805.1 Clostridia bacterium | reverse complement strand
ATATAGGTAAGACCTATTTCAACTCTCTTATCGTTGGGCAAATCCACACCTGCAATACGTGCCATAAAATTTCACCTCCATTGATTTTTAAAAAACAAGGGAGCAGAATTTCACCCGCGAACCGCGGAATCAGCTTAAATTAAATTTTGGTTCTTAAGCCTGACCCTGCTCCGAAAACCGTTGATTATCCCTGCTTTTGCTTATGTCTGGGATTCTCGCAGATTACCATTACCTTGCCTTTTCTTTTAATAATTTTACACTTCTCACAAATAGGTTTTACTGAAGGTTTTACTTTCATTATCCTTCACCTCCTAATTTTGACTCGTCCGCTTTTATGCATACTACCACCCATATAGCGAACCATATAATAATATCACACATTTTTCCTGTTGTCAAGGATTTTTTATGGTTTTTTAAAAAATTTTTCATAAAGACTATATTGACAAAGAATTAAAAAGGATTATGGCAAAATCCCCTCTTTTTGTGTTTTCATAAGGATTAAAGTTTCCGTTTTCATCGCCGTTTATTACGGAAAGTCCCTTTAAGATATTTACATATCCTTTTCTTTCCTCAACATCGGGGAAAATTTTTAAATAAATACCATCAATTTTCGCCGCCTTTTCAAGATGCATCATTCGGATTATGTATACCGCCGAATCAAGCCTTGTTACATATTCCTCCGGCGCAATCTCGTTCTCAGAGATTATGCCTGCCGCCTTTGCCGTGTTATAGGCATTTTTATATGCTTCTTCAAGTTCTTTATCATTTGCATTATAAAGTCTGCCTCCGCTTACTGCATTTGAAAGCAAAAGCATCAAGTCCTTTTGTCGTATATCTTCATCGGGCAAAAACTTGTCGGTATAAAATCCTATGCCGTACTCCGAAAGGCGTTTTACCGCATTTTCGCAATAGTGATTTTCTATATCGGAATATTCAAATTTATACTCCTTTTTATCAAAGTCATTTCTGAATTTTCCCGTATATGCATCAATCTCAATATATGGTTTTTTAACAAATTCATAGACTAAAGCCGCTGTTTTTTTGCCCTCTTTATTCTCCAAAATATACACAGGCTCATAGGAAAGCTTTGAATATATCTCGTTATATGCCGCATCCTCGCCCACAACATTTTCAAGTGAGGGGAATTCTTTTTTTGTATATGTCTTTGCGTAATCCGTTATTTTTCCGTTTCTTATATCTGCGGTAATTGACAGCCGGTCATCTTCATAGGGAATTCCGTTTACATATCTTGTATAATTTATATAAGCATAATAGTCATCCTTGTTTTCGGGATAGTTAAAAGCGGATTCCTTATATTCCGAAAATTCCTCACCGCAAAGATGTTCCGCACTTTTCTTAAGGTTGTTTTTAATCTCACTTGATTTTATAGTGGCTTTTGAGTTATTTTTGACCTCGCTGTAATTGGTATAGCCCAATATTTCCCCCGTTTCGGCATCAATCCTGAAATGCACGGATGAATAAAATCCGTCAGCGTTTATTTTTTCAAGATTTAAAACAGCGATTCGTCTGCCGTCGAATTCCTTTACATAACCAAACCTTTCATTCTCATACCCCTTGGGAAATTCAAGAACGGTATTTTTTTTGATTTTTGAGATTATCTCCTGCTTTGAAAGAAGCCCCTCAACCGTGTCAAGTTCCTCTTTTTCGGCGGGAGTGGGCACAAAGCCTTCGTTATCCTCTGCCATAGCCTCAGTTTTTACCGCTCCGCTTGCCGGATAATATCTCTCGGCAGATCTTTCGTAAACTTCTCCTGTTTGGGCGTTTATGTATTTACCGTAATTATCCTTTTCAACATAGGCAGGGAAAATTATCTTTTCTCTTTCTTTATATTCGTCAAGATATTTAAGCTCTATTCCCAAGTTGTTACGATAGGCTTCAAAAGCCTTATCCTTCGGAACAACCTCTGATTTTTCAAACAAGTTTCCTGCCGTATAATTTATATAAAAGCTTATTATCTTCTCAGCATTTTTATCAACGGAAATATATCCGTTATCATCCGCAACCCTGTACCCATTTTCAATATGAATTACATTAAAGGAAAATCCGCTTGAATACAGGCTCGAATTTGTATCACCCTCAAGTATAAGCTTGTCACCAATCAGCGGATTTAAAGCCTGCAACAGAGCATAGGCTTTTTCTTGCGCTTCTTCTTTTGGTAATTCATTAAGCCAAGGCTCTCCGCCATAGCTCTCGTCTGCGGAAAATTTATTATATGAATATATTATTCCGTTTTCACCACAGTTTACAGCCATACTCTTGGAGTAATCCTCATTTGTCCAATGAAACTCGTATCTTTTTTCGCCGTCATATTCAAACACATTGCTTTCAAACTTATCATATTCATCTGTGCTTCCTATTCTTTCTTTCACAATGCTTAAAACCTTTTCGGCGGCATCACGCTCCGTTCCGTCGGCAAAAACCGCTCCGAATTGAATTATCATAATAATTGCGGTAATTACAGCAATAATTTTCTTACTCATATAACCACTCCTTGAATTTTATTATTTATAATATCATTCCCGAATTCTCGTTATTTCCTCCGCCGTTTTTTAAGGATTCGCCTTCGTCAAAGCTTACATCAAGATTTCCCAGCTTATCGGTAAATTTCTGTATTTTATTTTGTATTCGTGTTTTTTCATCACCGTTTGCAGGTGTGGGTTGATAGTTGTTTCTTGATTTTGACGATGAAATTGAGCAGGGGATTACATAATAATCCAATGTTCCGTTTGATTTTCCGTCCCTTACGGTAAAGGTTTGTCTATATATCATAGTATCCTTATCCGATGGATTTTGATTTCCGCCGAAGCAGAAGTTGCCCATACTGTAAGCAATCATTTTACCCTTATAGCATTCAAGTCCCTGTAATACATGTGGGTGATGCCCTATTACCAGATCCGCTCCGCTGTCTATGGCTTTGTGTGCAAGCTGAATTTGGGAATCCTCGGGGTAGTTTTCCCCCTCAATTCCCCAATGTATCTGAACTATTATTATTTCCGCACCGTCATTTTTAACCTTTTCCATAGCCTTTGGCAGATTGTCGTTTGCACTGTTGTCCAAATCATAAAGTCCTACAAGTCCGACCTTTACGCCCTTTACATCCTTTACAACTGTGTTGAGCTTTTCAAAATATGTTATACCTGCTTCGCCCAAATACTTTTTTGTATCCTCAAAGCTTTCTTCTCCGTAATCACGGCTGTGATTGTTAGCAAGAGTAACCGCTTCAACCGATGATGTTGTTAATATTTTTGTGTATTCGGGATCGCCTTTAAAAGCAAAGGTTTTATCCTGCCTTGAGCCCCTTTTTGTAAGGGTTCCTTCAAAATTAACTATTGTTAAATCATCGCTTTCAAAATACGGCTTTACATTTCTGAGAAAGTAGCTGTAATCTTTGTTCTGAGCTTCAACCTCATCGGGAAAAGTGCCTCCGTCAAAAGCGACATCCGTACCCAATGTGCAATCTCCTGCACAGGTTACGGTTATTTTCTTTTCCGTGCTTTGCGTGGCTGCGGTTTCTTCTTTTTTGTCGCCGCAACCGAAAAGGGTTATCAAAAGCACTCCAACCATTATTAAAATAAGTGTTTTTTTCATATGTATCACCTCATGTGTCATAGTACAAAATAAGAGCCTTGGCAAAATGATTTTTCATTCTTGCCTCAGCTCTTTTAAGGTCGAGAATAAACAGTGCAAAATGAGCAACATAAGCCCGTAACACTCTACCGCATCCCGAGGCTTAGCCTCGGGGAATCCCCCAGAAATTGATGCTTCGCATAACAATTTCTACCCCCTTTGACAAGGGAGGCTTGCGAGCGGCGAAATGTTGTGCATTATGTGCGTTTTTAACCAACACTATTTGGCGCGCCATGTAATTCTGCCCTTAGTCAGGTCGTAGGGAGAAATCTCTACCGTAACCTTGTCCCCGGGCAAAATTCTGATGAAATGCATTCTGAGCTTTCCCGATATATGTGCCAATATCTGGTGACCGTTTTCCAATTCAACCTTAAACATAGCATTTGGCAAGGCTTCAAGCACTGTGCCTTCTACTTCCAATACATCTTCTTTTGACATAATTTTTCACCCCCGTTATATCATCTGCCGACTTGTGTTTTCGGCATAGTATTTATACTTACACCTGCGGCGTATTGATTTCTATTTAATAAGTGTGAGTAAATACGGCTCACCCTTTGTTACCAGAACCGAGTTTTCGTAATGTGCGGTAAGTCCTCCGTCCTCAGTAATAACTGTCCAGTCGTTGTCCGCAACATAGACCTTATGGTCAAACTGACATATCATAGGCTCTATGGCAAGGCACATCCCTGCCTTTATGCGAATTCCCCTCATAGGCGTAACATAATTGGGAATTTCAGGGTCCTCGTGCATATCGGCACCTACCCCGTGTCCGCAATAATTACGCAAAACGGAATATCCGTTTTTTTCCGCATACTTTTGAACCGCCGAGGATATATCCCTTATTCTGTTGTCCTCACGAACAAAATTGAGTGCTTCAAAAAAGCATTGCTTTGTAACATCTATAAGCCTTTGGGCTTCATCCGATATTTTTCCGACGCCGAAGGTTCTTGCCGCATCTCCGTTATAACCCTTATAACAAGCTCCCACATCAATGCTGACTATGTCCCCTTCTTTTAATACTCTTTTGCCGGGAAAACCGTGAATAATTTCCTCGTTTACACTTGCACAGATGCTGGACGGAAATCCTCCATAGCCTTTAAATGACGGCGTGCAACCCTGTGACCTTATGTAACTTTCCGCAATTCTGTCAAGCTCAAGAGTGGTTACCCCCGGTTTTACAGCCTCTTTTACTCTGCAAAGCGCCCCGTAGGTAACCTCTCCCGCAGCTTTCATTTTCTCCGTTTCGGATTTTGATTTAATCGTTACCATTTGTAATTTACCCCTTGATGTATATCAGTTTTCAAGTGCCTTTAAAACTTCTTTTGTGGTGTCGTTAATTTCTTCCTGTCCTACTGCCGTTCTGAGCTTTCCCTTTTCAGCATAGTAGTCAAGCAACGGCTCGGTCTGTGTGTGGTATGTTTCAAGTCTGTTTTTAACCGTCTCCGGCTTGTCGTCATCCCTGACCGTAAGCTCTCCTCCACAGGCATCACATACGCCATCTTTTTCAGGTTTATTGTATAATTTGTGAAATGTCTTTCCGCATTTGGGACACTCCATTCTTCCCGAAAGTCTTTCTATAATCTTTTCATCGGGAACATCAATATTAAGCACGCAGTCAATCTCTATTCCCGATTTGTCAAGCGCCTCTGCCTGAGCAATGGTTCTTGGAAATCCGTCAAGGATAAATCCGTTTTTGCAGTCATCCTCCTTAAGGCGTGACTTCATAACCTCAATCATAACATCATCGGGAATAAGCTTTCCGTCGTCTATATAAGTCTTGGCAAGCTTTCCCAGCTCTGTTTCTTCTTTAATATTCTTTCTCAATATCGCCCCTGTAGATATGGTGGGTATTCCGTAATGTTCGCAAAGTTTTTCTGCCTGAGTGCCCTTTCCCGCTCCCGGAGCAGCTAACATAATAAGCTTCATAATCGACAACTTCCTTTCTTCATACAAAATTACCATAACATAAAATGCATATAAATGCAAGTAACAGATCTTTAATTTATAAACTTTTCCGAATAAACGGATAGAGCAGAACCTTTCCCTTATTTTTAAGGTGCCGTTTCTACTCTTCCGTTATATCCCATGGTTATTTTGCTCACCAAAATAACCTATTATTCAATTTACTCCAAAAATCCCTTGTAGTGACGCATAAGCATCTGCGACTCCATACTCTGAACCGTCTCAAGAGCAACACCTACAACAATAAGTACAGATGTTCCGCCGATAGACAGGTTTGCAATATTGAGTCCGAGGTTTAAGAATATCGGGAGAACTGCAATTACTGCGAGGAAAACTGCTCCTGCAAGAGTAACTCTCGACAAAACCTTAGAGATAAAATCGGAGGTCGGTCTGCCCGGACGAATACCGGGTATAAATCCGCCGTTCTTCTTCATATTGTTTGACATTTCAATGGGATTGAACTGAATTGCCGTATAGAAATATGTGAAGAAGATAATAAGCAAGAAGTAAAGCACGGCATAAATCCAAGAATTACCCGAAAATACCTTTAAAAATCCGCCCCAGAATCCGCCACTTTCAGCAGTCTTGCCGAAGAAGCTTGCAATAGTACCCGGGAATGCCATAATTGACATTGCAAAGATAATCGGAATAACGCCTGCACCTGCAACCTTAATGGGTATATGAGTGCTTTGTCCGCCATACATCTTTCTTCCTACAACACGCTTTGCATACTGAACAGGAATTCTGCGCTCTGCCTCGTTCATCATTACAACAAATGCAACAACTACCAAAGCTGCAACCAAGAATAATGCAGCTGTGAACCAATTAAGAGCTCCCGCCTGAATGCTTGCCCAAAGAGTTGTAATCATAGATGGGAGTCTTGATACGATACCTGCGAAAATGATAAGCGAAATACCGTTACCAACGCCCTTTTCTGTAATCTGCTCTCCGAGCCACATAAGAAACGCCGTACCTGCCGTAAAGGTTGTGATTATAACAACGGCAGAACCCCAACCGGGATTTGCAACTGCCTGATAGCTCTTAAGCAAGAAGTAAAGACCGATAGCCTGAACAAGAGCAAGAACAACTGTTCCGTATCTCATCATCTGACCGATTTTCTTTCTTCCTTCTTCGCCTTCCTGCTGTAATCTTTCAAGAGCAGGAATTGCAACACATAAAAGCTGCATAATAATCGAAGCATTGATGTACGGTGTAATACTCATTGCAAATATTGTTGCATTTTTAAACGCACCACCGGAAATAATGTCGATAAATCCAAACATTGTGTTCTCTGCATCAAACAATGTTGACAAAGCATTTTTATCAAGCAACGGAACGGGAATACACGAACCGAGCCTGAAAATCACCAGCATAATAAAGGTGTAAATAAGCTTTTTTCTTAAATCAGCAATTTTCCATGCGTTTCTGATTGTTTCAAACATCTTATACCACCTCAGCCTTTCCGCCTGCAGCCTCTATTTTCTCAGCTGCGGTTTTACTGAATCTTGCGGCCTTTACAGTAAGCTTCTTTGAAATCTCACCTCTGCCCAAAATTACAATTCCGTCGCAAATTTTTGAAATTACGCCGGCGTCCTTTAACACTTCTGCAGTAACCTCGGTGCCGTTTTCAAAGCCGTTAAGTCTTTCAACGTTAATTGAAACATATTCTTTTGCAAAGATATTTTTGAAACCACGCTTAGGTAATCTTCTGTAAATAGGCATCTGTCCGCCTTCAAATCCGGGACGAACACCACCGCCGGATCTTGCGTTTTGACCCTTATGTCCCTTACCGGCTGTCTTTCCGTTACCGCTTCCGTGTCCTCTGCCGACTCTGAATGACTTTTTCTTAGAGCCTTCGCTCGGAGATAACTCGTTAAGTTTCATTTGGTACACCTCCTCCTTTTTTCATGAAAATTCGTATACGGGCTGTTTGCCCGAAAAGTTCTTTATTATTCGGATACCTCAACCAAGTGCTTAACCTTAAACACCATACCTCTTATCTGAGGATTGTCGGGCTTTTCAACGCACTGTCCGATTTTCTTAAGTCCGAGTGCCTCAACAGTTGCAATCTGGTCCTTTTTGCATCCGATTGTACTCTTTTTAAGAGTAACCTTAATTGTATCAGCCAAGGATAAACCCTCCTGTCCTTATTTTTTTATTAACCGAGGATTTCCTCCGGTTTCTTTCCGCGAAGACTTGATACCTCTTCAACGCTCTTAAGCGAAGCCAAGCCTTCAATCGTTGCAGCAACAACATTTTTCGGGTTATTACTGCGTAAACATTTTGTTCTGATATCTCTGATTCCCGCAAGCTCCAGCACCGCACGCGCAGGTCCGCCGGCAATAACACCGGTACCTTCTGCGGCAGGCTTTAAAAGAACTCTTCCTGCACCGGATTCACCAATGATTTCGTGAGGAATTGTGCTTTTATACATGGGAACGGTAATCATATTCTTTTTGGCGTCGTCGATACCCTTGCGGATTGCATCGGGAATTTCTGCTGCCTTTCCCATTCCGCAACCAACATGACCGTTACCGTCGCCGACAACCATCAAAGCACTGAAACGGAATGTACGACCACCCTTTACAACCTTTGCAACACGGTTTAAGAATACCATCTTTTCCTGCAAATCGAGAGTGTCCGCCTCAATGCGTTCCTGCTTCTTTGTGATTTCGCCTTTCTCTGCCATTTATATTCACCTCTTTTAATCAAATTAGAATTTCAGACCGCCTTCACGGGCTGCATCGGCAAGTTCCTGAACTCTGCCGTGATAAACATATCCGCCTCTGTCAAATACAACTTCGGAAATTCCTGCATCCAATGCACGCTTTGCAATAAGTGCGCCCACTGCCTTTGCAGCTTCCTTATTTCCGCCGTAATTTCCTTTGAGGTCTGCGTCAAGAGTTGATGCAGAAACCAAAGTCTTTCCTGCTGTATCATCAATGATTTGAACGTATATGTTTTTAAGACTGCGGAATACGCACATTCTCGGAGTTTCCGCTGTTCCGGAAACCTTTTTACGAACTCTTGCGTGTCTTGCAAGTCTTGATACATTACTGCTTTCCTTTTTAATCATTAAATTTACACCTCCTGACAGCTAATTACTTCTTAGTGCCTGCCTTACCTTCCTTACGTCTGATATGTTCATCAACGTATTTAATACCTTTACCCTTGTAAGGCTCAGGCGGTCTCTTTTCGCGGATGTTTGCCGCAAACTGACCAACCTTTTGTTTATCCGGGCCTGAAACTATAATCTGGTTAGGCTGAGGAACATCGATTGTAATTCCGTCAACTTCCTCCATCTCAACCTGATGAGAATAACCAAGGTTCATTATAAGCTTCTTTCCCTGCTTCTGTGCTCTGTAACCAACACCGTTGATTTCAAGCTCCTTTTTGAAGCCTTCGCCGGCTCCGACAATCATATTGTTAAGCAAGGTTCTTGTCAAACCGTGAAGAGATCTGTGCTCTTTATTATCTGACGGACGCTTAACCTCAATTACATTGCCGTTTTGTTCTATAATCATTTCCTTTGAGAGTGCTCTTTTTAGCTCGCCCTTAGGACCTTTTACGGTAATTTCATTGTTCTCACCGATTGTAACCGTAATACCTGTCGGTACTTCAATCGGCATCTTTCCTATACGTGACAATGAATTCTCCTCCTTTCATACGAGTAATTTATTACCAAATAAATGCCAATACTTCTCCGCCTACATTCTGACGACGCGCTTCCTTGTCTGTCATAACGCCCTTTGAAGTAGAGATAATTGCAATACCGAGTCCCTTTAATACTTTGGGAAGCTCATCTTTAGAAGCATAAGAACGGAGACCGGGCTTTGATACTCTCTTAAGTCCTGTCAATACCTTCTGCTTGTTCTCGGCATATTTAAGTGTTATGCGGATTATACCCTGTATGTCGTCTTCTATAAGCTCAACATCCTTTATATAACCCTCGGATAACAAAATATCCGCTATTGATTTTTTCATTTTTGATGCGGGAATGTCAACAGTTGTATGTCTTGCGTTGTTTGCATTTCTTATTCTTGTCAGCATGTCCGCAATCGGATCTGTTATATGCATAAGTTTAACCTCCTTTTTATCGGAATCAAAATCGGTTTGACTGTCCGTAACTTAAATTTCAGTCACCTGATTTCATATTTTTATAATTCAGTCTTACCAAGACGCTTTCTTTACGCCCGGAATCTGTCCTTTATAAGCAAGCTCACGGAAGCAGATTCTGCAAATACCAAACTTACGAAGGTAAGCATGAGGTCTTCCGCAGATTTTACATCTGTTATATTCCCTTGTGGAATATTTCTGCTTTCTTTGCTGCTTTATAACCATAGACTTTTTAGCCATAAGCTTTAATCCTCCTTATCGACATTATCTCATAAACGGTGCACCCATCAATGAAAGCAATTCTCTTGCTTCTTCATCTGTCTTTGCAGTAGTAACAAATATGATGTCCATTCCGCGGATTTTGTCAATTTTATCGTAATCAATTTCAGGGAAGATAAGCTGTTCTTTAATACCGAGTGCATAATTTCCTCTGCCGTCAAAGGAATTGGGGTTTATGCCGCGGAAGTCACGAACTCTCGGAAGGGCAGCGTTGAAGAGTCTGTCAACAAACTCATACATCTTTGAACCCCTGAGTGTTACCTTACAGCCTATATTCATACCTTCTCTGACTTTAAAAGTTGCGACTGACTTCTTTGCCTTTGTAATTACTGCCTTCTGACCTGTAATCAAGCCTAAATCGTTTGCCGCACTTTCAACTGCCTTTGAATTTTCTCTCGCATCTCCCACGCCCATATTGATAACAACCTTATCAAGCTTCGGAATCTGCATTGTGCTCTTATAACTATACTTTTGCATCAAAGCGTCTTTGATTTCTTTTGTATATTTTTCTTCGAGTCTCATTTAGAGTGAAACCTCCTTCCTCAATCAAAATTTATTAAAACGTTTCACCGCACTTTTTGCAATAACGAACATGAGAGCCGTCTTCTAAAATTCTGCGGCCTACTCTTGCAGCGGCATTGCACTTAGCGCATACGTTCATAACCTTGCTTGCATATATAGGTGTTTCCTGCTTGATTATGCCGCCTGCTTCCCCCATCTTTCTGGGCTTTTTATGCTTGCTGGCAACGGACACACCCTCAACAATTACCGTGCGCTTTTCAGGATTAACGGATAATACCTTACCCTTTTTGCCCTTGTCTTTACCTGACAAAACAACAACCTGATCGCCGGTTCTTACATGCATTTTGGTGGACATTGTTTTTCCTCCTATTCTTTAAAGGATTTTCAAATTTGGTTCTCTTTTATTAAAGAACCTCGGGTGCCAAAGACAGAATCTTCATATATTCCTTGTCTCTGAGTTCTCTTGCAACCGGACCGAATATACGAGTGCCTCTTGGTGTCTTATCATCTCTGATAATAACCGCTGCGTTCTCGTCAAATCTGATTTTTGAACCGTCTGCTCTCTTTACGCCGTTAACGCTTCTGACTATAACAGCCTTAACAACCTCACCCTTTTTAACAGCACCGCCGGGTGTTGCCTTTTTAACAGATGCAACTACCACATCGCCGATGTTTCCGTAACGTCTGAAAGAACCGCCCATAACCCGGATACAAAGTAATTCCTTTGCTCCGCTGTTATCAGCAACCTTTAAAATCGTCTGCTGTTGTATCATAACGGATTTCCTCCTATCTTATTTCATTTAATGCTTACCCAAGCTATTATTTAGCCTTCTCAACAATTTCAACAACGCGCCATCTCTTGTCCTTTGACAAAGGTCTGGTTTCCATAACCCTAACCTTATCGCCGATACCGCAGGTGTTTTCTTCGTCGTGTGCTTTAAGCTTGTAGGTGCGCTTAATAACCTTATTATAAAGCTTATGCTTTACGTTTTCTTTAATTGCAACTACTATTGTTTTGTCCATCTTGTCGCTGATTACTTCACCGACACGAGTTTTACGATAATTACGTTCATTCATTATTTATTGCACCTCCTACGCATTTATGCTTGTGTTAATGCCAAGCTCTTTTTCCTTGAGGACGGTTTTTACTCTTGCGATATCCTTCTTAACGCTTACTATTCTCATCGGATTATCGATTTGGTTGGTAGCGTTCTGGAAACGAAGGTTAAAAAGCTCTTCCTTTAAGCTCTTGATTTTATCTTCAAGCTCCTGCGTTGAAAGGTCTCTTATTTCCTGTATTTTCATTAACTATCACCTTCCGTTTCTTGGTCAGCTTTCTTTACGAACTTACACTTGAGCGGCAGCTTATGCATTGCAAGACGAAGTGCCTCACGGGCAACCTCCTCCGATACGCCGCCGATTTCAAACATAACTCTTCCGGGCTTAACTACAGCAACCCAATATTCGGGTGCTCCCTTACCGCTACCCATACGGGTTTCAGCAGGTTTTGCCGTGACCGGCTTGTCAGGGAATATTTTTATCCAAACCTGACCGCCTCTCTTTGTATAACGTGTCATAGCAACACGGGCAGCCTCTATCTGATTGCTTGTAATCCAAGCGGGCGAAAGAGCCTGAAGTCCGTACTCACCGTAAGATACAACGTTGCCTCTGTGAGCTGCGCCCTTCATTCTGCCTCTCTGCTGCTTTCTGTGCTTAACTCTCTTAGGTAGTAACATTATTTGTTGCCCCCTTCCGAACGCTTTGCAGGTCTTCTCGAAGGCTTCTTTTCCTCTGTCTTTCTGCCCTCAGCAAGGATTTCACCTTTGTAAATCCAAACCTTAACGCCAAGCTTACCGTAGGTTGTATCAGCCTCAGCAAAGCCGTAGTCAATGTCTGCTCTGAGTGTCTGAAGAGGAATTGTACCCTCATGATACTGCTCTGTTCTTGCTATTTCCGCACCGCCTACACGACCTGCAACATAGGTCTTTATACCCTTTGCGCCGAGCTTCATGGTGCGTCCCATACACTGCTTCATTGCCTTTCTGAAGGAAATACGGCGTTCAAGCTGTGACGCAATATTTTCCGCAACGAGCTGTGCACTCAAATCCGGCTGCTTAACCTCGATAACATTCAAAATTATTGTCTTGCCTGTCATCTTCTCAAGCTCTGCCTTAAGCTTCTCTATTTCGCTTCCGCCCTTACCGATAACGATACCCGGCTTACCAGCATAAATAGATACGCGGATTTTGTTTGCAAATTTTTCTATTTCGATTTTTTCAACTCCGGCTTGGAATAACTTCTTTTTCAAGAATACTCTGAGGTTATAGTCCTCAACGAGACTGTCGCCGAAGCTCTTTTTGTCAGCATACCAACGGGAATCCCAGTCTTTAATTATTCCGACTCTGAGACCGTGGGGATTAACTTTCTGACCCATATTTTTACCTCCTATCTTATTCCTTCTCCTGAAGTTTCAGGGTGATATGACTTGTTTTTTTGTTAATTCTGAAGGCTCTTCCCTGTGCTCTTGCCTGAACTCTCTTAAGAGTAGGTCCCTGATCCGCATAAACCTCTGAAACATACAACTTTTCAACATTCATCTGATAGTTGTTTTCAGCATTTGCGATTGCGGATTTGAGCAGCTTTTCAACAACAGGGCTTGCAGCCTTCGGTGTGTTTCTTAATATTCCGATTGCCTCGCCTACAGGCTTGTTTCTGATAAGGTCGATAACCGTACGAACCTTACGCGGTGCAATGCGGACATGAGTAACTCTTGCTACTGCTTCCATCTCTGTTAAGCTCCTTTCATCTATATAAAAGATACTTGTAAGAATTTCTTACAGATTATTTCGTAGTCTTTGCGCCTGCGTGACCTCTGTAAGTTCTGGTAGGTGCGAATTCGCCAAGCTTATGTCCTACCATATCCTCACTGATGTACACCGGCACATGCTTTCTTCCATCATATACCGCAATGGTATGTCCAACCATTTGGGGGAATATCGTGGAAGCTCTTGACCAAGTCTTTAAAACTGCCTTTTCGTTCTTTTCGTTCATAGCTTCAATTCTCTTAAGCAATTTTTCTTCAACGAAAGGCCTCTCTCTTTTTTGAATACTTCTTCCCATAGATAAATTCCTCCTTTACTTAACGTTACGTCTCTTAACAATAAACTTGTCGGACTTTTTCTTCTTGTTTCTTGTCTTGTAACCTAATGCAGGCTTACCCCAAGGAGTAACAGGACTGGGCATACCGATAGGTGACTTACCTTCACCACCGCCGTGAGGATGGTCGTTAGGATTCATTACAACACCGCGGACTGTAGGACGAAATCCCATATGGCGTTTTCTTCCTGCTTTACCGATATTGATGTTTTCGTAATCAATATTACCAACCTGACCGATTGTGGCTCTGCAATTAAGTCTTACCATACGAACCTCGCCGGATGGAAGTCTTACCTGTGCATAACCGTTTTCCTTAGCCATAAGCTGAGCTGTATTACCGGCAGACCTTACAAGCTGTCCGCCCTTTCCCGGGTTTAACTCAATGTTATAAATGAGTGTACCTACCGGGATATCTTTAAGCTCCATTGCATTTCCGGGCTTAATGTCTGCACCCTCACCGGATACTACCACATCCCCTGCCTTAAGACCGAGGGGAGCAATGATATAAGTCTTTTCGCCGTCTTCATACTGAAGCAAAGCAATGTTTGCACTTCTGTTAGGATCATACTCGATTGAAAGAACCGTAGCATTTATTCCGTCCTTATAACGCTTAAAATCAATAACTCTGTACTTTCTCTTAGCACCGCCGCCACGATGTCTGACTGTTATTCTGCCGTTTGCGTTGCGTCCTGCCTTACTCTTAAGGGGACGAAGGAGAGATTTCTCAGGTGCAACCTTGTCAATCTCTTCAAATGTCGAAACAGTCATCTGACGCAGCGAAGGTGTAGTAGGATTATATTTCTTAATTCCCATTTTAAAATCTCCTTATCTGCTTAATTTCTTGTATCAGCCTTCGAACAATTCGATTGTCTTGCTGCCTTCCTTGAGCTTTACAACGGCCTTTTTCCAGTCAGCTCTCTTGCCGACAAATACGCCCTGTCTTTTGGGCTTTCCGATGTAATTCATAGTTGTAACCTTTTCAACTTCTACCTTGAAAATCTCTTCAACAGCTTTCTTAATCTCAATCTTGTTTGCACTTTTTGCAACCTCAAAGGTGTACTTTCTGTCTGCTGTCTGGTCCATACTTTGCTCGGTAACTATAGGTCTTCTGATAATATCATGTGCTAACATTATGCGTACACCTCCTCAAGCTTTGTAACTGCATCCTTTAATATGATGCACTTTGTGTGACTTAATACTTCGTATGTGTTTATTGCTCCAACATAGGTTGTATCAACACCTGCGATGTTGTTTGCCGATAAAACGATGTTCTTATCGTTTTCCGGAAGAACTATGAGAGCCTTTTCGCTGACACCGAGATTCTTCAAAAGTTCAGCTACCTGCTTGGTTTTAATCTCGGGAGCTGTGAATGTGTCAAGAACAATTACCTCGCCGTCCTGAACCTTAGCGGTCAAAGCGGACTTAAGGGCAAGCTGTCTTACCTTCTTGTTTAATGTGTATCTGTAATCTCTGGGCTTGGGACCGAGAGCAACTCCGCCGCCTGTCCACTGCGGTGCACGGATACTACCCTGTCTTGCACGTCCTGTACCCTTCTGTCTCCAGGGCTTAACGCCGCCGCCGCGAACCTCTGTACGAGTTTTTGTGCTCTGTGTGCCCTGTCTTTGGTTTGCCAGATAGTTGACAACCACTTCGTGCATAACGTCTTCGCGAACTACAACGCCAAACACATTTTCATTTAAATCCATATTGCCGACTACTTTGCCTTCGGCATTATAAATATCAATTGTAGGCATTATTTATTTCCTCCTCTCTCTGCGGTTTTACGCGTTTGCCTTTACTGCGTTTTTAACAACGAGCAATCCGCCTTTAGGTCCGGGAACCGAACCCTTAACCAACAGAAGATTGCGTTCTGTATCTACCTTCACGAGGTCGAGGTTCTGAATAGTAACGGTATCCACACCCATATGACCCGGAAGCTTTTTACCTTTAAACACTCTTGACGGGCTTGAGCAAGCACCGAGAGAACCGGGACCTCTGTGATAATGGCTACCGTGAGTCATAGGTCCTCTGTGCGTTCCCCATCTCTTGATGGTTCCTGCATAGCCGTGTCCCTTGCTTGTGCCTGTAACGTCAAGTACGTCACCGTTTTCAAACTGAGCAACATCAAGAACGTCACCAACATTTAACTCTGCCGAATTGTCAAGCTTTAATTCCTTTAAATAACGTTTTACCGGAACGTTTGCTTTTGCAAAGTGTCCTTTTTCGGGCTGGTTTGCCTTCTTTTCCTTTTTGTCAACAAAACCTACCTGAACTGCGGTGTAACCGTCAACTTCTTCGGTCTTTTTCTGAACAACAGGACAAGGACCTGCTTCTATAACCGTAACCGGTACAAGATTGCCGTCCTCAGTAAACACTTGGGTCATTCCGATTTTTTTACCCAAAATTGCCTTTTTCATTTTTATCCTCCTATTTTACACAGACATCGGTTCTTTGGAACATATCTGCGGGTTATTGGTTGGCGTTTGCCAACATGACCAAATTTTTAATTATTTTGCTTATTGATATAATGTTGATTTCCGCCTCAGACTAAATTTTGATTTCAATATCAACGCCTGCCGGCAAATCAAGATGCTTTAATGCTTCAATTGTCTTGTTTGTGGGACCGAGAACATCAATGAGTCTTTTATGGGTTCTGAGCTCAAACTGTTCACGGCTGTCCTTGTACTTATGAACCGCTCTTAAGATAGTAACAACTTCTTTTCTGGTAGGAAGCGGGATAGGTCCCGAAACCTCAGAGCCTGTTCTCTTTGCGGTTTCTACAATCTTAGCGGCACTCTGGTCGATAAGGTTGTGGTCATAAGCCTTTAATCTGATTCTGATTTTCTCTGCTGCCATGTGATTACCCTCCTTAAATAAGATAAGTTTACACTGTGCCGGGCGTTTCGCACAGCCTCATAATTAAACCCGAATCCTCTATCGGTTCGGGGCATACAGACACAACACTTCCAACCGGCATCAGCATACTGCCGTCAAGAAATCATTAAATTTTATACGGTCTTCCACCGCACAATCTTCCCCCGACAGCTTGCTTAAATCACATTTTGCCGGGCTTTCATTGTCTGTATCCGTGACATTCCGCCCTATTTTTTAAATCGGACAATCTCCTCCGAAATTCCCGAAACACGCAACATTACTGCGTTTTCGCCACCTCCGGATTCATCGTATGTCTTTGCCACGCCTAAATATAATACCACGATTTCCCTTGCCTGTCAAGCATTTTCCCGTATTTTTGCTTTTTTTTCTGATTTTTGTAAACTTTGTATATTTAACAGAATTTTTACCCTTGTTCATAGGCAAATTGTACAAATATATACAAAGACAGCAACGGGCGTCCCATTGGGACGCCCCTAATGTTTTATTTGTATTTTTTGTAATTTTTTTCGTATTCCTCGTCTGCCTCTGCTTCTTCTCCGGGGTCATATTCAGTTTCGGCTTCAATTGGTTTTTCCGGTCCCAGCACTTCTGCTTCCTCTCGCATTGCCGTTCTTATATTTTTTGCTTCTTGCTTGAGTCCTATGTGGGAAAAACAGGTAAACAAAAAACCGATAAAATAAAAAAGAACAATTGATGCCTTCACACTGATTCTTGAGTCAAACACATTAAATAATTTTGTTTCACAAAACATCCACACGTAAATACTGCGTGCATAAATATACAGGATAACGGTTGCAAGCACAATTATTCCGAGGGGTATCAGCATAGCATAATAAGGCAACTTTTTGCCCAACACATCTCTGTAATGAACCCTTTGTGCACATATTATATATACGAAAAAAGCAATTGCCCCTATCGCCAAGCCCACAAACACCTGATTCCTTGTTTCCAAAATACCCTTAGTATTCAAAACTGTCACAACAAATGACGGCACCACCATAAAGAGTGTCATCCCAATAAGTCTGAACCACAACGCCTTTATCATTTCTGCTTTCAAAAACAACATCCCCTTTTCTACCGGTTTATGACATTTTTAATGTTTATCATATTATAGTAACATCCGCTGTGTTTATTAAGTTATTTTTTCATATCAAAATATTTAAGTGCCTCTGCCATTTGGTCGTCATGTATAATCTTACTGGCTTTAATTCTGTTGTAGAGCTGATGCTGTGTGGTATAATCCAAAACTCCGTAGGGATAAAGTCCCGTCTGTGCCTGAAAGCTGTATACTGCTCTCTCGGTTTCGTCATCAAATATATCGTTTATCTCTCCCTGATACGAACCCCAAATTGCAAGCAGCTCTTTTGCCGTCTTTATCTCTTCGCCCTTATCTCCGTTTTCATAAACCTTGGTGTAGCCAAACTGCGGATACTTGCTCATATCCATTGGCTCTTCGCTGTTTTTAATCTCCAAATCCGGAGTAATACCCACTTTATTTATGTTATTTCCCTTGGGTGTCAAATAATAAGCAATGGTATACTTCATACAGTCATCAAAGGGAAGGTCAATAATAGATTGAATCGTTCCTTTTCCGTATGACTTTGTTCCTATTACATATGCACTGTCATTTTCTCTCAACGCCTCGGTTAAAACCTCGGATGCACTTGCACTGTTCCCGTTTATCAAAATAACGGTATTAAATTTGTAGTCGTCGTTAAACTCCGCCTTGTAGGTATGATTAAGTCCCGTTATTTTATGGTCCTCCGTGGTAATCTTTGAACCTGTCGGAAGGAGATAATCCGCCATTGTTATCGCCTGATCAAGCAGACCGCCGCCATTATCGCGCAAATCAATAATTATATTTTTTACTTTTTTACTCTTTGCCTCATCCAGTGCTTTTTTGAAAAGCTCAGCCGTGTTTGTCACAAAGCCGTACACTTTAATGTACATAAGCTTTTTGCCATCCTGCTCAATATAATCGGATTTAACCGATGTTCCCATAATGATTACACGAATCATATCAAGATATATTATATTTGCCTCTCCGTCTCTTTTAATTCCTATCTTAACGGCAGTGCCCTCCTCGCCTCTGATATGATTTGCAACCGTGTCGGAGTTCATTCCCTTAAACTCAACACCGTCCGCGCTGACAATTACATCACCTACACGAATACCTGCCTTTTCTGCCGGCGTGTCCGGAATGACGCTCATAACGTTTGCTCCGTTCTCACCCATTTCAAAGGTAACACCTATTCCTACTATGGTTCCCGATATGTCTTCTCTGAAGCTCTGTGCTTCCTCGGGATTGTAATACTCCGAATGTTCATCAACCGATTCTAAAACAATCTTCATAATTTCTTCGTACAATTCCGGATGCTCATCAATAATACTAAGCAATGCTTTTTTATAAAGATTTGACTGAGACACCTCTTCGTATCTTGAATACAAGCTCAAATGCTCTATTACAGCTCTGACAATTTCCGATTTATCAGGTAACTGCTCCTGCTCCTCCGCAAAAATTCCCACGGGAACAAGAAGCACACAAACTGCCGTCAATACGGCAATAAAATTTTTTATATTTTTCATATTAACACGCCCTTATACAAATTTTAAATACAATATCCTGTAATTACCGTTATTTAGCCTAACTGCAACAAACCACACCTCGTCGTCCGCATAATTATTAAGCCAATCCGCTCCTGCCTTCACTCCGTCCTTTGTCCACAATGCATCGGGAGCTACAGGGGTTTCAATATATTCTAAATCCTTTGCCGATTCCTTTGCCTTATCTGTTTCCGAAACAGGCGTAACATTTTTGATTACGACTTTACTTGCCGAAGTATCGCAGTAGTAAAGCCTGCCCTTCATTACACATACACTTTCTATAAGCGGATTTTCCTCTCCGAAAGCCGTTGCGGGAACAATCGCCGAAATGATTAACGCCATACAAAGGAATATATATATAAGCTTGTTTTTCATACTATCA